>NZ_JBXWOB010000002.1:0-403982 GCF_059610685.1 Ruegeria sp. CDSC052
CGCTGACGGCCCAGCTCGGACGTGATCGAGCCGAACAGCTCTGGGTCGCGCGCTGAGAGAGACTGGGTGAAAAAACCTTGAGTGCGTTGCGGGGCGTTCACTTTGAAACCTCCTAAAAGGGTTAGCCGGTCCAGCCAAGGCCAGCGGAAATAGCGTTCATCGATTGCAGGAGGGGAACAGGAACCGATCCTGCCTGAGGCTCGGTTCGAGCTTGTCGCAGCAATTCGACCTGCAGCGCGTGAATGCGGGCCAGTTCTGCCCGTTTGCGATCAAACCGCTCGCACAGGCGAGGGAAACGGTGTCCGATAGTTTGTCCTCCCGTCAGAAATTGCACTGCACTGCAGGCGCTATCGTATTCCGCTTTGATTGACTGAAAGACGATTTGTCGGGTGTTCTCATCGTGCACTAGTTCGCCGTATTGTGCGGCGATGCCCATATCCGCTTGATAGAGCGATTTCTCCATCTCATCGACGGCAAGGCGGAACAGCCGGGAGTGCTGAAACATATCCTGCAGCACTTCATCACCGCGCGCGCCACGAAATTTGCGGAAGCTGGCCATTGCGGCCCCGAAACCATACCAGCCCGTGATCAGGTGGCGGTTCTGCGACCAGGCAAAAACCCATGGAATGGCGCGCAGATCATCCAGACTGGCCGCGCCAAAGCGACGTGCCGGACGAGATCCTATTTTCAGGCGGGCTAATTCCTCGACCGGGCTGGCCTGCTGGAAATAGTCCAGAAAGCCTGGCATCTTCAAAAGCGAGACATAGGTTGTCTGTGACAGTTCCGACAGAGCATCCAGCGCGTCGTCGAACTCGGGCCGTGCCAGGGTTTCGCCGGGATTGGCGGTATGACGCAACGTGCTTGAGAGGAGCAGTTCCAGATGGGCCGCGGCTGTTCCGCGGTTGGCGTATCTGGTCGAAACAACTTCGCCCTGTTCAGTTACGCGCAAGCGCCCGGCAATTGTTCCGCTGGGCTGAGCAGCAATCGCCCGCCCAGTGGGAGCGCCGCCCCGACTGACTGAGCCTCCGCGTCCATGGAAAAACGTGACCTTGAAACCTTGCGAAGCCAGTGCCGTCACGATGCGACGTTGGGCGCGCTCCAGCTCCCATGTTGAGCAGAAATACCCGCCATCCTTGCCGCTGTCCGAATACCCCAGCATCACTTCGATTTCATTTCCATCGGTTTTGAGGCTGCGGCGGGCAAGCGGTACTGCCAAAACGTCCAGCAGGATCGCAGGGGCATTGCGAAGATCTGCAATCGTTTCGAATAATGGCACCACCGAGATATCCAGTGTCTCGGACCCGAAACCGGAATAGCGGGCCAGCAGGTACACACCGAGAATATCATCGGCAGACCGGGTCATGGACAGGATAAATGGCCCAATTGCCTTGGGGTCCGGCCCCGAGCGAACACTATGAACAAGCGCTAAAAGTGCCAGCATTTCCCGCGCCTGATCGCTCAGCGCCTCGCGGTTTTGATAGGGCAGGTTTTGATCTGCCAGCTCTGATCGCAGACGGGTAGACCAGTCGGGCGTGCCATATTCCGGTGCATGTCCGGATTGTGACCAAAGTTCCGTCAGAACGTCATTCGTGACGGTTGAATTCTGACGAATATCCAGGGTTGTGGTTCGGAACCCGAAAACCATAGCGGCACGGCACAGCGGACGGATATGCCTCTGTGCCAGGACGTCGGCGTTGACCGCGCACAAAGCCGCATCAAGTGCCCCAAGATCGCTTACGAATTGTGAGATGTGATCATAGCCGCCATCGGTCAGCCGATAGCGAATGGCATTGAGAGCCTGCCGGAACGGTTCGTTTCGATTGCGATCGTCGTCCGGAGTCCGGTCGATAATTTCTTGTACACGTGCACGGTTTGACTCAGGAAGCGGCAATATGAGCGCGCTGATGCTCAACCGGCTTGCAGCTTGATCGATGGCCTGACGATAAAGATCCTGAACCGTTTCACGGCCGCGTTGCAGGGCCAGTGCGGTCATCTCGGTTGTGACATTCGGATTGCCATCCCGGTCGCCGCCAATCCAGCTGTGAAAGCGAATGTTGGGTGTTTTGCCTAGAGTCTGACCCAACACATGCATGCAGGCCTGATCGAACCGATCCATGACCTGCGGGACGGCGTCAAAGATTGCATCCCGGAAGAATTGCAACCCCCACTCGATCTCGTCGCGCAGGCTTGGGCGCGACAGGCGAAGTTCGCCTGTCAGCCACAAAAGATCAATCTCGCCTTCCAGACCATTCAGCAATTCGGTGCGTTCGGTCGGGGTCCATCGTTGCACTTCAAGACTGACAAGATTGCGGTAGATCCGCCGGTGAATTTCCAAAACGGTGACCCGTTTGGCCTCGGTCGGGTGCGCGGTCAGGGTGGGACCGGCGCATAGGTCAGCCGTCAGTTTTTTTGTCTGGCTGTCCGTTAATTGCAGTTCAGACAATACCTCGGCAAACCCGCCTTCGACCGCTTCCGCGCCGCTTAGGGTCTCGGTAAGGCGCCGGTCCCGGACATGGGCGTTTTCATCAATGATGCGTAACAGTTGGAACCAGATCGATAGGGCTTGCAGATACGGCGTTGCCTCGAGCCCTGTAGGGATGGGTTGCAACGGCATGGCTTCGGCCCATGTGGCCACATGCGGCGCCCGCTTCGACAGAATATTCCGCCACAACGCCCGCAGTTCCGAGCGCAATTCCTCGGCATAGCCCGAAGGGTCCGGGGTGGACGGAATATTGCGGGCCAGCGCTTGCATCAGATCACCTGGTCCCGCGGGGTGCGACCTGCGAAGAAGTCGGCCAGATTGTCGAGTACGCGAAAGCCCATGGCCTCGCGCGATTCTTTTGTGGCGCTACCCAGATGGGGTAGCATCACCAGGTTGTCGCATTGCAACAGATCCGGGCTAATGCGAGGTTCGCCATCGAACACGTCCAAAGCAGCCCCACCGATCGTGTCGAACATCAGCGACTGCACAAGCGCGTGCTCATCCACGACCTCACCGCGCGCAGTGTTGATGAGGAAGGCGTTGGGCTTCATCAGATCCATTCTGCGCCCGTTGATCAGGTGCCGGTTTGCGGCCCCACCCGGGCAGTGCAGTGAGACGAAATCGCAGTGCGGCAGCAGATCGTCCACGGTATCGACCTGAGTTGCGTTGAACTGTTTCAATACCTCGGACGAGACAGTGCTGCGGTTCTGGACAAGAATATTCATGCCGAACCCATGGTGCGCGCGACGGGCCATTTCCTGACCGATGCGGCCAAAACCGATGATGCCCAGAGTCTTGCCGCTGACCTTGGTGCCGACCAGATGGGTCGGACGCCAGCCGGTCCAGCCGCCCGCGCGCAGCTCACGTTCGCCTTGGCCGGCGCGGCGGGCTACCATCAGCAGCAATGTCATGGCCAGATCAGCCGTGCATTCGGACAAGACATCCGGCGTATTGGTTACAGTCATACCAAGGCTGCGCGCAGCGGGTTCACAGATATGGCTGTAACCAACTCCATAATTGGCGAGGATTTTGGTTTGCGCTGCAGATACGTCCAGCGCTTCGGCGCTGAGCGTGTCGGTGACCGTGGGCAGAACCGCGTCATAGCGTTTCAACGCATCGCGGATCTCGGCCGGGGACAATGGTTTGTCCCCGATGTTGAGTACGGTGTTATAGTTTTCGGCCAGTTGCGCCTCGACGGCGGCGGGCCAGCGACGGGTGACAAGGACCGAAGGTTTGACCATCACGCAGCCTCTCCCATGACGCGGGCGATGGTCTCGCCAATTACCGCAGGGTTTTCAGCAACAGTCACACCCGCCGCCGATAGGATTTCGACCTTTTCCGAGGCGCTTTCGCCAAATGCCGAGATGATCGCCCCGGCATGACCCATGGTCCTGCCTTTAGGTGCGGTCAGACCGGCGACATAGGCCACGACGGGTTTGGTGACGTGGTCTCGGATATACTCGGCCGCCTCGGCTTCCTGAGGGCCGCCGATTTCGCCGATCATGGCGATGACCTCGGTGTCCTCATCCTGTTCGAACCGCTCAAGGATATCGCGGAAGGACGAGCCGTTGATCGGGTCGCCACCGATACCGACGCTGGTTGAGACGCCAATGCCACGCTCCTTCAGCTGCGCCGCGGCTTCATAGCCCAGCGTGCCCGAACGACCGATGATGCCGACATTGCCCGGCAGGTAGATATGGCCCGGCATAATCCCCAGCAGCGCCTTGCCAGGGCTGATAGTTCCAGCACAGTTCGGGCCGGTCAGCACCATGCGATTGTCCTTGGGATAGCGATACATATAGCGTTTGACGCGGATCATGTCCTGCGCCGGGATGCCGTCGGTTATGCAAACGCAATAACGGATACCGGCATCTGCGGCCTCCATGATCGAATCCGCCGCAAACGGGGGCGGCACGAAGACAAGGCTGGCCTCTGCGCCGGTGGCCGTGACCGCCTGTTTGACAGTGTCGAAGACAGGCACGCCTTCTACGATTTCGCCGCCCTTGCCAGGGACGACACCGCCAACAACATTGGTGCCGTATTCCAACATATCCTTGGTGTGAAAGCGCGCCATACGTCCAGTGATGCCCTGAACAATAACGCGGGTGTCGCGGTCCAGAAGAATGCTCATTACACAGCCCTCATCTTGGTGTTTTGGGTCAAATCGTTTTGCCACGCACCAACGGCGCGTTCGGCAGCTTCCATCAATGTTGTTGCACGAATAATCGGCAGGCCGGACTTGGCGAGTATTTTCTGACCTTCTTCAACATTCGTCCCGGCAAGGCGCACGATGACTGGGATGTCGATATCCAGTTCCTTCAGAGCCTGCACGACGCCTTCGGCAACCCAGTCGCAGCGGTTGATGCCGGCGAAAATGTTGACCAGAACCGCTTGGACGTTCTTGTCGGACAGTACCAATCGGAAAGCTTTGGCAACACGTTCTGGTGACGCGCCGCCTCCGATATCGAGGAAGTTTGCAGGCTCTCCCCCGGCCAACTTGATCGTGTCCATCGTCGCCATGGCCAGACCGGCACCATTCACGATGCAGCCGATATTGCCGTCCAGCCCGACATAAGACAGGCCACGATCCGCCGCGCGGCTTTCACGGGGGTCTTCCTGGCTTTTGTCGCGAAGCTCCGCGACCTGCGGGTGGCGGAACAAGGCGTTGTCGTCAAAGCTCATCTTGGCGTCCAGCGCCAACACGCGATCGTCGCCGGTGATGACGAGCGGATTGATTTCAACCATAGTCGCGTCCAGCTTGTTGAAAGCGGCGTAACACCCTTGGAGGGTGCGGACCATGTTTTGGATCAGACGGGGCTCCAGTCCCAGATTGAAGGCAATCTCGCGCGCCTGAAACTCCTGCAGACCTACCGCAGGTTCGACGATGGAGCGGACAATGCTATCAGGGCGTTCTGCGGAAATATCCTCAATCTCCATTCCGCCCTCGGACGAGGCGACGATCATCACGCGTTGGCTTGAGCGGTCGAGCACAAAACCCAGATAAATTTCCCGATCGATCGGAACGGCAGATTCGACGTAGACGCGATAGATGCCTTTGCCATCGGGGCCGGTCTGATGCGTCACCAGCTTGCGGCCAAACATCTCGTCACAGGCTGCGTATATTTCGCTTTCCGAATTGCAGAGCTTTACGCCCCCAGCTTTGCCGCGGCCACCTGCGTGAACCTGTGCCTTTACAATCCACTTGTCGCCGCCCAGCTCACGTGCACGATAGGCAGCTTGTTCGGGGCTGTAGGCCAAGGCCCCCGAAGGGACCTCGACGCCGAAATTCGAAAGAAGTTCTTTCGCCTGATATTCGTGGATATCCATCTGCATTTCCTCCCGTTTATGCAGCGATAGATGTGCCGTAGCGGCTTTCCAGAAGCGCTTCGATCGCTTCGAGATTCACCGAACCACCCATCTCGCGGATTGCTTCGGCAAACAAATGCACGATGCGGCCGATCGACTGATGATTCAGTTGGTTCAGGATGCCGATGCGGACCTGAACAGGGGCGCTGAGGGTTGGCCAGATGCCAAAGCCGCGGGCCCGGCAATTCTGCACCAGCTCCATTTCGCGGCCTGCAAGTTCAGCGGGCAGGTTCAGCACCACAAGGCTGGACATGTCCGAGGTGACCTCGCAGCCCATCGCAATGACGGCATCGCGCAGCACGGCCTCGTGCGTTTTGTAGGCATGCGCGCGCTTCGCTAGCCCCTCCTGCAGGGTCAGGCGTAACGATTCATGAAAGGCCGCGACGGCATAGCCCGAATGTGTTCGGTGATATGTGCCTTTTTCAACATCCTGGCCATCGACGATGCCCCAGTGGCGGGCCTCGAAAATGGGATTGTGAACATAGCTGTAGGCACCCGTTGCTTTCAGGCTGTCGATATATGCATCGGTAAAGCTGACGGGAGCATAGGTAAGCGGCAAGCAGCACAGGCCCTTTTGCGGACAAGAGGCCCAGCCCGCGATGCCCGGATAATCATCAACCCGGAAATCTTCGACACCCAAAGACGAAACGGCGTCGATCAGTCCCATTGCACCATGGCGTTCGCAGGCATCCGAGAAGCCGCGCAAATCATTGATGCGTCCTGATCCCGTTTCCCAATGTGCCATAAACGCCCATTTGGGCTTGTGTTCAGCCAGTGCGGCTTCGACCATGTCACCGGTCACCGACTGACCATGCGGCACGTCGATGATCGTGACACTGGCGGCCTGCGGATCCAAGGGGTTGGCAGCATGTTCGTCCGGTGTCGCTGCCTTGATCCGAAGGGTCAGTGTATCGATGCCAGAAAAGGTCCCGTTGTTGAACGCAACAACCTTGTCACCGGGCATGACAGCCGAGAACATGGTGTCCAAAGCGCTCCAACCAGTGCCCGCGACCGCAAAGGTGTATATGTTCGTGGTGCCCCAGATTTCGCGCAGCATGTGCTTGCATTCGATCATGCCGCGCAAAACGTCGCCCTGCATGTGATCCGCAACTCCGGCGCTGGAAAAGGCTTGTAGAACGCGCGCGTCTGTATTGCCCGGCCCGGGGCCTGCGGCCAGCGTCTCGGGGATTTCGAGCGTTGGATAAATCTGGAAAGTCATTGCGATCCTCCTTGATCGTTGGGGTGGTCAACCACGCCCAGACATCTCGTTGTGGATCAGGAAAGCCTTGCTTGCGTCATCGCGCAACGTAACTTACTACTGCTTTAGGACTTCTAATGGGATGGGGAAAAACCTACCCGTATTGGCAAGAATACCGAAGTATACCAAGTTTTGCCCTATACGAATGGGTAGTTTCTTGAGGATTTGGATGTAAAATCAATGACAGAGCCTTCACAACAACCGATTGACGTCATGCTTGCCGACAACAATCCGCTGGTCTTATCGGCCATGTCAGAGATTTTTGAACGTGATCCGCGATTCTCTTTGGTTGCCACATCGGCGACTGCTGAAGGGTTCCTGGGCGCGGTCATGAGAGTTCCGGTCCAGGTGTGTGTGATCTCCTGGAGCTTGCCGGTTCTTGGCGCGGCCAAATTGATCGAGGTTTTGCGAGAACAGGAAGGTGCGCCCCGTTTTGTCATTTACGGCGATGATGTCGGAGATGTTCCGCGCCTTGCAATGCAGGCAGGAGCTGCAGGGTTCTCATCCCGGTCAGGTGAAGTTGAAGCGTTGCTGGAAACCTGCGCGGACGTGGCTGCTGGCAAGATGGTGTTTCCCTTCATCGATGTCCGCCAGATGCAACAGAATCCGATCCACAGCCTGTCGCGGAAAGAGCGCGCGATTCTGGAAGCTCTAGCCAAGGGCATGTCCAACCGCGAGTTGTCCAAAGAGCTTCAGATATCGACCAATACCGTGAAATTTCACCTGTCAAACATTTACGAAAAACTATCGGTTAAGAATAGGACGCAGGCCATCGCGTATTACTATTCGTCTAATGCGGCCTCACATTAGATAGATTTGCCCAAATGCTCCAATGGTGTGGTCATTCTGTTGGTCGCGTGATCGGCCTTTCTTAGGAACCCGTGGGGAATTGGGTGGCGGTTTCGTGAAAGCTCTGATCGACGGCGACGGTCGCAATGCAAACCTGAACCTGTTCTTCGATAGCTCTGCGCGCGAAAGAGGTCACGGCTGTGTCCGACGCGAAGGCATCGTAGATTACAGTTGGTTGAGCTTCGAAACTATATCGAGTTGGAAACAGAAACACGTCAATCTCATCATATAATTGCTGCTTTTTTTCGCCATATAGCGGGCCGTCCCATCTGATCTCGTCTTTGGCGACGGCGGCTTTGATCGAGGTCAGGTCTTGCTCCAGTGGGCCGGTCCGGCCAGGATCATTTCGACTTCAACCCCGAGAGAGTGCAGAGATCCGGCTGTTTCAAGAAAATCGTACAGCCCTTTCTCGCGGGACAGGTTGCTTAGAAGCCCGACCCCGCAAATGCCCAGGAGACCGCAGGCTGGTCTGTGTTTGGGGGCGAAAAACGCGTTTTCGGCGACGTGCCATTTTTGATTGCTTCGGTAAGCGTTCGGGCGCCAAACAAGGTCAGAATAGTCGGAACATAGGCCATAATGGCGTCTGTTTCACGATGAGCACCCAACATGGTCAGCTCGGTGCAGTAAGGTGCTGATCCAGTTTCTTCAGGCCAGAAGTAAGGAGCCAAGTTCAGGATGGATGATTTGGCTTTAGCAATATGGTTCCCCAACTTCCGTGCCTGCTTCTGGGCGGTTCTATGGGGTTCACATGCTCGCTTGAAAGTTGCAATGGCTCTGGGCCCGCTAGGCCAGATTTTGTCCTTCACGGGCGTGATGACTGAACAACAGCTTGTTTGATTGGACATCGGACAGAAAATCCGCCGTGCGTCCAGACAGCGCGCGATAAAAGGTTAGAAGACCGGGTTCGATTTCTTTGGCAATGTCGATGCAGTTTTGGCGCAGCTCATCGGTGCGCTCCAGCGGTTCGCGCGCACGTATGGCCGACAAAAGTTGAGCATGCGCATCGCGTAAGTTCTGGAATGCCTCGCTGTCGAGCATGTCCTGATCGCCAATCAATATGTAAACGGGCTCCAGGTTCTTTTTTCCTTTCAGGTCCACAAACCCAGCTTCCAACATCGCCAACTCTTGTTTGCCTAGAATGTAAACTGAATTCGAAACCAAGATGTCATAGTCGACATGTCGGCAGCTTTGTTCGATCCTGGCGGCGACGTTCACCACATCTCCGATCACAGTATAATTGAACCGCCGCCGCGACCCGATATTGCCCACACAGGCCTGTCCTGTCGCGCAGCCAGTGGCCAGCGCAATGGGTGGCCGTTCGCGCATGATTTCGGACCTATTGAACTGTGCCAATGCACCGCGCATCATCAAGGCTGCCCGTGCAGCGCGACAGGGATGATTTTCGACCGGAAGCGGAGCGTTCCAGAACGCCATGACTGCGTCGCCGATGAATTTGTCGATTGTGCCTCGCTCGTGCAAAATCTGATCTCCGACCTGTGAAAACAGCTCATTCAGAATGGCGACGAGCTCCGTGGCCGAAACCGACTCGGATAACGGGGTAAATCCACGGATGTCGGCGAACATGACGGTGATCTCTTGTGTTTCTCCACCAAGGACCAACTGATGGTCCGAGCCTTCCATTTCATCCAAAATTTCAGGAGCGACATAGTGAGAAAAAATCTTTCGGATCGCTCTTTTCTCGCGCTCGGTCGAAATGAATAGATATCCGGCCAACAGCCCGAAATTCGCCATCCCACCGGCAAGTGGGAAGGTTGCGTCAAATAATACGAGTTGATTTTGAAAGGCCATCCAGCTGATCAGCACAACAACGGCTGCAGATACGCCACCCGCAATGAAGGATGCGACCGCACCAAAGCTGGACATGACGGCGACGACCACTAACCCCAGTAAGACGAATGAGACCAACTCAAGCGCAGCGGTCACATCGGATCGGCTGAGCATTTCGCCCGTTAGGACTTGTTCAAGTAACTGCGCGTGGATCGAGACGCCGGGCACGGATTCTCCGAGCGAGGTCTGGTGCATATCAAACAGACCCGCCGCAGAGGTGCCAACAAGAATAATCTGGTTTTCGATCCGGGACCGCAGCGCAGGATCATCCGGATTCGTCATAACGTCATTGGCAGAAACATACAGTTCAGGCCGGTCTCGCCTGTACCGGATCCAGACTTCGCCGTTCTGAGTTGTTGGCAATCGAAAATCGCCCAGTTCAAGCGCCAGCATGACACCGGATTCATCGGACGCGCCCTCGGCGAAAAGGACTGTTTCCCCCAAGGCCACCCGAAGGGCCTCAATTCCCAGGCTTGGCAGGGCGCCATCCGGTCCCCCCCAAAGTACCGGGACCCGGCGGACCACACCGGTCCCACCAAGTGGTGAGACATTCACGCCCCCAATGCCTGTTGCATCTGAATAAAGTGGCGGAGCAGGAGGAGTCCAATGCGGAACCTGGACGAGTCCTGAGGTCGGAGACTCACCGATCTCGATGATCCCCGCCTTGGATATGACGGGCTGACCATCATCGGCCACACGGGCCGCTACACCCAGAACAACCGGCCATTTGGCGATTTCGGCTCCGAAAAAAACATCGTTGTCCAGGTTTTGGGCGTCTTCATCGACCGAGAGCACCTCGGCCAACGCAGGGTCTTCCAATAATCGAGCAGGCGAATAGCGGTCGGGTTCGACAAACAGCATGTCAAAAGCGATGACCGCAGCGCCATTTTGGCCGAGGTTTTCAACCATCTGAGCCATGAGATTGCGCGGCCACGGCCATTGCCCCCAGTTGGCTAGTGACTGTTCGTCTATGTCGACAACACGGATAGGCAGGTCGGGGGTGTAATCGCGTGGGGCCATCCGCTGAAGGATGTCGAAATATATTAGCCGAGTCATGCGCACGGGAAACGGATCTATGACCCTGACAAAGCATCCAAACAGGATCAGGCACAAACCCACAAGGCGAAAACCCCTGCGGCGAGTGCTCCGTTCTTTCGACTTAACCGTCACGGTTGCCTCCGAAGACAGTGGTCGCTTTCACTGCCCGACATTACCGATTACCCATATCAGCCGATGCTCAGTTAACAGGTCTATTCGGTTTCGTATCCGGCGCTGCACCGCCTTCTATACTGGGCGCCTCAACGGGTGCAGATGCTACCGAAGCCTTCACCGCTTGCCGCTGCGGGGGCGCTGGGCGGGGCTCGGGAGCGTCGGATTTTTCGATGGGCTGCACTGGTGCTGATTCTCCGGCGCAGCCTTCGATATTCACGCGCAGCGGACTCAAAAGCCGTTCCTGTGACTGAATGAACGGAAATCCATTTTTCACTGCTTCGTCGTACTGTGCCTGATCGGCCGGGCGGCCCACCTTGCCTTTTTGACTGGTGGCAAACAGGCTGCATTGACGTCCAGTTGATCTGCAGCCGCCTTTCAGGCCGCACATCTGCACGGTGCCTTCCAGCACCAGCATCGAGCTTTGGGTGCCAGGCACAACCCACATGTCGAATATGGTCCCACGCACAGCCATTGTCGCTGTGGGGGTCTGGATGGAATAGGCACGTTTTCTGCTGTTGCCCGAGATGAAACGAAAGCTTCCACCCAAGGCCTGAACGGCAAAATTCTTGGCCTTCTTCTTGTTTCGCAACATGGTCACATCCAGCGCCATCTTTGCATTAGGCCCTATCGCGATCTTCGTTTCGTCAACAAAGATCAGCTGAACTACCCCTCTGCTGTCTGTGGATATGGAATCACCCGAGGCAACTTCCATGCCTTCAAGCAGTGGCCGGGAATTCCCGGCTCGGGTAATTTCTGCGCCTTGTTTGACGCTTACGACAGTACCAATGTTGGCCAGGATCTGCGACGGCAGTATCAAAACACAACAGGAAACACACAACACTCTTAACCAGACCAAACTAATTATCCCTTCCCCAAGGTTATTCCAGAGCGCAATGCGCCCGCTGCCCGGTCTGTGCCTCGTGGAATTTATTTCTTTGTATTATTTGTAAAAAATCTAAGCAAATATGCCTTAATGCCTATGTGTTTGGCAAGTTTTCTATGAAGCTGGAGAAAATTCCCACCTAATTGGGCTGATCCGGAGCTTCGGAAACTCTCTGTTTGTACATTGCCGGTGTCTCGGACAGGGCCCTTTTCAAATCAGTGTTTCGTTGGGCCGTCGCTCGCTTTCCCAGCCGATGTCTCTTGGGTCTGATCGCCTTATGGAAGGCCCGGCAGACACGCATTGCGGGTGACGTTTCGCGGCTGCCTTTGATCAAGCCAGAAAGCCATAGACATCATGGATTTGACTTTTTGAAGATTTTTTCACGAGGTCCCTTGTATTTCTTGGCGCTTATCGAATACACCGGCCAGCGGAGACGTGGCCGAGTGGTCGAAGGCGCTCCCCTGCTAAGGGAGTAGGCCCGGAAGGGTCTCGAGGGTTCGAATCCCTTCGTCTCCGCCACCAAATCTTCGTATGATGTTTTTTGTGATGGCTTACACGTTTTGAAGGCTTTACCCGCCACATCCGCCAAGAAATAACGTGATCGGAAGGTCGGGTGTTCCGTTTCCAGCACTCAATGACCCGGCCCTTCGAAATCCTCGCGGGACGCGATAGGTTCGAAGCTTGCTCTCGTGATCGACCATTGGTGCCTGGATTGTCGGCAAATCCGCTAAAACCACCGAAATCGGTACCGTTGGTGTTGCAAGAGCCGGCACTACCGGGGTGTTTCTGAATTCGGATGACTGTTCGGTATGAGGCTGCTGGCGCTCGAAAGGTTGACCACCGGTAAAGTTGATTCAGCGGACAGGTCCAATTTGCCGATTTGACTGCCTTGGAACAGACTGCGGATTATCCGCTCAACTCCAAACTGGCCAATGGAAAACTCTGCAGAATTCTACCGGTCCATTCCTTTGGGACGGCGCAAAGAGCTGTGGACAGACCGTCAGCTAAGGCTGCATTGGGTGCGGAAACGGAAACAGTGTGGTTGCTTGGGCTTGGGCCGAATGGGTTCAGGATATGGCCGTGGTCGCCCGGCAAGAGTGTGCCTGCAACCGATGATGTGGCTACTGAGCGTTCTCGCAAAGTGATCTTCTTGAGGACTTGATTATTGTGACCAGCAAGGCCGACCCGCCAGTCTTGCCCGTCACCTCGCTGACCCATTGCCGCGATTTCTCCCATGTTAACCAGAACATCGCGTAAGCCAAAGGACCGTAACAGCGCCGCAATGCGATCGGTGATTGCGCCTTGTGCGATACCGTTCAATGTCAAGGCTGAGACACCGGGCTCCGGCAGCTGGATCGCATCAGCGTCATATCGGACTCGGTGCCAGCCGACAGTTTCTTGGGCGGCAGTCAATTCAGATGCGCTGGCGCGCGCGGCCATCGCCCTCCAGACGGGTTGTATTGTGGGGTCAAAAGCCCCGTCTGATGCACTGTGAAGGGTCGAACACAGGCTCAGTACATTCAACAGTTCGGGGGCTGGTTGCTGCAGCAATCCGCTTCGGTTCAGCTCTGAAATCTGTGATCGCGATCGGTACAGACTAAAGATATCTTCCAGCCGGTTCAGTTCAGCCTCGATTGATGACAGCAGGGGCGCCGCCTCTGCCTCAGAAAGGCCAACAAGGTCAAGGCTGGCCCTAGCCCCCAGCGCGATGCCACGCCAATGCGCGACTGGTGCGCCAGATGCGACCGCCGGTAGCGCGGCGCATGCCGCAGACATGATCAGAAAACGACGTCGGGACAAACGGCTCATGCTGGTGTCTCCAGTTTCAGGTCCAGATCGACGGGGCCAAGCACTTCGGCGTCGGGTATGTCAGTCAGGGGCAAAGCGGACCCTCCGTACAGGATGATGAAGCTGTCCGCGTCGGTCGGGTCTGCAAAGGGCACGACCTCGCGCGCGCCCATGCCGCCGGCGACATTGGCCCCGACGACGAAAGTCGCACCTTCGGCATTGATCCAGTTGGATTGACCTGGTTGATGCCAGCTTGGGGCGGTTCCCATATCGCTGACATAGATTGCAACAATGGCTGCCTCGCGTTCGGGGCTTTTGAGATAGGCAACCATGTCGCGAACCTGCGCAAAAAACAGTGGTGTGGGATAGCCGTCGAGGTGAATCTGTCCTTTTGGACCGCCATGTTCAGCAATATTCATCTGGCAAAAATAGCTGAGTGCGTCTGGCGTCAGATCGACCGGGTCAGGCGCGGCAATCTGTTCTTCCCTACAGGCAGTCAGGGCGAGTAGAGCAATCAGGAAAAGACGCTTCATGGCTCGACCCTTCGGAACGCGAGCCGGGCAAGTGCAAGGCCTAGCAGGGGCCAGATCAGCAAAGACAACGGGGCGGCCCAGACGGGCAGAGCCTGCGCAGCGCCGGTCATGCCGGATGCCATCGCGACGCCCTCGGTCGCGGCGATATTCCACAGACGGAAAGCGTCGGCCGGGTTGGCCACCATCACCCATGGAAAGACGGATTGAGTGAAGGTGCCGCCCTTGTCCATGACGACGGCCCCCAACAGGCCCAGATCATAGAGGACGACAAAAACCAGCCAGAGCCCGGCCGACAGACCTGCTGCCGCCGTGGCCCCCTTTGCCAGGGCGGACAGCAAGTATCCCAATGCCAGAAACACGGCGCCCAGCACGATCGAAGTGAGGATAAGACGGACCAGAGCCAACAGGCTTTCTGGACCGGCGCCACCGAACCATGCTGCCACCGCGCCAGCCGTGCCAAAGCCGATGGTCATCGCAAAGGCAAGCGCCGACAAATGGGCGGTGAATTTTCCCAACAGGATTTCTCCGCGCCCGGCGGGATAGGACAAGAGCAGCGATAAGCTGCCCCGATCCACATCGCCTGCGATGGCGTCAAAGGCAATCATCAGTGCCAGTAGGGGGGCAAGATAGACCGACAACGTCGTCATCGAGGCAACCGAGACAGTCAGCATATCTACGCCAAGCGTGCCTGTGGGTGCACTGCCTGCAAAGGTAAGTGCCAGCGCGAATAACACCATGATCAGTGTCGCCATCAGCAGCCAACGGTTGCGGCGCAAGATCAACATTTCAGTGCGGGTGATGGCGAGGAAGCGGGTCATGGCCTCTTCTCCTGTGCATAGTAGCGATAGAGATCTTCCAGCTTGGGAGGTGTCATTTCCACATCTGCCACCGCATCGCCCAATCCGGCGATCCGGCGCAGGGCCTCCATCTTGTCGTCGACGGTGCAGAGCAACTCAACGGACGCGCCATTGATCCGGCTGCCGCCCAGTTTGGCGGCCAAGGCGTCAGGGTTAGAGCTGGCGCGCACCTTCATGCGGATTGGCAGACCCGCCAGCGCCGAAAGGTTGTTTAACGTGTCATCGGCCACCATCCGGCCCCCGCGCATGATTGCGATCCGGTCTGTGCGGGCCTCGACCTCAGTCAGGGCATGCGATGCGATCAGGACGGCGGTGCCTTTTGCGGCCAGTTCGTCGATGATGGCGTACAGATCCTGCCGAGAAATCGGGTCCAGTCCGCTCGTCGGCTCGTCCAGCAATGCCACTTTCGGCTGGCCCAGCAGCACTTGCGCCAATCCCAGACGTTGCCGCATCCCCTTGGAGTAGGTCCCGATCCGTCGGTCCAGCGCGTCGCTGAGGCCAACACGTTCCAGCAGGCCGGGTACATCGGCCTTGGACCCCGAGAGCTGCGCGAACAGAGTCAGCTGTTCCCGGCCCGTAAGCGCCGGGTGGAAGGACACCGCCTCGGGCAAGTACGCCGTATCCCGCCGCGCCTGTGCGCTGCCGGGTGTGGCGTCTCCGATTCGAATGGCTCCGCCCTCAATCGGGATCAGGCCAAGGATGGATTTGATCAGGGTCGATTTGCCGGCGCCGTTATGGCCCAGTAGCGCCACGCGCTGACCAGGGGCAAGAGACAGGGTGATGTCGTCAAGAACGCGGGATTTGCCTCGGTCCTTACAGACGTTGTTTATCGTCAGGGCCTTATCCGTCATGAGGCACCTTTTTCATAGCTGAGGGTTCAGGGGCTCGCATCAATGGATTGCTGTCCATCACACCCCCCGGCAATAGTGCCGGGAAGGCTGATTGCGACCAGCGCACCAGCTGCACGGCAGGGGAGCCGAGCAGCAGCTTGGCTGCGGGTTGGGTCCACAGCACATGGTCCATCGAGTCATTGGGGCGATAAGGGGCATCAGCGACGCCGTTGCCATCCACATCATAGGCGGCGAAATCGGACCAGTAATTGCCGCGCCCGTCTTCAGACCACTCGACCCACTTGGTCGAAACGTATTTCACCTGAGTCCGGTTTCCGACAAAGGCGTTGCCGACGATACGGTTACGTTCTGACCCAGCAGTGAAGTGAATGCCGATGCCGCAACCCTCGAACCAGTTGTCGGTGAATTCGTTCTTGTTCGAGTTATACAGGAAGGTGCATTTCTCCTTTGCACCCTTAACGACGTTCCCGGAAATCACGCTCTTGTTGGCGTAGTTCAGCATCACACCATGTTCGCGATCATCAATCGACACATTGCCGGTGACTTTGACATTGGTCGTGAACATCACCGCATAGCCCAGATCATTGCCGATCGAGACGTTATCGCTGACCACCGAGTCGTCGGCATACATGTAGTGCACCGCGAACCGCAGGTCGCGGAACAGGTTTCCAGTAAAGGTGTTCTTCTTGGACGAGTTCACAAAGATCCCATCGCGCCCGAACCGGATATCATTGTCTTCGACCCGCGCACCCGGTGCGTTCCAGACATAGACGCCGTTGCCGCGGTCATTCATCCGCTTGTCCTGACGCCCTTCGATCCGGTTGCCGCGCACGACGCTGTCCTTGGCGCCGTGGATGTCGATGCCATAGAGATTGCCCAGCAACACATTGCCTTCGATCACCGGCGCATGGGCCGTTTTGACCAGCTGAATGCCACTGTCGATCCCATCATGGCTCGAGCCCGAACCAATCACTGTCAGACCGCGTACGGTCACGCCCGGTCCGGTCACGGTGATGACGCTGCCGACGCCTTGTCCGTCAATGGTGGCCTGCCCCTGCCCGTCAATAATGATGGGCCGGTCCAGAACCAATGTCTCAGAGTAGACACCGGGGCTCAGGCGAAGGGTGTCTCCATCCGCCGCCTGCGCCAGTGTTTCATTGATGGCCCCCGCCTGGTTGGGCACATCCCAATCCGCCGCCCAAAGGGGCGAGCCGAGCAGGAGCGGTATGAGCAGGGACCATCGCATGGGTTATGCCCCCGCCGGTTCGACCAGCATCCGGCCGCGCATTTCCATGTGCAGCGCGTGACAGAACCACTGACAATAGAACCAGTGCACGCCCGGACGGTCGGCAGTGAAGGTGACCGAAGCGGTCGCCATCGGTGCCACTTCCATCGCGATGCCGTAGTTGCCCAGGCAGAAGCCGTGGGTCACATCGTCCACGTCATCCAGGTTGGTGATGTAAACCGTCACCTCATCACCCTGTTTGACGGTGAACTTCTCAAGGCTGAAGGTCGGGGCCTGCGAAGTCATGTAGACCCGCACCTTGTTGCCGTCCCGGATTGGTTCTTCGGCGCCGTCTTCCAGATCGATGCCATCGGCCTCAGCTTGTTTGCGGGCGTCCTCCCAGGTGATGTCGTTACGGTCCCAGACGTTGACCGGGTTGACGATGTCAGCGCGCACCATGATCGAGTCATGCGGCTCGGCAAAGGTCGGCCCGTCGTGAACCACCTTCATCTCGTTGGTTGAGATATCGATCAGCTGCTCGTTCTCAGGCTTAAGTGGACCCGTGTTCAAGAACCTGTCTTTCGAGAACTTGTTCATCGAAATCAGCCACTTGCCATCAGCCTCCTTGGTTTCACCCATGGTGGTCGAGTTATGGCCCGGCTGATAATGCACATCGACTTTCGAGATGATCGGGTCAACATCGGCGCCGCCGTAAGCCTCGATTGCCTTGTCGAGGTTCCACTTCACGATCTGACTGTCCAGGAATAGCGTGGTAAACGCGTTGCCCTGGCCGTCATAAGCAGTGTGAAGCGGGCCAAGACCCAGCTGCGGCTCACCCACGATGCAGGACCGTGGATCGGCATCACTTTCGAACAGAGCGTCCAGTTTGGTGACGTCCATGATCGATACGGTCGGCGACAGTTTACCATTGATGCAGACATGCTTGCCGTCAGGCGCAGTGTTGATGCCGTGCGGCGAGTTCGGGATCGGGATGTAACGGGTGTATTTCTTGTTCTGACCCTTACGGCCGTCCAGAACTTTGACGCCTTTCAGTTCCTGATAGTCGCCCGCCTCAATACCCGCTTCGATTTCCGCGAGGTTGAAGACAACAACATGGTCCATCTCGTTCTCGGTCATCTCGGCCAGGTTCATCCCCATTTCCGAGTTGTACGAGGTCGAATAGGCGTATTTGCCCTGATAGTCGCAGTCAGTGTTATCGAGGTTGCCCGACACGATCACCTGCCATGCCACTTCCATGGTGTCGCCGTCCAGCGCGGTGAAGATGTTCACGTATTGCGACGGATCGTCCAGCACAGTGCCGTCATTGACCAATGGAGTTTCATCTTCGCCATTGGCAAAGACATAACCAGTGCGCGGGAATTTCTGCGGACGCAGACCATGGATCGCCTTGGCGTTCGGGATTTCGGTGATCTTGTCGCATTTCATCACGTCGCAGCGTACGCGGGCCACACGGGTGTTGGCCTTGTCGTTCATGAACAGGTAACGGCCATCGTAGGTGCCGTCGGTGAACGACATATGCGGGTGGTGCAGGTCACCGTTATCGTAGGTTTTCATGCCGCGCTTGGCGAGGAATTCCTTGGTTTCCGGCAGCAGGCCATCGGTCATGATCTTCAGCGATTCATTGGTCTGACCCCAACCGGTGGCCGAACAGCGGTTGAACACCGGCACCCGCATCAGCTCGCGCATGGACGGGAAGCCCAGAATGCGCAGCTCACCGGTCTGACCCGAGGACCAGAAACCGTAGTATTCGTCCAACTCACCAGGTTCGAGATTGGCGTTGGCCGCGGCGCTGGCCTGTTTTGCGGTCATCAGGGTTGATCCCAGACCGGTTCCGGCCAGCACGGCGCCAGTGGCGGTCGCCCCCAGCATACCGCGGCGTGTGACGGTTAGTTTGTTGTCATGTTCCGACATGATCGTTCCTCCTTTTAGGAAACGGTTTTCGGTTTGGCGTTTGGATGGTTCGCCGGTGGTTGTCCGAGTGGGGTCTTGAGATCGACCGACCCTGTCTTGGCCCGCCGTTTCAGTTGGCGGATAACGACGGGACATTTGTCCTCGGACTGGTAGAGCACCTGACAATGCAGGCAGGTGACGCACTCGTTCGGATTGATCTCACCTGTGGGGTGGATCGCCTGAACGGGGCATTCATTGGCACAGGTCTGACAGGGGGTGCCGCAGTCCTTGTAACGGCGTAGCCAGTCGAACATGCGCATGCGGGCCGGGATCGCCAGTGCTCCGCCCAACGGGCAGAGATAGCGGCAGTAGAACCGCTCAACGAACAGGCCGATCCCCAACAGGGCCAGCGCAAAAACCACAAACGGCCAGTCGCGCATGAATTTCAGAATGATCGCGGTCTTGAAAGGCTCGATCTCGGCATACTTCTCGGCCAGCGGGATGGAGACAAAGCTGAGGCCGAAGAGACCCAAGAAGATCATGTATTTCGCGGGCCACAGCCGTTCATTCAGGCCCCAGGGCAGGGTCCATTGCGGCACGCGAAAAGCCCGCGCGATCTTGTTGGTCAGTTCTTGCAGCGCGCCAAACGGGCACAGCCAGCCGCAATAGGCACCGCGTCCCCAGAACAACAGGGCGGCTGCCACGGCGAACCATTGGATGAACACCAGCGGGTCCAGTAGGAAGGCATCCCATGAGAAACCCGTGCGCAAACTGCCCGCCAGCGCCATCAGGTTCACCACGCTCAACTGGGCATTCGCGTACCAGCCGATGAAGAACAGGGTCATTGTCAGATAGCCGATGCGGAACCAGTAAAAGACCCGCGCGTTCATCGTGGCATGGAACTGGAAAAAGAAGGTCGCCGTCAGTATCAGCAGCATGACGCCCAGACCGGCAATCTCGACTGTGCGATCCTTCCAGATACGTTTCCAAAGAGCGGCTTTGGCGGCGGCTTCACCTGTGGCGTCATCCACAACGGTGGGGGCTACGACTGGCAACAGGTACTGCTCAGGCAGTTTGTAGCCCAAATCGAAGGTCAGGAACGTCTTTTCAACCGCACCGACGGCGCGTTGCACCAACAGTTGCAGGCGGAAGGGTTCGGCCGGATCAAACTCTGCCTCAGCGGGGATTTTGAAGATATCCAGCTCGGTGAAACTGGGCGCATTGGCGGCCGCAACTCTGCCCAGACGCTCTTGCTGTTTATCAAAGAAGCGTACCGAATTATCACCTTGAATCAGCTGAATACGGTCGAAAATTCCGCCACGTACATAGCCTGACCCCTTGAAGCTATAGGCGCCACGACCCAGCACCAGGATGGCTTGCTCGCCCTCGCCCAGCCACTCGGTCAGGTTTTGATACTCGGCCTCGCCCAGCAGCGACTTGCCGATCGACGGGACTGAAACCAACGCCAGATGCATGTCGATGAAGGTGTCGTCGGGCGCGCCCCGTTCACGGCGCCTGATGGCGCGCTGGTCGCCGGTGGCCTCGAACGCAGCGTTGACCTGACCGACATCCAGTGTCAGGCGTCGGACCGAGCCGTCACCCGAAAGCGTTGTCCAGTCATAAGTGGCGTCTTGTGCCATATCGACATCGCGCTTTGGCCCGTCGGCCTGCAGCGGTGACAAGCCACCCAGCCCCAGAGCCCGCGCTACCTTGATGCCGCCACGCACGAGACTGTCGTCGATCACCATGATTGTGACAGTCGCGCCCGAGATAATGTCGAGGTCATGGCCCTCACCGCCTGTTTCAGCCTCAATCCTAAGGTCCAGGCCGGCGTAGCCTTCGGTCAGTTCGACCATGCGCGCGTTCGGGATCCCGATCAGTACGATGGGTTCCGAATGCTTGACCAGCTTAACGCCAGTAAGCACCGCATCATTGTCGATCGCTGCAACGACGTGAATGGGTTTGCCGGAATAGCCTGTGGTGCCCACGAAATCCGAGGTCAGAAAGGCCCAGGCAATCGTTTTGCCCCCTTTCAGGATAGGCGCAACCGGAATGTCTTTTCTGATCGGGCCAAATGCCTCGGCGCCGGGGATCAGGTCCGCGGGCTCAAGTTCTGGCAAAAAGCTGGCAAGGCTGTCGGCATGTGCGCTGATCGCCATCAGGCAGGACAGAAAAAAGGCCAACAGGAAATGGATTGCGCGACTTACGACCACGGCGCACCTCCGATGATTGGGATGGATGCCATGGACGCGCGCGGGGCGCGTTGGGTTTTAAATTCTGGTGCAGGGGGAGGACCCCGGGTTTCTGGCCACAGCCGGTCAGAGCCATTTAGCTCGAAGGACCTGTTGTTTTGGCAAGATAAGAATTGAACCCTTCCCCGTAGCGTCACTTCCAGCGGCATGGGCAGAGGTGCGGCACCGGTCACGGCGCACAGCGCGCAATCGGCGCATTTGGGGCAAGGTGCGGTCGGGTCTGCATCGCCTTTTTCAAGATCAACCTCGACCCAGACCGCGCCGCCCTCCGAGCAGATCTCAACCCACATGCTTTGCCCGGGACTCGCCAGCGCCGGGCTAAGCAGCTGCAAAAGCAGAAGGATTATACCTGCCACCGCACAAGCTGCGCGGGACGCGCAAACAGCTGAAATGTGCAAAGGATTTTGGGCGGGCATGGAGAATCCAACTCGGTGATCTTTCCCAAGTCCTAAGAGATTCCCGAAAGCAGATACTTGACTTCGGTTAGGCCTTTGGAGAATCCGACCTAGCCGTCTGCTTCGTCCATCAAACTGCGTACCCAGCGCCCTGCAAACCAGCAGGCAGGTACACCCAATGGGATTGACCACAGGATGGCGGTGACAGGCTCAATCACTCCGAATCCGGCGCTGTTGGCGATCAGGCCAGCCAGAAAAAGGTTTATGGCCACGGTCAGCGCAGACGCTGGATACAGCAATATGGCCAGTTTCCACACCGGCCATTTGCCCTCAGTGGCTGGTTCCTTCCGAGAAGGTGATTTTGTTCCAGACATTGTACTTTCCCGAAGGTTTGCGCATCGGCAGACGGCGGAACTCTTCCAGTGTTTTTGCATCATAGATGATCACCGCGCCGTCATCTTCCCAGATCGAAACCAACGCATGGCTTCCGTCCTTGGTGAATTCCACATGGGCCACGGTTTTGCCCGGCGCTGGGCGCAGGGTCCGTACGATCTCAAGGGTTTGCTTGTCGATCACATGCATCACATCCTTGTTGGGCCCAAAGAAAACATCGGCCCAGACATATGGCGAGTTTTCATGGCTGCGCATGAAAAACCCCGGCCCTTCGGTCTTGATCCGCTTGACCGTTTCCCATGTCTCCATGTCGATCACCGAGACGGTGCCATCAGTCAGGTGCGGCGTTGCCATCACAGTTGTATCGCCGCGCCGCCAGGTAATCCCGGAACCCAGATGCGGCATGCCGGGCAGATCCAGGTCAGCCACTTTTTGGCCAATGACCAGATCAATCACCTGACCGCCGTTCCCGTCGCGAGATGCGCCCATGACGTATTCATAAGTCTGGTCGAAAAAGAAATCGTCCAGATAGTCGGGCGTAGTGATCTTGCGTACTGGGAAAGGGTTAGGGTTCTTGAACTGCCCTTCGATACGAAAATCGTGTCCCAGCCCGGATTGGGGTGGATTGGCGCCATAGAAGACCTCCCAAATCTCTGGCACATCCTTCAAGGCCAGCACAAAGCTTTCCCGTGGCGGAGCTTGATAAACGGCTGAAACGCGGCTGGGATTACCTTTCCTGCTTTTAATCTCGATGACTTTTGCCACCGAAAGATCCCGGGTGGACAAAAGAGTCAGGCTGTTGGGTAGGTAATTCGCCACCGCCAGCCATTTGCCATCGCCTGACATGGCAATGTTGCGGCTGTTTAGTCCCGCCCGCACGCGACCCACCTGTTGCAACGCCCAGATGTCATATTTCTGGACCCAGCCATCGCGGGACATGATGAACACGTAACGCCCATCGGGGCTGAACTTTGGGCCGCCATGAACGGCAAAAGGAGTTTCAAATCTGTCCAAAACCTCAAATGTGTCACCGTCCAGAACGCTGACATTGTGGTCTCCGGTTTCCACCACCAACGTGATGTTCATCGGATCACTGGACCAGACGGGCGCATCAATCTCGACATAGTCTGCGTCCAGCGTACGGCTGGCCATGATGTCTGCCTCGGCCCAGTCCGGGGCGGTCTCGAGCGGGGATTTCAGCCAACCTGCCAACTCCTCAATCTGCAGGGCGTTCAGATTATGCGCAAAGGCTGGCATCTGAGTGGCGGTGCGCCCTTCGGCGATCACGGCGGCAACCCGCGGCCCGCGCATGCGTTTTAGGGTTTCGGGTATCAAGGCCGGACCAACTCCGCCCAGCCGGGTGTCACCATGGCAGGACGCACAATGTTCGGCATAGTCGGACTGGGCGTCGGCCCATGCGGCGCTGGTCAGCAGAAGCGCGCACAGTGTTCCAAGCGTGCGAGCCCTAAAAGAACTGATGCGCCGGATCATGGCTTTTCCCCCGGAAAGGTGTGACCTGCAGGCGTTTGCCCGCTTTATCCACGCCAATTTCATCGTTTGACAGGTAACAGGCCGGGTCCTCGGCCCAGGGATCGCCCGTCAGTTGCAGGGCCCGGATGCGCGTGTTGCCACCGCAAACATCCCTGAGCTGACAAACTCCACAGCGCCCTTTCAGCGGACGCGGACGAGTGCGCAGCATGGCCAGCATCTTGTCGTCCCCGGTCCACAACTCGGAAAACGGCGTCGTTTTCACATTCCCGACCGTGTAATCTGACCAGTAGGTGTCGGGATGGACCCGACCAAGATTGTCGATATTGGCCACCCCCAACCCGCTGGAGTTCCCGCCCCAGGCCGCCAAATGCGCACGTATATGCGAGGTCTTTTCGGCATCAAAATGCGTCCTGACCCAGTTCAGAAAATATCCGGCGTCGGCATCGTTATTGCCGGTGACGATATCCAGCGGGCGCCCGCCCGAGGCAGCCTCCCACGCGCGGTCCAATAACAGATCCAGACCTTTGCGCGTGCGCAGATGCTCGGCATCCTCGCCCCTGTTCTTGTCGCCGCGACCGGCGTAAACCAGATGAGACAGGTAGAATTTGTCGACCCCCTCATCATCACACAACTGCAGGAGATCGGGCAGATGGTGCTGCGTGCCCTCGGTCAAACAGAATCGCAAACCGACCTTGATGCCGCGTTTCTTGCACTCGCGCACGCCGCGCAGGGCATCTGAAAAGGCGCCCTCGACACCTCGGAACCAGTCGTTTGTGGCCCCGATTCCGTCAAGTGATATGCCGACATAGTTAAAGCCGACATCAGCGATCATATCAGCGGTTTCATCGTAAATCCGCGTGCCATTCGTCGACAGCGCCAGCATCGGCACCAACTTGCGCGCCCGGTTGGCGATATCAAAGAAATCGAACCGATCCAGCGGTTCCCCCCCCGAGAGGATCAGGGCCGGGACGCGAAATTGGCCGAGATCCTCAAGGGTTACCATGGCTTGCTCGTGGCTGAGCTCGCCCGGGAACGCGACATCCGCCGAAACAGTATAGCAATGGCGGCATTTCAGGTTGCAGCGCCGGGTCAGATTCCAGATGACCACCGGCTTAACCGGGCCGGGGCGGCGCTTGCGCACGGGGGTCGCGGTGACCAGTTGCTGCATGTATTCAGTCAGGCGGAACATGGCGTTTGGCCTTTCGGTTTCAGGCGCAGCCCGGTCTTTTTCAGGATGCGCGTTGAATACAGGATGTCCTTGCCCCGGCAGGCACTGCCCAGAATACCGGCAATCTCGGCCCGTTTTTCTTCGACTTCACCCCTGTCTTTGCCATGGACCATGGCGAACAGGTTGTAAGGCCAGTCGGGCAGGGCACGTGGACGTTCATAGCAATGGGTGACAAAAGGCAGACCGCCAATATGTGCCCCCAAATCAGCGATTTGACTGTCATCGACGTCCCAGACTGTCATGCCGTTCGAAGTCATGCCCAGTTTGTAGTGGTTCGGGGCTGCGGCGATACGACGTATAACGCCGCGCGCCTTAAGTTCTGCGAGGCGACACAGCAGCGCTTGTTCGTCCATCCCAAGGCTTTTAGCAACCCGAGCGTAGGGCGAAGGCACCAGGGGCAATCCGCCCTGCAGAACCTCGATAATCAGTCTGTCTTTTGCGTCGATCATGCCGCCACCCGGAAGCCAATGAAGAATTCCTGCAACTTGGGAAATCTGAGAACTTCGATCCCCGTCTCTTGTTCGATCGCATCGGCGCAGGCCTCAATCCCTTGGGGCGTTTCGGTGGCCAACACGAACCACATGTTCAGCCGGTGCGTACGTTCATAATTATGGGCAACTTCGGGATGCGCATTGACTTTGGTCAGGACGGATTCAAATGCCTCTGTCGGTATGGCCATGGCACATAGGCAAAAAGCCCCGCCCATCGCGGCCGCGTCAAAGAACGGGCCAAAGCGCGTGATGACCCGGTCATCCTTCATCCGTGATAGGCGAACCAACAGATCCTGTTCCGAAATCCCCAGTTCTTGGGCCACCATCGCATAGGGTTGTGAGGTCAGAGGTAAGTCGTCCTGCATTCGGTTCAGGATTGCCCGATCAGTTTCGTCCAGGGTCATGCCGCCGTCTCCTTGGGTTGGATCAGCGCGCCGGTCTGTTTGAAACAGCGAGTTGAAAACAACACCTTGTGCTGCGCGCCAAACAGCTCAGGCAATGCCGCAGCCCCGGCCAGGACGTTTCGCGCTTCGCTGCGCGAGCGGGCGTGGATCATGGAATACAGGCGGTAGGGCCAGATGTTTTCAACGGGTCGACGCTCATAACACAGTGTCACGCCAGGGTATTTTGCCAGCGCAGGCCCGGCACGATCGACCTGATCAGTTGGCATATCCCAGACCACCATCGCATTGGCCGACCAGCCCAGTGCCCGGTGTCTTACGATCACGCCAAGACGCGAGACAATTCCAGCCTCGTGTAAGATCCGGATCCGCGTCATGGCGTCCTCTGGTTTACGGTCCAAAGAGGCGGCCAGTGCTGCGTAAGGTTCGCAAACCAGCGGTAAGCCGGAACTAAGCGCCTGCATCAATGAGCGATCACCCTTTTGCAGAACGGAACAGTCCACCTTGCGCGGTGCCGGTACGTTGCGTTGCTTGCCTGTCATTCGAAAGCCCAAATCAACATTGAACGGCCGAACCAGACGCAAGTCCAAAACCTGCAAACCGGTTTGCAGGCCAATCCGGGCCAGAGTGGCGTCCACATGCGCGCGATCAGGGCCGGTCGCTACAAACCAGAGGTTCCATTTGTCCTCACGTTGATAATTGTGGTTCACACCGGGCTCTGCGTCGATCAGGGCGGCAATGTCCTCCAGATGCTCCTCGGGTGCGGCCACCGCGGCCAGAGTGCTGGCCGTCACCGCGCCCGGAGTGATCGTGGCCCCGACCCGGGTGATCCGGCCGGTCGAACGCATTCGCGCCAGACGGTTCAGCACTTCAGCTTCGTCCAGCCCCAGCGCCTTGGCCACTGGCTGAAACGGGCGGTCGATAATCGGAAATTCGCGCTGAAAATCGTCCAGCAGGCGACGGTCGATCGGGTCAGTGATATGTTGCATGGGTTACAACCCTGTCCTGTGCGCGCGGGCGGTGAAAAAGATACCCGAGGGGCTGTCCGCCGCGATCTCGCGCAGCTTTTCAAAGCTATGCGTGTCGTAGACCACGACCTTGTTGGCGTCGCGGACACTGATCCAGACCTCATGCCCGCGTGCCGTGAACTCCATATGCAGGACGGCAGGGCCCGGAGAGAATTCGTGGATGACCTGTTTGCTGACGCTGTCGATGACCTGAATTGTATCGTTCAATGGATGGGCAAAATTCACCCAGACCTGTCGCCCGTCCGGGCGCGCCATGGCAAAGACCGGCTGACCATGGGTTTGGGTGCGGCCTGTTTCTGTCAAGGTTTCGGCGTCAATCCACAGAACCTCATGGTGGCCGACCGCGGGCAGGACAAATTCGCGATCCGTCAGTGCCCAGCCCTCAAGATGAGGCATCTTGTATACCGGCATCTCTTCCTGTCCGCGCCCATAGCCCGGAAGCACGCGGATCGGTTTTGGATTGTCTGCCCATAGGTCCAGCGCGGTCAGCCCGTCCTCACCAAACAGACCGGTGATATAAGTGCGACCATTGGCGGTGATCAGTGCGTCATAGGGGTTCTTACCCATATCGGTGATCTTGGTGATCTCGGGCGCGCCATTTGCGAAATCAGCAATCCAGGTCTCGCCCGTGTCCCACATGGAAAACACGAACCGACGGCCCGGTGCATCGACAAGACCTATGGTTTTGCTGTCGGTGGGAATGTCGGCAACCAGTTCCAGCGTATCCGCGTCGAACACGCGTACGCCACCCGGCTCATAGTTCGACACCGCAACCAGTTGGCCGTCATCCGAAATCGCGCCGCCAATGGCATTGCCAGCCTGCACGACCCGATTTGCAATCTGACGGGTCACTATATCAACCTTGGTCAGCCCGCCATCGCGGCCAAAAACATAGGCAAAGCGTTCGTCGGGTGAATAGACCAGGGAGGCGTGGGACAGATCGCCCAACCCTTCGATCCGTGCCAATGCGGCCCGGTCCGACTGGTCCACCAATAAGACCGACCCTTTTGCCCGTTCGATCACAAGGCCCAGATCTCCGGTGGCGGTGGGGTCTGCATTGGCAGGTGTCATCATCATTAGGGCAACGATGCCAAGGGCAAGTTGTTTCATTTTGCCTCCTGTTCCAGCAGGTATCGGGCGATCCATTCGGCCTCTTCTTCGCTGATCAGGGGGCGCCAGGGGGGCATAGCCGTGTCGGGGATGCCGTCCAGTATGACCCCCGTCAGGACGTCCGCCTCGTAATGTTCCAGAGTTCCCGGTCGCAGATCAGGACCAAGCCCGCCTTTCAGGGACAATCCGTGGCACGAGCCGCAATCCTGGTGGACCAACCGTTTCAGGGCGGTTGGGTCGATGGCGTCAGCGGCCAGAGCGGAAGTGGCAACCAGAACGACGGCAGTCAGAACAGTATGCGCGGCCCAGCCCGGCTGCTTGCGGTCCATATGCGCCAGGCTACCCATGCGCCCGCTCCAAAATCTCGGTCAGGGCCTGATTGGCATAAAGCGAAACGACCTTTCCGATAATGAATAAGGTAGGGGCCTTCAGATCCGCCTTGCGCACATCCGCGGCAATCTGGTCCAGTCGGGATACAAGGCGGCGTTCAGAGGCACTGGTGGCCTGCCCAACAGCCAGGACCGGGGTGGATCCGGGTAGGTTCTCGGTCATCAAGCCGATGGCGATCTGGCCGATATTGGCCACGCCCATATAGACGACCAGCGTCGTATCCGGGTCCGCCAGTCGTTTCCAATCCAGATCAAGAACTTTGTCGGACTGCCTGTGCCCGGTGACATATTGAACCGAGGTCGCCAGTCCGCGATGGGTCAGGGGCACGCCGGTCGAACAGGATGCGCCTTGTGCCGCCGTGATGCCCGGTGCGTATTCGACCGTAACACCGTGTGCCATCAGAAAAGCGGCCTCTTCCGAGCCGCGACCAAAGATCATCGGATCCCCGCCTTTCAGCCGGGCCACAACGTGACCTGCGCGTGCGTGTTCCAGCAGGATTTCGTTGATGCGATCCTGAGGAACAGTGTGGCACTTGGGGGCCTTGCCGACGGCGATCAGCCGCGCGCCTTCGGTGTGCATGGCCAGAATTTCATCCGAAACAAGGCGGTCATAGACCACCACGTCCGCCTCCTGCAGCATATGCAGGGCGCGCATGGTGATCAGTTCGGGATCACCAGGGCCGGCACCAATCAGAAAAACCTTACCGCTCATGTGCAAACTCGCTTGTTCTGAATGTCTTCGGAACCCGGTGTTTTGGTCGTATCCATGTGCGAATATGGGACGTTGCTGGGGGAACCGGGCGTGTCATGGAAACAAGTTGGCGCACAGGTAAACCGACCTCCTTGACTTAAGTTAAGGAGCACGGGAATTGCGCCCGCGCATCTTTCAGCCTGCCGCTTATCAGGGCTCTACGGTGACCATTCCGAACATGTTCTGTGTCTCCCAATGTGGTCCGCACAGGTAATCCTGAGCGCCGGGAACAAGAAATGTCAGATCAACAAATTCCTCGGGGAACAGGCGGTCACTCTCGGCTTTGCTGCCATCTTTCAGCAGGACGCTATGGCTGGTGCGTTTGTCTACGTTCACCCAACGCACTGTGGTCCCCGCTTTGACCGTCAGTTGGGCTGGGCAGAAATTGTATTTGTACATCAGCACAACCTCTGCATCTTCCACATCTGAAGACGGCTGACCGAACAGATCCACGTAGCGGGTTTCTGCCTCGGCGCAGATCTCGGCTGTGTCTTCGTCAGCGGCCACTGCAGGTGACGCCAAAGCCAGAAATGCAGGAAGAAGTAGGCGGATCTTCATTGTCCAAGTCTCCATACCTAATACTTTGGGGCCGGTTTACCCGGCCCCATCAGTCATTGCCCGACCACGTTGATATTGGCACTGTCGTCGTCCAGCGCGAAGCTTGTGTTCAGCGTTACGTGGTGGAATCGTGCCGCAGAAAAGTCATCGTGGATCGCAAAGCCGACCGTATAGGTCTTGCCCGGTTCCAATGGCACATCACCCGGTGCGCCCGAGTTTAAGGGCCGCGAGAACGTGACGGTCCAAATACCACCCGACAAGTTGGCCGAGGCGGCGATTTCGCCATCATTGACTATGCGCTGTTCCAGAAGATAGCCGTTGCTGGCGCTGCCATCGGCATAGACGCGCATCAGATCCAGATAGGTGCCGTCATCCAGATATTGCGCGATCTGCGCTTCGGCCTGCAATTTGTCCCAGCCACCCAGAGCTTTCCCACGCCGGCCTTTGACTTCGACCTCGGTGCGGCTTTCGCTGATATATTTGGTCACAGTGTCCTGAGCGGCCAGGCGGCCTGCAACATCGCCATTGGCGACAATCGCATCTGCACCCGGATCAAACGGCATATAGGTGTTGTCCGCGTGGCACGAGGCCCAGCAGCCCACCTGTTCCCCCATTTCGATCCCGGTTCCGGTGATCATCATGGCGACCTTGATCTGGTTGTCCGGGTCCATCTTCCCGCCATCCACAAATGGTGCAGGATTGTGACCTGCATCCGGCCATTGCAGGCGGATATAGAGGTTTTCGGCATCATGGGCCGCCTGAATAGTTGCGTCGATCACACCACGTTTTCCAGGGATCGGGGTTGGTTCCAGCTCGCCGCCTGCGACGATTTTGTTTCCAATCATGTCCAATTCCTTGGCATGACAAGTCGAACATTGGTCGCCACCTTTTGTCAGTGGCCGGGCGCCGCCGTGGAACTTGCCATTCTGAACCCATTCAAACGAAGCCTGACCGGGATAAAACAGCTTCAGATCCGCGCTTGCGATGCTGGTCCAGTCGATATCGCCTCCGATATCGCTGCCACCGCCTGCCGGGGCTGTGGATTCTTCACCGCTTGATTTGGCGCGTTCTTCGGCGACTGCAGCGTCCACAGCGGCTGCGATCTGGGCTTGCACCGCCTCTTGTTGTGCTGTCTTGGCCGATTTTTCGGCTTCGGCCTCAGCCGCCTCCTTGGCTTCTACACGGTCGAGACTGGCCAGATATTCTGGCGGAATTGCACGGATGAAATCAGGATTCGGGGCTTCAATCTGTTCCAGATATTCATCTGTGGCCCTGTCGCGGATGTTCGAATGCGCAATCCCTTTGTGGCAGTCGATGCAGGTCTGGCCTGTCTCCATTGCGTTCAAATGTTGCTGGCGCGCGCGGGGGCGCTGGAACTCGGGCATCATCGATTCAAAGTCATGGCAGTTGCGGCACTCGCGCGAATCTGTGGCCTTCATCCTTTCCCATTCATTCATCGCCAGATGGATACGCTTGGCTTCGAACTTCTCGGGTGTACTGATCGAGCCAACCACCTTGCCATACAGTTCTTTGGACGCCTTGATCTTGCGGATCATCTTGTGGGTCCAGTCCTTGGGTACGTGACAGTCGGAACAGACCGCCCCGACCCCCGATCGGTTCACATCGTGGATGGTCCCGGTGTATTCTTCATAGACGAAATCGCGCATCTCATGGCACGAGATACAGAACTCTTTGGTGTTGGTTGCTTCCATGGCGGTGTTGAACCCACCCCAAAAGACGATCCCGGCGGCAAAGGCAGCGGCAATACCGGCCACAGGCATTCCCCACAGGAAATACCGACGCCAGATCGGTGGTTTCTTATCTGGATCGGAGGTCATGTCCGGGCTCCGTTTTGGCTGTGTTGACTGGCGCGGCGTGTCAGGCCTGCGCATTCGGCTGATGGATGAAACAAGGACAGGGCGGGCGAGGGGCCCGCCCTGCTCCGAGTTGATCGAAACCCGTCAGGTGACGTGGTTCGACCGGTTGTAGACGTTGAACTTGCCGGTCGGGGCGTACAGCCCTTCGATGCGACCGATCTCTTCCAATGTCTTGGCGTCAAAGATCACGATCTGACCGTTGGGTTCTTTTGAATCCGACAGGTTCCACTTGGACACCCAGACCTCGGTTCCATCCGCGTTGAATTCAAAGTGAACAGCGGCGCTGCCTTCGTCTTCGGTGATCTGGATGGTTTTCACGATCTCGCCGGTCTCTTTCGAGATGACCTGCACAGATTGCTGCACTTCCGGTTCCGGGTGTTTGGTCTGGTCAGCCCAAATATAGTCCGATTCCGGATGTGTACGGACGAACAGGCCCGGGCCGTCTGTTTCCACTTCGTAGCAGATCTTCCAGGCATCATCGGGGCGGTTCTCGGGGTCGTTGCCCCAGACCGTCACTGTGCCGACACCAAGGTGGGTTGTGCCAGCTACCGGCCCGCAATTCGGGTCAATCCAGTTAGCGCCCGGACCGGGATGCGGCAACGCGGCCGTGTCGATCATCGCCTCAAGCTTGTGGGTCTCGGTATCTACAACCACCATCTTGTTCGATGCGTTTGCAGCGATCTGGAAATACCGGCCCGTCGGATCGAAGAACCCGTCATGCAGGAACTTGGCGCTGTCGATTTTGTCGATCCGCAGATTGTCTAGATCAGTATAATCTACTTGCCACAGTTGCCCCAGCTCTTTGACGGCAACGATCCAGGTTGGCTCATTCGGAGTTGTGTAGATAGCGGCCACGCGAGCCTCTTCCACATAGTCCCCGTCCACGTTCACGCCGCGGGTCGATACAACCTTGACCGGCTCCATCGTTTGGGCGTCAACGATTGCAAAGTGCGGCGGCCAATAGCCCCCGCCGATGACGTATTTGCCATCGCCGGAAACAGCAACGTCGCGGGCATCATAGGCAATCTTTACCTCAGACACCAACATCTTGTCCGGCGTCTGCCAGAGGTCGATCTTGGTCATCTTGCCGTCGCGGCCCATGGTGTACCAGAAACGACCGGGCTGTTCCGGCTCTTCCAGCGAATGGTGTTCGGATGCTTTCAGAACGTGCACCGCATAGCCGGTCGGAATATGTGTCAGCACCTCTTTGGTGTCGCCATCGATAACAGCGACTTTGCCGACGTCGCGCTCGATAACAACAAAGAAGTTTTCCCAGTTGCGACCATGCATCGGCTCGGTTGGGTAGTCCTCTTCTTCAACATATACCTTGCGGGTCGCCATCATCTGGTCCAGCGACATTTCAGGTGGTTTGGGCGGCTCCATCATGATGTAAGTCGCCATGTCTTTGATTTCCTGCTCGGACATGATGTCCGAGAAGTTGTTCATCCCGCCTTCGGTGCCCCAGGCGATGATCTTCTCAAGCCGCTCTTGCCCAAGCGCAAGTGTGCCGCCTTCGGTCACGGCGCCGTCAGCTGCGGTTTTCTTCCAATGCGGTTCAAGATTCTTGCCAGTGGCGCCTTTACGCAAGACACCGTGGCACCCCGCGCATTGTTCAAAGTAAAGTTGTTTGGACGCTTCAAACGCTTCTTCGTTCAAAGTTGGCTCTTCGGCGAAAGCTGGTGCAGCGACACTGCCCAGCAACATCGCCAAACCGACCCCGAAGACGCGGCCCGTTTTGGTATAGCTGATTCCAAGTGACATGATCACTCTCCATTTGCTGGTGAGGCGGTCCAAGCGTGGGGCATCGCGCAAGGGTGCTCCTTGACGAAAGTCAACACCAGCCGCGCAATTCAGGTGGCGGGCAGGGAAAAACGTCAATTTTCCGGCTGGGAAAATCTGTATCTTTGGCACACTTTTTCGGCCGGTTTGATTTTTGTTAAGTCGCGCAGCCGGGCGGCTTGCTAGGGCTTGGAAAACACCAAGGAGAGCAGCCATGCCCGCAATCATCACCCGCGTGTTTGGTGAAGGGTTTCGTGTATTCTTTCTGTCCGCCGGCCTCTATGGCCTCTTTGTCGGAGTGGTTTGGGGGCTGTGGCTGACGGTGCCATATGCAGTGCCGGATTATGGCATGGCCCCGCCCATGTGGCACGCGCATGAGATGATCTTCGGCTATGCAACAGCCGCGCTGGGCGGGTTCTTTCTGACCGCAGTGCCAAATTGGACCGGCGCACCAGATGCGCGTGCGCAGTTCATAACGTTGGCCGCCGGATTGTGGTTGGCTGGTCGGATGGCGATGTGGTTTTCGGGGATGCTGCCTGCGGCGCTTGTGGCGGTGGTCGACCTGGCCTTTGTACCGATTCTGGCGGTCAAGATTGCAACCCAGCTCATCCGGAAGCCGAAACCTCAGAACATGCTCTTTCTGCTGTTGCTCAGCTTTATCTGGATTGCTGATCTGTTCACGCATCTTGAATGGACCGGGATGACGGATGACACATTGCATACCGGGCTGCGCGCGGGGTTGCTGGCGCTCTGCGCGATGATTGCCATTCTTGGCGGACGGATCACCCCGGCCTTTACCCGAAACGCCATGAGACGCGCGGGCGTTCCCGAGGCGAACTGGCCAATATCTGTGCCAATTCTGGACAAATCAGCGATGGCGGTTGCCCTGACCCTGCCACCAATCGTTCTGGTGCTGGGGTCAGGTGCTGTGGCTGGATCGATGGCGCTGGTTCTAGGGGTGGCACAGGTTTCGCGCATGGCCCGCTGGCGCGCGGGCTGGGCTACGCGGGAGCCGATCTTATTGGCACTGTATCTTGGGCTTGCAATGCTGGCGCTGGGACTGATCCTCTGGGGGCTGTCAGTGCTGGGTTTCGGAAACGAGATCGCAGCCCTACACATCCTGGGCATCGGATGCGTCGGCGGCATGACCCTGGCGGTCATGAGCCGCGCCGCGCTTGGCCACAGTGGTCGCGCGCTGGTGGCACCCGGCCCAATGGCGGTGGCCTATGGTCTGATGGCGGTGGCGGCCCTGTCGCGGTGGATCGGTGCAGATCTGAATGCAGGTTACATGGTTGCGATGCTGCTGTCGGACGGGTTGTGGGTCAGCGCCTTTGCGCTTTTCCTGATCGCGATGTGGCCGGCGCTGACGGGTCCCAAGGTGCAACGGTCAGCGTGATTTCATTTCCTTTTGCAAGTCTTGACTTTCGTTAAGGATATACCGTGCCCATCCCGTCATTTTAGCCAGACTAGCTAATCTGCGCAAAGGAGAGCGCAATGCGAGAAGTCATGACCAAGAGCATGGCACGCAATATATTCTATGGCGGGTCACTGTTCTTTATCCTCATCTTTCTGGCTCTGTCGGCCCATTCTCACTGGTATATCGTGAACTCTGAGAACGCAGCAAAGCTCGATGAAAGTGTGATCAGGGGCAAGCACGTCTGGGAAAAACACGCCTGCATCAACTGTCATACCATCCTTGGCGAAGGTGCATACTTTGCACCCGAGGTTGGCAATGTGATGACACGTTGGGGCGTGCTGGACGACCCGGAATCGGCCTTTGAAGCCCTCAAAGGCTGGATGGAGGCGCAGCCGACAGACATTCCCGGTCGTCGTCAGATGCCCAATTTCAACCTCAGCGACGAAGACATCCGTGATCTGACCAACTTTTTGATCTGGACGGACAATATCGACGCTCAGGACTGGCCGCCCAACGAGGCGGGCTGAGAAGGGAACGGAGCAATGAAATACGAATCCCAAAAAATCGCCTATGCCTACTTTGCGGTGGCAATGGCCCTATTCGCGATACAGGTTCTGGGCGGCCTTCTGGCCGGCTTTATCTATGTATCACCCAATTTCCTGAGCGAGCTTTTGCCGTTCAACATCGTGCGGATGCTGCACACCAACTCGCTGATCGTGTGGCTGATCCTCGGGTTCTTTGGTGCGGCCTATTTTCTGATCCCGGAAGAGGCCGAGCGTGAGATCCATTCGCCCATGCTGGCCTATCTGCAGCTGATCATTCTGGTGGTCGGTACACTGGGCGTGGTCTTGACCTATACGTTCAACCTGTTTGAAGGCAACTGGCTGCTGGGTAAAGAAGGGCGCGAGTTCCTTGAGCAACCCAAATGGGTCAAGGCCGGCATCGTCGTGGCCGCACTGATCTTCCTGTACAACGTGTCGATGACCGTTTTGAAGGGCAAGAAGACCGCGATCACCAACATCTTGTTGCTGGGTCTTTGGGGTCTGGCGCTGCTGTTCCTGTTTGCCTTCTACAACCCGGGCAACCTGTCCTTGGACAAGCAATACTGGTGGTATGTTGTCCACCTGTGGGTCGAAGGTGTCTGGGAACTGATCATGGCCTCGATCTTGGCCTATCTGATGCTGAAGCTGACTGGGGTAGACCGTGAGGTTGTCGAGAAATGGCTCTATGTCATTGTCGCCGCCGCGTTGTTTTCGGGTATCCTTGGTACAGGTCACCATTACTATTGGATAGGCACACCAGGGTACTGGCAGTGGATCGGCTCGATCTTCTCAAGCCTCGAAGTGATCCCCTTCTTTGCGATGATGGCCTTTGCCTTTGTGATGGTCTGGAAGGGCCGTCGGGACCACCCGAACAAAGCGGCGCTGCTGTGGTCGCTGGGCTGTGCCACATTGGCCTTCTTCGGTGCCGGTGTCTGGGGCTTCCTGCACACGCTGCACGGGGTGAACTACTATACCCACGGTACGCAGATCACTGCGGCTCACGGTCACTTGGCGTTCTATGGTGCGTATGTCTGCCTCAACCTGGCAATCTTCAGCTATGCAATGCCGATCCTGAAGAACCGCGATCCTTATAATCAGGTTCTGAACATGGGCAGCTTCTGGCTGATGTCCAGCGGTATGGTTTTCATGACCTTTGTGCTGACCTTTGCTGGAACAGTGCAGACGCACATGCAGCGGGTGGTCGGAGACTACTTCATGGATGTGCAGGATCAGGTCGCGATCTTCTATTGGATGCGCCTTGGCTCTGGCATCGTCGTGGTCTTGGGTGCGCTGCTGTTCATCTACTCGATCTGGGTTCCCCGGAAAGAGATCATTGAATCCGGCGCGGCCGAAACCCCAGCGGAGTGATGGATATGGATGGCTCCATGAAACTGAGAACGGGGGCGGCTGACGCCCCCTTCTACCTGCCACAGGGTGATGAATGTGACGTGTTCGCTGCTGCCTATACCAACAACCTGCCGGTCCTGCTGAAAGGCCCGACAGGTTGCGGCAAGACCCGGTTTGTGGCGCATATGGCCGCCAGCCTTGGCCGCCCGCTTTACACAGTGGCCTGTCACGATGACCTTGCCGCTGCGGACCTGATCGGGCGCTACCTGCTGAAAGGCGGGGAAACGATCTGGGTCGATGGCCCCCTGACCCGCGCGGTGCGCGAAGGCGCGATCTGCTATCTGGATGAGGTGGTCGAGGCGCGCAAGGACGTGACCGTCGTGCTGCACCCGCTGACTGACGACAGGCGCATCCTGCCGATCGACCGCACCGGTGAGGAGCTTGTGGCCGCGCCTGGTTTCATGCTGGTCGCCTCATATAACCCCGGATATCAGAATATCCTGAAAACCTTGAAACCCTCGACCCGGCAGCGGTTCATCTCACTGGAGTTCGACTTTCCGTCGCCCGAGATGGAGGCAAAGGTCGTCGCTAAAGAAAGCGGGCTGGCGCTGGAACGCTGCAAGCCACTGATCCGCTTGGCAGGTAAACTGCGCGGGCTCAGGGGGCAGGATCTTGAAGAGGGCGTTTCCACCCGTCTGGTCGTCTATGCCGCCACGCTGATCGCGCAGGGCATGTCCACCGACCGCGCGATCCTTGCCGCCATGATAGAACCTCTGACAGATGACGAGGACATCAAACGCGGGCTCCTCGATCTTGTCACGGCTGTCTTTGGGTGAGGCCGGCCGATGGTCAGGATCGATTTTGAGCCATGGGAACCCGAAGAAACGATCGGGAAACTGTGGCACTCCCTTGCCAGCCGTCTCGATGCACCCCAGGTGCATGTTGGAGCCGCGGTCGACCTTTCTGAGGTCGCGGGGCGGCTGGCAGTCCTTTTTCGCGGGCTTGGGGGCAGCCCGGGCGTTGAATTCCGCCCGGTCTCGCCCGAGGTTTCACACCATCGCCTAAGCTGGCGCCGTCGGTTGGGTACCGAAGTTGAACTAATGCCGCGCGCTTCGTTCGATGGCGAAGTGCTGCGCCTCCCGGACCGTCTGGCGGTGTTTCCCGCGCGCGAGGCGAACGGAGCGCTGTATGTTTGGCTGGCCGCCGCAGCGGCCCATGCGGGAACCCGGATCGTCGAAGGTGATCCGTTGCGCGCCGATCTGCACGCGCTGAGCGCTGCACAAACGATGGTTAATGCAACCTTGGACAACGCCCCCGGCTTGCGACCGCTTTACACTGAGCTTTGCAAAGGTGTTCTGCATGACCGCAACAAATTCGGCCTCCCGCCTGTGGAAACAGCGGTTGAAGAACTGATCCGCCATCGGCTGGGCGACCCCGCGCCTTTATCCCCGAAGGCCAGGCAATTCATGTCATTTGACGATGACCTGACTGCCCCACGCGGATATCAACATTTCCGCCCTGTCCCTCTGTGGCCGGAATTACGCGCTGTTGGTTTTTCAGAGCATAACGATGTCGAAAACCCCGATACCGAAGGCCCGCCCGAGGAATCGGGTGAGAAAACCCACCGTGCCCGGCGGCGCAAATCCGACCAGGCTGAACGCAGTGACAGTTTTATCCTTCATAAATTCGAGGCGATCCTCAGCTGGGCCGAGTTTCTGAACATCAACCGTCGCATTGATGACGATGATCCCGACAATGCCAAAAAGGCCGCCGATGATCAGGATGAGATCGGTTTGGGCCAGATTTCCAAGGCGCCACCGACCAAGCTGAAATTGCATCTGGACCTGGCACCCGAGGATGTGAATCGCGAACGTCTGTCGGGCCGTATTCTCTATCCGGAATGGGACGTGCGCACCGGGCAATATCTGCCTGATCACGTCAACGTTCTAACCTCGGACGCCGATATTCGTGAGGATGCCGCCGAGTTTGGAAAAGACCCCGCCACCGCCCGCCGTATCCGCGCCGTCAAACGCCAGTTCGAAGCGCTGCGCCCGGGCCGCGTGATGACCCGAGGCCATCTGGACGGCGATCAGCTGGATATCGAGGCCGCCGTTCGGGCGCAGGTTGACCGCTGTGCAAACGGTGAAGGTACCGAACGCATCTGGCAACAATCCCGCCCCGAGGCACGCGATCTGGCGGTATCTATCCTGCTGGATGTCAGCCGCTCGACCGAAAGTGCCGTGACTGGCCGCGCCGTGATCGACATCGAACGCGAGGCGCTGGCAGCGCTGGCCTGGGGACTGAACGCCTGTGGTGACGATTTCGCCATTCACGCCTTCAGTTCACTGAAACGACAGCGGGTCTATGTGCAACGCTGCAAACGGTTTGATGAGGTGATGGGCAGCCAGGTTGAACAGCGCATCGCATCGTTACGCCCGGGGCACTATACAAGGCTGGGTGCCGCGATCCGCCATTGCTCGGCCGATCTGGCCACCCAAACGCGTAAGCGCCGATTGTTACTGGTGATCACCGATGGCAAACCCAATGATCTTGACCACTACGAAGGCCGCCACGGAATCGAAGACACCCACATGGCCGTGCGCGAGGCGCGCCGAGCCGGGCAATCGGTCTTTGGCGTCACCATCGACAAGACAGGTAAAAGCTGGTTCCCGCGGATGTTCGGGCAGGGCGGCTTTGCCGTCATCCCGGACCCGCATCGCCTGACCATGGCGCTGCCGCAAATCTACCGCCAACTGGTCGGCGCATGAGCGACGCGTCCCTTATCGACGAGTTGCCCGGCGAATTACTGATGTGGGTTCTGATCATTTCGGAACTGCTGGTCTTTGGTGCGGGCCTGATCGCTTTCATGGGCGTGCGCCTGACCGATCCGGCGGGCTTTGCCGAGGCGCAATCGCATCTGCACCGCACCGGAGCCGCGCTGAACACTGCGGTTCTGGTCACCTCCGGCTATCTGGCCGCGCAAGCCTTGCATTGGCGGCAGATTGCGCGTCGGACTGCTGCCCGCCTGGCGTTAATCGCAGCTGCCGCGCTGGGCGTTGTATTCCTGATCATCAAAGGCATGGAATACGCGGACAAGGCTGCACAAGGAATTACTTACGAGACCCATCCGTTCTTCCTGTTCTACTATCTGCTCACCGGCTTCCACGCGGCACATGTGTTGGCTGGGGTTGTTATCCTGCTGCTGGTCGCCTGGCGGGACAATCCCCGCAACATCGAGGCCGGCGCCCAGTTTTGGCACATGGTCGATCTCGTCTGGATCATGCTGTTCCCCGTGATCTACCTGTTGGGATGACGGGCATGACCCAAACCTCATCGGATCCAAAAAGCTCCCGCTGGATGCTCCCAAACCCGCTCACCCGCGCATGGCTCAGCCTGTTGGTTCTGAGCACCGCTTCGGCCCTGCTGACGATACTCCCCCTGTCCTCACCGGTGTTGAGCGCAGGCATTTTGATCCTGGCCCTGTCCAAAGCCCGCATTATCCTTGAACGATATCTGGACCTGACGCACAGCCCGGCCTGGCTGAGCGGTTTCACCAATGTATTGACCGGATTTGCGATGGTGATCTTCGGCCTCTCACTGTTTTGACATGAAAAAGCCGCCCCCGTGGGGCGGCAGTTCTCCAAGCGCAGGGACGCCTCGGTTATTGTGCGGCCATCGGCATTCGCGCGATCTGACACCGTTGCCACAGGGCGGATAAGGCACCGACCAGATGGTCGATATCTTCGTTCGTATGAACCGGAGAGGGGGTAATTCTCAGGCGTTCGGTGCCTTTGGGAACGGTCGGATAGTTGATCGGCTGAATATAGATCCCGAATTCTTCCAGCAGCGTATCCGAGATGAATTTGCATTTCACCGGGTCACCTACCATCACCGGGATGATGTGGCTGGGATTGGGCAAATGCGGGATGCCTTCGGCGTCCAGTTTGGCGCGCACCTGCGCAACGCGGGTTTTCTGCAGATCGCGCTCGGTATTGGATTGCTTGAGGTGTCGGATCGAGGCGGCAGCGCCTGCTGCTATTGCGGGTGGCAGGGCGGTGGTAAATATGAACCCGCTGGCAAAGCTGCGGGCAAAGTCACACAAGGCAGCGGATGCCGCGATGTAACCGCCAACCACGCCGAAGGCCTTGCCCAGCGTCCCTTCGATGACGGTCAGGCGATCCATCAACCCTTCGCGTTCGGCGATGCCACCACCGCGCGAGCCATAAAGGCCAACGGCGTGGACCTCGTCCAGATAGGTCATCGCACCATATCTATCTGCCAGGTCGCAAATCTCTTTGATCGGAGCGATATCCCCATCCATCGAATAGACAGATTCGAAGGCGATCATCTTGGGCGCATCTGGATCGGCTGCGGCCAGCTTTGCCTCGAGGTCCGCCAGATCATTGTGCTTCCAGATCACTTTTTGTGCCCGCGAATGGCGGATGCCTTCAATCATGGAGGCATGGTTCAAAGCGTCCGAGAATACGATCAGACCTGGGATCTTCGCAGCCAGCGTCCCAAGTGCCGCCCAGTTCGACACATAGCCCGAGGTGAACAGAAGGGCGGCTTCTTTCCCGTGGAGGTCGGCCAGTTCCTGTTCCAGCAAAACGTGGTCATGTGTCGTGCCCGAGATATTGCGTGTGCCCCCTGAGCCCGCGCCGCAACGGTCGAGTGCATTGTGCATTGCCCCGACTACATCAGGATGCTGGCCCATTCCCAGATAGTCGTTGGAACACCAAATTCGTACGTCGCGCTGTAAAGCGCCGTCCGTCTGGCGTGCATTCGGGAAAGCGCCACAGCGGCGCTGTAGATCAATGAAGATGCGGTAGTTGCCTTCGTCGCGCAGATGCTCAAGGCTTTGGCTGAAAAAACGCTCGTAGTCCATCTCGAACACTCCCGGGAATACTGGCTTTCCTGCAAGACTATGTGCCGGGCCCGCTACGCAACATGACAAATGTCAAGCCGCAGAAAGGAAAGGCTGGCTTGGAAGCCGAAGGTTTGGCATAGCCTTAAGAAGACGGACGTACTGATCGGGTACGCAACTAGAAAAGAGGGGAAAGCTTCGTGGCGCATGAGGCACTAAAAGCGATCGCCAAGCAGTCACTATTGCTCAAAAGCTTTCCCGAGCATCATATAGACACGCTGTTAAGCCACGCGATCTGGCGGAAATATGATCGCGGAGAGACGATTTTTCTACAGGAAGAAAAAGCCCAGGCCATTCATGTGGTTCTGTCGGGCTGGGTAAAGCTGTTTCGCATGTCCCCTACCGGTGCCGAAGCAGTTGTCAGCGTTTTCACCCGCGGCGAAAGCTTTGGCGAAGCGGTCGCCTTGCGTAACGTTCCCTATCCGGTTTCGGCCGAGGCAGTTTCGGCCTGTGAGATCATGCACATTCCAAGTCCGGTCCTTTTGTCCCTTATGCGAGAGGACCCGGAAATTGGGGTGTCAATTCTGGCAGCTACCTTTACCCATCTGCATTCTCTGGTCGCCCAGCTTGAGCAGCTTAAGGCCCAGACCGGCGCACAGCGGGTGGCAGAATTTCTTCTGACTCTCTGCGAAGCCGAGATGGGGGACTGCATTGTCGAGCTGCCCTATGACAAGATGTTGATTGCCGGGCGCCTGGGCATGAAGCCCGAAAGCCTGAGCCGCGCCTTTTCCCGGCTAAAGCCGTTTGGCGTTAAAATTGACCGGACACATGCCCTGCTCTCGGACATTCAAGTACTGCGAGACTATGCAGAAAGTGACCCCTCCGAAAAGTGACCGAATTTATTGGCCGGTGCTTTGCCGGGTGCGCCAAAGAGCCCCGAGAACGTGCTTCTTTGTTCAGGCTAGGACATGCGCATCGATCCCGTGAACGCGATTCCCTGTTTCCGGATAAGGGCCTTGTGCAACGTCAGGTAGTCCAGAACTCCAAAACAAGCTGGTTTTGGTGCTTCCTGGATCCACGCAGCTGAGTGATATGCCGCCAAGTTCCAGTCGGCATCTTCCGTCTGTACTTAGGGTCGAAATCGAATGGGAAACTCTAACCTTCAGGGGCTTCTACGATGTCAAAAATCCGTTCAACGACTATCTATTCGGAACCGGCATTCTGACAGCGCTAATTACCGCTTTCCTGTCGATAGTCATTTCTTTTGCGGCTTCGGCGGAGGAAGATTGTCTCAACATCTTTGCCCACATGCGGGATGTTTTGCTTTCGGTTCTAGAGTTGATCGAAACTGAGCGGCTGCCTGAAACCAACACCTTTATCCAGCATAGTTTTGGCGGATCCAAATTTGCAGCACACGGTGATAAGCATGTGAGCACCGAATACGAACAGCATGGTGCAAAGGCTTATATGCAGGGACCCGTGTTTACCACCGGGTCAGTGCATCTTCGTCTTCGTCCTTGGCCGAAACCCACTCCGCACCAGCGGTGGTGATTTCTTTCTTCCAGAAGGGGGCGCGGGATTTTAGGTAGTCCATCAGATATTCGGCCGCCTCGAACGCATCCTTGCGATGCGGTGCGGCAGTGGCCACCATCATGATCCGATCCCCCGGAGCGAGCCTGCCATGCCGATGGATCACCAGCACATTGCCCAGCGACCAGCGGTCTATTGCTTCTTGCGCAATCTGGGTCAAGGCCCGTTCCGTCATGCCCGGATAATGCTCAATCTCCATCACGTCCAAATCGCCCGTGGCCAGATCACGCACAACACCGGTAAAGGTCACGATTGCGCCATTTGCAGCATCGCCCGCCGCAAAGTCATTTGCCTCGGTACCTAGGTCAAACGGGTCTTCCTGCACCACGATGCGCATGACTTCAGCCACCTGTCATTGGTGGAAAAAAGGCAACCTCACGAACGCCCGCCAACGGGGCGTCAAAATCCGACAATTCCTGATCCAGCGCAACACGTAAGGCCGACAGATCCGCAAAGGCCGCTGCATAGCGATCCTCGCGCGCGCTAAGTTCTGCGACCAGATCGGATACGGTGGCGGCCTCGGTTTCAACCCGTTCTTTCGGCAGGCCAATCCGTTCGCGGACCCATGCGAAATACAGCACATCCATCCCTTAGTTCTCCTTCAGGTGTGGCATGGCTTTACGTAGGTAGTCATAGCCGGTGATCAATGTCAGCGCTGCTGCGATCCACAGCAGCCACAGGCCGATCCGACTGGACCAGAACATCCCTTCAAGATGCCAGCGCAGGCCGTTCAGGTCGTCTTCCTGCCCGGTCAGAATCTGGTCGATCAGCGTTGGGTCCATGCCGAAGCTGGCCATCACAAAGTAATGCTCGAAGATGCCCTGTGAAAACAAGACGGCTATCGCCACCATCTGAGCCGTGGTTTTCCATTTGGCAAGTTTGGTAACTTTCAGCGTTCCAGCCGTATCACCCAAATATTCGCGCAGGCCTGACACAAAGACCTCTCGGAACAGGATCACAGTGGCAGGCAGGACCAGCCACGGCGTCCAGTGTTCGGCCGAATACCCGACCAAGATCATCAGCGCGATCACCACCATCGCCTTATCGGCAATCGGGTCCAGCATGGCGCCAATTTTTGTTTCCTGCTTCCACGCTCGTGCCAGATAGCCATCGAACCAGTCGGTTAAGGCGGCTGTCAGAAACAGGATCAACGCGAACCAGTCGGCATAGGGCCGGGTGAAATACAAAAACATCACGGCCAGCCCCGGGGCTGCCAGCAGACGCAGGACGGTCAGAATATTGGGCAGGTTCCACTTCATGCAGCGGACCCTACATCGCTAAAATCCAACAGAAAAGATAGACAGTCAAAAAACCGTACTTGTCCCCTGAACTTGGTCAAAGCGCCGCAGGCAAGGCGAGGTGCGCCCATGCCCCTTGGAGTTTGTTCTTTTTGCGGTCAGGTTCACCGCACGTATCCGGGACAGAAGGCACATCATGACAGCTCATATACAAACCGATGCCCGGTCAAATCTGACCGGCAGCCTGTGGATGATCGCTGCAATGGCGGGGTTTGCGCTGGAAGACGCGCTGTTGAAAGCGGCTTCGGGTGCCGTACCGATCTGGCAGGTGATGGTTCTGTTCGGGGTGGGTGGGGCGCTGGTCTTTGCGGCGGTTGCACTGGCGCGCGGCACGCAACTGTTTCAGCCGGATGTCCTGTCGCGCCCGATGAAAGTGCGCGTGCTCTTCGAGGTATTCGGACGGTTATTCTATGTCTTAGCCATTGTGCTGACGCCTTTGTCCTCAGCTACTGTGATTTTGCAGGCGACTCCGTTGGTCGTGGTCGCTGGCGCTGCGCTGATCTTTGGCGAAACAGTTGGCTGGCGACGGTGGAGCGCGATTCTGATCGGTCTGATTGGCGTTGTAGTCATCCTGCAACCGACCGGAGACAGCTTTTCGGCGCTGTCCATTCTGGCGGTGCTGGGCATGTTGGGCTTTGCCGGTCGCGATCTGGCCAGCCGCGCAGCCCCGGCGACACTGGGGACTGAGGTTTTGGGCTTTTACGGCTTCCTCAGCATCATCGTTGCCGGTTTGGCCTATCGCCTGTGGGAGGGCGTGCCAATCGTCCCGCTCGATCTGTACAACGGTCTGTTTCTGACCGGTGCGGTGCTTATGGGTGTGATGGCCTATGCCTCGCTTATGAAGGCGATGCGGATCGGAGAGGTCTCGGCCGTGACGCCGTTCCGCTATACGCGTCTGCTGTTCGGTATCGGTCTGGGCGTGTTCCTGTTCGGCGAGCAACTAGACCAGACCATGTGGATCGGCAGCGCGCTGATTGTGGCCTCGGGGCTGTACATCCTGTGGCGCGGGCGGCGGGCCTAGCCCTTGTCGTGGAAGAAATCATAGACCTTTTGCGCCAAGCCGGCCGAAATCCCTTCGACCGCTTTCAGATCGGCCAGGTTGGCCCGGCCAACTGCTTTGGCGCTGCCGAAATGAGCCAACAGGGCACGTTTGCGCGCGGCCCCCACGCCTGGGATTTCATCCAGCGGTGTGGCCCCCACGGCCTTGGCACGCTTGGCTCGATGGGTGCCGATGGCAAACCGGTGGGCCTCGTCTCTTAGGCGCTGAATGAAATAGAGCACCGGGTCGTTGCGTTTCAGCGCAAAGGGCCTTTGGCCGGTGCGGTGAAATTCTTCCTTACCATGGTCGCGGTCAACGCCTTTGGCGACACCGATCATGGGGATCTCCTCGACCCCGTGCTGCGCCATAATCTCATGGACGGCGCTCACTTGCCCGGCGCCACCGTCAATCAGCAACAGATCGGGCCACATTCCCTTGTCACGGTCGGGATCTTCTTTTTGCAGGCGGGTAAAGCGGCGGGTCAGCACCTCTTTCATCATGCCAAAGTCGTCACCGGGGGTCAGGTCATCTCCACGAATGTTGAACTTGCGATAGGCATTTTTCATGAAACCTTCGGGGCCGGCCACGATCATGCCGCCCACGGCATTTGTTCCTTGAATATGCGAGTTGTCGTAGACTTCGATCCGGCTTGGCGGGGCATCCAGATCAAATGCCTCGGCGATCCCGCGCAACAGTTTGGCCTGGGTGGCACTTTCCGACATCCGCCGGGCCAGGGATTCACGCGCGTTGCGTATGGCCCCTGCGACAAGTTCTTGTTTCTCACCACGCTGGGGCACAAGGATTTCTACCTTGCGACCGGCTTTTTCTGTCAGCGCCTCTTGCATCAGGTCGGCGTTTTCAATGGCATCTGACAGGATCAACTGACGGGGTGGTTCCTTGTTGTCGTAGAACTGACCCAGAAACGCCTCCATCACCTCGGCGGCTGACACATCTGCCCCGACGCGGGGATAGAAGTCCTTGTTGCCCCAGTTCTGGTTGGCGCGGATGAAGAACACCTGAACGCAAGCCTGCCCACTGTCCATATACAAGCCGATCACATCCGCCTCGGCCACACCGCGCGGGTTAATGCCTTGCGAGGTCTGCACCTGCGTCAGCGCCCGGATGCGATCGCGCAGGCCAGCGGCGCGTTCAAACTCCATCGCCTCAGACGCGGCCATCATCTGTTCGGCCAGTTCCTCTTGCACTTTGGTCGACCGGCCTGACAGGAATCGTTCCGCATCCTTGACGCTTTCACGGTAGTCCTGATCCGAGATCAACCCGACACAAGGCCCAGAACACCGCTTGATCTGATAGAGCAGGCAGGGACGGGTGCGGCTTTCGAACATCGAGTCAGAACAGTTGCGCAGCAGGAAGGCCTTTTGCAGCTGGTTCAGGGTTCGGTTCACGGCACCCGCGCTGGCGAAGGGGCCGAAATACGCGCCCTTTTCCTTTTTTGCTCCCCGATGCTTTTTGATCTGTGGAAAGACATGGTCCTTTGCCACCAGAATATTGGGAAAGCTTTTGTCGTCGCGCAGCAGCACGTTGTATTTCGGTTTGAGCTGCTTGATCAGGTTCTGTTCAAGCAGCAGCGCCTCGGTCTCGGTCCGGGTCGTCAGGAACATCATCGAGGCCGTGGCCGCAATCATCCGCTCGATCCGGCCAGAGTGTCCCGGTCTTGTATAGTTCGACACCCGTGCCTTCAGATTGCGCGCCTTGCCGACGTAAAGAACCCGGCTGTCCGCATCCAGCATCCTGTACACGCCAGGTGAACTGTCGAGCGTTTTCGCATATCGCTGGATGCAGGCGTATCCTGTCGACTGGGCCGTCGAATGGGCGTCATTCTGAGAGCTGTTGGTGTCGTCTTGAGAGGTCATGGCCAAAATATGTGATTCTTTGACCATGGCTGCAATCTTGAGCGCTTCAGATCAAGGGAAAACAAATCCACGTATTCTGTGGATAACTGTGCAGATAACTTTTGTGGGGCTTGAATTTTCCCTTGTTTCATTAAGGATTCCTTGATTTGCTTAAAAAATAGGCACATATCTAATCTATTGAATTTAAACAGTAAAAATTTCTACACATGGCAAGTGTATGAAAAAAAAGACATTTTTGTAACGGATTGATAACAGAAATGAGAGCGGTGCAAAACTTCCAGCACCAAACGTTATTCCACGCCCAGAACATCCGGTGTCTGCCACCCTAAATGCTGTCCGCCATCCACGCAGAGAATCTGGCCGGTGACCGCATGAGCATCCAGGAAATACCCAAGTGCAGCGGTGATGTCAGAGGGGTTTGACCCACGTTCCAGAATGGTGTTGGCGCGCTGTGCTTTGAAGTGATCTTCGGATTGCCTGTGACCCTGCATCGTCGGTCCCGGTCCGATGGCATTGACGCGGATCGCCGGGGTTAGCGCCTGAGCCGCAGTACGGGTCAACGCCCATAGCCCCATTTTGGCGACGGTGTAGGACATGAATTCGGGCGTCAGTTTGCGGACCCGCATGTCGACCATATTAACAATCAGGCCCGTTGCCAGCGGCTCTCCTGCATCATCGGTTTCAGGTTCCAGACCCTGTTCAGCCATCGCCTGAGTCAAAACAAATGGCGCCCGCAGGTTGCTGTTCATGTGGCGGTCCCAGCTTTGCCGTGTGGCCGTGTGGATGTTGTCGTATTCAAATATCGAAGCGTTGTTGACCAGACAGGTAATGGGTCCGCCCAGCGCCTCGGATGCGCGTGGCAGCAGGGCAGCCACGCTTGCTTCTTCCAACAGGTCGGCCTGCAGAGCTACCGCATTGCGGCCCAGGGCCCTGATTTCAGTGACAACCTTAGATGCCTCTTGTTCAGAGGAGGCGTAATGGACTGCCACGTCGTAGCCACGCCCGGCCAGATAAAGGGCCATTGCCCTACCAAGGCGAATTCCGGCACCGGTAACTAGGGCTCGGGTCATGCGGCCTCTCTTTGTGTCACACCAACAAGGAAATAACGTAAACCGCGTAAAGGCTTGTCAACAGAATTCCCCATCCGCGGGTGATATCCCGTTTGAAAAATACAAAGGGGACCAAAAGGAGTGATGCGCCCAGCATGACCCAAAGATCAAATCGCAGGAATTCTGGATCAACAGGAATGCGCCCAAACAGGGTTGCAATGCCGACGATGGCCAACAGATTGAACATGTTGGACCCGATAACATTGCCCAATGCGACATCGGCTTGTCGGCGCAGTGCTGCCATAATTGTGGTCGCCAGTTCCGGCAGGGAAGTTCCCACCGCTATAAGTGTCAGTCCGATTACAGTCTCGCTGACGCCGTAAGTGCGGGCAATGATTGTAGCGTTGTCGACCAGAAGATGTGCGCCCATAGGCAGGCCTATCAGTCCGAGCACCAGGTAGACTGAAATCTTCCAATAGGGCATGTCTGGATCGGCTTCTTCCAGGCCATCAAAATCGTCATCCTCGGCGCATGCTTTGCCACAGGCCTTGCGATGGGCATGGGCTTCTCGGAAGGCGGTCCATAGAACAAAGCTGAGAGCAGCCAGCAAAATCGCGCCGCTGAACAGGTTGAACACGCCGCAGAAGGCAAGGCCGATGAACAGAACGGTTGCCAGCAACATGAACACATAGTTCTTGCGGCTGTCACATTCGCTGGTGTGCAGCGTGGCAAGCAGCGCAGGCAGGCCCAGCACCAGCAGGATATTGGCCGTGTTCGACCCCACAACGTTACCCAGGGCGATGCCCGGTGCGTTTTCCTTAATTGCACTGATTGCAATCAGAAGTTCTGGCGCCGAGGTGCCGAATGCCACGATCGTCAAACTAACGATCAACGCCGGTACTCCAATCCGCAGGCTGAGGTTCACGGCACCGCGTACCAGCGCATCCCCCGCCAGCAACAGGATCAACAAACCGAGACCGGATAACAGCCATGCCGTCATGCGCGGCCTCCTTTTTCGCAGGCACAGGGACCTTTACCGATCCTGAACCGATGACAGCGCGGGCATCTTGCGGATTGTAGTTTTTTCTGCCCCGGGAACCGCAGTTTGCCGAACATTGCCAGGACGCCCATGGCAATCAAAAAGAGGGTCACGATCTTGATAATCACGTTACAAACCGAAACGTGCGTATGCGGCACGCTCCTCAAGTCCGGCAACCGCGTCCTGTGCCAAGGAGGCGCCGAACCGTGACCAGAATGGCTTGCGCAGCCCGTAACGGCGGAATTTTACTTTATCGCCAAACCGGTCCTGCATTTTGGGTTTGAGATGACCGATGCCGTCGATCAGGCCAAGTTCATGCGCGCGGCGTGCCAGCCAGACTTCGCCAGTGAACAGATCAGCACCCGTTTCAAGCTTTGCCCCGCGTCGTGCTTTGACATGAGCAGTGAAGTTCTCGTGGATATCGCGTAACAGGCCTTCAAGCCTTGCGACATCTTCAGGTTTTTCCGGGGCAAAGGGATCCAACATGGATTTCGAATGGCCCGCCGTGTGCACTCGCCGTTCGAAACCCTGCCTCTCAAGGAAGAGATGTGCGCCGAACCCCGAAGAGATCACGCCAATCGAACCCAGTACCGAACTGTCATCGGCGTAAATCTCATCAGCTGCCGCTGCCAACCAATAGCCACCCGAAGCTGCCACATCCTCGACAAATGCGAAGACGGGAACATCCAGTTCTTTCGACAGACGCTGAATGCGCGCACCGATCAATGAACTTTGGACCGGGGATCCGCCGGGCGAGTTGACCTCAAGCGCGACGGCGGCAGGTTTGCCTTTGCGAAATGCTTTTTCGAGAACCGGTGCCAGAGTTGTGTCAGACATCGACCCGCGCCCGGACATGCCGATTGCACCCGATAAGCGCACGACCGAAACGGTTGGCTGTTTTTTGAGAAACGGCAGGCTGACCTTCATGGGTGCCGATGTAGAGTGCGCCCACGCGGTAAACAAGGGAGCGGCTGACCGTTATCGGTCGCGTGGACGTATTTACTGAAGGTGATGGGCAAAAATGCAACGCCGTCCATGGCCTAACTCCGGATGCGCCAGCCAGTTTTGAAGATCCATCCGATGATGCTCAGACACACGCCGGTAAACGCCAGTATGGCCAAAAGGCTGAACATGATCGGCACATCGGCCAGGCCGTAAAACGACCAGCGAAAGCCCGAGATCAGATAGACGACCGGGTTGAACAGGGTGATGGTCTGCCACAGCGGGGGCAGCATCGAAATCGAATAAAAGGTACCGCCCAGAAAGATCAGCGGTGTCACCACGAGTTGCGGAACCAAAGACATCTGCTCGAAATTGCTGGCCCAGATGCCGATGATGAAGCCCAGCAAGGAAAAGCTGAGGCAGGTCAGGACTAGAAATGTCACCATGGCAAGCGGGTGTTCAATACGCAAATCCACAAAGAATGCAGAGGTCACAAGGATCACGACACCCACAAACAGCGACTTTGTCGCCGCCGCTCCGACATAGCCGATGACGATCTCGATGAAATTCACCGGCGCCGAAAGAAGCTCATATATCGTTCCCAGAAACTTTGGGAAATAGATCCCGAAAGAGGCGTTCGAGATCGACAGTGTCACAACAGATAACATGACCAGCCCCGGAACGATGAACGCGCCATAGGATACGCCTTCGACCTCTTGTATCCGGCTGCCAATCGCCGTGCCAAAGACAACGAAATACAGCGATGTCGACAGGACCGGAGATATGAAGCTTTGCGCAAGGGTGCGGAAGAACCGGGCCATTTCGAACCGGTAGATGGCAGTAATGGCGGACCAGTTCATGTGGCTTCTCCCGACACCATATTGACAAAGATCTCTTCAAGGCTGGACTGACGCGTTTGTACATCGCGTAAAATCAGTCCGGCCTCGGCCACATCGTTCAACAGGGTGGTGATGCCAGTGCGGTCGGCGTTTGTGTCGTAGGTATAAACCAGCGCGTCACCCTTGCCATTCAGTTTGAGATTGTGTGTGGCCAGACTGTCGGGGACGGTTTGAATGGGCTGGGTCAGCATGACTTCGATCTGCTTCTTTCCCATCTGCGCCATCAAAGTGTCCTTGTCCTGAACCAGTAGCAGTTCACCCTTGTCGATGACGCCGACACGGTCGGCAATGGCCTCGGCCTCTTCGATATAGTGGGTGGTTAGAATGATGGTGACACCGGCCTGCTTCAACTCGGCCACGATTTCCCACATGTCTTTGCGCAGTTCGACATCAACACCTGCGGTCGGCTCGTCCAGAAACAGAACACGCGGCTCGTGTGCCAGCGCTTTTGCGATCAGAACCCGACGTTTCATACCGCCCGATAGTTCTTTGATCGCGTTTTTGCGTTTTTCCCACAAAGACAATTTGCGCAGAATTTCTTCGATACGTGCGTTGTTCTGCCCAAGCCCGAACAGCCCGCGCGACAATCGCACAGTGTTCCAGACCTTTTCAAAGGGTTCGAGCGCGATCTCCTGCGGAACCAAACCGATCATCCGGCGTGCTGCGCGAAAATCAGTCTGGATATCGTGGCCGCCGACGGTCACGCTTCCTGAGGTTGGCGTCGTTATTCCACACACCGTCGAAATCAGCGTGGTCTTGCCTGCACCGTTGGGACCCAGAAGAGCCAGGATTTCTCCCTGCTCGATGTCCAGAGACACGCCCTTTAGCGCCTCAAAACCTCCGGCATAGGACTTTCGCAAATCCCTGATGGACAGAATTGTTGTCATGCGCCTCCCCCGTTCTGGCGGCGACACTACCCTGCGAGTTAGCCACAGAACAGGCCCAATTCACACATTTTACTCAGCTTTCCAATTGGCCTTTCCAGTCCGGGCTTGCATTTCCTGGCTGGCCCCGAAACCCTGCGCGGGCAGGAGGACTGGTATGTTAAGTGGAATTCGGATCATCGAAATCGAGGGCTTGGGCCCCGGTCCCTTTGCCGCCATGCTGTTGGCCGATCTCGGTGCAGATGTGATCACCATCCACCGCAAGGGTCAGGCCGCGACTCCGGGCATGCCCGAACAGTCAGTTCTGGATCGGGGCAAGCGGTCGATCAGCCTGAACCTCAAAGACCCGGCCGATCTGGATGTGGCCCGGCGCCTGATCGCTACAGCTGATGCACTGATCGAAGGGTTTCGACCCGGTGTGATGGAAAAGCTGGGCCTTGGCCCTGATATCTGTCGCGATCTGAACCCAAAGTTGATTTATGGCCGTATGACGGGTTGGGGACAGAACAGCCCCTTGTCCAAGAATGCCGGGCACGATCTGAACTATATCGCACTGTCCGGGGCGCTTTGGTATGCGTCGCAACCGGACCAACCGCCGCAAACCCCGGCCACTTTGGTGGGTGATATCGGTGGCGGTGCCATGTATCTGGTCGCAGGCATTCTGGCCGGATTGCTGAATGCGGGACGCACAGGAAAGGGCACGGTCGTGGACGCCGCCATTTATGACGGCTCGGCCCATATGATGAACCTGCTGATGAGCCTGCGCCAAACCGGAAACCTGTCAGATACTCGCGGACACAGCCTTCTGGACGGTCCCCATTGGAGCCGAACCTATGCCTGCTCTGATGGTGGATTTGTGGCGGTGCAGTGCCTGGAGCCGAAATTCTATGCCGAGTTCCTGCAGATATTGGACCTGTCTGGCGATCCCGAATTTCGGCAGCAATATGATGCTTCCACCTGGCCCGCGCTGACCCGGCGGCTGGCTGAAATCTTTGCTGGCAAACCACGTGATCATTGGGCGGCGCTGTTTGCAGCAAGTGACGCCTGTGTTGCACCGGTGCTCAACCCGTCCGAGGCGCAGTACCATGCCATGAACACAGCACGCCAGACCTGGCTTGCCCCCGACGGTATGCTACAGGCCGCCGCCGCGCCGCGGTTTTCCGAGCGGGAGTGGAAGCCCAGACCCAGCCCGCGCCGCGGAGATCATACACAAGACATACTGACCGAGCTGGACGCCCGACCCAAAGCCTAGCGGTTGTGCACTGCGTCGATCATACGCTGAACGTTGTCGGGATCGGCATCGGGCGTGATGCCATGACCCAGATTGAAGATATGCGGCCCTTTGGAGAATGCATCGACAATCCGCCGGGTCTCGTCCACCAGCGCTTGACCGCCGGTCACCATATGCGACGACGCCAGATTGCCCTGTACGCAACCATCCACCTGGACATGCTCGGCGCCCCATTCCGGCGAGACCGAATTGTCCAGCGCGACGCAATCAACCCCCGTGGTTTTGGCGAACCCGATATAGCCATCTCCGGCCTCTCGCGGGAATCCGATCACCGGGATGCCGGGGTGACGTTCCTTGATGGCCTGGGTGATTACGCGGCACGGCTCGACCGCATATTTGCGGAACGCCTCACCCTTCAGCGATCCGGCCCAGCTGTCGAATATCTTGACTACCTCGGCGCCAGCCTCGATCTGGGCTGAAAGATATTCGATCGTGGCCAGCGTGATCCGGTCCAGCAGCGCTTCGAACAGCGCAGTATTCCCCTCGCGCAGCGCATGGGCGGGGCCTTGATCCGGGGTGCCGCGTCCGGCGATCATGTAGGTCGCCACTGTCCACGGCGCGCCAGCAAAACCGATCAAGGTTGTCTCGGACGGCAACTCCTGTGACAGGATGCGCACTGTCTCATAGACTGGCGAGAGTGTTTCGTGGATATCCTCGACCGATTTCAGCGCATCGAACTCGGATTGCTGCGTGATGGTCGACAAACGCGGGCCTTCACCGGTGACAAACCAAAGATCCGCACCCAGCGCCTGTGGTACCAGCAGGATATCCGCAAACAGGATAGCTGCATCGAACCCATAGCGACGGATCGGTTGCAATGTGACCTCGGCCGCAAGCTCGGGATTGTAGCACAGCGACAGGAAATCCCCGGCCTGCGCGCGCGTTGCACGATATTCTGGCAGATACCGCCCGGCCTGGCGCATCATCCAGATCGGAGGCACATCCTGCACCTGTCCTGCCAATGCCCGCAGCAGTTTCTTTGTTTCGGCCATCTGTGCCCCCAATCGTCTGGTTTGTGGCAACGGGTCTTCCTTCGGCGGCAATTTGTCAAGCTCTGCCCCCATTGTCAGGGCAATGTGACGCGACTAAAGCTGTGTCTATGACATTGACCCTGCCTTCACCCGCCTCACCGCTGAAAATCGGCACCCGTGGTTCGCCCCTGGCGCTGGCGCAAGCCTATGAAACCCGGCAGCGGTTAGGCACAGCCTTTGATCTGCCCGAAGATGCATTCGAAATCGTGGTGATCAAGACCACCGGCGACAATCGCGCGATGATCGACGCCGACCGCCCGCTGAAGGAGATCGGCAACAAAGGCCTGTTCACCAAGGAAATCGAAGAAGCGATGCTGCGAGGTGATATCGACATTGCTGTGCATTCGACCAAGGACATGCCGGTCGAACAGCCCGCGGGTCTTGTGTTGGACACGTTCCTGCCGCGCGAAGATGTGCGCGACGCTTTTATTTCGCCCAGCCTGAATTCTATTCATGACCTGCCGTATGGCGCAGTGGTCGGCACCTCGTCTTTGCGCCGCCGGGCTCAGCTGTTGAACCGGCGCCCTGACCTGAATGTGGTCGAGTTCCGTGGCAACGTGCAAACGCGCCTGAAGAAACTGACCGATGGCGTAGCGGATTGCACGTTTCTGGCAATGGCAGGTATCCGGCGCCTGAATATGGACGACGTTCCCGCAACTGCTATCTCGCCCGAGGATATGCTGCCCGCCATTGCACAAGGTACAATCGGTATCGAACGTCGCAGTGACGATCCCCGTGCTGCAGGGATGTTGGAGGCAATTCATCATAGCGAAACCGGGTATCGACTTTTGGCCGAGCGCGCCTTGCTGGCCGCGCTTGACGGGTCCTGCGAGACTCCGATTGCCGGGCTGGCTGATATCAGTGGTGGCATTCTGCGCCTGCGCGGAGAAGTCCTGCGCCCGGACGGGTCTGATTCTATCGCCGAAGACGCCACTGGCGTGATTGGTGATGGTGCAGAAATGGCGCGCGCAATGGCCGAAAAACTACTGACAAAGGCCGGCCCCGGGTTCTTTGATTGGAAGAATTGAAGATAAATTTATTTAATGTGAACTAGTTCACTGTCGCGCTCTCAAAGATCAGGCATTAAGGATGCACACCGATTGAGAAATCGGGTTGGTCTCGAAGAAGTCGAAAGTTTTTGTTAGTCTGTCCATTTTTAAGTGGTATTCGAGGGGGCGAGACCAAACCCCGACATTCAGTCAGTAAGGGCCGCTGTCTCATTAAGACGGCGGCCCGTTTACTTTTGGGTGTCTCAAATAGCCGCGACGTCTTGAACCGCTTGCACAATCGCAGCCCGCTGGTGAAGCGATGTCAGTACATATAATTGCCTGTCTTCAAGACTGGATGCGCGGGGCAGTGGAATGATCCTTGTGCCAAGGGGCTAGAAAATCCGTCGCATTTTCTTATCCGGCGTAAAGTGCAAGCGTTGATAGTACCTGTAAGAGGCGTAGAGTGCATCAGCGCACCGCTTCATTGTGACGATTACCGGAGACCAAAATGGCCGAGACTTTCGACGAAGATCTGTTCCTCAGAGGGCTGGAGCAACGCAAAAGCACCCTGGGCGCGGAATATGTTGAGAAAAACCTGGCTGCCGCCGACGATTTTACCCGGCCGTTTCAAGAGGCAATGACCGCTTGGTGCTGGGGTTTCGGCTGGGGCGACGATGTGATTGACGCCAAGACCCGGTCAATGATGAACCTGTCCATGATCGGCGCGCTGGGCAAGATGCACGAATGGGAACTCCACTGTCGCGGCGCGATCAGCAACGGCGTCAGCAAAGAAGAAATCCGGGCCATTATTCACGTGATCGGCATCTATTGTGGCGTGCCGCAGGCGCTGGAATGCTTTCGTGTCGCGCGCAAGGTTCTGGACGAGGCAGAGACAACCTCTGAGACATGATCATGAATTGAGCTGTGCCCAAGCTTCATCAAGCTGAGGGGATTTTCGGGCCCGGTTTGGCAGGTGTCTGAAACACACAACGGCGCCCTATATTTGCGGGTGTCGCAAGTTGCCGATTCCTCTGGTTCTCTTAGTCCGCGTTGTTGATCCGGCCGCGTAATTCTTCGGCCTCCTGCCGCGCGGCGCGCAACCCGTCCATGGCAGCGCCCAGTTCCGCCTCGGTCTGGGTGAGCTGATTGGTTAGCTCGGCCTCACGCTGTTGCAGATAGGTGATGGCCTGATCGCGGGTTTCTTCGGCCTCATGCAATTCCTGGCTCATGCGATCCAGATCGGCGACGTCGCTTTGGCGAACACGAGACAGACGATGGGCCAGCCAGTTGGCGAACCACCCCATGCAGAAGGCTGCGAACAGGATGATGGCGGTGGCAATGATGAATTCGATTCTGTTCACTTACTGATCCCCTGCGCCGGTATCTGCGGCGTCTTCTGACGTCTCTGTCTCGGCCTCCAGCGCCTCAAGCCCGGTCTCGGAATTGGCAATGGGTTCAGGCCGGATCAGGCGAAATTCAATGCGACGGTTTTCTTCTCGGCCTGCCTCGGTATCGTTGTCTGCGATCGGTTGCGTTTCACCATATCCCACGGCCGAGTAGCTTGACGTTGGGATGCGGCGTCCGCGCAACTCATTCAGGATCGACTGAGCCCGCGCCTGGCTGAGTTGCTGGTTCATCTCTTCGCGGCCCTGACTATCTGTATGGCCCTGAATTTCAATCCGGATGGGGCCGCATTCGCGCAGAATCTCGGCGATCTGATTGACGGTATCGCGTGAATCCGCGGCAACCGTGGCCGATCCCGGTTCGAATGCGATTTTGCTGCTGGCCTGAACCTCAGCAAGCTGGTCTTCGCACAGCTCTGGGTCGGGCAGGCTGTCTGCGGGTTTCGGCGGCTCTTGATAGGTGATCGAAAGGGTGAAACCTTTTGCATCCCCAAGCTTTTCCGACAGCAATCCGGCGATACGGGCTTTGGCGTCCGGGTCGTAGCTGACCCCGCTGAGAGAAACGTCGTCAGGGGTAACAGTCAGAGCGCCGTTATGCAGCAGAGACAACGCTTCCAGCCCCGCCAGAACACGAACCGGCCAGTCTGCGGGTAAGTCGGAGGCGATGCGGGTGGCGGTATAAACCTGTTCCGATCCAAATGCCGCGCGGGCAAAACTGTCGGCCATGTCGCGCGATGTCTCATTGCTCAGACGACCGCGCATTTGGACCAGCCCTTCGGGGCTGCGCGTGGTCGAGAACTCGGGGGGGCCGGTGGATTCGGCGGTTTCGGGTTCGGGCAGGACGGCGTGCAGGGCGAAAACCTCGGGCAGCGCATTTTCCAGCTCGCCCACCACACGGTCAAAGACCCCAGCCTCTGTTCCTTGCGCCGCCACCAGCGTGATATCCGCATCCGAAATCGTGACCGAACCCTGACCAATCTTGGACAGGGCGCGAATGCTGAGCGTTGCCGCTTCGGGCCAACGGGGTGAGGGCACGCCCAAACCGATTGTACAGTTAAACGGACCAGCAAGGCCTGCTTCTTTGGCAGCAGCGACGATGGCATCCCGCGCTTTTTCATTCTGGGCCGAGCAGGCATCGAACTGGCCGCCGTTGGCATCAATCAGGTAGCGCAGTGTAAAGGGGGTGATTACGGGGCGCGGAGCCGAGATCGACAACCCGATTCGCAAACTGGGAGGTGCTGCGCGGGTCAGGCTCTGTTCCAGTCGTTCTTTTTCCCGCAGGCTGTCTGCAATGGCGGTGATTTTCACCAAACCGGGGCTGGCCGATATTTTGGCACGCGGCAGGCGGGTCAACGCTTCGAGCGCATAGTTCAACGCGTCGTCCCAGCCTTCGGGTATAGGGTAATCCGCCGTTTCCATCAGGTCCGAAACGGTGTCGCCGTCCATCCGGCGCAACCTTTCGATCAGCTCGCTGCGGTCTTGGCTTGCGGGTATCAGACCAATAATCGAAATACCGCTGTCGTTTCGCAAAATTTCAGCGGAAAAGCGCGGTGCTGCCAGTTGCCGGGTGGGGGCGACCTGCATGTCGTCAATAACGCGTGAGGTATCAACCTCGGTCCCGGCTGCGGTCAGCGCATTGAACCGCGTTGCTTCGTCAATGGCTATGCCGGTCAGGACAACGCGCAGGCCATCGGATTCGACTTCGGCCCAGTCATGCCCTTTTAGGTCAAGCGCACGCCGCACGGCGAGTTCCGACGCTTCTTCAACTTTGGTTACCGCATATCCTGCGGCCACAAGCGATAGGCTGGCCGAAACGAGGAATATCAGGGAGGCAGCTAGGAAATAGGGCAGGCGCATGTGCGGGCAGACGACTCCTGAAGTTATTGAGCAGGACTCTTACAGAGGCCCGCGCCGAGGTGCAATCAGAGCAACCCAGCAATGCAAAGGAAGATCAGCGGAATAAGGCCGGTATCCCGGTTGGCCCGGAAAAGCTGCAGCAATTTGGCGTTGTCTTCGGTGTCCAGCCCGCGCAGTTGCCACGTCATATGCCACCCCATTGCCCAAGGTCCCGCCAGTGCAACGAACATGGCTGTAATCGGCTCCTGCCCTGTCATGGCGTCGATAATGGCCAGCGCCATCAGGGATACGGTTGCGGCCAGAAAATACTTCAACCACCGCGCGGTATCTGCGCCGAACAGGCGGGCGGTGGATTTGATACCGATCAGCTCGTCATCTTCGGCGTCCTGATGCGCATAGATCGTATCATAGAACAGCGTCCAGGCGATGCCACCCAGGTACAGAGTGATCGCCGGCCCGCCGACCGTTCCGGTATGCGCGGCCCAGGTCAGCAGGATGCCCCAGTTGAAGGCCAGTCCCAGAAATACCTGTGGCCACCAGGTGAACCTTTTGGCGAAGGGGTAGACAGCGACGGGCAACAGGGACAGCACGCCCATGGCGATGGCGGCCTGGTTGAAGCTCAGCAGAACCAACAGTGCCAGCAGGCATTGCAGCACCATCCAGATCGCGGCCTGCCGAACACTGACCTGCCCAGAAGGGATCGGGCGCGACCGGGTCCGTTCCACTTTTGCATCAAAGTCGCGGTCCGAAATGTCATTCCATGTGCAGCCCGCGCCGCGCATCAAAAAGGCACCGATGGCACAACCGATGGCGATCCAGAGGTCCTCCCACCGCGGGGTGCCGTCGCTGAGGATGGCCAGCGTCAGTCCCCACCAGCAGGGGATCAGCAGCAGCCATGTGCCGATAGGCCGATCAGCCCGGCTCAACCGCAGGTAAGGGCGCGAGAATTCCGGCGCATAGGTGTCGACCCAGTTGCCGCTGACCGCATCAGCGACCTGACCGTCTGGTGTTGGCGCATTGCCTTGCATATGTAAGGTCTCATGAGTGCAAAGATCAGACTGTATGTAGAGCACCCTTTGGGTCCGGGGCAATCGGTAGAATTGACGCGCGAGCAGGCACATTACCTGTTCGGTGTCATGCGCCTGGCTGTAGGGGGGCAGGTTGCCTTGTTTAACGGACAGGACGGAGAATGGCAGGCCGAAGTAGCCGAAGCAGGAAAGCGTGGCGGTGTACTGACTTGTGTCGAACAGACCAAACCGCTGCAACGGCCACCCGACCTGTGGTTCCTGTTCGCCCCGATCAAAAAGGCACGCACCGATTTCATCGTTGAAAAGGCGGCGGAAATGGGTGCGGCGCGGATCATGCCGGTGCAGACAGAATTCACCAATTCCGAACGTATCCGCCAGGACCGCTTGCAAGCCCACGCGGTCGAGGCCGCCGAGCAATGCGGCGGTACCTTCGTGCCCGAGGTCGCCGATCTGCAGCGGCTGGACCGAGTTCTGGATGGCTGGCCCGAGGGGCGTCAACTGATGTTTTGTAACGAGGCCGAGGTCGGCTCGGCCCTGCGCCTGGCGGCGCATGAAAAGGGGTTGCCATGGGCGATCCTTATCGGACCCGAGGGCGGCTTTTCCCAACGTGAACGTGCCCGGCTGACCGCCTTACCCTATGCCCATGTCGTCAGTCTTGGCCCGCGTATCCTGCGCGCGGATACTGCAGCCGTTGCGGCTCTGACCATGTGGCAGCAGGCGCTGGGGGACTGGTCATGATTTGGCGTCTCGCGCAGGAGGCGGATGTACCGAAGATCGACCAGTTTCTAATGCGCCACATTCAGACGTCGATGTTCCCCTTGGCCAATCTGCGTGATTTTGGATTGCGGGGCACGGACCGACGTGCCGTTAATATCTGGGTGTTGGGCGACGATCCCCGTGCGGCGTTCTCCATCACGAATGAGGGCATGGTTTTACCGCAATGTCCCGATTGCACAGATGAAGAACTGGCCGCTGCGATTGATCTGATCCGGGGGCGTGCCTTGTTTGGATTGGCGGCTGAGGCAACACAGGCCCGCCGGATCATGCGTCTTGCGGGGTGGGAGGATCGGCCGGCAACGCTGAACAGCGATGAACCGGGTTTCACGCTGGATTTGGAACAGCTTACTATTCCGGATGCTACAAGCGCAGAATTGGTGCCTTTGGGTGCGTTTGATCGTGAAGTCGTCGAAAGGTGGCGGTCTGACTACCTGATCGAAGCAATGGAATTCAATTCGTCACGAGCGCAAAAACAGGCTGGCTTGGATTGCGACGCCTATACCGCACGTGATTCTCATCGTGTGTTGCTGGTCGACGATCAGCCTGTCGCCATGACTGGTTTTAACGCGCGCTTGCAAGAAGTCGTGCAGATTGGTGGGGTCTTTACACCTCGTGAAATGCGCGGCCGTGGATATGCGCGTCTGGCCGTCGCGCTGCATCTGGAGGAGGCGCGCCGTACGGGTGCGAAACGCGCGGTTTTGTTTGCGGCTTCCGATTCCGCTGCGCGTGCTTATATCGGTATCGGTTTTCAATCCGCGGGGCAGTACTCGCTCATCCTGTTCATAAACCCAGAGGATACCGCATGAGTTTCATCCGACCCGAAGCGAAACTGGCCCTGTGGCGCTGGCGCGAAGTGCTGGTTGCCGGTGTCATCCTGTTGGTTGGCCTCAGCTGGATCAGCGGCCCGGGTGGGTTGCTGGGCTGGTTGGGCTGGGTTTTGGTGGCGGTGTCGGTTGCACTGGCCGTGATCGGGGTTCAGCGCGCCAGGTTTCGCACCGGCGTCGGTGGCCCCGGAGTTGTGACCATCGACGAAGGCCAGATATCCTATTTTGGCCCGCTGGACGGTGGCATGGTCGCGACACGGGAAATCGAGCGGTTGGCGTTGGACCCATCCTCGAACCCGGCGCATTGGGTGTTGGAACAGCCTGGCCAGCCGACACTTCACATTCCTGTGAATGCCGAAGGGGCCGAAGCGCTGTTTGACGTGTTCTCGGCGCTACCGGGGTTGAAAACAGAACATATGTTGTCGGAATTGAACGGTGGGGCCGTCCATCCCGTAGTAATTTGGGAGCGTCAGCCGATGCGCCCTGCGCATATGCGGTTGCATTGACACCGCCTTCGTTTGCGACCACGACTGACCAACAAGACAGACACATCAGGATCGGAGCACGGGTCATATGTCCATCCCCCAGTCCGGCGGCGGACCGATCGAACGCCACGAGCAACTTGCCGAATATCTGGAAGCGGGCTGCAAGCCCAAAGCCGATTGGCGCATCGGAACCGAACATGAAAAGTTCGGCTATTGTAAAGACTCACTGAAACCGCTGCCATTCGAGGGCACGCGGTCGATTGTGGCGGTGCTTGAAGGGCTGCGCGACCGACACGGCTGGGCCGAGGTGCGCGAAGCGGGCCACCTGATCGGTCTGGAAAAAGACGGCGCCAATGTCAGCCTTGAACCGGGCGGTGCACTAGAGCTGTCTGGTGCGCCGTTGGAGACGATCCACGAGACCTGCGACGAGGTGAACACCCACCTGCGCGAGGTTAAGGATATCGCTGATGAAATCGGCGTGGGCTTTATCGGTCTGGGCGCGGCCCCGATCTGGACCCATGAGCAGATGCCTCTGATGCCCAAAGGCCGTTATCGGCTGATGAACGATTACATGGAAAAAGTAGGCTCTATGGGCCGCGCCATGATGCGGCGCACTTGCACGGTTCAGGTCAATATCGACTTTGGGTCCGAGGCCGACATGGTGCAGAAACTGCGCGTCGCGCTGGCTTTGCAGCCGGTGGCCACCGCGCTGTTCGCCAATTCGCCCTTCTTCGAAGGACAGGTCAACGGCCAGAAAAGCTGGCGCAGCCATATCTGGCGGCATCTGGACGATGCACGCACCGGTATGTTGCCCTTTGTGTTCGAAGAAGGCTTTGGGTTCGAGCGCTACGTGCAATACGCGTTGGATGTGCCGATGTACTTTGTCTATCGCGATGGCCAGTATATCAACGCGCTGGGCATGTCCTTCCGCGATTTCCTGCAGGGCAAACTGCCCGCGCTGCCGGGTGAAACACCTACCCTGTCCGATTGGGCCGATCACCTGACCACCGCCTTCCCCGAGGCGCGGATCAAGAAATTCATGGAGATGCGCGGCGCAGATGGTGGCCCGTGGCGGCGTCTGTGTGCGCTGCCTGCCTTCTGGGTTGGCCTGACCTATGATCAGGGCGCGCTGGATGCGGCCTGGGATCTGGTCAAGGGCTGGGATGCTGAAACGCGCGAGGAACTGCGCGTTCAGGCAGCCGTCAATGGCCTGCAGGCGCGGGTTGGCGACATCAACATGCATGATCTTGCCCGCGAAGTGGTTGCGATCTCGGAAAGTGGTCTCAAGGCCCGGGCCTATCCCGGCGCAGGTGGCCTGGTTCCCGATGAGACGCATTTCCTGAACGCGCTGAAGGAAAGTCTCGATACCGGCAAGGTTCCGGCGGATGAGTTGCTGGAACACTACAATGGCGACTGGAACGGCGATCTGACCCGAATTTATCCCGAATACAGCTATTGACCCACCGCGTCCCGCTTGCATTCGCGGGGCGGGGCCGATAGCAGGTTGGCGACCAAATTCAGAGGGCGTCATGGACGATCTTAAGGCAAAATATCTGGGGCAGATCGCCGAGGCGGGCGATGAGAACACGCTTGAGGCGATCCGCGTCGCCGCCGTGGGCAAAAAGGGCGAGGTCGCGCTGAAGATGCGCGAGCTGGGCAAGATGACCCCCGAGGAACGTCAGGTCGCAGGCCCCGCGCTGAACGCCCTGAAGGATGAGATCAACTCGGCCCTGGCCGCCAAGAAAGCCGGTCTTGCCGATGCCGCGCTGGACGAACGTCTGCGCACCGAATGGCTGGACGTTACCCTGCCGACGCGCGCGCGCCGCCAAGGCTCGATCCACCCGGTCAGCCAGGCGACCGAGGAGCTGACCGCGATCTTTGCCGAACTGGGTTTCTCGGTGGCCGAAGGGCCGCGGATTGAGACCGATTGGCACAATTTCGACGCGCTAAACATCCCCGGCCACCACCCCGCGCGGGCCGAGATGGACACGTTCTATATGCACCGTGCCGAGGGCGACGAGCGCCCGCCGCACGTGCTGCGCACCCATACTTCGCCGGTCCAGATCCGCTCAATGGAGCTGCAGGGTGCGCCGATCCGCATCATTTGTCCGGGCGGCGTTTATCGCGCTGATTATGATCAGACCCACACGCCGATGTTCCATCAGGTCGAAGGTCTTGCCATCGACAAGGACATCTCGATGGCGAACCTGAAATGGGTTCTGGAAGAGTTCGTGAAGGCCTTCTTCGAGGTTGATGACGTCGAACTGCGCTTCCGCGCCTCGCACTTCCCGTTCACCGAGCCGTCGGCCGAAGTCGATATCCGTTGTTCCTGGGATAACGGCCAGCTGAAGATCGGCGAGGGCGACGACTGGATGGAGATTCTGGGCTCGGGCATGGTCCACCCCAAGGTGATCGCCGCCGGTGGCATTGATCCCGAGGTCTATCAGGGCTTTGCCTTTGGTATCGGCATCGACCGTCTGGCGATGTTGAAATACGGCATTCCGGATCTGAGGGCGTTCTTTGACAGCGATCTGCGGTGGTTGCGGCACTACGGGTTTGCAGCGCTGGATATGCCGAACCTGCATGGTGGTTTGAGCCGGTAGTTGTATCCGCTGGGCGTATATCTGGCTCGGTACATCGATTGGTGGCACCGCCGCGTAGCCAAAGCTCCTTTGGTGTGGTTGGTTGGAATTACGGTCTCAGTAATTGTTTTTCAGATTGCAACGGTGCACATGTTTGAAAACGCTGTTCGCTGGATTTTACCCTTTGTTGGGATCGCTTTGCTTCCCGGTGCATGGGCGGCAATGACTGTTCATTCCAATCGAATGAACCAAAGGAAAGAAGCGACAGATCAGCAGGAAATCGCTAAGAAGTTCATTGATAAATATGCGAAAGAGAAGTCGAAGTAGCTTATTTTTAGGCACGAGAGATTATAGCCACGTATACTGAAGTGAGGCATCTTTATGCCGCGCTATCGCCAGACCGCCCGCACGGGCTGGCGATTTGTCTCCGTCAGTGCAGCGCTCGAACAGCGCACGGATTTGGCCAGCATAAACTGCCCTCCACAGCCCAAGGATCGCCACCCCACGGTCTGGCGATAGCGCGGCTTGTTTCAGCCTCCCACGGGGTTGTGACGTGACTTCGTGCGCGGGCGGGGTAGGCTCCGAGTTATGTTTCGGATTCTGACCTGCCTGTTTTTCCTTCTCCCGCTCCAAGCTGTAGCAAATGGCTGCCACGGCGACACAGCCTGCCCGCTGGGCGACCGTTCCTATCATGTGCTTGAACCCGACGGCTGGGATGGCGAAAGCCCTCTGCCGGTATTGCTGCATTTCCACGGCTGGGCGCGGCAGGGGGATGTGGTGGTCAACCACGAAAGGATCGCAGGGGCCACCAAACTGCGCGGCGTGCTGCTGGTGGCCCCGAACGGGCGCGGCAAAAGCTGGGATTTCTGGACGTCCGACACTGATGACGTCCCCTTTGCCGATCGGGTGCTAGAGGATGTGGCGACGCGCTATCCGATCGACCCGGATCGCATCTATGTCTCGGGCTATTCCTATGGCGGTGCGATGGCGTGGCGCTTTGTCTGTCAATCCGGCGATGATATTGCGGCCCTGCTGGCGGTGGCTGGTAGCATTCGCCAGACCGAGGATTGCTCGCAAGCCCCGCGCCAGGTGCGCCATGTGCATGGGTTGGACGACACGGTGATGGATTTTCCCTTGGGTCCGGGCGGGGACACGACCTATCCGGTGGCGTTGTGGAAGGCGAAGTTCGATTGCAACGGTGCAACCCCGCGTGGCGATTGGAGCGTGAAGCCTTTCCTGACCCTCAGCCGTCTGGAATGGACCGATTGCGCGCAGGGGCAGGTTACGTTGGACACGCATCCGGGCGGGCATTTCATCCCTCATGGCTGGATCGGCTGGCAGTTGGATGAGCTGGCCGGACGAGCGCCGGTCTATCCCTGACCCGTTTGACAGCCCCCTACATCCGGGGTCATCTGCGCAGGCCATCTGACCAAGGAGCCTTGCCCGATGAAACCCCTGCTGGTGACCGCCGCGATCCTGACCGCAACCTCTGCCCTGGCGCGTGATGCCTATCCGCCTGTTGATGTGTTGCTGCAAACGGACAAATCCGTGATCGGAGAGGCGCTGGAATACCCGGACGGCACGCCGCAGATCACCATGGCCATCATTACCATGCAGCCGGGTCAGGTGACCGGTAGTCACCGACATAATGCTCCGCTGGTGGCCTATGTGCTGGAAGGGGAAATCACTGTCGATTACGGCGCGGCGGGGACAAAGACCTACAAAACCGGTGATGCCTTTGTCGAAGCGTTCCGATCCCCGCATGTGGGGGAGAATACGGGCGAAAGCATCGCGCGGATTTTGGCAGTGTTTGCCGGATCGGATAGCGTCGCCAACACAGTTGCCGAACAGTAGGTGATCATGTGGCACACGGCCTCTTTCCCCTTGTCTGAATATCCGTTACACGCGGGCTGACCCAAGATTATGCGGAATACGACCGATGAAATTCACCCTTTCCTGGCTCAAGGATCACCTGGACACTGACGCGTCGGTCGATGAGATCGCCGAAACGCTGACCGATCTGGGGCTCGAAGTCGAAGAGATCGTCAATCCGGCGGACCGACTGGCGGGCTTTACGCTGGGAAAAGTGACCCATGCCGAACAGCACCCTGATGCCGACAAGCTGCGGGTCTGTACGGTTGCGACGGATGAGGGTGATCTGCAGATCATCTGCGGCGCGCCCAATGCGCGCGAAGGTATCACTGTCGTGGTCTGCAAACCGGGCATGTATATTCCGGGCCTGGACATCACCATCAGCGTCGGCAAGATCCGCGGTGTCGAAAGCTTTGGCATGATGGCCTCGGAGCGCGAGCTGGAGCTGTCGGAAGAGCATGACGGCATCATCGAGCTGCCCTCGGGTGAGGTCGGCGATCAGTTCGTTGACTGGCTGGCCGAGAATGATCCCGCAAAGGTCGATCCGATGATCGAGATTGCGATCACCCCGAACCGTCCCGATGCGCTGGGCGTCGCCGGGATCGCGCGCGATCTGGCGGCACGCGGGGTCGGCACGCTGAAAGAGCGCGACTATGTGCCGGTGCCGGGCGATTTCGTCAGCCCGATCAAGGTGACGATTGATGATGACACGCTGGACGGAGCACCGCATTTCACCGGACGTCTGATCAAAGATGTCAAGAACGGCCCCAGCCCGCAGTGGCTGCAGGATCAGTTGAAGGCGATCGGCCTGCGTCCGATCTCGGCCTTGGTGGATATCACCAACTATATGACCTTCGACCAAAACCGTCCGCTGCATGTCTTTGATGCGGACAAGGTTCAGGGCAACCTGCGCGTACATAGGGCCAAGGGCGGCGAAAAGCTGGTGGCGTTGGACGAAAAGGAATACACGCTGCAACCGGGCATGATGGTGATTTCGGACGACAACGGCCCGGAATCCATTGCAGGGATCATGGGCGGCGAAGAAACCGGCTGTACCGAGGATACCGTGAACGTCTTCCTCGAAAGCGCGTTCTGGGATCATGTGCAAATTGCACTGACAGGCCGGGCGTTGAAAATCAACTCGGATGCGCGGTACCGATTCGAGCGCGGCGTCGACCCGGAATACACGCTGGAAGGATTGGAACATGCAACGCAGATGATCCTGGATATCTGCGGTGGCGAGGTCTCTAAAGTAGTTGAGGCAGGCAAAGCACCAAACCATGCGCGATCCTACAAGTTGGACTCGGCCCGGGTGCAATCGCTGGTCGGGATGGTCATTCCCGAAAGCGAGCAGCGCCAGACCCTGACCCGTCTGGGTTTCCGCCTTGAAGGCGAGATGGCCCATGTCCCCAGCTGGCGCCCCGATGTCATGGGCGAGGCTGATCTGGTGGAAGAGGTCGCACGAATTGCCTCCCTGACCAAGCTTCAGGGCAAGCCGCTGCCGAGGGTCACTGATGGCATTCCGAAACCGGTTATGACAGCCACTCAGCGCCGCCAGTCGATGGCGCGCCGCACCTGTGCCGCATTGGGTTATAACGAATGCGTCAGCTATACATTCATTGATCAGGCATCTGCAGCACTGTTTGGCGGTGGCGATGAAGCGACGCAGTTGGAAAACCCGATTTCGTCCGAGATGAGCCATATGCGCCCCGATCTGCTGCCGGGGCTGTTGCAAGCGGCGGCCCGCAATCAGGCGCGCGGCTATGCGGATGTGGCGCTGTTTGAAGTTGGCCCAGTTTTTCACGACGGCGAGCCAGGCGATCAGAAAATCCAGATTACCGGCCTGCTAGTCGGTCGCGACGGCCCCAAGGATGTGCATAGCGCCACACGCCCGGCGGATGTGTTCGACGCCAAGGCAGATGCCGAGGCCGTTTTGGCCGCCATCGGCGCACCCGCCAAGGTTCAGATCCTACGCGAGGGCGACGCCTGGTGGCATCCGGGCCGACACGGCAAAATTTGTCTGGGTCCGAAAAAGGTACTGGGCGTTTTCGGCGAGTTGCATCCGCGTGTGTTGCAGGCGATGGACATCAAGGGCCCGGCGGTGGCTTTCACTATCTGGCCGGATGAGGTGCCTCTGCCGCGTAAATCCGGGGCGACCCGCGCGGCGCTGGAGCTGCGCGATCTGCAGGCGGTCGAGCGTGACTTTGCTTTTGTCGTCGATGAAGGCGTCGAGGCACTGGCGCTGGTGAATGCCGCTGCCGGGGCCGACAAGGCGCTGATCGAGGATGTGCGCGTCTTTGATGAATTCATTGGCGGCAGCCTGGGTGAGGGCAAGAAATCTCTGGCCATCACTGTTCGGCTGCAGCCAACAGATGTGACCCTGAAAGAAAAAGACATCGAAGCGGTGGCCGAGAAGATCATCGCCAAGGTTTCCAAGGCAACAGGCGGCGTTCTGCGCGGCTAACGCGACCGTAATCCAAATGCAAAGCGCGCCAATTGGCGCGCTTTTCTCGTTTCTCAGACGCCAGTGTTGCCGTGCTGCAACGTCCCTGCGTCCTGAAAATCCAGGGGTTGAGTGGAATCACCCCCTGGCCGTAAGTCCAGCCCCCTGATGCAATCACAATCCGGAGTCTGCCAAATGCCAGATCCCAGCCTCGCAAAAGCAATGCCCAAACCCTGATTGCCCGCCAACTGACCGGCGGGCCTGTTTCCCGTTGGAGAGTTGTCATGAAACGCCAAGACATCTCGATGATCCGGCAGATTCTGCCGGAAGAGATGCCATTCTACTATTATACCGACCGGCAAAGCCCCTGGTTGCTGTGCCAGTCGATGGAGGCCGAAATGTCGGTTTCGGATCTAAAGCAATCGGGGCTGCCCCCTTTGCTGGCGCGTCCTTTGCTGAAACCCATGATCGCGCGGTGCGGTGGGGTTTTGCGGAGGCACGATGTGCTGGCCGTGGCCCATGCGGATCGCGCCGTGCGTCTGAAGGGACTAAGCCCTGCGGCGTTCCATGGTTTAGAAGCGGTCTATCAGTCCGAATGGCTGGATTTCTGCCTGAGCTTTGAGCGCTGGTCTGGTGAACAAACCACGCGCAAGGCGCATAACATTGTGGTGCAGTTGGGCTTCCCGACCGAGCACGCCGAGCTGTTGTGGAAATTCGAACAGCGCGCGGCGGTGGGTGCGTTCCAAAGCTGTTGGCACCCGGTACGCACGCATGGCCGTCCGACTCTGGCCTGGTGTCGCTTGGATATAGATTTAACAAGTGGCTATTGTCTGATTGAAGAAATTCAGTCCGACTGGTTGCGCTTTGTCGGCCATGCCCGGCGTCGACTGCAATGCCGGGCGCCCCGGTCGCGTGAGTTACGTTTGACGCGTGAATACGAGCAGGCGCTGCAGCAGAAATACGCGAAAATATGGGCCGAGGTCATGATGTTGGCAGTGTTGGTGCTGCTGCGCGACGAATTCGCCGTTCGCGAAGTCTGGATGCACCAGCCAGAACCGGGCGCGCAGCTGAAAGGGATCACCTGAGGACGGTTGCCGCCTCGGTCGATCTATACCCGTTTGCCCCGCAGTTTCGGGTTCGAGCCAACATCCGAGATGCCGGGGTTTCTGGGAAGCAAGCAGCGCAGCGCGGCCCGTAAGGCAGTTCCCAACGGGCAGCCGGTGTTTTGGCGGCTGGCTTTCTGAGCCCCCCCTTGGGTCAGGTCCATTTTGTCTTTAGGGTCGCCAATAAAATCAAAGGAGAAATCAATGGGCCTGAACGTCTACCTGTCCGGAGAGATACACACCGATTGGCGCGAGCAGATCATTGACGGGGCGAAAGGGTTGGACATTTCGTTCAACAGCCCTGTCACGGTTCACGAAGCCAGCGACGATTGCGGCGTTGCAATTTTGGGGTCCGAGCCAAACAAGTATTGGCATGACCACAAGGGTGCGATGGTCAATGCGATCCGAACCCGCAAGGGCATTTCAGACGCGGATGTCGTGGTCGTCCGCTTTGGCGATCAATACAAGCAATGGAACGCAGCCTTTGACGCGGGATATGCGGCGGCTTTGGGCAAGTCGATCATCGTAGTGCACGGGCCAGATCATCAGCACGCGTTGAAAGAGGTTGATGCAGCTGCCCTGGCTGTTGCTGAACATCCCTCGCAGGTGGTGGATGTGCTGCGGTATGTTTTGACGGGTAAGCTTCCAAGCTAAATGGATGGGGTGAGGTATTGCCTCACCCCACACGTGTTAACCTGGGGAAGGAATCTGCAGCCCGCGCTGAACGGCGGGACGCGCAAGAAACCGATCAAGATAAGATTGGAGATTTGCGTACTCATCCCAGCCAACAATGTCTCGGGCACCATAAAAATCCAACCCGCGCAGCCAGGGGACGATTGCAATGTCGGCGATCGAGTAATCCCCGGCGATCCATTCCTGGCCATCAAGTTGATTGTTCACGACATTCAACAGCCGCTTTGCCTCGTTGAGATAGCGCTCACGGGGGCGCGGATCTTCGATCTCTTTCCCGGCGAATTTGTGGAAAAAGCCAAGTTGCCCAAGCATGGGACCAATTCCACCCATCTGGAACATGAGCCATTGGGTAATGCGATGTCCGTCGCTTTGTGTCTGGCCCATGAATTTCCCTGACTTCTCGGCCAGATACAACAGGATCGCACCGCTTTCAAACAGGCCCAGGGGATGTCCATCAGGACCGTTCGGGTCAATGATTGCAGGGATTTTGTTGTTTGGGTTCAGCGACAGGAACTCGGAGCTTTTGACATCCGCATCCGCAAGCGTGACCAGATGTGCCTCGTAGGGCAGGCCGGTTTCCTCAAGCATGATCGAGGCTTTGACGCCATTAGGCGTCGGATAAGAATAGAGCTGAATGACCGAAGGGTCTTTGGCGGGCCATTTGTCTGTAATGGAATAAGACGCAAAATGTGTCATGGGGTCTCCTGAATAAGCCGATTGGGGAAAAATAGTTACGATTTCCCATAAAAACATACATTTTATAGTGCAATTAGCGCACAGTTGCCGTGCGTTTAGGCGCATAAAAATGACAACAGGGAAAGAGGGAAGGTATGTTCCAGGAGTTCAAGACATTCATTGCCAAAGGCAATGTCATGGATATGGCGGTGGGTATCATCATTGGAGCCGCATTTACCGCAATTGTTACGTCGCTTGTTGGTGATCTGATCAATCCATTGATTGGCCTGTTTACGGGTGGGGTTGATTTCACCAACAACTACTCCGTTCTGGCCGGTGATGTCGCCGAAGGGGCGAGCCTGGAAGCGGCGCGGGAAACCGGTGCTTCTGTTTTTGCATATGGTGCGTTCATCATGGCGATCATCAACTTTCTGATCATCGCCTGGGTGGTTTTCATGCTGGTCAAAATGGTGAACCGGGTCAAAGAGGCGGCAGAAGAGGAAGCACCGGCGGAAGAAGAAGCGCCAGCCGGGCCAAGCGAGCTGGACATCCTGATGGAAATCCGCGACGCACTGAAAAAGTGACTCCTGCAGTTACGGCAGAAGAGGAGCCCACCAGATAGGTGGGATTCAATTAACGATCTGAAAGCAGAAGGAAACCCGAATTGGAGCAGACGATGGAAATGGCAAATCAAGCCATGGATATGGCAAACGGCTATGTGCCAATCTTGATGAGTGCGGGCAAGGCTCTGATTGTTCTGATATTGGGCTGGATTGCGGCAGGAATGATCGCTGGGGTTGTTCGCCGCCGTATCAACAAAACGCCCCATATTGATCCGACGCTGGGCAATTTTGCCGCCAGCATGATCAAATGGGCCATTCTGGCCATGGTAATTGTGGCTGTTCTGGGCATCTTCGGGATCGAAGCAACCAGTATCGTTGCCATTTTGGGCGCTGCTTCGCTGGCCATAGGCCTGGCGCTGCAGGGTACACTTAGTGATCTGGCGGCAGGCGTGATGTTGGTTGTCTTCCGGCCGTATAAGCTTGGCCAATATGTCGACATCGGCGGAACAGCCGGAACTGTCAAAGATCTGAATCTGTTCACGACCGAACTCGTGACCCCCGACAATGTGCAGATCATTGTACCCAATGGCCAGGCTTGGGGGTCAGTTATCACCAACTACTCGGCACACGAGACGCGTCGTGTAGATTTGGTGTTTGGTATCGACTATGGCGATAGCGCGGATGAGGCGATGAAAATCATTCTGGACCTCGCAATGGCTGATGGGCGCATCCACGGCGATCCCGAGCCCTGGGTGCGGGTCACAAATCTGGGGGACAGCTCGGTCGATCTGACGGCGCGCTTGTGGTGTGCCGCTGTCGATTATTGGGATGTCAAATTTGAAATGACCAAAGCAGTCAAAGAAGCGTTTGATGCAAAAGGCGTTTCGATTCCATACCCGCATTCGGTCGAGATCCAGAAACAGGGATGATGCTCCCGCCCGTCGCTCGGGCATTGAAATACCCTCCTCCGGTTGGGCCCGGCGCCGCGCTAATCGCGCGGCGTCGTTGTTTTTGGTGCCCCGTTCAACGCTGTGAACAGGTCACGCCGCTTCGAAAAGGCGGCGCTATGCCCAACGCTGCAAACGCCCTCGGGAGAGGGCGCTTCAGGGGATGGAGGCTTTCGTCAGGATTTGATGACGACGTTGGGGGATACCACGTCAATCCCAAGCGCTTTGCCAACCGCATAATAGGTGAGTTGGCCGGCGTGAACGTTCAAGCCAGCCAGCAGGTGCGGATCATCCTGACAGGCCTGTTTCCATCCTTTATCTGCCAGTGCTAGCATGAACGGCATTGTGGCGTTGCCCAGTGCTATTGTTGATGTTCTTGCAACCGCGCCGGGCATGTTGGCCACGCAGTAATGCATGACGCCGTCAACTTCATAGATCGGGTCCGCATGGGTTGTGGCCTTTGAGGTTTCAAAACAGCCGCCCTGATCGATGGCAACATCTACCAGAACCGCGCCGGGTTTCATCGTGGACAGCTGCGCGCGCGTCACCAGTTTCGGCGCTGCCGCACCCGGGATCAGCACAGCGCCAATCACCATGTCGGCTGTCTGGATCAGCTCCGCGGTCGCACCTGCAGTTGAATACTGGTTCTTGAACTGACCGCCGAACACGTCGTCCAGATAACGCAGCCGGGGCAGAGACCGGTCCAGTACCGTCACATCCGCGCCCATACCTGCAGCGATCTTGGCGGCATGGGTACCGACGACGCCCCCACCGATAACCACAACTTTTGCTGGACCAACGCCGGGGACGCCACCCATCAGCACTCCGCGGCCGCCATTCGCCTTTTGCAGCGTCCAGGATCCGACCTGTGGTGCCAGACGGCCCGCAACCTCGGACATGGGTGCAAGCAGGGGCAGACCTCCATTTGCATCGGTCACTGTCTCATAGGCGATAGCCGTACAGCCCGATTCCAGCAGGTCATGGGTCTGATCCGGATCCGGGGCCAGATGCAGGTAGGTGAACAAAAGCTGCCCTTCACGCAGCATCTTGCGTTCGCCCGCCTGGGGTTCTTTGACTTTGACAATCATCTCTGCGGTGGCAAAAACTTCTTCTGCACTGTCCACGATGCGGGCACCTGCGGCGACGTAATCATCGTTGTCAAACCCGGCGCCAATGCCAGCTCCGTTTTCGATTATCACGTCATGGCCACGAGACACCGCCTCTTGTGCGGCGTTGGGCGTCATGCCGACACGGAATTCTTGCGGCTTGATTTCTTTGGGGCAACCGATTTTCATTAGGTCTCTCCGTTCCTAAACTGCCTAAATAATGGGCGGTTTCGGGTGCAATTTCTGTGAAACTCTGCCCGCATTCCGGCTTTTCTTCGGGAAAATCTTCGCTACAATGGGTAAAACCCGCAAAGGAATTGCGTGTATGAGCCTTGATACGACAGATAGAAAGATTCTAGCCGCCTTGCAGCGGAATGGTCGTATGTCGAATGCCGAATTGTCCGAGCAGGTGAATTTGTCGCCTTCGGCCTGCCACAGGCGGGTACAGAGGCTTGAGGCCGATGGCTATATCCGCAACTACGTTGCCTTGTTGGACGCGCGCAAGATGAATGTGCCAACAACGGTGTTTGTCGAGATCACCTTGCAGGGCCAGGCCGAGGAAGTACTGGAGGCCTTCGAAAAAGCTGTTGCGCGGATCCCGGATGTTTTGGAATGCCACCTGATGGCAGGAACTGCGGACTACATCCTGAAGGTCGTTGCCGAAAACACCGAGGATTTTGCCCGCATCCATCGCCAATATCTGTCTCGACTTCCAGGCGTGGCACAGATGCAAAGTTCATTCGCGCTTCGGACTGTGTTCAAGACGACGGCGTTGCCGGTTTAACCTAGGCTGGGCCGGGATAGGTGAAAATCACCAGATGCGCCGCGTTAAAGGCGAAATGCATCAGAACCGGAACCCAAAGACGTCCTGTCGCGTAATATCCCAGGCCACATGCCGCGCCAAGAAGGGCTGCAAAGAAAACCAATGCAGGTCCACCTGCAAAATGTGCAAGCCCGAAAAGCAGGCTGGCCGCAGCAATCCCCGCAGCAGCCCCCAGGCGTTTGGAAAGTGCTGATTGCAGATAGCCACGGAAAAAGGCCTCTTCCGTGAGGCAGGTCAGAAACAGGTTGGAAAGTGCAAAGATCATCCACCAATGGGGAAGGGTGAACTCTGGCCGGATGGCACCAACTGAGAGGCCAAGTAGAAACAGGGCCGGCAATGCGACCAGCCCGACCGCCAGCGGCGATTTGCGTATATACGCTACCCCATCATTCATGCGTGGCCAGGCCAGAAGGACGGCGAACAGGATCAGAGGCTTGTCCAGGTTCAGGTACATCGTGAAATCGGTGCTGCCCGGACCGGAATGAGCCTGGTCCAGTACCAGAAGGTTATGAAAGCCCGGAACCAGATGTGCGCCCATGGCCAGGCACCACAGGATCAAGGCGATATGTCCAACAAAGGAAAACGCACCGTTCAAACCGCGTAGCATCAACGCTCCGGTAAGACCTGCTGACGCAATAGCTGCGGCAAAGGGCGTGACCAGACCCAAGGTCAGAGCAATCAGGCCAAAACAGGTCAGCAGAACGAACCCCAAAGACCATTTCCCTGAAACAGCGCATATCTGCGCGGCGATCAGGATAAACCAGGGCCAAACAACCGGCAGAACAGATATGAAATGCGCCACGGCCCCTCTCTGAAATGACCTGTGCTTTGATGCCCTCAGAACACTCGGGCTGGCAAGTCATGTTAACAGGCTTCATACAAGCTGAAGTAGGGGTGGCTCTGGCGATTGAATGATCCAGCCGAGCGGAAATGCCAAGTTTCCGAATTCCTGGGGCAGTGATCTTGCTGACCCCGGCAGATAAGCTTAGAAAAAGGCTTTCATCTACCTCTGTGATGACATCAGGCGGTTACACGCGCCTGATAGGGTCCTGACCCGTTAATTGATAAGGAGCAGACCTTGACCGACGAATTTAACCATGCACCAAAAGACTGGCTCGAAGCCGAGTTGGAAGACGCGCTGGACGAAGATTTTGAGATCGAATTCAGCGAGCCCATGCTGTCGGTGGAAGTGCGGAAGATCTACAAGGATCAGCATCCCGACATGCTGGATCGCAAAGTCTATTTCCGTAACTTGCTGCGACTTCAGGCTGAACTGATCAAGGTGCAGGACTGGGTGCAACATACCGGTGCCAAGGTCTGTATCCTGTTTGAAGGCCGGGACAGTGCTGGCAAGGGTGGGGTGATTAAGCGGATTACGCAGCGCCTGAATCCGCGTGTTGCCCGGGTGGTTGCTCTGCCGGCGCCCAGTCGTCGTGAGCAGAGCCAGTGGTATTTCCAGCGTTACGTCCCGCATCTGCCCGCCGCCGGTGAGATCGTTCTGTTCGATCGGTCCTGGTATAACCGTGCCGGGGTCGAAAGGGTGATGGGGTTTGCCAGCAATGATCAGGTTGATCAGTTCTTTCAGGACGTTCCCGAATTCGAACGGATGTTGGTTCGATCCGGGATCATCTTGCTGAAATACTGGTTCTCGATCACGGATGAGGAACAGCAGCTGCGATTCCTTATGCGGATTCACGATCCTATGAAACAGTGGAAACTGTCCCCCATGGATCTGGAATCCCGTATCCGCTGGGAGGCCTATACCAAAGCCAAAGAGGACATGCTGTTCCGTACCAACATCCGAGAGGCGCCCTGGTACATCGTCGAAGGCAACGACAAAAAGCGTGAGCGCCTGAACTGTATTGAGCATCTTCTGACCAAGATCCCCTATACGGATGTACCGCAGGAAAAAGTTGATCTCCCGGATCGCAAATATAATCCGGAATACGAACGGCGTGTTTTGCCGGACGAGCTGTACGTGCCCAAGATTTACTGATCACGAAAAACGCCCCCGGTTTCCGGGGGCGTGGCTTTAGTTTTCGCTTGTCCGGCCTTCAGAACACAAAGTCGTCTCTGGCCAGGTCCGATAACAAGGTATCTTCTAGTGTCAGGGTGTGGCCGTTACCGGCATCGATGATGACGTCATTTCCGGATTGCGAAATGTGGTTCTTCATCAGATCGTTATACCCAACGATAGACTTGGCCTGCCGGAGGTTGACGATATCCTCGTCGGTGAAATCCGTCACAGTATCCGCGCCCTTGGTGAAGTAGAATTGATCCACTCCGGTGCCACCGGTCATGACATCTGCTCCATTGCCACCAAGCAATTTATCGTTGCCAGCGCCACCGATAAGAATGTCGTTGTCCTGCCCGCCTTTAAGCACATCGTTTCCGGCGCCGCCGTCCAGCTGGTCAATGCCATAGCCGCCTTTCAGAAGGTCTTTGCCATCACCCCCATTCAGGTCGTCATTATCAGCACCGCCAACCAGAGTGTCATTTCCGCCTTCGCCGTTCAGGGTGTCGTCGCCGGAGCGGCCAAGCAGCTTATCTCGGCCGCCGCCGCCAACCAGGATATCATCACCGCCGCGCCCATCCAAAAGGCCAGCCTGTCCGGATTTCAAAACGAACCAGTCATCCGCAGCAGTGCCGATCTTGCCAGCCCTGACGTCCAACTGCCCCGAGGGCGGTGGAGGTGTGGAGCCACCGGAACCACCCGAACTGCTGGTATCAAGCTGCAAAGGCGCAGAGGTCCGTGCAAAGTTCTGGGTCACCATGATGGCGTTCCAGCCGTCATAGTTTCCGACCTCAATCCCAATTCCGATAACGGTCACGTTGGCGTCCAGAATATTCGCGCGATGGCCGGAACTGTTCATCAGGCTGTTGTGCAGATCCTGAACATCATCCGACAGCCCCGGCGCTCCGCGGACACTCTGCCATGCGATGTTTTCAGTCGCACGCCAGCTTCCGGAGAATTCGAAGCCCGCATCTTCCATTCTGTCCGATGGTCGCGAACCCCCGGCGCCGGTATGGCTGAACTTATCGACGTTCAGCATCCACTCGCTGTGATCTTCCGCCGCTGCGTTCAGCCGAAGCTCAAGCTTGACCGGTTGTAAGCCCGCCTTTGCCCGCTCTGCATTGATCAATGCGAGCATCTGCCGCTCTAGATCGCTGGCCGTTGACATGATTCTGCCTCCAATAGATTGCGTTATTTTGGCGGGACATTAGTGGCGAGAACTTGGCGACGAGAAGACACAATCGTGCCGCTCGCGGTTGGTGGGCAGATCGCCACCGGAAGTTGAATCTGAGTTCGCGATTTATCGCGCATTGACGCTGGGTTGCGTCAGCCAGTCGCGAAAAAGCGCGCAACGTCACCCTGAAAACGACAAACCCCCGGGCGATGCCTCGGGGGTCGTCAAATAGTGTCATCCAAAACTGGACGAGGAAGGTGCTTAGAGCAAACCTTCGCGCTGTGCTTTCTTACGTGCCAGTTTACGGGCACGGCGGATCGCTTCAGCTTTCTCGCGCGCTTTTTTCTCGGACGGTTTCTCGAAATGTTGCTTAAGCTTCATCTCGCGGAACACGCCTTCGCGCTGCAGCTTTTTCTTCAGGGCACGAAGCGCCTGATCGACGTTATTGTCGCGAACACTAACCTGCATGTGGTTGTCACCACCTTTCTAGATAGAGTTGCAAGGAAATTGCAGGAATTGGCCGTATAGCAAAGCGCCTCTATCTTGTCTAGTACTGGTCCTGATAACCGGAGAACCGCCATGACCACCACCTATGAAGACGCCAAGCAGCAGCTTTTGGATGCGATGCTGACACATGTTCCCTTCGATGGCTGGTCGGAAACCAGCTTTCGCGCGGCGATTGAAGAATGTGGAATGGATGACGTTCTGGTGCGGGCGATTTGTCCGCGTGGTGCCGTTGACCTGGCGTTGGCATTTCATGCGCGCGGGGACGCGGTGATGGCAGATCGCCTTAAAACTGAGGATTTGGGCGATATCAAATTCCGTGACCGGATCGCTGCTGCCGTCCGGTTCCGGCTGCAGGCCGTGCCGGATAAGGAACTCGTGCGCCGGGGTATGACCATGTTTTCGCTGCCAAGCCACGCGGCTGATGGCGCAAGGGCAGTATGGCAAACCTGTGATCTGATCTGGGACACGCTGGGGGATACCTCGGAAGATGTGAACTGGTACACCAAGCGGGCGACATTGTCGGGGGTCTATTCCTCGACCCTGTTGTTCTGGTTGGGGGACGATTCGCCCGGGAATCAGAAAACGTGGGAGTTTCTGGACCGTCGTATCGACAATGTCATGCAGTTCGAAAAGCTTAAGGGGCAGGTGAGGGACAATCCTCTGTTCAGACCGTTTCTTGCTGTTCCGAATTGGCTGGCCGGGCAGGTGAAGGCTCCGACTAAAACCCACGGCACGCTTCCCGGATTCCTGACACCGCGCAAGTAGTCCTCTTGCTACTGGGCCTTGACGTTTCAGCCTGCTAGGCATTGGCCAAAGGAGATCTACCCATGACTCAGATGATGCGCGCCATTGAAATCACCGAACCCGGCGGTCCGGATGTTCTGCAACTGACAGAACGCCCGATGCCCCAAGCTTTGGCCGGTCAAGTGATCCTCAAAGTCGCCTATGCGGGGGTGAACCGCCCGGACGCTCTGCAGCGCGCCGGTGCCTATAATCCACCTCCGGGTGCCAGTGATCTGCCGGGTCTTGAGGCCGCGGGTGAGGTCGTGGCCGTCGGGGCGGGGGTCGAAGACCTATCCGTTGGCGATCAGGTCTGTGCCTTGCTGCCGGGCGGCGGCTATGCCGAATATGTGGCCACACCTGCGGCGCATTGTTTGCCGGTGCCAGCGGGGATGGGCCTGAAAGAAGCCGCCTGCCTGCCCGAGACCTTCTTTACCGTCTGGTCCAATGTCTTTATGCGCGGCAGCCTGAAGGCCGGTGAGCGGTTTCTGGTGCATGGTGGTTCCAGTGGTATCGGCACAACGGCGATTCAGCTGGCGAACGCCTTTGGAGCGCGGGTTTTTGCCACTGCAGGCTCGGCTGAAAAATGTGAGGCCTGTGAAAAGCTGGGTGCCGAACAGGCGATCAACTACCGTGACGCGGATTTCGTAGCCGCGATGCGGGCCGAGGGCGGGGCGAACCTGATACTGGACATGGTGGGCGGCGACTATATCCCACGCAACGTCAAGGCGCTGGCCGAGGATGGACGGCTGGTGCAGATAGCCTTCCTTCAGGGGCCCGTGGTCGAGCTGAATTTTGCGCTTATGATGGTCAAACGGCTGACCTTGACTGGCAGTACCCTGCGCCCGCAAAGCGATCTGGCCAAGGCAAAAATCGCTTCGGATCTGCACGAAGCGGTCTGGCCATTGCTCGAGGCGGGAAAAGTTGCCCCTGTCATGGATAGTGAGTTTGATCTGGCTGATGCGGCGGCGGCCCATGCCCGGATGGAAAGCTCTGGCCATATTGGCAAGATTGTTCTGAAAGTTGCGGGATAAAGCTATGTTTCAGGCCACAGCACGCCGATAGAGATGCCAGGTGGCGTGGCCCAGTACCGGCATCACGACGATCAGGCCCAGCAACATCGGGATCGCTCCGATGACCAGCAGCGCGGCAACGATGAATCCCCAGCTCAGGATGACGCCCGGATTGCGACGCAACACCCGTACGGATGTCACCACGGCGACCGGAACGCCCACTTTGCGGTCCAGCAGCAGCGGAAAGCTGACGACGCTGATTGCCAGAGCGACGAGGGCAAACAGAAACCCAACAGCGTTCCCGAACAAGATCATGGTCCATCCAGCGGCGGTGGTGAACACTTGGGTTGGAAAGGCACCCAGCGACGCGGGCAGGTCAGGGCCGAGTGTCTGAACATAGATGCTCTGCGCGACCATCAGCCAGACCAGAAACAGCATGACCATGTAAAACGCCAAAGCCAGAATTGCACCCAGGGAAGGGGACCGGAATACGCCAAACGCATCCAGCCATCCAGCCTCGCCACCTTGTTCTCGTTTGCGGCTGATTTCGTACAGGCCAAGGGCGGCTACCGGACCCACAAGCGCAAAACCACCAACCAGCGGTGCCAGCAGTGGAACCATGTTTGTGTTCAGCCCAATTCCGAACATCAGAAAACCTGCGATCGGATAGATGAGCACCACGAATATCGCATCGGCCCTTGTATCCAGAAAATCGCTGTATCCTGCCCTCAGGCAGGCCCAAAGATCATCCATCGTCAGCGTACGAACCACTGGCAGGTGCCGTGTATCCGCGCTGCCGATATGGCTGATGTTTTCAGCTAGGTGATCCCCGGTTGCACCTATGTTCCGTGCCGCCCAGGTGATCGGATTGCCAATCGTTTTGTCCATTGCCGTCCCCTCCTGCATTGCGATGTTGCGCAGCGGGGTCAATCCGGCGACTTGTTGCTTTTGGCCGGACCAGCCAGCAACGCCTTGGGCATAGTATAGCACAAATTTTCGCGTTTGGGTTGCGCCTCGCGTAATCGTGTCGATTGCCCTGCGTCACAGGCATGTTAGCTTGGCCTGAGGCTAGAGGAGGACAACATGCAGAAAACGGCACGAACCGTCGTCATCCATGAACACGGCGGCCCCGAGGTTCTGAAGATCGAAGATCGCCCACTTGGTGAACCCGGCCCCGGTGAGGTTCGTATTCGTCATCATGCCTGCGGGCTGAATTTCATTGATGTATATCAGCGCACTGGGCTGTATCCGCTGGATCTGCCTCAGGCTTTGGGCATGGAGGCCGCTGGCGTGATCGAAGCCGTCGGGGAAGGTGTAACGCATCTGGAACCCGGGCAGCGCGCGGCCTATGCTGCCTCTCCACCCGGAGCCTATTGCGAGGCACGGGTCATGCCCGCCGCACAGGTGTGCCCGCTTCCGGATGGAATTTCTTTTGATGCGGCGGCCGCGATGATGCTCAAGGGGATGACAGTCGAATATCTGTTTCATCGCACCACACCGCTAAAACGCGGGGATACCGTGTTGTTTCATGCAGCTGCCGGGGGTGTTGGCTTGATTGCCTGCCAATGGGCCAAATCCGAGGGGATCACGTTGATCGGTACTGCCGGAACCGATGAAAAATGCAGTTTGGCGCAGTTCAACGGTGCCGCGCATTGCATCAATTACCGGACCGAGAACTTTGCCGAGCGTGTCGCGCAGATCACCAAGGGCAAAGGCGTAGACGCGGTGATGGATTCTATCGGGTCGGACACGTTTGACGGGTCGCTCGACAGCCTGAAACCGCTGGGCATGATGATCTCGTTCGGCAATGCTTCTGGCCCGGTGCCTTTGATCGACATTGGCATTCTGGCCAAGAAAGGATCGCTCAAGATAACGCGGCCAACGCTCTTCACACATATTTCGGACCACGCGGTCTGTCAGGCCATGGCGCGGCGCCTGTTCAACAAGGTCGAAGGCGGCGAGGTCAAAATCCACATTGATCAGAGGTTCCCGCTGGATCAGGTGGCCGAGGCCCATCGCGCACTTGAGGCGCGCCAAACCACAGGCAGCACTGTTCTTGAGCTGTAAATGAAAGGAACCCGGCGTTTGTGCCGGGTTCCGTCACTGTTTTCTTAGAACCGGTAGGTGGCGCGGGCCTGGATTGTGGTCGCGTCCACATCAATTCCGGTCGAATCGAAATCGTTGAATTCGTGATACAGGATTTCGCCTCCAACGCTGACATTGGGGGCGACAATTTGTTCATACCCAGCGCCGATGAACCAACCATCGTCACTGCCAAGATTGTCCGTACTCGCCTCGGCATAGCCCCCGATACCATATAGCAGCCCCACCGGAGTCACTTTGTATCCGGCGCGTGCTTTCAGGCGCCAAACGTCTTCGACCTCGACGCCGGGGGTCAGTTCAATGCTGGTCCAGTCATAGTCAAAACCGCCACCGACAACCCAATCCCCCAGATCATAATCATATCCCAACACGATACCGCCAATCGCGCCATCACCGTCGACGCCCGAAACATTGGTGTCGATATCGGCATAGCCGACCTGAAGGCCGCCGTAAAAGCCCGTCCAGTTGCCCGAGGATTGCGCCGAGGCGCCTCCGGCCGCAATAGAGGCGATAAAGGCCGCAATAAAAAATCTACCTGTCATTCTGTTAACCTTTCTTTCGAATTGGTCTTCAGCAAACCTGTGCTGCTCATTTGTACGTGGTATTGCCAGGGCCCGGTCTGACGACCGGATCGCTGTTTTTTGGCTGTTTCCGTACCTGATCTCTGTGCCGCCGCTTCGGGGCACTGGCCCACGTTTTTTGGGCTCGTTCCTGCTTGAACAACTAGGGTGAAAAATGGCGGTTTCAAATGGTAATCGGCGGCAGGGTGAACTGCCGCCGATCCGGTGTTTTTCTTGGGCGGATTATTGCGCCTGCAATTCCGAAGGGCTCTTGTCGGCGATATCTTTCCAGTTGGTGTCGGCGCGCTCGTTAAAGCCGGGGATGTCGCCTTCCCAACGTTCCTGAATATCTGCGGACAGATTCAGGTACAGCTTGTTGTCGACGATTCTCCAGTAGTTCGGGTCGCCGTCAAACTTGAAGCCCATCGCGGTGCCGAATGCGCAATAGCCACCATATGCAGGCAGGTAGGCATCGGGGTTTTCTTCAAACGCGACTTTGTTTTCTTCCGAGGCAAAGCGGTACAAGGCTTCGTTGTGCAGCGCAGTGATGCGGTAATCGCCCTTGGTGGCTTCGCCAGCGGTGAAGTAAGCGACCGGGTCATAGCCCTGCAGCGCCAGACCGGTCGAACTTGCGTTCAGTTCGACGCCTGCAGCCAGGGTTGAGCTTGCGATGGCAACAGACAGCGCGACGCCGCCGATAAGGGATTTGATCTTGTTCATTGTTTTCACCTTTCGTGAATCGGACTGCCGGGGGATTCCGTAATTGAGTCTGGGCAACCCTGATTGTTTTGTTCCGTGCGGTCGGTAATTGGCCGCCACGACCCCGAAGTGGGCAGCGTATTGATCACGTTCAAAACAACTAATGGTGATTGTGTGCTGGCAAACGGATCCTGTGCATTTCCGCTCAGGATCCTTGGGTGCGCGTATCAGTAAGGATTAGGGTTCTACCCGGAACCGGCGGGGTTCCAGCCAGCCGATGACCGGCTTGCGACTTGCGGCATATCCTGCAACCGAACGTTCCAGCCGATCCGCGAGAACGGGCAACCGGCTGACAGGAACCTTCGGGAACAGATGGTGTTCGCGGTGGTAGAACATCAGATAGGCCAGCCGCGCCAGCACCCCGCGCTGACTGCGCGCGGCAACGCCACTGTCATGCGTGCCCTGATGGGTTATCCAGACCGCAAACAGGGCGGCAAGGCATTGGGCTGTGCTCATCGCAGCCACGTGCAGCAGCAGGGTTTGCGATCCGCTCAGCACAGCAGCGGCGATCACGGCAAGCACCAGCCCCCAGTCGATCAGGATGCGACGACGGGCCTTGGTGTTGGCGACCCGCCAGGCCGCACGGTTGATGTCGAAGGGAAACCGGGGTCCGTATACCAAGACCTGCGCCAGGGTCATGTGCCCGCAATTCCCCTCGCAATCGCCCGGACCCATGGCGTGTTTGTGATGCAGCAGGTGGCATTGGCAGAAAGCGTGATTAGAACCCAACATAAGCGCGCTGAGCACATGCATCACCAAGGAATCCTGCCGCCGCGACAGCCCGAGATTGCCATGGATCGCTTCGTGGTTCAGGCGCAGGGCGCACAGAAAGAACAGAAAGCTGGCCATAGCACCAAGTGGCCAGAGGGCAGTACTGTAGAGCGTCAGAGACAGCAACAACCAAGGCAGCGGTAGCATCAGTTCCTTGATCTTGTCCCAGCGGTTCAGGGGAACCAGGTCGGCCCATTGGATGCCTTTCGGGGCGCGTTCGGGCGGGCGTTTGGGCTGGATCATGTCATGCTCCTTCTTACATCATATTCTGTAATTTCTGTATTGAGAGAAATTTGGAGGCAAAATTTTTAGGGCGACTTGTCTCCTTGTCCCTTTGGCAGCAGCCGGGCGATGCGTCCGCCAAGTTTGACGATTGCCAGTTGAACGCGGCGAGGTAGACGGTTCACATCGACATACCAGTCGTCGAACATTTGCATGGTTTCTAGCGTCTCATCAATCCGCTGGCGCACTTTGGGCGAGGTGCCGTCATTCTGAGCCTCTTGGGCAACGATACGCAGCGCGGCCAATGTGGGCGCATATTCACGTTCGCGGCGGCCTTCGACCACAGCTTTGGTCAGGTCAAACATGTCCCGGATCGAATGAAAGTGATCGCGCCGGTCACCCAGGTTTCGGCTGGCTTTGATCAGCTTCCAGCCTTGCAGTTCCTTCAGCCCGGTCGAGACGTTCGAGCGGGCCAGCCCGAGCGTTTCACAGATCTCATCTGCAGTCATCGGTTCGGGCGAGATGTGCAATAGCGCGTGGATTTGCGCGACCGAGCGGTTCACACCCCACTTGGTACCCATTTCCCCCCAATGGAGGATAAAGTCGCGCATGGATTCAGTAAGGTGCATGATTGTATCCAGTAATTTCTGTAATAACAGAAATTACAGATAGAAATGATTCGATCAAGAACCAATTAACTCAGGCGGATATCAGGTCTTGGACCCGATCCTGGGTTCGGTGCCAGCTTTGATGCGCGAGATATTGGCGGCATGGCGCCAGTACACAAGCAATGTCAGGACGATTCCCAGAATAAACGTCGACCCGTCACTCAAAACCATGACCCAGGTTGTAGACAGGGACGCTGCTGCAAGGGCCCCAAGCGACGAAATCCGCCAGATGGCAGCGGCCACCAGCCAAGTTATGCAGCAGGCAATGCCCACGCCCCAGTCAAGCGCTAGCCAGAGGCCCAGAAAGGTCGCGACACCCTTGCCACCTTTGAAGCCCAACCAGACTGGAAAACAGTGGCCCAGAAACGCGGCCAATGCGGCGACCTGTACGGCGTCTTCCCCGGCCATGGCACGGGCGAGCAAGACGGCAGCGGCTCCTTTACCGGCGTCAAAGATCAGAGTCAGCGCGGCGGCGGCCTTATTGCCGGTGCGAAGTACATTGGTCGCCCCAATATTGCCCGACCCGATATCGCGCAGATTTCCCAGTCCCATCACCTTGGCGATGATCATGCCAAAGGGGATCGACCCCATCAGGTATCCAATCGCGGCCCAGAGGATCAGCTGGGTCATCGTACTGTCGATCAGGGGCATCAGGGTCTCCGGTAAACTTCTTGGCCTGCCACATAGGTTGCGGTGACCTTACCTTGCATCCTCTGGCCGTCAAATGGCGTATTCTGCGATTTGGATCTAAGCGTGAACCGGTCCAGCACAAAGGGCACATCCGGATCGAACAGAACCAGATCGGCCGGCGCGCCCTCAGACAGGCGACCGCTGTCCAGACCCAGTCGTTTAGCCGGGTTCAGAGCCATCGCGCGGAACAGAGTCGGCAAGTCCAGTTGATCAGAATGGTACAGGCGCAAAGCCGCAGGCAGCAAAGTCTCCAGCGCCACCGCGCCCGAGGCCGCCTCTTCAAACGGGAGGCGTTTGCTTTCTTCGTCCTGTGGCGTGTGCATGGAACTGATCGTGTCGATCAGACCTGCCCGCACCGCTTCGATGACAGCCTGCCGGTCATCTTCCGACCGCAGCGGAGGTTTGACCTTGAAGAAGGTGCGATAGTCGGCCACGTCCAGCTCATTCAGCGTCAGATGGTGGATCGAGGTGCCAGCAGTGATGTCAAGCCCGTTCCGCTTGGCCCGTTCCAGCGCGGGCAGGGCGCGGGCGGTGGTAATCTGATCGGCGTGATAGGCCGCACCGGTCATTTCCAGCAACGCAATGTCGCGGTCCAGCCCCATACGCTCGGCCATTGGGGAAACGGCGGGCAATCCGCGCAAGGCGGCGAATTTGCCGCTGGTGGCGGCGGCGCCAGCGCTCAGCCCCGGTTCCTGAGGGTGGGCGATCACCAGCGCACCGCAGGATTTCGCATAGGTCAGCGCGCGGGTGAACACTTTGGTATCTGCAATGACATGATCACAGTCGGTAAAGGCGACGGCACCGGCATCCAGCAGAAATCCGATCTCGGTCATCTCGCGCCCTTCGCGCCCTTTGGTCAGGGCCGCCATGGGCAGCACGTTGACCGGGGCATCCGCCTGTGCGCGCCGGGTCGCAAATTCCAGCGTTTCCGGCGTGTCCACGGCGGGAAAGGTATCGGGGCGCGTCACGATCGTGGTCACACCCCCTGCCGCCGCCGCCAGGCCTGCGGATTTATAGCTTTCCTTGTGCCGCTCGCCCGGCTCGCAAACCTTGACGCCGAGATCGACTATGCCCGGTGCCAGGCAATGCCCGCCGCAGTCGATGACCTGCGCGTCAATCGACGGGGCCGCACCTTCGCCCTTGGCCACGATACGGCCATCAGCCACATGCACCCATCCCGGTGCGTCCGCGCCAATTTCGGGGTCGATCAGGCGGGCGTTGGTGAAGATCAGATTGCTCATGCCATGGCCCTTTCAATAGCGGTTTTAGTAGCGGCGGAATCTGCCTGATACTTGATCAGGTGCTTGTCCCCGCCTTTTGTGACGATTTGAACAAAGCTACCCATGGTTTTGACAGCCTCGATCTGGTTCAGCGCCACTTTGCGCGGGCCAGGGCCGGTCAGAGTAGTGTCTGTCATTTCCCATGCGGCCGTCAGCTCTTCTGAGGCCAGATACCACGCACGAATGCCGATTGCAGCAAGGCCCGCTGGCGCGCCGGTCCACACATAGGGGTTACCGATCAGCCAAAGGATGATCATGGCCCCTGCCATAGCCGCGGCTGCCATCCACGTGTTGGTACGGATATAGGCCCCTTTGTCGGGTGGGAAAGTCACAGGATCAGCCATAGGGCACCTCCGATAACCAGAAGGATCAGCAGCACCAGAACCGCAGAGCCCATGCGACGCGGTCTGTCATTTTGCGGTGCGGATTGCGGCGCCGAATACGGTTTCGCGCTTTCCGTCTCAATCCGGCCACCTGCCCAGCTTGTTGCTTCTTCGGTGTAGAGGCCGATCAGGCGCAGCCTGCGGTCGGGGCGTAAAGCGGCTGCACGACCGCGAAATGCGGCGCTGCGGACCACCAGAACCCAGCCGTCAATCGCATCCAGAGCTGTGTGGTCCAGCTGATCTGCGGACACGTCGCAGCCCTCGGTCAGATAGCCATAGAGGCCTAGGTCTTCGAGGTCCGAGACCGGAAAGACGTCAACCTGTTCGGGATCCAGCCCCGCTACCCCTAGAATCTGATCGACGGCTCCGGGTTCGCGCAGAAACTTGGCCTCCTCCGGGCGCATGTCGAGTGCGAACAGGCGGATAACGCCGTGTTCATGGGATGCGACGGCCAGATCGCTCATGCGGCCTCGCGCAGATTGCGGGCCAGCAGTTCCATCGCAGCCATGCGGACGGCGACACCCATCTCAACCTGCTCCTGAATGACCGAGCGGTTGATATCATCGGCTAGCGTTCCGTCAATCTCGACCCCGCGGTTCATTGGGCCGGGATGCATTACAATGGCATCGGGTTTGGCCTGCGCCAGTTTGGCGGCATCCAGCCCGTAGCGATGATAGTATTCACGTTCCGAGGGGATGAACCCGCCATCCATCCGCTCTCTCTGAAGGCGCAGCATCATCACGACATCGACGTCTTGAAGGCCTTCGTTCATATCGTCATAGATCTCGGCTCCAAACTCGGCAAATTGGCTGGGGACCAGCGTTGGCGGGCCGATCAGGCGAATGCGGTTTTCCATCTTGCCGAGAAGGATCAAGTTCGACCGCGCCACGCGGGAATGGGCAACGTCGCCGCAGATCGCGATGTTCAACCGGTGCAGGCGACCCTTGGCGCGGCGAATGGTCAACGCATCCAGCAGCGCCTGTGTCGGGTGCTCATGCCGCCCGTCGCCTGCGTTCAGTACGGCGCAATTCACCTTCTGCGCCAACAGATCAACCGCGCCGGAATGCGGGTGCCGCACCACCAGAAGGTCGGGATGCATTGCGTTCAGCGTCATCGCCGTGTCGATCAGCGTCTCACCCTTTTTGATCGAGCTGGCCTGCATTGCCATATTCATCACATCCGCACCCAGCCGCTTGCCTGCCAGTTCGAAACTGGCCTGAGTACGGGTCGAGTTCTCAAAGAACATGTTGATTTGCGTCAGCCCCGCCAGCACATCCGAGTGCTTGTTCGGTTGCCGGTTCATCTCGACATAGGTCTCGGCCAGATCAAGAATGGCAGTAATATCGGATTGGGACAGGTGCTCGATGCCAAGAAGGTGACGATGGGCGAAACGCATGGGCGGACTCCTGTCTGACAATCGGCCCGCTTATAGAAAGCCGCGCCGCGCAAGGCAACCTTGGGATCAAGGCGTTAGGGCAGTTTCTCACACCCACCCTCGGGCAAGCACTGTTCGCCGGGTTTGCACCATTTGCCATAGCCGCAGTCGATCGCCTTAACCGGCACACATCCTTGGTGGTTCGAACATTTGAATCCAGGGCGGCATTGTGATCCGGTTTTCTCGCACAAGAACCAACCGGGCTGTGCGCATCCTCCGCCTGGCAGGCAGGATGATCCGGCCGCACAGGTCAAGCCGTCGTCACAGGTGATGGGGCTGCCGCTGGTGGCTGAATCCGGGTCGAATTCGGGGGTGTTTCGCTGGCATTCCCCGCGCGCGTTGCAAAAGCTGTCGCCGGGGCAGTCCAGACGCGTGGTGCATGCGTTGGCTCCTTTGGGTGCGCAGCGTAGACCGCCTGCCACGCAGCGCTCGAACGGGCCGCAGCTGCGGCCGCCGCCGCAATAGGTGCCGCCCAGCGGGATGCAATGATTGTCGAAACTGCATCTTTGCCCACCGGAACAGCACCGACTGCCACAGGCGAACTGCCCCGCGCGGCACTGATCGTTTCGATCAAACAGCTGCGCCGAAATAGGCCCGCTGACCAAGGCCAGAAGCGCCCAAATTGAGAGGAATCGAAACAGGATCAGCATGATTGCCCCAATGGTCGGTGCGACCGAGCGCGCAATCAAGGCCAATTCGCTTTCCCTCGGTCAAAAGGAGGTTAGATTGAGTGTTATGGAATCGGCTTTGGACTTTCACACAGCGCGGGCTCTGCTGGACTGGCAGATTGAACTGGGCGCGACGGATGCGATCGGGGATATCCCGGTGAACCGCTATACGTTGCCCGACACAGCGCCCAAATCCAAAAAGCCCACAGCGGTACAAACGGCGCCGGAAAAGCCCAAGCCGGTCGATGCGTTGGCGATTGCCGATTCAGTCGCCAAGACAGCTGGTTCGCTGGACCAGTTGCGCGCTGCGATGGATGCGTTTGATCATTGCGAGTTGAAACGTGGCGCGCGCCAGTTGGTGTTTGCCGACGGGACGCCGGGTGCGCGGGTGATGATTATAGGCGAAGCTCCGGGCCGGGATGAAGATCGCGAGGGCAAGCCCTTTGTTGGCCGGGCCGGGCAGTTGCTGGACAGGATGTTGTCCGCGATTGAGCTGAACCGTGCCGAAAACGTCTATATCACCAATGTCCTGCCCTGGCGGCCCCCGCAGAACCGGGATCCCAAGCCCGAAGAGATCGGCATGATGAAGCCGTTTCTGGAGCGCCACGTCGCATTGGCCAAGCCCGAGGTTCTGGTCGTGATGGGCAATATCAGCTGTCAGGCGGTGCTGTGCAAACGCGGTATAACTCGGTTGCGCGGCCAGTGGGATCAGGCTTGGGGGCTGCCGGTCATCCCGATGTTTCACCCTGCTTACTTGCTGCGGCAACAGCCAATGAAACGGCAGGCCTGGGCAGATCTGTTGGAGTTGAAGGCCTGGCTGGAGGGCAAGTGATGCGCATCCTGGCCTTTTCCGACCTGCATATGGCGCGCAGCCGGGCGGTCGAATTGGTTGCCGCCAGCGCCGAGGCAGATCTGGTGATCGGTGCTGGTGATTTCTGCAATATGCGGCAAGGGCTGGATCAGGCGATGGAGATGCTTGCAGGCATTTCGGCCCCTCTGGTCCTAACCCCCGGCAATGCCGAAAGCGTCCAAGAGCTGACAGCGGCTGTGCCCGAAGGTGTCCACGTGCTGCACGGCACCGGGATGACTGTGGACGGGGTGCGCCTGTTTGGTCTGGGATATGGTGTGCCCGTGACGCCTTTTGGCGGTTGGTCCTGCGATCTGACCGAGGCCGAGGCCGCCGAGTTGCTGGATCGGTGCGACGCTGCCGATATTCTGATTACGCATTCTCCGCCCAAAGGGCATGGCGATGTCACGTCAATGGGCGGCGCCGTCGGTTCGGTCGCGGTGCGCGACGCGATCGAGCGGGTGCAGCCGCAGCTTTCTCTGCATGGCCATATCCATGACAGCTGGGGGTATCGCGGGGCAATCGGGCGCACCCAGGTGGCCAATCTGGGGCCCAGACCAAATTGGTTTGAGCTGCATTGATGATCGAAACTGTAACCCTTCTGGCGTTTATCCCGGCTGCGCTCGCTCTGAACCTCACACCCGGAGCTGATATGATGTTCTGCTTTGGGCAGGGCCTGCGCAAAGGCGCACGGCCCGCGCTTGCGGCCAGCGCCGGTATTTCTGCAGGGTCGATGGTGCATGTCCTGCTGGCTGGGCTTGGGTTTGGCGCGGCGGTATCGACGCTGCCCTGGCTGTTTGATGTGATCCGTTGGTTGGGGGTGGCCTATCTGCTTTATCTGGCCTGGCGTTCGATCCAAAACGGTGCTGTGCCGGCCGAGGCACCGGCACATAGCGGGAAACTTGCGTTTCGTGATGGGCTGCTGGTCAATCTCACCAATCCAAAGGTCATCCTGTTCGTGCTGGCCTTCATCCCGCAATTTGTGGACCCGACCTTGGGGCCAATCTTGCCGCAGTTCCTGACCCTTGGCCTTATCATCGCGGTGGGCGGCTTTGTGGTGAACGGGATGGTCGGCATGTTTGCCGGTGGCGCGGGCCGAGTCTTGGTCTCGAACCCGCGTGCCTCGCGTTTCATGGGCTGGGTGACCGGAGGGATTTTTACGGCGCTCGCCATTCGGCTTGCGATTATGGAAAGGGCCTGACGTCATATGTCACGCATCGACGAAAGCAAAAAAATCATTCCAGTTCGGATCGCCGTCCTCACTGTCTCGGATACGCGGACGCTGCCCGAGGACCGATCGGGACAGACTTTGGTGGATCGGATTCAGGCGGCGGGCCATTTGGTCGCGGACCGCAAGATCCTTCCGGATGAGCGCGCCCAGATTGTAGAACAGCTGCGCGTGTGGATCGCAGATCCTGAAATAGATGCCGTCATCTCGACCGGGGGTACCGGCCTGACAGGGCGCGACGTTACAGTCGAGGCGCATCGGGATGTCTACGAGAAGGAAATCGACGCATTCGGCACGGTTTTTACAATCCTGTCGATGCAAAAGATCGGCACCTCTGCCGTCCAGTCGCGCGCCACAGGTGGCGTCGCCGGGGGCACCTATCTGTTTGCATTGCCCGGCAGCCCCGGTGCCTGCAAGGATGCCTGGGATGGAATATTGCTAAAACAGTTCGATTATCGTCACCGGCCCTGCAATTTCGTGGAAATTATGCCCAGATTGGACGAACATCTGCGACGGAAGTAAGCTGGTTACACGTTCAAATGTGTATTACCGCTTTGTGGCTTGGCATTTTTCGGGGCAAAGCTACCTTCTGAAATGCCAGCCTGATGCGAACGGGGTGATAGTAAATGCGCTTTCTGAGGCAGAGCCTTGCCGGAGTTTTCCTGACGTCCTTGACGTTGGCACTCTTGTTTGTGGCGGTTCAGATGATCGCGGGTGCAGTGCAGGATGTTCTGACGCGCGAGGATGCCGCTCCGCAGGCGCGGGAGCGCATTTTTGCGGTTACTGTCCGGCATGCCGAAGTGGAAACCGTAACGCCTTATCTTGAAGCATTTGGTGAGGTGCAAAGCCGACGCCGCCTGGAACTGCGTGCAGCGCTTGGTGGCCGTGTGATTACCTTGTCCGAAGATTTCGAAGATGGCGGTGCCGTCACTGCAGGAGAGGTTCTGGTCGAGCTTGATCCGGCGGATGCACAATCGGCGCTGGATCGCGCCAAGTCGGACCTGCTGGATGCTCAGTTTGAGGAACGCGATGCCGAACGGTCGCTGCTACTGGCGCAGGATGAGCTGAACTCGGCCGAGGCGCAGGCCGAATTGCGGGGCCGTGCCCTGCAGCGTCAAAAAGACTTGAAAAGCCGGGGGGTGGGCGCGGCGGCATCCGTGGAAGAGGCGGAACTGGCCGAGGCATCGGCACAGCAATCTGTTTTGGCCCGGAGGATCGCGCTGGCACAGGCGGAATCGCGCGTCGATCAGGCAACGACTTTGCTGGCACGTGCCCGTATCGCGCTTGCGGCTGCCGAACGTGATTTAGAAGACATGACCATCCGCGCTCGGTTTGGGGGAACATTGACCGACGTGACTTTGGTTGAGGGTCGCCTGGTGTCAGCCAACGAAAAACTGGCCGAATTGGTTGATCCCAAATCACTTGAGGTGGCCTTTCGCGTCTCGACCGCGCAATTCGTGCGCCTGCTGGATGCTGAAGGGGATCTGATCAATTCCCCGGTCACTGTATCGCTAGAGGTTACAGGAGCCGATCTTGCGGCACAGGGCCGCATAAGCCGCGATAGCGGCTCGGCGGGAGAAGGGCAAACCGGTCGCCTGCTTTATGCCTTGCTCGAGGATACTTCGGGATTCAAACCCGGTGATTTCGTGACAGTCTCGGTTCAGGAACAGCCGCTTGAGAACGTGGTGCGCCTGCCGTCTTCGGTTCTGGATTCAGCAGGGACGGTTCTGATTCTGGGCAAGGATGACCGGCTTGAGGTTCTACCAGTGCAGTTGATCCGCCGTCAGGGGGATGAGGTGCTGCTGCGCGGGCGGGGGTTGGAAAGTCGCGAGGTTGTCGTTGGTCGAACGCCTCTGCTTGGGGCCGGTGTCCGGGTCAGGCCGCTGCGGGATGAGGCCAACGCAGGGGGCCAGACGGATATGGTCGAGCTGTCCGAGGAACAGCGTGCCCAGCTGGTGGCGCAGGTCGAAGCCAGTGATGCATTGCCTCAAGATGTCAAAGCCCGCGTGCTGGGCCAACTGGGCGAAGCCAAGGTTCCCGCGTCGTTGGTGCGCAGCATCGAAAACCGAGCCGGAGGTTAGGCGCGATGATGCGCGAAATTCCCGGCGCGGCTGGGGGGATACTCAGCTATTTCACGCGCCACAGGACGGTCGCCAACCTGCTGCTGCTAGTTATGCTGGTGCTGGGCGCGGCGGCCATCCCGAATATGCGGGCGCAGTTCTTTCCCGATGTTATCCTTGAACGGGTGGATGTCAGCGTTAGCTGGGATGGAGCTGGCCCTGAAGATGTTGATAATGGCATCGTTCAGTTGTTGGAGCCGGCCCTTCTGGCCGTTGAAGGCGTGTCCAGCACCTCTTCGACTTCGCGCGAGGGCACAGCCCAGATCCGGATGGAGTTCGAGCCGAACTGGGATATGTCTCGCGCGGTCGAAGAGGTCAGAACAGCGGTCGACAGTGTCACCAACCTGCCAAACGACGCTGATGAGCCGACCATCCGACGCGGTGCCTGGCGCGATCGCGTCACGGATGTTGTCGTCACTGGCCCTGTCGATCCTGAACAGCTGGCCAAGTTCACCGATGAGCTGATCAACCGTTTGTTCGCTGTTGGCGTGACCCGCACCACGATCCGGGGCCTCGCCGCGCCGCGCGTTGTAGTCGAGGTGCCCACAGCACAGCTGATCGCCAACGACATCACCCTATCCGAGATCGCCTTAGCCATCGCTGCCGAGGTCAACGCCAATCCGGCGGGCGATGTGACAGGGGCCAATGCGCGCATTCGCACCGGCACCGAAAAGCGCAGCCCGGAAGAGATCGAAGGGATTACGCTGCGCAATTTCACCGATGGCTCAAAGCTGTTGATCGGTGACGTGGCGCAGATCCAGATTGAAGGTGTCACCAGAAATCGTAGCTATTTTGTTGGCAAGAATCCGGCAATGTCCGTTCGTGTGGATCGGTCAAATCTGGGGGACGCGATTGAAATTCAACACACGGTCGAAGATGTCGTCTCGCAGATGCAAGCCAGCCTGCCCGAGGGCGTAAAGGCCGAGCTGATCCGGACACGGGCGCAAGCGATCACCGACCGGCTGGATATTCTGGTCGATAACGGGTTGGTTGGGCTGGGTCTTGTGGTCTGCCTGCTGTTTCTGTTTCTGAATGCGCGGATTGCCTTTTGGGTTGCCGCGGGTATCCCGGTGGCAATGTCGGCGGCGATTGCGTTCATGTATATTGGCGGCCTGTCGATCAACATGGTGTCGTTGTTCGGCCTGATTATCACTCTGGGTATCGTCGTGGATGACGCCATCGTTGTGGGTGAACATGCCGATTTTCGCGCGCGACGGCTGGGTGAGCCGCCAATGGTGGCCGCCGAACGCGCCGCACGTCGCATGGCGATGCCGGTCTTTGCTGCGACGCTGACCACGGTTATTGCCTTTTTTGGTCTGACTGCGATTGGTGGACGTTTCGGAGAGTTAATCCGCGATATCCCCTTCACGGTGATAGCGGTATTGATCGCCTCGCTGATCGAATGCTTTCTGATCCTGCCCAACCATATGGCCCACGCGATTGCGCACTCTGCCAAGGAACATTGGTATGATCTGCCGAACCGTGTGGTGAACAAGGGGTTTCGCTGGGTGCGCGATACGCTGTTCCGACCGCTGATCGCCTGGGTAATCTGGGCACGCTATGTGGTGGTGTCGGCGATGATCGTCATTCTGGCCAGCCAGATTTCCCTGTTCATCCGCGGGGACGTGAACTGGCGGTTTTTCAATGCGCCCGAGCGTGGATCGGTTACAGGCAATTTTATCATGGCCGAGGGCGCAGGCCGCGCGGATACGTTGGCCATGATGCACCAACTACAGGCCTCGGTAGAGGCGCTTGGCCAACGCTATGAAGAGCGGCACGGGCGCAACCCCATTGATTACGTGCTGGCCGAGATCGGGGGATCCGCGGGCCGTGCACTTTCGGCAGCGGATGGCAAGGACACGGATTTGCTGGGCGGGATTTCGATCGAGTTGATAGATGCCGACCTGCGCCCCTATTCGAGCTTCGAGTTTGTCGGAGAGTTGCAGGAAATGGCGCCAAGCCATCCCAAACTTGAGCTGCTCAGCTTCAGGGGCTGGCGGTCTGGTCCGGGAGGAGATGCGATTGACGTGCAGCTCTACGGCGCCGATGTGAACACGCTTAAAACGGCTTCCGAGGACTTGCAGGTCGCGCTTTCGAAATACCCTGAGGTTTCAGCGCTGGAAGACAATCTGGCCTATGACAAGGAAGAGTACATTTTGGATCTGACCGCGCAGGGACAGGCGCTGGGCTTTCGGATCGAAACATTGGGCCGGGTGCTGCGGGACCGTCTGAACGGGATCGAGGCCGCGACCTTCCCGGATGGCCCGCGCAGTGCCGAGATCCGGGTTGAATTGCCTGAAGGAGAACTGACCGCCGATTTCCTGGAACGCACACTGATGCGCACGCCCGATGGAGTCTATGTCCCGTTGGCCGATATCGTTTCGGTTCAGCGTAAATCCGGATTCTCGACCGTGCGGCGGGAAAACGGGCTGCGGGTGATTTCGGTCTATGGCGATATCTCCGAGGATGATCCAACACGCGCGGCCGAGATCGCCCGTGCGATGAGCGAGGAAATTCTGCCCAATATCGCAGCCACACGTCAGGTCGAGTGGACCATGGCAGGTCTGAGCGAGCAGGAAGAAGAGTTTCTGTCCGAAGCCCGTACCGGTCTGATCCTGTGCCTGACGGGCATCTATCTGGTGCTGGCCTGGGTCTTTGCCAGTTGGACCCGACCATTGGTGGTGATGGCGATCATTCCGTTTGGTTTGGTCGGAGCCATTTGGGGTCATTATATCTGGGAGGTTCCGCTCAGCATGTTCACGGTTGTTGGTCTGCTGGGGATGACCGGAATCATCATCAACGACTCGATTGTTCTGGTGACGACGATTGACGAGTATCAGCAGACTCGTGGGCTGGTGCCGTCCATCATCGAGGGGACATCGGACAGATTGCGGCCAGTGATGCTGACGACGCTGACCACGGTTCTGGGCCTGACCCCACTGTTGTACGAAGGATCGCAGCAGGCACAGTTCCTCAAACCGACCGTGATCACGCTGGTCTATGGGTTGGCGTTTGGGATGGTGCTGGTATTGCTGCTCGTTCCTGCCCTGCTGGGGATCCTGAACGATCTGTCGCGGCCAATGACGGCCATGCGTCGCGCAATTCGGGCGCCGGATCGTGTGGTGCAGGGGGCGCTTGTTGTTACCGGGTTTGCCTTGATGCTCTGGTTTGCGTTGACGATGATCTGGCCTGCGGTGACCGGGTCTCCACCGGGCCTTGTTTCGGGGCTTTATGCCGGGCCAGAGGGCCCCTCAATCCTGCGGATGGGGTTTGGAGCTTTTACTGCCGGCGCCACGGTGATTCTGGTGGTGAGCATTGTTTTGTCGGGCCTGTTGTACGCCCGTCTCAAAGGACGCACCGCCTAGCCCTGACGTAGTGCGGTTTCCAACAGGTTTGTGACCCGGTCACTCATGGGCAGTGCGCCTTGTCGGATCAAGTCCAGTGGGAACCAGCGTGCATCCATTGCGTCATCCCCCGCAACCGGTTGCCCGGTCTGATACTGGCAGGCCACGCCAACCAACAGGTAATGAGACAGAACAGCGCCCTGGGCGTCGCGGCGCAACAGGTCCAGACTGTCCAGATACCGCAACGGCTCGGCAATCACCGAGGTTTCTTCGCGCAGTTCCCGCTGTGCTGCCTGCAGGACGGTTTCGCCCCATTCCACATGGCCGCCGGGAAAGCCCCATAGCCCCTTATCCGGTTGCTTGCTGCGCTGAACCAGAAGGACGTGCCCGTCATGAATGACGACCGCAAGCGCACCGATTTTCGGAGTTTGCATCATGGGGTCAGCCAGCGCTGCACCCCAGAATGTCCACCGCGTGATTGGCACCCAGAACAGTGATCCGGATCTTTGAGCGATCCAGCGCAAACGGACCGCCCGAGGCGTTGATCACCTCGGATGTGGCGACCAGAGTACCGCCCTGCCGCTTGGTGTCGGTCTGCGAGGCCCACAGCTCGGGGTTGCCGGGCTCGATCACGGCAACCTCGCGGCCACCGGCGGAAGGCATGGTGACGCGCGCCTCGATCTGCATTCCGTCAAATGTCGGGGTCAGGTGACAACGTGAGTTCGCTACTTGGGCCTCTTTGGCGGAATATGGGCGCTTGGCCAGTGCCGCCGCGATCGCCGGGTTGCGCTCTGCTTCGGCGTTCAGGGTATGATCGAAGCCCAAACGTTCCGGGATGCAGACGTCTTTGCAGACCCCTAGATCCACCGTGCCTTTCAGCCGCACGGGTTTGGCCGGGTTCTTCGGCGAAATCTCGACCGGCAGGACCATTTGATTTTCATATCCAATCGACTGCAGGCCATTCTGGTCAAAGACATCCGGCGCGGGCCATGTGATCGACACGCTGCCGACATTGGTTGATCTTTTCCAGTCGAACTGTGGCGGAATACCCGCATCGCCCGGCGCCCGCCAATAGGTCTTCCAGCCGTCCTGCAGGGTCACCCGCAGCGCCCCAAGATAGGCTCCATTTGCTGTGCGCCCGCCGTCCAGGATATCCAATTCGGCCACCGAGCCGACCACTTGTGCAGATGCCGGTCCAATCGCGCCAACGGTCACGGCAAGGGCGGCTGCCAGAAATGTCTTGTGAATGTTCATACCCTATAAATGCGTGGTCTCGAGGCGAATTCCAAGTCACGTTCGGGTCACTCGAATGAAATCTAGCGAAATCGCCGCTCGTCCCTTGCCAATACCGGGACTGCGGGGGCATTGTTGATGGGAGCTCAGCAAGAGATGTCGTCTTATGGATCTGACCGGTAAACTGTTGATTGCGATGCCTGGGATGGGCGATCCGCGTTTCGATCATTCGGTTGTCTATATTTGCAGCCATGGCGACGATGGCGCGATGGGTCTGATCATCAACAAACCTTCGGATTTACGCATAAAGACGCTGCTGGGTCAGTTGAACATCGCTTGCCGTATCCCGATCGTGGGTGAGCGCCTGGTGCATTTCGGCGGCCCGGTCGAGATGTCGCGCGGATTCGTCCTGCACAGCGCCGATTATGACGCGAACCTCCATTCCCTGCAGATTTCGGACGATTTCAGCATGACTGCAACGTTGGACGTGCTTGAAGACCTGGCCTCGGGGCAAGGGCCGCTGAATTCTATGCTGACGCTAGGGTATTCAGGCTGGGGACCCGGGCAGCTTGAGGATGAGATCGCGATGAACGGATGGCTCACAACCGAGGCGGATTCGAAGCTGGTGTTCGATGTCCCCGATGATCAGAAATGGGAGGCGGCGCTGGCAACGCTGGGCGTCGATCCTCTGACTTTGTCGGCCAGCGCAGGGCGCGCCTGATCAACTGTCACGTGGCGCTGCGGCCCGGCGCAACCGGTCGTTGATAGCGGCACCCAATCCGTGGTCCGGAATAGGGGACACGGCAATCGGGCGTCCGGTGCTGTTGAGCTTGTGCAAAGCCGCAAACAGATTGGCCGCCGCCTCGGTCAGGTTGCCATCAGCGGACAGGTTCAGGTCGCATTTGACCGGTCCAAATCCCAAGAGAATCTCGTCACCATGTGTAGTCTGCGCGTGCAACCGGACCGCCACGTCCGGGGCGTAATGCGACAGCATCTGTCCGGGTGCTGTTAGCGTGTCGCCCGATTGATGCAGATGCAATGCCGAGCCAAGAGCTGCCTCGATCTGGCCCAAAGCCACCCCTCCGGGGCGTAGCAGAGCAGGTTCTCCAGCGAGGCCGACAATGGTGGATTCCAGTCCGACACCGCAGGGACCGTCATCCAGAATGGCAGCGATGCGCCCGTCCAGACCGGCGCGGACATGCGCGGCTGTTGTCGGGCTGATCTGTCCCGAAGGGTTGGCCGAGGGCGCAGCGACCGGCCCGTCGAACATCTCGAGAATAGCCCGGGCAGAAGGATGCGCAGGCACCCGAACCGCCAATGTATCCAGCCCGGCAGTGACAAGCGATGATACACCGTGCCCTTCCCGCAGCGGCAGAACCAGAGTCAGCGGGCCGGGCCAGAACGCCTGTGCCAACGCCTCGGCCTGATCTGACCATTCAACAAACCTGCGCGCGGACTCTACCGATGCGACATGCGCAATCAGAGGGTTGAAACTGGGTCGGCCCTTGGCGGCATAGATGCTGGCGACAGCCTCTCCGTTGCGGGCATCCCCACCCAGCCCATAGACCGTTTCAGTCGGGAAAGCGACCAGCTGTCCCTGCCTCAGAAGATCCGCAGCCTGAGCAATTCCCGCCGGGTCGGCTGACAGTTCGAGTGTACCGTTAGAGATCATTGTGAGTGACGCCGCGTTTTGATTGCTTGTAGCATAAGGATGGGTACGTAATCGTTCAAACCCAGATGAATAACGGCGAGTCAGCGGATTTCCAACCCCGGCGTCGCGGACCGTTCAAGACAGCCCCGAGGTAATATTATGCCCTATCGCGCACCAGTTGCAGATTACGAATTTCTGTTCCGCCATGCGGTTGATTTTGATCGTATTGCAGCGACCGACAAGTTCGCGGAAGCAAGCGAAGACGTCGTCAGCGCCATCCTGACCGAGGCTGGAAAACTCTGCGAAGAGGTCATGGCGCCGCTTCAGCGGAACGGAGACCTAGAGCCCGCGCGTCTGGAAAACGGCGTGTTGCGTACCTCGCCAGGATTTAGCGACGGTTGGAACGCTATAGCTGAGGGGGGCTGGATCGGCATGAGCGCTGATCCCGAATATGGCGGTATGGGGCTGCCGATGACCTTGACCACTGCCGTCAACGAGATGATGTCTGCGGCCTGCCTGTCACTGCAACTGGCGCCGCTGATGACGCAGGGCCAGATCGAAGCACTGGAGCACCACGCAAGTGATGAGCTGAAGAACCTGTACCTGCCCAAAATGATCGCTGGTGAATGGTCGGGCACGATGAACCTGACCGAGCCTCAGGCCGGATCGGATGTGGGTGCGCTGACGTCGAAGGCAGAATCGAATGGAGATGGCACTTATTCGGTGTCTGGTCAGAAGATCTTCATTTCCTGGGGTGACAACGATTTTGCTGAAAACGTGTGCCATCTGGTGTTGGCACGCCTGCCCGATGCAGTTCCCGGAACCAAGGGAATATCGCTGTTTCTGGTCCCCAAGCACCTGCCGGACGAGAATGGCAATCCAGGTGTGGCAAATGACCTGAAAGTGGTTTCGCTCGAGCACAAGATGGGCCTGCATGGTTCGCCAACTTGCGTGATGCAGTATGATGGCGCCAAAGGTTGGCTTGTGGGTAAGGAACATGGCGGAATGGCTGCGATGTTCACCATGATGAACAACGCGCGACTGGGCGTCGGCGGACAGGGTATCGGTGCCGCCGAAGGCGCCTATCAGCAGGCCCTGGAATATGCGCTTGAGCGGAAACAAGGCAAGACACCTTCGGGCACAATCCTCGATCACGCCGATGTACGCCGGATGCTGATGAGCATGCGTGCGGATACTTTTGCTGCGCGCGCGATCATGCTTGCAAACGCAGCCGCGATTGATATGGCCACGGCAACAGGTGACGCGGACTGGGTCGCGCGCGCGGCCTTGTTGACGCCGATCAACAAAGCCTTCGGCACGGAAACCGGGATGCGGGTGTCGGAAGAAGGCGTGCAGGTCCATGGCGGTATGGGCTTTATCGAGGAGACCGGCGCGGCACAGTTCTATCGCGACGTCCGTGTGACCGCGATTTACGAGGGCACCAACGGCATTCAGGCCATGGACCTTGTCGCACGCAAGATGATGGATGGCGGCGAAGCGGCGTCCCGTTTGCTGGACGAAATCGAGGATCACGCCGAACGCGCGCGTGGGTCGATGCCGGAACTGGCGGGTCCTGTCTGGGAGGCCACGGAAAGCCTGCGTGAAACGACCGAGTGGTTGATATCGCAGTCCGACATGAACACGCGATTTGCCGGCGCCGTGCCCTATCTGAAGGCATTCGCCCGCGTTTTGGGCGGTCACTATCACCTCAAGGCGGCCCTGGCCGAGCCAAACGGCACCCGTTTCAAGCTGGCACGCTTTTATATCAATGCGCTGTTGCCTGAGTTTTCGGGGCTTTTGGTTCAGGCGCAGAACGGTGCGGATGACGTCTTTGCTCTCAGCGCCGAGGAAATGGTAGCTGCCTGATGGACGGTGATACACATTTGACGATCCGCTATCCTTGGCCCGAGGCTCCGGCCCTGGGCGAGGCCGTTGAAATTGCCGAAGGCGTGCTTTGGATGCGGTTGCCGCTGCCTATGGCGCTGGATCACGTCAATATCTATGCGCTGGATGATGGCGACGGATGGACGGTGATCGACACTGGCATGTCCTCGAACAAGACGCGCCGTATTTGGGCGGACCTAATGGCGGGACCGCTGGGGGGAAAACCCGTGACGCGCGTGGTGGTGACCCATCACCATCCCGATCACGTTGGCAATGCTGGTTGGTTTCAATCTGAACACGGGGCCGAGCTGGTCACGTCGCGTACTGCATGGCTGTTTGCACGGATGCTGACTCTGGATGTGCAGGAAAACTGGCCGCAGGAAACGCTGGATTACTACCGAAGCGCCGGGATGGATGCCGATTTCCTTGCCAAAAGGATGACAGAACGGCCCTTCAATTTCTGCGACACGGTCTATCCGATGCCGCTGGGCTTTACCCGGATCAAACAGGGCAGCGTCATTCGTATGGGTGGGCGCGACTGGGATGTTCATATGGGCAATGGCCACGCTCCCGAACATGCAACTTTTTGGAGCCGTGACGATAATCTTGTGATCACGGGTGACCAGGTTCTCAGCTCGATCAGCCCCAATCTGGGCGTCTATGTTACCGAGCCCATGGCGGATCCAGTGGCGGAGTGGATGGAAGCCTGCGAGCGCCTGCAGGACCTGGCGCGCCCGGATCATATGGCGCTGGGCGGGCACAAACTGCCCTTTACCGGCCTGCCGGTCAGGATGAGGCAGTTGATCGACAACCACCACAGCGCGCTGGACCGTCTGCAGAATTATCTGGACCAGCCCAAAACCGCTGCTGAGTGCTTTGTGCCCTTGTTCAAACGCCAGATCGGTGAAGGAGAGTATGGGCTTGCTCTGGTCGAAGCAGTTGCACATCTGAACCATCTCTACCACATTGGTGCTGTTACCCGAACGCGGCACGCGGACGGGGCGTGGGAGTTTCAGCGCAAAGGGTAGAAGGCATGGACAAGATCGAAACCTCAGCCGAGGCAGCGGAATCAGCAGCATTGCCCCGATGTTACGAGGTGCATGCCAACCCGGATGCGAAATCCGGCGCCAAGGACCTGCCCGGCCAGTTGCAAAAGCCCGTAGCCACCAAAAGCTCGGCGCAATGGGCCTATGAACGGTTGATCCTGTATATCCAGAATTTCGAGAATACGCTGGATGCGGATCATGAGGTCGCCATGGGATTTACTGGCGGTGATGCCGGGGTAATGCGGATCGAAGGAATGGGCTATTTCGACCCTGATATCATCACTTTTTACGGCGCAGATGGGTCCGGGGCGCGAACCCAACTCGTGCAGCATGTCAGCCAGTTGAATGTAATGCTGCGAGCGCTGCCCAAATCGGTCGAGGATAAGCCCGCCAATCGCATCGGATTCCGACTGGCGGCTGATCTGGAAGAAAACTGATAGCCTGACTTGCAATTCTCGTCTGCGCAGCCTTGAATGAATCAATCATTTGGGGGGCGCAACGTGGCCACTTTCTCTGCCGTTACAAAAGCATACAAGGGCGCGTGGGCACGCCGCCGGGTCTTTGTGCCGATCTATGTCGTCGTGCGCCTGTTGCTGATTGCGCTGATTGCGCCGGGCGTGGCGATTGCGGTGAACCTAGCGGTTTCGCTCTCCAGCCAGACCGCCCTGACGGATCAGGATATTGCCGCGTTCATCCTGTCTCCGCTGGGGTTTGCGGTCGCAATCGCAATGCTCAGCCTGTTCCTGCTGGCCGAGATCTTTGTCTTCTCGGTCATGGCCGGGTCGCTGAGGATGGGTGAAAGCGATCCGTGGCGCGCGGGGAGCGCGGCGATCAAGTTGATCCTGTCGCGGCTGCCTGCGCTGTTTGGATTTGCTGCACGCCTGGTTCTGCGGATCATCCTGTTGATCCTGCCTTTCGCCGCTATCGCTGCTCTGATCGCCTGGTGGACGCTGACCGAGTATGACATCAACTATTACCTGACCTTCCATCCGCCGTCTTTCTGGATCGCCGTTGCGCTGATCGGAGTTGTGGTGCTGGTCATGGCATGGGTGCTGATCCGCAAGCTGTCCGCATGGGCGCTGGGACTGCATCTGGTTCTGTTCGAAAACCTGCCACCGGCTGATGCTTTCCAGGTCAGCGCGGATCGGATGGAGGGCAAGCGCGGGCGGCTCAAGATCGCACTGGTGTTCTGGCTGGGGCTGAGGGCAGTTCTTGCCGCGCTGATCGCTTGGGGCGCGGGATCATTATTCGCGTTGGTGCCCCTGCAGGGGGCAGAGCATCTGCGGCTGGCGCTAGTTTACAGCCTTCTGGTCGCCGGGCTCTGGTCGTTGGCCGGGCTGGTTTTGGCAGCCACCGCGCTGGGAGCACTGGCGGTTTTGCTGGACGGTTTTTTCGAGATCCGGACTTCTGAACCACCACATCCCGCACCAGGCAATCTGCGCATTGGTCTGCTGAGTGCTGTTGGCATTGCGGCGGTGGCGGTATTGGTCGGGCTCTGGTTCGGTCAATCCCTGCTGGAACGCGTTCAGGCCCCTGACAGGGCCGAGGTGATCGGCCACCGTGGTGCCGCTGCGTTACGGCCGGAAAACACCATGGCCTCGGTTCTGAAGGCGATTGAGGACGGGGCGGACTGGGTTGAAATCGACGTGCAGGAAACGGCGGATGATGAGATAATCGTCGCCCATGATAGCGATTTCATGAAGCTGGCCGGGGTGAACCTGAAGGTCTGGGATGCCACGATGGAAGACGTGGCCGAGATCGATATCGGCAGTTGGTATGACCCGGAATATGCCGATGAACGCACGCCAACGCTGCGCGACGTGCTGGCTGCGGCCAAAGACAGGGCCAAGGTGATCATCGAGTTGAAATATTACGGTCATGACGTCGATCTGGAAAACCGCGTTGCGGCCTTGGTCGAGGAATTCGGCATGCAGGATGACATCGCTACCATGTCGCTGAAATACCCTGCCGTGCAAAAGATGAAGGCTCTGCGTCCCGATTGGCGCGCGGGGGTTTTGGCGGCAACCGCTGTTGGCGATCTGTCGGGTCTCGAAGGGGATTTTGTGGCTGTCAACGCCGCCATGGCCACGCCGGGGCTGGTACGTTCGGTGCAGGCCGCGGGCAAGGATATCTATGTCTGGACGGTGAATGACCCGTTGCAAATGTCGGCCATGGCCTCGATGGGGGTGGATGGGCTGATCACGGACCGACCGGCAATGGCCAAAGAAGTCTTGCGTATCCGCGCTGAAATGGGGCCGGCAGAACGTCTGATGCTGTGGCTGGCAACGGTGCTCGGCATGGCCGTTGATACCGATGCGATGCGCGATGAAAGCCCGTAATCTGGCCGTTTCTCTGGCGCTGATCGCGGCGCCAGTCGGGGCGCAGGACTTTATGCGCAGTCTTGAGATGCCCGCCCATCGCGCGCTGATCGCACAGCGGGGCGCTGCGGAATTGACGCCATTTGAAACGGATGGCTGCTCGGGCGGGTTGTCAGCCAGTTGGCGCTTTGTGGCCGACACGTTTCCCAGCTTTCAGGCCCTGTTCGAGGCGCATCCCCCATGGGAGAGTTGCTGTGTCAGCCATGACCGGGCCTATCACCACGCGGGCGGAGGCCTGCGCCCCGAAGACAGTTATGACGCGCGCCTGTCAGCCGATGACAGCCTGAGAGCCTGCGTGCGGCAACACGGGGATGAGAACGCCGAAATTTACGCCGAACGCTATGACATGACTTCGGATCAGATACGATCCGCCCATGCCATAACCGCCGAGGCCATGTATGGCGCGGTGCGATTGGGCGGGGCGCCTTGTTCGGGCCTGCCCTGGCGGTGGGGGTTCGGATATCGCGGGTGTTCGGTCTTTAACTCCGTGTCACCTGCGCCCGAATGACGTGGTGACAGGCCCGGGATTTTCGATTATCCAACGTATCAAACACGCGAATTAGGATTCTGAAAATCATGGCTGAACATAAGCACGGCGAAATGGACATCACCGTTCAAACCAAAACCTTCAACGGTTTCGTAAAAGCGACCACATGGTGCGTGGTGGCGATTGCTTTCCTTTGCCTGTTTCTGGCGGTTTTCGCCGCTTAATCCCGGGCGAGGCTGACCGCCGTGATCAGATTTGTGATTGCCTGCCTGCTGGCAGCAACAGTGGCTGGCTGCGCCGGTTCGCAGCGTCCGCAGGCCGATCAGACCGAAGTTGTGGCCCGTTCCTATCGTGATCCGGGACCATCAACACTGACGCTCTATACCATGATCAGCACCCGGACCGGTTCGGGGGCGCATACCTCGCTGATGATAAGCGGCAGCGAGAGGGTGATCTTCGACCCCGCAGGCTCGTTTCGCGCCGATGTAGTGCCGATCCGAAACGATGTTCTGTATGGCATCACGCCGAATGTCGAACGCGCTTATCGCAGCAGCCACGCGCGCGAAACGCATTATGCGCGTATCCAGACGATTCAGGTGACACCACAGCAGGCCGAAATTGCCCTGCAACTGGCCAAGCAGATGGGCCCTGTATCCGAAGCGTTTTGCGCCAACTCAACCTCGCAGCTATTGCAGCAGGTGCCGGGTTTCGAGCAGATCAATACGACCTTCTACCCGGTCAAGCTGTCCGATCAGTTCGGTGAACTCCCCGGCGTCGTGACCACCGAATACCGCGAGAATGACGATGCTGACCTGCAGGCCGGTTTGGCCTCGAACAATGCGCGCCTGAACCAGTTGGAAGCGGCCTCAACCCAATAGGTATAGAAAGCCATAGAGCGTGCCCGCCCCGGCAAAGATGGCAATGACCACGTTTTTTGTGATGACACCAACCGCCAAAGCAACCGCTGCGGCGGCCATGCGCGGCACGTCGGGCTGACCATCCGTTGCGGTTGGCCAGACCACCAGCGGCGCAATCAGGGCCGGGACGATGGCAACGGCGGTATAGCGCAGGTGGCGTAACAACCAGGGTGGCATCGGGCGGTCTCCGACGATGCCGATAAAGGTAAAGCGTAGGGCAAAGCTGCCAATCGCCAAGCCAACGATAATGCTCCACATGGTCACCGGATCAATCTGTGTCATGGCCTATTCCGCTCTAACATCAATTCGGCCTGCGCCCCTGCGATCATCCCGGCGGTCCCGGCGATCAGCAGGCCCAGGTTGAACGGCACGCCTACGGTCAACAGAGCAACGGTTATGGCGACTAAGGCGGCGATGACATGGGCAAGCGTCCTCATCATCGGCCCGATCATTGCCAGGAATGTGATCGGAAGTGCAAAATCCAGCGCCCAGCTTTCTGGAATCTGTGCGCCCAAAACTGCGCCCAGATAAGTTGCCAAAATCCAAAGCGGCGTGATCGGTGTGACCGAGCCAAAGAAATAGGCCATGCGCTGCGGCACGGTCATATCGGGCTCTTTTTCGAACTGTACAATGGAGCAGGCATAGGACTGATCGACCGTCAGATAGGCGGCGCAGGCCCGTTGCCACAGGGGGGCCGCCCCAAGATAAGGTGTCAGTGAGGCCGAATACATTGCCACGCGTAGGTTAACCGCCAGGGCCGATGCCAGAACGATCAGGCTGGGTGTGTTGTCCTGCAACAGCTGCAGGGCGGTGAACTGGGCCGCCCCGGCAAAGACAGCCGCCGAAAAGGCGATTGTCTGGATAATATCCAGCCCAGCCTCGGTCGCAAATACGCCGAAAAGGGTGCCGAACGGAATTGCCACAAAGATAAACGGCGCTCCATCGCGAAAACCCTTCCAGAAGTATGACTTGGATGTGGTGTAAGCCATGGCAAATTCCTATGGTATCGCCAACAGCAGTAGCGATCTTGGGAAAGGGTTGCAATTGGCCACGAAACCGGATGCCACCGACTACATCATCGCCCCTGATCCCGGCGCGGTTCGCCTGACCCGTGCGGTTGAAGGCATCGACCAGAATGGCGCGGTCAGCCGGATCTCGGTTGTCGAGGAACGCCCCCTGACAATTTTCCTCAACGCGCAGGAAATCGTGACTGCAATGACAATCGGCGATTACCCTGAATATCTGGCGCTGGGGTTCCTGCGCAATCAGGGGATGCTGTTGGCCGATGATGACATTACCGGCGTGGATTACGATGACGATCTGGAAACCGTGGTGGTGCGCACCGCGCGCGAAACCTCATATGAGGATAAGCTGAAGAAAAAGACTCGAACCAGCGGCTGCGCGGTCGGCACTGTGTTTGGTGACATGATGGAAGGGCTGGAGGACGTGCGCCTGCCGCAGGTTCAGGTCCGCACCTCATGGCTGTATGATCTGGCAGCCAAGATCAACCGAACCCCTTCATTGTATCTTGAGGCTGGTGCAATTCACGGCACGGTCCTGTGTCGGGAAAACCGACCGTTGGTCTACATGGAGGACGTGGGACGTCACAACGCGGTCGACAAGATCGCCGGCTGGATGCTGTCCGAAAATGTGGGGGCCGAGGACAAGATCCTCTACACTACAGGCCGTCTGACCTCGGAAATGGTCATCAAGACTGCAATGATGGGCATCCCGGTTCTGGCGTCACGATCAGGGTTCACCGCTTGGGGTGTCGAAATCGCGCGTGAGGTTGGCCTGACCCTGATCGGCCGCATGCGGGGGCAGCGGTTCGTGTGTCTTGCGGGCGAGGACCGGTTGGTGCGCGACGTCGACCCGTCGACAGTGGCGGTCGAAGATAAAAAGCATAGACGGAAGAGTGCGGAATGATTTTGGAAGTCTTTGGTTTATTTATTTTATTCGTCGCGACATTGGGCTTGCTGCCATTGATGGTCTATGTGTTCTGGCTCCTTGAGCGGTCGAAACGCGCGATCATTGAGGGTATGGCGCAATTGGACGTCAACCTGCGTAACCGTCTGGGGTGGGCGCCAGAGGAATACATCAGCATTTGGAACATCGCTGCCCCCTTTCGGCTTGGTTGGCAGGCATGGGGGGAGTTGTCTCAAAAACAAGCACTCGTGCTTCAGCGGGTTTTGATGCACGGTCTGCCAGAGTTTGCCGGGATACCAGATGAGGTCAGAAAGGCGGTGCGCACGTATCGGTGCTGTTTTGGTCTTATCTTTGCTGTTGGGGCCGTCTTAGTGTTTTTGCCAGCCCACTATAGCCTGAGTTACAAGGCGGCCGAATTGACGGGGTGGCCTGCAATTATTTGGTTTACAGCATTCGGATTGGCCGTCTGTCCATTGCTTTTCCTGCCCACCCAGAAATTCAGGAAATGGCCCGCGCTTGAGGAGATCAAATGACCCGCCCTCTCGGCATCATCCTCGCAGGAGGCCTTGCCACTCGGATGGGTGGTGGCGACAAAGGCTTGCTGACAGTCGGTGGGCAGAGCCTGCTGTCTCATGTCATTGACCGGTTTGGCCCGCAGGTGGTCGGTCTGGCGCTGAATGCCAATGGTGATCCCGAACGGTTCGCCGACCTCAACCTGCCGGTTCTTCCCGACACGATTGAAGGTTTCGCCGGGCCTCTGGCGGGTGTGCTGGCGGGGCTCGATTGGGCAGCAGAACAGGGGGCCGACAGTATCGTCACCGCCGCTGCCGACACGCCGTTTTTTCCGCGCGATCTTGTGGCGCGCCTAATGGATGCTGCTCAAGGGCAAACCCATCCGCTGGTGCTGGCGACTACGCCTCGAAACGGGGATGAAGCACTGAAATCCGGCGGCGGCAAACGGGTCAACCGGCATCCGACATTTGGCCTCTGGCCTGTCGCGTTGCGAGATGATTTGCGGGGCGCCTTGAATGACGGGCTGCGCAAGGTTGTGCTGTGGACCGATAAACATGATGGGCGTGAGGCGTTGTTTCCGGCTGAGCCGTTTGACCCCTTCTTCAATGTCAACACGCCCGACGATCTGGCGCGTGCGCAAAAGCTGCTGGAGCAGGCATGAAGGTCTATGGCGTCACCGGCTGGAAAAACGCGGGCAAGACCGGCCTGATGGAGCGTTTGGTGGCCGAGATCACCGCGCGTGGCTTTTCGGTTTCGACCGTCAAACATGCCCATCACGCCGCCGATGTCGACCAGCCCGGCACGGACAGTTTCCGCCATCGAGAAGCCGGTGCGTCCGAGGTGCTGTTGGCGTCCGGCAAGCGCATTGCGATGATGCAGGAACTGCGCGGCGCACCCGAGCCGCCTCTCTCTGATCTGCTGGCACGCTTGGCTCCCGTTGATCTTGTGCTGATCGAGGGGTTCAAACGCGAAGCCCACCCCAAGGTCGAGGCGTATCGGGTGGCCGCTGGAAATCCGTTGATCGCGGCCGAGAACGAAACTGTGCGCGCGGTTGCCAGTGACACAGAGCTGAACTTCGACCGTCCGGTTTTTGATCTGGACGACACCGCAGCCATCGCAGGGTTCATTCTGCAAGAGGTAGGATTATGAGCAAACCGGACATTGCCCCACCGCCCCTGCGCAACGATTGTTTTGCCTTGCCTGCGGGCGTGAGCTGGACGCCGGTTGACGAGGCGTTGACCCTGCTGCGCGACCGCCTTTCGGTCGTGATGGGGGCTGAAACCGTTCCGTTGGCACAAGCCGCAGGTCGGATTTTGGCCGCCGATGTATATGCCCAACGTTCGAACCCGCCGCAGGCAAATACGGCGGTAGATGGCTATGGCTTTGCCGGTCCGGTTCCGGATGGGCCGCAGGTGATGCCGCTGCAAGACGGGTGTGCGGCGGCTGGTGTTCCCTTTGATGGTCAGCTTGCGCCCGGCCACGCCATACGGATTCTGACTGGTGCGGCCCTGCCCGATGGGGTGGACACCGTTATTCTGGAAGAGGACGTGAAAGTTCAGGATGGGTATATCGCCTTTCGCGGCCCCCTGAAACAGGGTGCCAATACCCGCAATGCGGGCGAAGATGTGGTTGGAGGTGATCTGGCTTTGCCCGCTGGACGCCGGTTGACACCTGCCGATCTGGCCCTTCTCTCCGCGACGGGTGCTGGTGATCTGCTGGTTCGCAAAGCTCTGCGGGTGGCCGTCCTGTCAACGGGGGATGAGCTAGTCGAGGCCGGTGAGGTTGCTGAGCCAGGGCAAATCTACGATGCCAATCGCCCAATGTTGCTGGCTCTGATCCAGCGGATGGGATTCCAGCCACTGGATATGGGCCGCGTTGCCGATGATCGTGAAACCCTGCGCGAGCGGCTGAACGAAGCTGCGAAAGAGGCGGATGTTGTTCTGACTAGTGGCGGCGCGTCGGCAGGGGACGAAGACCATGTCTCCGCGCTGTTGCGGCAGGCCGGAGCGATGCAGGAATGGCGTATTGCCCTGAAACCGGGGCGACCTCTGGCTTTGGGGATTTGGGACGGAGTGCCGGTTTTCGGACTGCCCGGCAATCCAGTAGCGGCATTGGTCTGCACCCTAATCTTTGCCCGCCCGGCGCTGGGCCTGATGGCTGGCGAGGGCTGGCGGGACCCGCAGGGGTTCGATCTGCCAGCCGCCTTTGATAAGCGCAAGAAACCCGGGCGGCGGGAATATCTGCGGGCCCGTATCCGAGACGGAAAAGCCGAAGTTTTCAACTCGGAAGGGTCCGGGCGGATCAGCGGGCTCAGCTGGGCCGAAGGGCTGGTCGAGATCGAAGACGGAGCGCGCCACATCCAACCGGGTGATCTTGTCCGGTTCATCCCCTATGGAAGTTTCGGAATCTAGTCGAAGGTTCCGGCCACACGCCCCAGCAACATGAAGGCCCGCGCGGTTCTTGTATCACCCAAAGCGGTCAGCTCTGCATCGCTGGCACGGGGTTCAAACTCGATGATCATGTGATCGAACCTGCGTAGAAAGTGATGGGCGGCGTCCCGGAAAATGGGATCCTGCTTCATCCGGGCCGAAGTCAGCGCCAGCGAGGAGCGGTCGCGAATGCCGCCCAAGGCCGCAACAGCCCGTCCGCGCCCACCCTGCGCAAATTGCCGCCAGATCTCGGGGCGGGCCATGTCAGGGCGCAGGTCATCCATATAGATGCCCTCTTGGCTGAGCAGGGTCAGCACGTCCTGAGAGGCCTGTACAAGCTTGGCTGTCTTGCGGTCCTTGAGCGCCAGCCGTAGGGCATCAAAGCCTTCGGTATCTTCCTGTGTTTCCGGAAAATTCAGCGCACGGATAAAGATGTCGGTGCCAAGCGGGGGCACGATATCCCCAGCTTGTGTACCCAGTTCCAGCGAAGTCTGATCGCCGTTCCCCACGGCTGTCGGTTGCTGTGCGGGTTCCCTGCGCTTGGTTGAAAACGTGGCCAGCGCGCTTTCGGCTTTCTTGGCCGTTTCCGCGATCTGATCCAGCTTTTTGGATACGGCTGGCTCATAGGTGCTGGAAGATCGCTGTTGCTGAGCGATATATGCGTTTCGGATGGCGTCAATCGAGGTTTGTAGTCGTGCGCTTTCCTCGCGCATGATCCGGCTGGCGCGCATGGCCATTGCCGCGACCCAGATCATCGCTACCGGCATGAAGACCGCCAGCAAGGTCACGACAAAGCCTCCGCCGTCGACCTCGTCGGGCAGCACCAGAAAAACAACCGAGACGATCAGCCAGATCACGCTGAGGGCGACGGCTGCAATTTCGATCTCGGTTATCGAAGGCTTGGTTGGCCTATCATATATGCCCAGTGAGGTTGGCCGATTGGCTTCCTGCTCTGGCGTGGGCTCGGACATTGTGAACGCTCCGGGGCTCAGGCGTAGGTGATACTCAGGACTTCATAAGAACGTACGCCGCCAGGTGTGCGTACCTCGACACTGTCGCCTTCGTCCTTTCCAATCAGGGCGCGGGCAATAGGGGATTTGATGTTCAGCAGGCCGGCTTCGATATTGGCCTCATATTCCCCTACAATCTGCCAGGTCTTTTCCTCGTCAGTGTCTTCGTCAACAAGCGTGACCTTGGCGCCAAATTTGATAGCACCAGACAGTTTGGCAGGGTCGATCACATCGGTCAGTGAAAGGATGCCTTCCAACTCTTTGATGCGGCCTTCGATAAAACCCTGCTTTTCCCGGGCCGAATGATATTCGGCGTTTTCTTTCAGGTCACCCAGTTCCCTGGCCGAGGCGATGGCTTCGATAATAGCTGGCCGCTCGACGGATTTTAGGTTCTTGAGTTCGGCCTGAAGCGCAGCATTGCCCGCAGGCGTCATGGGAATTTTTTCCATATTCTTGTCGTCCACGCTGAAATTGTAACGCCCCGCCGCATGGAACCAGCGCCGGGGCGATTTGATGGGTTGGCAAATACCTGACCCAAATGATGCGTGAAATGCAAGAGGTCAAAGAAGACAGCAAGCTGGATTTGCGACTTAACGCCGTTGGATCGGGCGCCGTGGGCACCTGTTACGCTGTCCAAACAGCTGACCGCGCTGCCATTTCCAGGTGGTTGAGGCCATCCAGAGTGCTTCAAGCATATTGCACCACCTCAAACTCGATGCCGTTCTCATCATCGAAATAGAACCGCCTGCCGGGCTCGTAATCTGCATGCGACTTGGGGGTGAAACCTGCTTTGACCACCTTGTCTTCGGTTGCGTCGATGTCTTCGACCAGAACGCCGACATGATTCAGCCCCCCGATGATGTCATAGCTGCTTTCACCCGAGGGTTTGGGATCGCTGGGTGCATAAAGCGCCAGGTAGGTATGTGCGCTACCGACATGCACGGTATAGCCACCCGCGATTGCAGGGCCTTCCCAGCGGGTTTTCCAACCGAAGACATCCTGCATCCATTTTGCCGAAGCCTGCGGGTCGCGGACGGTGAAATTGGTGTGTTCAAGTGTCGCCTTCATGGGATCTCCTATTCAATTTGAGGCTTGTCCCGACTCACCGTAATTTCTAAACCTAACTTTAGGTCAAGGAATTTTTTTTGAGGGCGAGATGGCGATTTCAGAGGGGCTGGCAATAGGCGCTTTGGCCCAGCGCACCGGGCTGGCGGTTTCAGCGATCCGATATTACGAGGCGCAGGGTCTGATCGCCCCATGGCGCAATGCGGGTGGGCAGCGGCGATATCAGCGCGCCGACATAAGACGGTTGAGTTTTGTGATGATAGCGCAGCAATTCGGACTAACCCTGCCCGAAATCCGAGAAGTCCTGTCCGGCTTGCCCGGAAATCGTACACCAACGCCGCAGGATTGGAAAAACATCAGCAAGGATCTGCGGTCGCATCTGGATCAGCGAATCGATACGTTGATGCGCCTGCGTGACAATCTGGACGGATGCATTGGTTGTGGGTGCCTTAGTTTGCCCAAATGTGCTCTTTACAATCCTGATGACCGTGCCAAATCCAAGGGAAGTGGCCCCAGATACCTGATGGGTGACACTCCGGACACGTGATCTGCCGCATAGCGGCATAGTTACGCCGTGTTTCGATTGACCTGTGGCTTTCCCAGCATGTAATCAGCCGTGAAACAAAATTGCGCCGACCGTGCGTTAGATGCGCCAATTCGGAAAGTTAGCGAAGGAGCCCGCAATGGCCGAGATTGAACGCGAAGCGATGGAATATGACGTGGTGATCGTGGGCGCCGGCCCCGCGGGACTGTCGGCGGCCATCCGTCTGAAACAGCTGGATGCCGATTTGAACGTCGTCGTTCTGGAAAAGGGCTCGGAGGTGGGTGCGCATATCTTGTCAGGTGCGGTGCTGGACCCGTGCGGCCTGGATGCGCTGATACCGGACTGGAAGGAAAAAGGTGCGCCGCTGAACACGCCGGTTACCGAAGATAACTTCTATATGCTGGGTGAGGCCGGAAAAATCCGCATTCCGAACTTCCCGATGCCGCCGCTGATGAACAACCACGGCAACTATATCGTGTCGATGGGCAATGTCTGCCGCTGGATGGCTGAACAGGCCGAAGAGCTGGGCGTGGAAATCTTCCCTGGCATGGCCTGTTCCGAGCTGGTCTATGGCGACAATGGTGAAGTCAAAGGCGTTGTTGCCGGTGTCTTCGGCCTTGAGGCCGATGGCTCCTACGGCCCGAACACCGAGCCGGGCATGGAGCTGCACGGCAAATATGTCTTCTTGTCCGAAGGTGTGCGCGGGTCGCTGTCCAAGGAAGTGATCGCGAAATACGATCTGCAAGCCGGAAAAGAAGTCCAGAAATACGGCGTCGGCATGAAAGAGATCTGGGAGATCGACCCGGCCAAGCACAAGGAAGGCACCGTCACCCATACGATGGGCTGGCCCCTGGGCAGCAACGCGGGCGGCGGGTCGTTCATCTATCACCTGGAAAACAATCAGGTCTATGTCGGGTTTGTGGTTCACCTGAATTACAAGAACCCGCACCTGTACCCCTATATGGAATTCCAGCGCTTTAAGCATCATCCGATGGTGGCCGAGCTGCTGAAAGGCGGCAAGCGCGTGGCTTATGGCGCTCGTGCGATTACTGAGGGTGGATATCAATCGATGCCCAAGCTGGTCGCGCCAGGCGTGGCGCTGCTGGGCTGTTCGGCGGGCATGGTCAATGTGCCGCGCATCAAGGGCAACCACAACGCGATGCTGTCTGGCAAAGCTGCGGCCGAGGCGGCATTTGATGCCATCAAAGCCGAGCGTTCGGGCGATGAATTGACTGTCTATGAAGCAGATGTTCGCGAAGGTGCCATCGGAAAAGACCTCAAGAAAGTGCGCAACGTCAAACCGATGTGGTCGAAGTGGGGTCTGATGCCCTCGCTGGCGCTGGGCGGTTTGGACATGTGGACCAACACTCTGGGCTTTTCGCTGTTTGGCACTCTGGGCCACGGCAAGAACGACGCGGAATCGACTGAAGAAGCCAGTAAACATAAACCGATCGACTATCCAAAGCCGGATGGCACGCTGTCCTTCGACCGCCTGACCAACGTCTCGTTCGCGATGACGAACCACGAGGAAAGTCAGCCTTGCCATCTAAAACTGTCGGACCCGGCGATTCCGGTCAGTGTCAATCTGCCCGAATTCGACGAACCGGCACAGCGCTATTGCCCGGCGGGGGTGTATGAGATGGTCGAGGATGAAAATGGTCCGCGATTCGTGATCAACTTTCAGAACTGCGTTCACTGCAAGACCTGCGACATCAAAGATCCCAGCCAGAATATCACCTGGACCACGCCGCAGGGAGGGGATGGTCCGAACTATCCCAATATGTAAGCGAAAAATGGGCAATGGCGGCGTCGTGAAGGCTCTGCCATTGCCTCTTTCTGGTCAAAGCCCTAGCTTATTGCGCAACCGACAATCGCAAGGCAGGAATTTGGTGACTTTTCTCATTCGTCGCACAGCGCTGGCTGTGCTGTTTACCACGTCATTCGCCATTCCGGCTTATGCCGACACTGGGTTCGGTGCGTATCTTGCCGGGCGTCAGGCGATTTTTCAGGACGACTATACGGCGGCTGAGAAATACTTTGCGCAAGCATTGCGCGCAGATCCTCAAAACGACCGGTTGCTGGAGAATGTCGTCGTTGCGCGCTTGTCGCTGGGCGAGGTTAAGCGAGCTTTGCCGATTGCCCAAACCATCGAAGAGTTAGGCCTGCCCAACCAGCCCGCGAAAATGGCGATTGCCGCTAATCTGGTGGCTGAAGGCAAGCTGGATGAACTGCTGGCCCGCGACCCCGAAACGCAAGGCGTCGGGCCGCTGGTTGACGGGTTAATATTGGGCTGGGCCCATATGGGCCAGGGTGCGATGACCAGCGCGCTGGAGCAGTTTGACCAAGTTGCAGCGCAGGAAGGTCTGCGCGAGTTCGCGCTTTACCACAAAGCTTTGGCACTGGCCTCAGTCGGAGACTTTGAAGGCGCCGAGGCAGTCTTTGCGGCCGATAACGGTGTTGTGGCGCGATTTACCCGCCGCGCAGCGCTGGCACGGACCGAGGTTCTGTCGCAGCTGGACCGCAATGAGGATGCGCTGCAGTTTCTGGATGACGTGTTCGAGTCCGGCTCTGATCCCTCGATTGAAGGGTACGAATCGCGTCTGAGCGCTGGCGAAACGCTGCCCTTTACTCATGTCCGCACATCGCAGGACGGTATCGCAGAAGTGTTCTTTTCCGTGGGAGCCGCGCTCAGCAGTGAGGCGGCTGAGAATTACGTCCTGCTTTATGCGCAGGTCGCAGCCTTTCTGCGCCCGGATCACGTGGACGCAATCTTGTTGAGTGCCGAACTTTTGGACGAGTTGGAGCAATACGATCTTGCCGTCGAGGCCTATCGCAAAGTGCCCGCGAGCAGCAGTGACTATCACGCTGCTGAACTGGGCCGGGCCGAGGTGCTTGTCACGGCAGGCAAAACCGATGCGGCGGAAGAAGTCTTGCAGACCCTTGCGACGCAGAGACCGGATCTGCCAAGTGTTCACGTGGCGCTGGCTGATTTGCAAAGACGTGAAGAAAACTATGCTGCGGCTGTCGAAACCTATAGCACAGCGATTGAATTGATTGATGCTGATGGTGGCGGCAACTGGTTCCTGCACTACGCCCGTGGTATCTCGTACGAGCGACTAAAGCAGTGGGACAATGCTGAGGCCGATTTCCGCCGTGCGCTAGAACTTAACCCCGACCAACCGCAGGTCCTGAATTATCTGGGTTATTCGCTTGTAGAACGGCGCGAAAATCTGGACGAAGCGCTTGGCATGATCGAACGCGCCGTCGCCGCACGCCCTGGTAGCGGCTATATCGTCGACAGCTTGGGATGGGTTCTGTTTCGACTGGGCCGCTATGAAGAGGCGGTCGAGCATATGGAGCGTGCCGTCGAGCTGATGCCGGTAGACCCAGTGGTGAATGATCACCTGGGTGACGTTTACTGGGCCGTGGGCCGCGCACGCGAAGCCGAGTTCCAGTGGAAGCGGGCATTGTCTTTCATTGACCTCGAAGACGCCGATGGTGAGGCCGACCCCGAGCGTATTCGCCGCAAGATCGAGGTCGGGCTGGACGAGGTTCTGATCGAAGAAGGTGCCGCGCCGCTGAAGATCGCCAATGAAGGCTAAGGCTTTCGCGCCCGCCAAGATCAACCTTACCTTGCACGTCACCGGCCAGCGCGTGGACGGCTATCACCTGTTGGATTCGCTCGTGGTGTTTGCCGATCTGGGCGATACGCTGCATTTCACCGCAGGTGAGGCGCTGTCGATCTCTGTCACCGGCGAACATGCGGTGGGTGTGCCAAGCGATAGTCGCAATCTGGTGTGGAAAGCCGCCGAGGCTGCAGGCTGGACTGGGCATATTGACCTGAACAAAGTGCTGCCGCATGGGGGCGGGATCGGAGGCGGTTCTTCCGATGCCGCCGCAACTTTGCGGATGATAGAAGATGAGGGTGGAGCTATCCCGCCGGGAACTGCGCTGCGCCTAGGGGCGGATGTTCCTGTTTGCACGGCGGCCAGCTCCAGCCGTATGCGCGGCATCGGAGAACGTTTGGACCCTGTCACGCTCCCGCATCTACCGGCCTTGTTGGTCAACCCGGGCGTAGAGGTTCCAACCCCTGCTATTTTCGCGGCTTTGCAATGCAGGGAAAACCCGCCCATGGCAGAGGATATCCCGGTATTTGAGGGGCCTCAGGATTGTGCCGAATGGCTGGGGAAACAGCGAAACGACCTGGAAGGTCCAACCACATCGCTGGCCCCCGAAGTCGCGCAGGTGCTGGACGCACTAAAGGATACAAAAAAGACGCTGTTGTCGCGCATGTCAGGGTCAGGATCGACCTGCTTCGCACTGTACCCCACGATGAAGGCCGCCCATTTCGCCGCCTATGAGATCGGCGCAGCCCATCCCGATTGGTGGTGCCGGGCGGTGCAGCTTAACTAAGGCGCGCGACTACGAAATCGGCGAGGTCACTCAGCAGGGTACGGATCTCATGATCGGGTAGGATGGTCAGCGACGCCTTGGCCTTATTGGCCCAGCCAAGCGCATCTTTGCGCGTCGCAGCAAGCGTACCGTATTTGCCCATAAGACCAAGAGCGGTTTCGAGATCACCGCTTTCCTGACGACCCTTACCTATGGTGCGCTGCCAAAACGCGCGTTCTTCAGGCGTGGCCTGCGCCACGGCCTTGATCACCGGCAGCGTCAGCTTACGCTCGCGGAAGTCGTCGCCGACATTCTTGCCGGTCGCTTTGCTGTCGCCCTGATAATCCAGCAGGTCATCAGCGATCTGGAAGGCAATCCCCAGCGCATCGCCATAATCGAAGAGCGCCTTGACCTGGGCTTCTGACGCTTGGGCGATGACCCCGCCCACCTCGGTTGCGGCTGAGAACAAGGCTGCGGTCTTGCCGCGCACAACCTGAAGATAGATGGCCTCATCCGTGCCCAGATCGGTTGCAGCAGTCATCTGAAGCACTTCGCCCTCGGCGATCGTGGCAGACGCATTGGCAAGGATGTCCAGAACCCTAAGAGACCCGGTCTCGACCATAAGCTGGAAGCTGCGTGAGAACAGGTAATCCCCAACCAGAACGCTGGACTTGTTGTCCCAAAGCAGATTCGCTGTTGGCCGTCCGCGCCTTTGTGCGCTTTCGTCAACAACATCGTCATGCAACAGGGTCGCGGTGTGGATGAACTCAACCGTTGCCGCCAGACGCAAATGATGGTCCCCGGCATAGTCGAACAGCCGCGCCGCGGCCAGTGTCAGCATCGGACGCAGGCGCTTGCCACCCGCTTCGACCAAATGTGCGGTGACTTCGGGAATGCGAGGCGCGTGTTCTGAGGCCATGCGCGTGCGTATCAGGTCATTGACCGCGTCCATTTCACCCGAAAGAATCTCGGCCAGCCGCTCATGCGGTTTTGAGACTGTGCTGATGTTCATCACACTCCTGATACAAGGCTCGACTTCCGCCTCACCTTGCCCTTACATCCATCCCCATGAAAGAACTTTTGCGCAGCACTGATCCGACGATCCTGGCCTTTGCATCCGCCCTACTTCAGGGCGAGGATATAGACTGCTTTCAGATGGACGTAAATATGAGCATCCTAGAAGGCGGCATCGGTATTTTCCCGCGTCGCCTTATGGTGCGGGCAGATGATTTGATCCGCGCTGAACGGGTGATGCGCGACAACGAGATCCCGCTGGGCCGATGACGCAATTCACTGACCCAGAGCTAAGTTTGAACGACTTTCTGAATGGGCGCGTTCGGCTTTGGCAGCCCCTGTCCGGCTATCGCGCCGGGGTCGATCCTGTCTTGCTGGCGGCAGCGGTACCGGCCAAGGCTGGGCAATCCGTGCTGGAGCTGGGATGTGGCGCTGGTGCCGCCATCTTGTGCCTGATGGCGCGCGTGCCGGGATTGAACGCTACGGGTGTTGAGCTGCAATCGCCCTATGCCGATCTGGCCACCCGCAACGCGGATCAGAATGCGCAGGCGCTGACAGTGGTGCAGGCCGATCTGAGCAAACTGCCAACTGAGCTGAAACAACAGCAGTTCGATCATGTGATTGCGAATCCGCCCTATTACTTGGCCGGTGCCCACAGCCCTGCGGCGGACTCGGGTCGCGGAATTGCCTTGGGCGAGGATACACCGTTGCGCGATTGGTTCGATTGTGCGGCAAAGCGCCTTGCACCTCGGGGCTATCTGCACATGATCCAAAAGGCCGATCGGTTGCCAGACATGCTGTCAGCCTGTGCGGGGCGGCTTGGCTCAGTCGAGGTTCTGCCTCTGGCCGCGCGGGCAGGTCGGAAGGCTGAATTGGTGGTCCTTAGGGCCAGAAAAGGCGGTCGGTCTGCGTTTCAACTGCATGCCCCGCTGATTTTGCACAAGGGTGTGCGTCACGAAAAAGACGGCGAAAGCTATACCTCTCAGATATCGTCCGTTTTGCGCGACGGTGCTGCGCTGAACGGGTTTTCGGATCAATAGGCGCCAACCAGCCGAATTTGTCAGATTTATTATAGAATCTGTGCGTCTGCAGCGTGACAGGCTGGAAACGATGTGCTCAACTTCCTACGTTATTCAGAGACACCAATGAAGGAGTATCGCCATGAGCGTGAGCGCACATCTGACGGAACTGAAGAAGAAGCACGAAACTCTCGGTCTCGAAGTAGAACAAGCCCAGCGCGCGCCAGGCATCGACGATCTCCATATCGCTCAACTCAAGAAACAGAAGCTAAGGCTTAAGGAAGAGATAGAGCGACTTTCCAGTTAACTTTTAAGGCTGGCGCGCGCGGCTATGGCCGCGCCGCCGGTGACCAGTATGGCTGCGATTGCCAGACCCCAGGATGGGGCTGCGATCCCGGCAACCACCAAAACGACGGTAGACAACAGGGGCGCTGCATAAGACGCGGTGCCAAGAATCTGAATGTCGCCTTGTTTGACCCCGATGTCCCAGACATAGAACGCCAGACCAACAGGCCCCAGCCCAAGTGCCGCGATCGAAGCCCAGCCAAAGGCCGTGCCCGGCCAAACGGTTTCTTCGATGGCTAGATGCAGACCACCCGAGGCGATGGCGGTAAAGATGCAGAACACAGCGACAGAGCTTGTGGGGGTATCCCCAAGACGACGGGACATAACGGAATAGCCCGACCATGTCAGAGCGCACAGCAGCGCCAGCCCGTAACCGGGCAGGTGGCTGGCCTGAAATCCTGCGCCACCACCCCCGGCGATGATCACAGCGGCCCCAGCAAAGCCCAGGCAGGCTCCGATCAGGTGCCCTGCACGCAGATTCTCGCCCGGCAGGAGGCCGGAGAACAGCACAATCAGCAGCGGCCAGAGATAGGCGATCAGCCCGGCCTCGGCCGCAGGGGCCATGCGCAGAGCCGAGAAATAGAGCGCGTGATAGCCAAACAACCCGATGGTGCCGAACAGATAGGTGGTCCAACGCACGGTCCGCAGCTGCCCCAGCCCGCCATTGGCCCAGGTCCAGATCAGCCCCAGCGTCCCCCCGATCGAGAAACAGATCGTATTCAGCAAAAGCGCAGGAACGGGGGCTGAGCCGACGGTGAACAGGGCCAGAAGGGACCAGAGTAAAACGGCGACAAAACCGATAGTAGTGGCGCGGTTCCGGGTCATGCGGCTGACAGGTCCTCGACTGGAATGATGTCGAACTCATCGGATATATGTGCGGTCTTTTCAATCTCGTCCAGAAACCAATCCCGAAACGCCGCAATCTGAGGGCGGTTCTCGGCCCCCGAGAGGCACAGGAAGCGAAAGCGCCCCTTTGTTTCGATGGCGGTCTTGAAAGGTGCGACCAGCGTGCCTTCGGTCAGATCTTTCAGGATCATGGCCCGGCGGCCAAGCGCGACGCCAACGCCCGCAACAGCCGCGTCAATTGCGTGATCGGCGTTCGAAAACTCGGCACCATGGGTCGGGGTATGTGCGATGCCCACGGCCCTGAACCAGGCGGGCCAATCACTGGGTGGGGTCAGAAAGCGGATCGAGGCGTCATGGATCAACGGTGCATCCCGCAGGCTTTCCGGCGTGGTGAACTGGCGGGCGAGCTCGGGCGTCATGACCGGCGTCAGCCATTCCCGGCGCACTGGCACGGAATACAGCCCCTTATCCGCACCTTCGCCAAATCGGATGGCCACATCCACATCATCCCGTTCAAGGTCGATGATGCGTAACGTGGCCGAGAATTTCAGATCTATTTCGGGATGTGCGCGGGCAAATTCGTACAGGCGGGGCGCCAGCCATTTGGCCGTCAGGGCAGGGCCCGCTGTGACGGTCAGGCTAGTGTCGTCACCCTGTCTGCTCACGGCGCGCCATGCGGCTTGTAACGTGGCAAATCCATCCGCGGCGCCCGGGGCCAGGGTGCGCCCAGTCTCTGTCAGCTCCACCGCGCGGTTCAGGCGGTGAAACAGAGGGCGGCCCAAATGCTCCTCAAGGGATTTGATCTGAAAGGACAGGGCCGCAGGCGTTACATGCAGCTCTGCCGCGGCTTTGGCAAAAGACATGTGCCGGGCGGCGGCATCAAAGGCACGCAAAGCGGTCAAGGGCGGCAGGTAGTCGCTCATAGTATAGAAATTCTTAACTGAATGTTCAAAAAAGCTCGTTTGCGGCTTTGCCAACTAGAGTTCATATTGCTCATAAGTCAAGGAAAACTGTTTTGAACTGAGAGGCTGCCATGATTGAGATGACAACAAATCCAGCTGCACAATCGGCGATTCTGCGCGCGCATGAGGCGCGGGGCAAAGCGGTTCTGAATGTGTTGAAGTGGATTTTCGGTTCCCGCTGATCGCAGCGCGCGCGGTCTTACGGGATAAAAGAAGGGCCGGTTCTGCTTAGAACCGGCCCGCTTGCATTTTGGCAGCCAACTTAGGCGAAGAACTGAGCACCATTGGCCGAGATGGTCGATCCGTTGATGAATTGCGAGTCTTCAGAGGCCAAGAAAGCAACGCAGCGTGCGATCTCTTCCGGTTCGCCCAGTCGGCCCGCCGGAATCTGGCTGATGATGGAATCACGAACCTTCTCGGGGACAGCCATGACCATTTCGGTTGCGATATAGCCGGGGCAGATAGCGTTGGCGGTGATGCCCGCGCGCGCGCCTTCCTGCGCCAGCGACTTCACGATTCCCAGGTCACCCGCCTTGGTTGCGGCATAGTTCACCTGAGCGAACTGACCCTTTTGACCGTTGATCGAGCTGATGACGATGACACGGCCAAACTTGCGCTCACGCATGCCAGGCCAAACCGGGTGAACGGTGTTGAATACGCCGGTCAGGTTGGTGTCGATCACCTGATGCCACTGCTCGGGTGTCATTTTGTGGAATGGGGCGTCCTTGGTGATGCCGGCATTGGCAACAACGATGTCGATCGGGCCAATCTCGGCTTCGACCTTTTCGATGCCCGCTTTGGATTCGTCATAATCCGCAACGTTCCATTTGTAGGTGGCGATTCCGGTCTCGTCGGTGAAATTCGCGGCGGCTTCGTCGTTCCCCGCGTAGGTGGCTGCAACATTGTACCCTTCGGCCTTAAGCGCCTTGGAAATTGCTGCGCCAATGCCGCGGGAACCGCCGGTGACGAGTGCTGTTCGTGCCATTTAGGAATCCTCCAATTTAAGTCGTCTTGGTAATGCTGTTACTATTCCGAGCCAACCAGCGCAACAATATTGCGCAGGCAAGTTGCCGCAGCGCTGGGGTTTTTGGTTTCGCCTCAGGGTAGTGTGAGGCCACGATCTTTACCCAATGCACGGCAATAGTCGATCCAGTCCTTATTTTCGTTCAGCAGAGCCAAATTGCCAAAGCGAACGTGCCATGTCTCGGACAATCGAACCTGCGCGGACTGGATGTGTTTGTAGGGGTTCTTAATGCCTTCTATTGCGGCCTGATCACGAGCTTCCACAACGAATAACGCCGCGCTGGCAAGCACGGCGTCTGTGGTTGTTTGGTCCTTGTTCCGGCGTGCTCTCAGCTCGGCCTGCTCTGTAAAGATGACGCTGCACTCCGTCAGGCTGGTCGAAAGCGGTTGACGGTTCTGTGCGTCTGCGGCCCCTGCAAAGCAAATCACAAGGGCCGAAATAAGAGTGGGCCGAGAAGGCATTGTTAGATCAGTCGCGCTCGACACATAGGGCGACGCCCATGCCGCCACCGATGCACAGAGTCGCCAGACCTTTTTTCGCGTCCCGCCGCTTCATTTCGAACAACAGAGTGTTCAGAACGCGGCAGCCCGAGGCGCCGATCGGGTGACCGATGGCAATGGCGCCGCCATTGACGTTCACGATGGACGGGTCCCAGCCCATGTCTTTGTTCACTGCACAAGCTTGTGCGGCAAAGGCTTCGTTGGCTTCGATCAGATCCAGATCGTCAACCGACCAGCCCGCCTTTTCCAGCGCCTTGCGCGAGGCATAGATCGGGCCGACGCCCATAATCGACGGGTCCAGACCAGCGGTAGCATAAGATGCAATCCGCGCCAGAGGCTCAATCCCGCGCTTTTCGGCATTTGCCGCCGACATCAGCAGGGTCGCAGCCGCGCCGTCGTTCAGGCCCGAGGCATTGGCGGCGGTGACCGATCCGTCCTTAGCAAAAGCCGGGCGCAGTTTGGCCATGGCTTCCATGGTTGCGCCGTGGCGGATGTATTCGTCCTTGTCCATCACGATGTCACCCTTGCGGGTCTTGATGGTAAAGGGGGTGATCTCATCGGCGAATTTGCCTGCCTTCTGCGCAGCTTCGGCCTTGTTCTGGCTTGCGACGGCGAATTCATCCTGCATATCGCGGCTGATCTGCCACTTTTCAGCAACGTTTTCGGCGGTTTGACCCATGTGATACCCGTTGAACGCATCCCACAGTCCATCGCGGATCATTGTGTCGATATACTTCATGTCGCCCATCTTTTGTCCGGCGCGCAGAGCGGCGGCATGGGGCGACAGGGTCATGTTCTCTTGTCCGCCAGCAGCGACGATATCAGCATCGCCCAGTTGGATATGCTGTGCGCCCAGTGCCACGGCGCGCAGGCCGGATCCGCAGACCTGGTTGATGCCCCAGGCCGCGCTTTCTTGCGGCAGACCGGCGTTGATATGTGCCTGACGCGCCGGGTTCTGACCCTGGGCTGCGGTCAGAACCTGACCCAAAATTGTCTCGCTGACTTCGCCTTTTTCGATTCCGGCGCGTTCGACAACGGCTTCAAGAACGGCTGTGCCCAAATCATGGGCTGCGGTGTTCGCAAACGAACCACCAAAGCTGCCGACGCCTGTACGTGCGGCGGATGCGATAACTACATTGGTCATTATGATCAGTCCTTTACCGTCATGGTCCGGCGGAATGTCTGACGGCGCAGGTCGAGAGGTTCCCCCCGCAACAAGAGCGCCCCGTAATCCCCCGCTCAAGTACCACTGCAATAGCGCAATGCTGCATTTGCAGCAACGGGCAGCTTGTCTCAGGACCCAAGGTCCCTAGTTTTTTGGGGTTAACCCGCCGATTTCTGTTCGTTTTCCGTTTTCCAGGGCGCAGAAACCGTAGGTGCGCCGAACAGAAATCCTTGCAGACAATCGACGCCATTGGCCACCAAAAACTCAGCATCCGCCTTGGTTTCGACCGATTCGGCCGTGACCAGAATCTCAAATTCCCTTGCTACTGCGATCAGGGCACGAACCAGCGCCTGATTATCCGGGTTTTCACTGATGCCGCGGATGAACTGGCCATCAATCTTGGCGGCATCAAAAAGAAACTCGCGGAAATGGCGGAAGCAGAAATTGCTGGCCCCAAAATCATCCAGCGCAAATGCAACGCCACGTGGTTGCAACCGGTCCATGAAATCGACCACGAGTTCCGGCACGGTCATGGCCGAACTTTCGGAAATTTCAAGGATCAGCCTTTCACCGATACTGGCATCTTTTTTCATGAACCGGTCAAGAACACGCGACCAACGTCCATATCCGATCGACCGTGCGGACATATTGATCGACATGCGGATGTCCGGGGTGCGTGCCAATGTGCGCAGGCCCATTTCAAGCGCGATGCAGTCCAATTCGCGGCCAATCGGGGTGTTTTCAAGCTGAGGCATAAACTCGCGTGCCGGGATGACACGACCGGTTTCGTCCAGCACCCGGATGAAGCCCTCGTAGAAGGCGATACCATGTGGCGCGTTAGCCTGCATGACCGGTTGAAAGGCCAGTTTGCACTGTTTGTGTTTGACAGCATCCGTAGCCATCTGGATCGTTGAGTTGTCGCGCGACAGCACAGCCGCGTTTAACGGGCTGTCTGATCCTTCGGGTAAATCTGCCAGTTTCCTGTCCCGCATGATCGAAATCGCTTCCCTACCGTCGTCGGTCAGGATCCAATTTCAGGGCAAAGATGTGAATCTGCGGTTAATGGAAATGAAAATGTCAGCGGGCTGCGTCCAGAACACGTCCCAGAGATCTCGCGGCACCAATAACTGCACCCGTAAAACCCAGCACCATCATGGCCAGTCCAAACGCGATCAGCGTTGCGGTCCCGGCGGCCAGCGCTGTCAGCATTGCGACAAGCAGGCCTATCAGTCCTAAAACTGTGGAAAATGTTGTCCAACGGGTCATGATAATCTCCGGTCACTCGTAATGCACATCGTTTGGATATGTGCAGGCTAAGCTAATTTTCAAGAAAATCAGCACATGACCGGCGGATTCAAGCTTGTTTTGCTTCGGATTTGTGCGTTTCGGTCTCAAAATGCTCAAATCCAGGCGTCCCTCGATCCCTGGGGTTGCGCGAGATATGCTTGGCTTTGATCTGCTCCGAGCTATCCCGGCTGCCGTCATGGCTGTAACCGGGTGGGGCAAAGCAATAGGCCAACCGCTGGCGCAAAGTTAGCCCCGATTGCGTGGCATCCTGCCAGATTCCGACCCATTCGTGAAAAGCGACGCGCAACGGGTTGAAGGTTCCGATATTGTGAACCAACCCATAGTCGACCTTGTCATCGACCTGCTCTGGCACAAAGGTGCCGAACATCTTGTCCCAGATGATGAACACGCCAGCATAGTTGCAATCCAGATAGCGCGCGTTGCGGCCATGATGGGCGCGGTGGTGGCTGGGGGTGTTCATAACCGCCTCGAACCAGCGGGGCATCTTGCCGATGGCCTCGGTGTGAATCCAGAACTGATAGATCAGGTTCAGACCGCCGACAAACAGAACCATTGCCGGATGAAACCCCAGCAGGATCAACGGCGCGCGCACGACCATCATGAAGGTGAATGTATAAGTCCAGGTCTGACGTAACGCCGTGGTCAGGTTGTAATGCTGAGAGCTATGATGGTTCACATGGCTGGCCCAGACCCAACGGATGCGGTGCCCGAACCGATGCACCCAATAGTACCGCAAATCGTCCAGAAAAAAGCACAGGATAATCACCGGGATCGAGGTGCCCAGGTTCAGCGGCGTAATCTGCCACAACCACATAAAGAACCCGTAGGCGATGAAACCGAGCAGAAACCCCGAGGCAATATTGCCCGCGCCCATGATCAGCGAGGTGACCGCATCCCGCGTTTCATAGCGCCCGCCCCGGCCTTTGAAAGCGATCCAGACGAACTCGGCCAGAATTGCGGCGATAAAGAACGGGACTGCCCATTGCACGGCATCGGGAAAGGAAATCTGGTCGGTCATGCGGGCTCCATCAGGTGTCGCCAGTGGGCGCGTTCGATGTCATCGAGGTGGATGCGGGTTGAGGGGGTTCCGAAATCATGAAACTGAACTTCGAATCCGTCCGGATGCTCGATCCAGTCATAATCCTGCAGGTGGCGAGCCACGGTATCCGCGCCGAACGACCACAAAAGGCCAGAACCGGTTGTGGTTCGGATCAGCGCGGAACGTTCGTCATGCGCTACGGTTACATCTGCGATCACGTCATCGGGGAAATGGCGCGACCATTGCGCGCGGGCCAGATCAGGCGTCAGGGCGAACTGCCGCGAACGGCCCGTCAGATGCAGCAGAATAGTAATTCCGCCGATCCCCCCAACGACCAGAACCAACAATATCTCAAGCGGCATGACATCCTCCTGACCGACAAACTGCAAAGCAGATGCGCGGCTGTCAAAGGTGGCGTCGCGTAAGCTGGAATTGGACCTGTGGCACCGGTTGGGAATCACGGCGCCTTTGTAAAGAGGTCAGTTGGTAATCGTATAGGTCCCCCCGGAATCACCCTTGCCCTTGTTGCGGGTAAAGGTCACCTGGTTCCCTTCTATCGTTACTTTCTGGCAATCCTGCGGGATCTGATTTCCGCCAACAACAAGCGTTCGGCACCAAAACCTTTTGTTCCAGGCCCATGCGCCCGAGAATTTGACCTTGTCGCTGGTTTGCCCGGAAATCTTCCCGTCGGGTGAAATAAGCACCCAGGTGCCGCCATTCACCAGTTTCTTACTGGCAACAGCATTCAGAAAATCTTGTTCTTTCTTGATGTCTTTGGCCTCGGCAACCAATGCCGAGCCCAAAACCAGACAGGCAGCAATGGCCAGAGTGAATACGTTCTTCATAAAGAAAGCCTCCTCGTTACAACGACGGGGAAGCTATCATAAATTCAGGACTTCAGGAAAACGACCTTAGCTTTCTTCCGCGACCAGTGCCGCAATGATCGCCTTGGCACTGTCTGAATTCCACTCGGCATCCCCGATCAGGCGGGCGACTTCATTGCCATCGGGGTCAAGAATGACCGTGATTGGCAGGGCAATGACACCGAACTCACGTGCCACAGCCGAGCCCGGATCTTGATGGCGCGGCAGGTTCTCGATGTTGTTTTCCTCGAAAAACTTCTTGATCCCCGCGGGTGAGTTGCGCCCGGTGGCCAATGTCAGGACTTCGAATTTGTCACCCCCGAATTCCGCCTGCAACTCGGCGATCTGAGGCATTTCCTTGCGGCACGGTGCGCACCATGTGGCCCAAAAGTTCAGCAGAACGTATTTGCCCTGATAGTCGGCAAGCGTTGCGGTGCCACCGTCATCTTCCAACTGAAATTCGACCAAGGTGTGCGGTTTGGGCTCTTTGTGCAGGATCAACCGCTTCAGGGTGCCTTCGCGCAGCGGACCCAGAGTTTCCGCATCTGTGGCCAAAGCCGCGTTTGCACCTAGCGCAAGGGCCATATAAAGGGGGATCAGACGAAATAGGCGCATATCAACTCCGGGTTTTCTTACATGACCGATCAATCTTCGAACCAGATGTGGGGCGGCCGCTTTGCCGCCGGTCCAGACGCGATCATGGAGGCAATCAATGCCTCGATCGGGTTCGATCAGCGGATGGCAGCCCAGGACATTGCAGGCTCGCGCGCCCATGCCGCCATGTTGGCTGCCACGGGCGTTATAACTGATAGTGATGCTGAGGCCATTCGGGAAGGGCTGCTCACCGTATTGTCAGAAATTCAGAGCGGGGCGTTCCAGTTCTCGACCGCGCTGGAAGACATCCACATGAATGTCGAGGCACGGCTGAAAGAGGTCATTGGCGAACCTGCGGGCCGTTTGCACACAGGCCGGTCGCGCAATGATCAGGTGGCAACCGATTTTAAACTGTGGGTGCGTGATCAGTTCGATGCCGCCGATACCGGTCTGCTAGCCCTGATCCGCGCGCTTTTGGCGCAGGCAGAGGCCGGGGCGGACTGGGTCATGCCGGGCTTTACGCATCTGCAAACCGCCCAGCCTGTGACCTGGGGTCATCACATGATGGCTTATGTCGAAATGTTCGGGCGTGATCTGTCCCGCGTCCGCGATGCCCGCGCGCGGATGAACGAATCCCCACTGGGGGCTGCCGCGCTGGCTGGAACCTCGTTCCCTATTGATCGGGTCATGACCGCCGAGGCGCTGGGCTTTGACCGTCCCGCTGCCAATTCGCTGGACGCTGTCAGTGACCGCGATTTTGCGCTGGAATTTCTGTCAACTGCTTCGATCTGTGCAATGCACCTGTCGCGCTTTGCCGAAGAACTGGTGATCTGGTCTTCTGCCCAGTTCCGCTTTGTCACCCTGTCTGACCGTTTTTCGACTGGCTCGTCTATCATGCCGCAAAAGAAGAACCCGGATGCGGCAGAACTGATCCGTGCCAAGGTCGGGCGCATTTATGGCGCCAACACCGCGCTGATGATGGTGATGAAGGGCTTGCCTCTGGCCTATTCCAAGGACATGCAGGAAGACAAGGAACAGGTTTTTGACGCTGCCGATAACTGGATGCTGGCGCTGGCAGCGATGGAAGGCATGGTCAAGGACATGACCGCCAACCGCAACAGCCTGGCTGCGGCTGCAGGGTCGGGTTTTTCGACCGCGACTGATCTGGCCGACTGGCTGGTGCGCGTTCTGGGCCTGCCGTTCCGCGATGCCCATCACGTCACCGGATCGCTGGTTGCGATGGCCGAGAGCAAGGGCTGCGATCTGCCGGACCTGACGCTTGCGGATATGCAAACAGTGCATGCGCAGATCACCGATGACGTCTTTTCTGTCCTTACGGTGCAAAATTCGGTAAACTCGCGCCAGTCTTACGGCGGCACGGCACCGGATCAGGTGCGGGCTCAGGTCAAGCGATGGAAGGCGTTGGTGTAATGCGAATTCTGACTGCGGCTCTGTTGATGCTGGCAGGGGTAACCCTGGCCGGATGCGGTGCGGATGGCGAACCGATCCAACCAACGATGAGCGCCAATATAGGCGTCGGCACCAGCGGCGCCTATGTCGGGGGCGGCGTTGGCCTGCAACGCGGCCCCCTGAGCGTTTTTCTCGGGCGGTAGTGTTTCCCGAGTTGCAGTTTCAGGACTCAGATCCCATTTCAGACCGATCAATGGCGCTTGGCCGTAAACCTTGGAAAAAGAAATGAATATGAAGATTTTAGGCCTGTTCTTTGGCCTCGCCATTCTTGCGGCTTGCGACCCATCCTATAAACCGCGACCCGATCCCGAACCCCAATCCGGCGGATCTGGAATTTCGATATCCGGTTATGGGCGGGTCGGCGTTTCGCATATTGAATGACGCGACACCCCTGTTTGCGTAGAATCCATTGATCCGCCGGGGCATTCTGGTCTAAGCGCGTCTTTATGGATCACTTTCTTTACCGCGACGGCGCGCTTTACGCCGAGGATGTCCCGATCTCCGAAATCGCAGCTGCGGTTGGGACACCCTTTTACGTCTATTCGACGGCGACGCTGCTGCGTCATTTCCAGCTGTTCGATGAGGCATTGGACGGGACCGACCACCTCGTATGTTATGCGATGAAGGCCGCCAGCAATCAGGCGATCCTGAAGACGCTGGCCGAGGCAGGCGCGGGGATGGACGTTGTTTCGGGTGGGGAATACCTGCGGGCCAAAGCTGCCGGAGTGCCCGGCGATAAGATCGTGTTTTCGGGCGTTGGCAAAACAGCCGAAGAAATTCGCACTGCTCTGACCGGTGGCATTCGTCAGTTCAACGTGGAATCCGAACCCGAGATGGAGGTGATCAACGCCGTTGCGCTTGATTTGGGCGTCGTTGCTCCGATCACCGTTAGAGTAAATCCGGATGTGGACGCCAAGACCCACGCCAAAATAGCCACCGGAAAATCCGAGAATAAATTCGGCATTCCGATCGCCCGTGCGTCAGAAGTCTATGCCCACGCTGCCAGCCTGCCCGGGCTGAAGGTCATTGGCATCGACGTCCATATCGGCTCGCAACTGACCGAGCTGGAGCCTTTTGCATTGGCCTATCAGAAGGTTGCTGAGCTGACCGAGACGCTGCGCAGTGAGGGCCACAATATTCGCCGCCTTGATCTGGGTGGGGGGTTGGGCATTCCTTATGCGCGCTCGAACGACGCGCCGCCGCTGCCTTTGGAATACGGTGCGCTGATCAAAGACACTCTGGGTCATCTGGGATGCGAAATCGAAATAGAGCCGGGCCGCCTGATTGCCGGTAATGCTGGTTTGATGGTCAGCAAAGTGATCTATGTGAAATCCGGCGAGGGCCGGGATTTCCTGATCCTCGACGGTGCCATGAACGACCTGATCCGCCCGGCCATGTACGAAGCCTATCACGATATCGTACCGGTGATCGAACCCGTGCCGGGCACGGAACAGCAACCCTATGATATCGTCGGTCCGGTTTGCGAAAGCGGCGATACATTTGCCAAGCAACGGCAGATGCCGCCACTGGGTGCTGGTGATCTGGTCGCCTTTCGCAGCGCAGGGGCCTATGGCGCGGTCATGTCCAGCGAATACAACACGCGGCCCCTGATACCCGAAGTTCTGGTGCACGGAGATCAATTTGCCGTAATTCGTGAACGTCCGAGCTTTGACGAAATCATAAACCGCGATACCATACCCGAGTGGCTCTGACGCAATAGACGCGCGGGCCGGTGAACGGAGGCCCGACTTGACCGCAAGAGAAACCTTGCCGATCCCCAGATTGTCTTTGCTGCTAACGCAGGTGGGGATGCTAAGCGAGCAGGTTTGGCGGTCTTTCTGGCCGTTTTTCTCAATTTCCATGGCGCTGTTGGCTGCGCTGATGCTCGGACTGCAGGACCATGTCGGGGTGGAAACCGTTTGGGTCGCGGGGTCGGCGGCGTTGTTTGGGTTGTTGGTTGCACTGATCCACGGCGCGCGGCGGTTCCGTTTCCCAACACGAAACGAAGCGTTGATCCGGATGGATGAGACCCTGCCAGGGCGTCCTATCCAGGCTCTGATGGATGAACAGGCCATCGGCGCGATGGATGCTGATTCTGTGGCCCTGTGGCGGGCTCATCAGGCGCGTATGGCGGAACGTGCCGCACAGGCTGCGCCGGTAAAGCCGGATCTCCGACTGGCCGACCGCGACCCCTATGCTCTGAGGTTCATAGCTTTGCTGGCGCTGGTGATTGCTGTGCTTTTCGGCTCATTTTGGCGCATAGGATCCGTGACAGAGATGACACCGGGTGCAGCTGTTGCCGGTCAGGGACCAAGTTGGGAAGGCTGGGTCGAGCCGCCACGCTATACCGGCTTGCCAACGCTCTATCTGGCAGATCAATCCGCCCCGACACTTTCGGTCCCGCAAGGCAGCCGCATCACATTGCGATTCTACGGCGAGGTCGGTGCGCACAGCTTGACCGAAACCTCGACACCGCTGGGCACGGAAGCGGTCACCGACCCTGAACAGGAATTTGTCGTCGAACGTTCGGGCCGAATGACGATAGACGGGCCTTCCGGACGCGATTGGGCGTTGGAAGTGATCGCAGATACGTCTCCGCAGATCACCGTGTCGGACGTTGCCAGATCCGAAGCAGGCGGCCAGATGAAACTGCCCTTTGCGGCCAAAGATGATTACGGTGTGATAGCAGGCTCTGCCCTGATCGAACTGGATCTGGATGCAGTTGATCGCCGCTATGGTCTGATGGCGAATCCAGAACCGCGTGAGGTGATCGAGGTTGAGTTACCGATGCCCATTACAGGCGACCGGGCCGATTTCACCGAGAATCTGATCGAGGATTTCTCACAACATCCCTGGGCGCATCTGCCAGTAAAGATCACTTTGATGGCGCGTGATGCTGCCGATCAGCAAGGGCAGTCTGAACCCTATACAACAGCACTTCCGGCGCGTCGGTTCTTTGATCCGCTGGCGGCTGCGATCGTTGAACAGCGGCGCGATCTGCTGTGGTCACGGGACAACGCGAAACGGGTATCTCAGATTCTGCGGGCGGTATCGTACCTGCCCGAGGACCTGTTCCGCTCGGATACGGCCTATTTACGCCTGCGGGTGACACTTCGGCGGCTTGAGACATTTACCGAATACGGGTTGAAGCCGACGCAGCAGGAAGAAATCGCGGCCTCACTATGGAAGCTGGCCGTATTGATCGAGGACGGTACGCTTGCCGACGCTCTTGAGCGGATGCGCCGGGCGCAGGAGCGCCTGACGGAGGCGATGCAGAACGGGGCAAGCGACGAAGAGATCGCTGAGCTGATGCAAGAGCTGCGCGAGGCCACCCAGGACTATCTGCAACAGTTACAGCGGTTGGCAGAGCAGAACGGCGAAGAAGGTCAGCAGGGGCAAGACGGTGAATCCTTGCAAATGACGCAGGATGATCTGCAACGGATGATGGATCGAATTCAGGATCTGATGGAGCAGGGCCGTATGGCCGAGGCGCAGCAGGCGCTGGAGGAATTCCAGCAGATGATGGAGAACATGCGCGTCACGCAAGGTCAGGGTCAAGGTCAGCAATCCGAAGGCCAACAGGCGATGGAGGGTTTGGCAGAGACATTGCGCGATCAACAGGGGCTGAGCGATCAGGCTTTCCGCGATCTGCAAGAGCAGTTCAATCCCGGTGCGCAGACTGGTGAAAACCAGGGCAATCAGGGCCGCAATGGCGGTCAGGGCCGTGGGCAGAGCCACGAAGGCCAGGGCGGACAGGGGCAGGGTTCGGACCAGGCTGATGAAGGTCAGCAGGGTCAGGGTTCGCTGGCCGATCGTCAACAGGCCCTGCGCGATGAGCTGGGCCGCCAGCAACAAAACCTGCCCGGTGCCGGTACCCCGGAAGGCGAAGCCGCCCGTGATGCGCTTGGGCGCGCTGGCCGCGCCATGGATGAGGCTGAGCAGGCTCTGCGGAATGACGAGCTGGCTGATGCTATCGACAACCAGTCCGAAGCGATGGATGCGCTGCGGGAAGGGATGCGCTCGTTAGGTGAGGCCTTGGCCCAGAACCAGCAGAATCAACCAGGTCAAGGCAGCCAGGAAGGTGATATGCAAGCCAACAACCGCGATCCGCTGGGCCGCAACCCTGGGGCAAACGGGTCGATGTCAACCGATGAGAGCCTGCTGCAGGGTGAGGACGTTTATCGCCGTGCCCGCGAGTTGCTGGACGAAATTCGCCGCCGGACCGGTGAATCTGAACGTCCCGAGATTGAATTGGAATATCTCAAGCGCCTGCTTGAACGGTTCTGATCAGTTCTGAGAAGCGCCAGCCTGGGTATCCAGCCAAAGCCGGGCTTGATCCACCAAAGACACATAAGGTTTGAGAACTGCATCCGCCTGAGGAACAGCCTCACTGATTTGCGGAGCATTGCCGTAGATCAGGAACAGGATCACACCAAGTATCAAGATCAGAGCGAACCCACGCAGAAAGCCACCGGATTTGCGGGGCGCAGGCGCTGATACCTCGGGCGCATCTGCAGAGGCGTCGCCGCGGAATCCAGAATTGATCGTCTCGACATCGGGCAGGGTGTCACCTTGCCCGGAATCTTTAGCGGTTTCTGTAGCTGTCAGTTCCTTGACCGCCTGTTCGGGGTCTGGTTCCGGCTCGGAAGGTGGATCAAGAGCAAGATCAGGCTGGCTTTCAAGGCTGCTGCCTTCCTGGGCCCGCAATTCGGCTTCGCGTGCGGCTTCTTCCTTCAGAATATCGGCGACCGAAGGATCCACATTGCTGACCGGCGCACCATCCTTTGGTGGGGTTTCGGGCTCGGGCTCGGTCTGGTCGGCGGTTTCTGGCTCCGCCGGTGGAACAGCCTTATCCTCGGCAGTCGTTTCATCTGCAGGTTGCTCAACGGTTGGATCCGCCGGATGTTTGGCCTGGAACCACGTTTTCTCGCAATTCGAACACTGAACATCGCGGCCTTCCTCTGGAATGACCTCGTCTGGCACCTCGTATTGGGCACTGCAGTTGGGACAAGTAAGACGCATGCTGCCTCCGGGCCGGGGGTTGGCCTGATAATAGTTTTTTTAAGAATGATATTCCGTTAGAACCAAACAGCAAAGCGCGTTTTCGGTTTCGCGGGCCAAGTGTCACCATTTGGACCCGGTACGGGCATTGAAACCTGAACCGCGCTGGGGCAAGAAGAGCGGCACAAAAATTGGGGGCCCCCGTGATCGAGCTGGACCATGTCAGCTACACCTATGGTGGAGGTGAATTGCTGAGCGACGTATCGCTTAAGCTTCAACCGGGGTCGTTTCATTTCCTGACCGGGCCGTCCGGTGCTGGCAAAACAACCCTGTTAAAGCTCTGCTATGGCGCATTGCTGCCCACATCGGGAAGGCTGAGCGTGTTCGATCAGGATATCGCCCGCCTTAACCGCGATCAGATGGCCCTGATGCGCCGCCGGATAGGTGTGGTGCATCAGGATTGCCGGTTTCTGGATCACATGACTTTGGCCGAGAATGTCGCTTTGCCGTTGATGGTATCCGGTAAGGCGGAAATTGCCGAGCAAACAGATCTGTCAGATCTGTTAAACTGGGTCGGGCTGGGTGCGCGTCTTGACGCGCTGCCACCAGAGCTGTCAGGCGGTGAACGCCAGCGTGCGGCGCTGGCCCGTGCGGTGATGCTGTCGCCGGATGTCGTGCTGGCCGATGAGCCGACGGGCAATGTGGATTGGGAAATGTCTCAGCGCCTTTTGCGCCTGCTGGTCGAATTGAACAAGATGGGCAAGACAGTCTTGATTGCGACCCATGATCTTAGCCTGATCCGTGCGGCGAAAAGCCAGGTGCAGGCGCGTGTTTTGCGCATCTCGCAGCGCCAAATTCAACTGGCGGGGGCGGATCTATGAACATGGAAACCTTCCGCAACCTGTTGAAACGTGATGGTCGTGCCGATCGAGTTGTTCCGCCCACTGGCTATACTGCACATCTCACACTGTTCGTGTCCGGTGCGATGGGCTTTCTTGCGGTGTTCGCGCTGGCTCTGTCATTGGCGTCGGGGCGAGTGGCAGACCGCTGGGCAAGCGAACTTGCCGGCGCTGCCACGGTGCGGATCAATGCCCCGGCCGACCAGATGGCCGCCCAGACTGAAACCGCGCTGATGGTGTTGTCGCAAACACCCGGTGTCGCCTCTGCCCGGGCGTTGACCATTGAGGAGCAGATTGCGCTGTTGTCGCCCTGGTTTGGCCCGGATTTGCCACTGGACACGCTGCCCGTGCCGCAGCTGATCGAAATTGTCGAAGGTGAGCCAGGTCTGGACGCAGCAGGATTGCGCCTGCGTCTTGGGGCCGAGGTGCCCGGAGCCGTTCTGGACGACCACTCGCGCTGGCGCGAACCTTTGGTTGATGCGGCCCGCTCGCTCCGGAGGCTTGGCTGGGTCTCAATCCTTCTGATTGGCGGAGCGACCGCCGCCATGATCACATTGGCGGCCAATGCGTCGCTGGCAGCCAACGCGCAGATTATCGAGGTGCTGCGTCTTGTCGGGGCCCGGGATCGATTTATTGCCAATGCGTTTGTTCGCCGCTTCACCTACCGCGCATTTTTTGGCGCGATGGTTGGAGTGCTGTTCGGAATGACAGGTGTGTTGTTGCTGCCCGAGGCATCGTCGGACGAGGGCGGCTTTCTGACGGGCCTGGGCTTTCAGGGGGCAGGGTGGCTGTTGCCAGCCCTCATCCCGGTACTGGGTGCTGCGGTGGCCTTTCTAGCCACATGGACTGCGGCAAACCGCAAATTGAAGGAGCTTTCGTAATGGCCACTCCAATTCAATGGATCCGCTCACTGGTCTTCATGATCGTGATCTACATGTGGATGCTGGTCCTTGGCCTCGTGTTTGCTCCTTACGCCATGTTTGCAAAGCGCGGAGCGCTGCATGCATGCAAGACCTATGCGCGCACAACCATGTGGCTGGCGCATTGGATGGTTGGTATTCGATGCGAAATTCGCGGGACTGTGCCAGTGGACGAGGTGGTCATCGGGGCCAAACACCAGTCTTTCCTCGACATCATCATGATCTTTAGCGCGATTCCTCATGGCAAGTTCATTATGAAGCGCGAATTGCTGTGGACGCCAGTCATTGGGCTTTACGCAAGCCGCCTAGGGTGCATCCCGGTCAATCGCGGCAAGAAGGGCGCCGCTGTGGCCAAGATGGTCCAGGATGTGGCGAAGGAATTTACAGAACCTGGCCAGTTGGTGATCTATCCGCAGGGCACCCGTGTCGCGCCAGGTGTTCACAAACCGTATAAGGTTGGAACTGCCGTCCTGTACGAAGGCTTGGGAATCCCTTGCGTACCTGTTGCAACAAATGCCGGAGTGTTCTGGCCCCGAAGCGGCGTGATGCGCAAACCCGGCCTTGCGATCGTCGACTTCCTTGATCCGATCGAACCCGGCGTCGAACGTGCGCGCTTTCTGGACCGATTGGAAGATGTGATCGAGACGCGCTCGAACGCTTTGATGACAGAAGTGGGGTTTGATCCTGATGCAGTTCATTGACGATATCGAAACGCTCGATGGACATTACAGCGCACCGGGCGCCCCATCATTGCGTAAAGTAGCGCACCGGTTGACGCCTCTGTACCGGCAATGGGTCATGGCTTCGCGGCTATGCGTACTCAGTACGGTTGGGCCCGAAGGGGTCGATGGCAGCCCACGTGGCGATGATGGTCCGGTGATTCTGGAACTGGATCCAAAGACATTGGCGATGCCCGACTGGCGCGGGAACAACCGGCTGGACAGCTTGCGCAATATCGTGCGCGATCCGCGTGTGTCATTGATGTTCATGGTCCCCGGGTCGAACAATGTTGTGCGCGTCAACGGGTCGGCCCGACTGACAGCGGACCAAGACCTTCGTACCCGGTTCGAAAAACAAGGCAGGCTTCCGGCCACCGTGATCGTCATCGACATTGCAGAGGTCTACACTCAGTGTGCCCGTGCGCTGATGCGTGCGCGGACTTGGAGCAGCGGGGACGAAGCCGCCATATTGCCAACAATGGGTGAAATCCTGGCCGAAGCGTCAGACGGCGAGGAAGGTGGCACGCAATATGATGAGGCCTGGGGGCAACGCGCCGCAAAAACGATGTGGTAGCCTGTTTACTTATCAAGGTTTGGTCAAAGAATCGTCACACGGGTAAGTAAGTAGATAACCGTGAGGCAAATACAGAATACAGGAGCCGTCAATGGAGCAGCTTAGTTCAGTTTGGGATTCTTTCCTGAACCACGCCCGTTATGTGTTTACGTCTCCTTTGGATCCCACGAACCGGATTTTCTATGTCTATGTTGGCAGTTCTCTGCTGATTGCCTTCGCCATCTATGCCGTGAAGCGCAGAAACGCGTCACATGTAGACGGAGAGAGCAGCTTTCTGGGGTTCCTGTTTCCCCGCAAGGTCTGGAACCATCCTTCTGCATGGCTCGATATCCGCTATTTCTTTTTCCACAAACTGATCGGGCATTTCCTGATATTGGGTCTGCTGGCCGGATCAGCCGCCTTGTCCTATCAATGGGCAAGCGGTGGGCTTGACCCCAATAACTCACCCCGGGCAGAGCCCTTGGTTGGCTGGTTGGGGGCTTTGGCTACCTTCACCTACATGCTCATTCTATTCCTGATTATGGATTTCATCGGCTACGCAGCCCATTACCTGCAGCATAAGGTCCCGCTGTTGTGGCAATTTCACAAAGTTCATCACAGCGCCGAGGTGATGCACCCGTTGTCGAATTTTCGCGAACATCCGATAGACAATATCCTCTACAATGTTGCGATTGGGTTTGGTGCCGGCGCAGTAACCGGGTTTGCGTTTCGACTGTTAGGGTACCAGCCGAACATGCCGGCATTGCTGGGCGTGCCGGTGCTGATGTTCTTGTTCAATGTCGGAGGCTATAATCTGCGACATTCCCATATCTGGTTGCGTTGGCCGGGTGTGTGGTCGAAAGTTTTTCCTTCGCCTGCGCATCACCACGTGCATCACAGTTGCCACCCGGACCATCTGGACAAAAACTTCGCCTTCATGTTTCCGTTCTGGGATGTGTTGTTCGGCACCTACATCATGCCCGAGGATAACAGGGACGTGAAATTCGGCGTGACCGAGAAGGACAAGGGTCACGAGATGGACACCTGCATGAAGCTCTATTTCCTGCCGTTCAGAGATGCGTGGCGTATTCTGAAAAAGAAACGGCGCCCATCGTCTTACCAAGCGCCCGATGCAGATGCCGCCAGTCGCCATTCGGTCAAATAGCGAGCATCTGAGGTGGTTGCCGGCCTGACGTGATCCGCTGATCGCCTGTGTCCGCCAACGCCTTGGCGGTGGTTTCGGCTGGGCATAGTGACGCAAACGCCCTCAAGCCGCGGCGGCTCCGATCTTGGCGATCTTGCTGACCCAGCGGTCCACGTGACCCGGTTTGGGATAACTTGCCCCGGCAAAATAGGTGAACCGGGTCGGCTTGAAGCCAACAAATCCCAATATCTGATCGCGTACCTGGCGGATCAGGGCCTGGCGATAGATCAGGCGCATGAACCAACCCGGCGTATCTGATGTCAGAATGACGCGCGCGGTGCGTCCGCTCAGCATCGGGGCGGGCAATCCAATCTTAGTGGTGTTTCGCGTGTCAAAGGTGCGTCCGGGGATGAACATCCGGTCGATCAGACCTTTGAGTTTTGCGGGCAATCCGCCCCACCACATTGGTGTGGTCAAGACCAGATGCTCGCTCCATTCGAAATCTTGCAATACCTGCTCAAGAACCGGTTCTAGCGGTTTGAAATCGTGATAATTGCCCTGGCCAAAATCAAAGTCGAACTGCATCTCACTCAGATGGACTAGACGTACGTCATGTCCCTTGCCTCGGGCGGCGTCGGCATAAGTTTCAGCAAAGGTCCGCGACAGGCTGCTATCGGCGGGGTGTCCGTCGAGGACGAGTATTTTCTTCGGTTGCATGGGGCTCTCCTGAAAATGACCGTGGTCACTTATAGAATCAGAAAATGACCGCGGTCAATAAAAATTTGACCATGGTCAGAAAACATGCGAGCAAACCATATGCAAAAACCACCCCAGAAACGAACTCTCAAAACTCGGGCCCGGCTTTTGGCGGCTGCCGAGGCGCTCATTGAAAACAGCGGATACGAGGCGCTGAGGGTAGAAGAGGTCGTCCAGAGCGCTGGCGTCGCCAAAGGGACGTTCTTCGCGCATTTTCGCGACAAGGATGCCTTGATGGAGCTTCTGATCGCAGATCGGCTGAATGCCTGCCTCGGTCAGGCCGAGGCTGGGACAGCGCCCAAATCGGTGAATGATATCATGACCGCCCTGCAGCCGGTTCACAGCTTCATGACATCCGAACGGTATGTCTTTGACTTGTTGATAAGATATTCGGGGGCGACGGCTATCGCCGATATCGGACCAATCGCATATTGCTTTGAGCGCTACTTTCGTGTGGTGATGATGTGGCTTGACGCTGCGGATGTCCGACAGGACATTCCGACCGAGCTGTTGGCCGAAGGTGTTCAGGCCTTTGCCATTCAGGCCATGTCCCTTAAGTTCTGCGCCTTGCACGCCTCGACCGGTTTTACCGACCGGTTGAGGGTCTATCTCGATGCATGGTTGACCCCGGCGACCTAGTCACCGGGGTCCTTTTTTAGCTGTGAATTGGCCCGTCACCGCAGGCCAGGGCCGCCTCACGCACCGCTTCGGAATATGTCGGATGCGCGTGACAGGTCAGCGCCAGATCTTCGGCCGAGGCGCCGAATTCCATCGCCACGCAGACCTCGTGAATCAAATCACCCGCAGCCGGGCCAATGATATGCGCGCCCAGAATGCGGTCGGTTTCCTTGTCTGCCAGAATCTTGACGAAACCATCCGAGGCAAAGTTCGCCTTGGCGCGGCCATTGCCCATGAACATGAACTTTCCGACCTTATAGGCACGGCCCTGTTCCTTGAGCGTCGCCTCGGTCTCGCCGACATTGGCGACCTCGGGCCAGGTGTAGATCACGCCCGGAATGACGCCATAGTTCACATGCCCATGCTTGCCCGCAATCTGTTCGGCAGCGGCCATGCCTTCGTCTTCGGCCTTATGCGCCAGCATCGGGCCTTCGGTCACGTCGCCGATGGCGTAGATGCCGGGGACGTTGGTCTGCCAATCGGCGCCTACCTTGATCTGACCGCGGGGTGTCATTTCAACACCCAAAGCGTCCAGCCCCAAACCATCCGAGAACGGTTTGCGCCCAGTAGCGACAAGGACGGTATCGGCGTCAATCACATGCTCGCTGTCATCCTTCAGCAGCTTATAAGTTACCTTGGCCTTGGTCTTGGTGGCTTCGGTCTTTTGCACCGCAGCACCCATGACAAAGTTCAGGCCCTGTTTCTTGAGGATGCGCTGGAAGGTTTTCTGAACCTCAGGGTCCATGCCCGGGGTGATTTCCTTGAGGAATTCGATAACTGTCACTTCGGCGCCCAGACGGCTGTAGACCGAGCCCAGTTCAAGCCCGATCACACCTGCGCCGATGACGACCATTTTTTTCGGGATTTTTCCCAGCGCCAACGCACCGGTCGAGGTCACGACAACCTTTTCGTCCACTTCGACACCGGGCAGCGCGGATGGCTCGGACCCGGACGCGATGATGATGTTCTTGGCTTCATGCACCTCGTCACCCACCTTGACCTGCCCAGCGGCCGGGATCGAACCCCAGCCTTTCAGCCAGTCGATCTTGTTCTTCTTGAACAGGAATTCGATGCCCTTGGTGTTGCCGTCAATGACTTCGTCCTTATAGGCCTGCATCTGCTTCCAATCGACCGAAGGGCTTTTGCCCTTGAGGCCCATCTTGGCAAAGTTATGTTCGGCCTCGTGCAGCTGATGGCTGGCATGCAACAGCGCCTTGGACGGAATGCAGCCCACGTTGAGGCAAGTGCCGCCCAGCGTCTCACGCCCTTCGACCACGGCGGTTTTCAACCCCAGCTGCGCGCAGCGGATGGCGCAGACATAGCCGCCGGGGCCTGCTCCGATTACGATGACGTCATAGTTTGCCATTTGTCCGGTCCTTGTATTTGGTGGGGTCGGATGCGCTTGTCCGCGCAATGCACCCCCATTGAATAATCTATGCGGCAGCTCGAATCAAAACACAGCTGCCAACAGCATTGCAGTGGTCGCCAGCAGCCCGATCATCCAGATCACCGTACGCCATGGTGTCCAGCCAAATGCATAGGCCGGAACATAGGAAGCGCGTGCGATCAGGTAGACCCAACTACAGGCGGCAGTAAAAGCGCTGGATTGCCCCGAGGTCGTAATGACCAAAGATGCGATAGAGAACAAAACCAACCCTTCGGAATGGTTGCTAAGTGCACGGTGCAGACGTCCCATTGCAGCAGGTTTGTCAAACGGGGTATCACGAGGTCCCAACGCGTGCAGCACATCGACCTTACCGTGGCCAGAGATCAAATAGGCGACAAATTGAGCGACCCAAAGAAGGGCTGCCAGCGACAAGACGGTCAATTCCGTGGTCATTCAGTTTGTTTCCTCGCACTAGGAACGGATGCGATAAATCGGTTTAAACTGGCGTCAGAAGCTTCACCTGAATATGCGCGATCCCGCCACGTTCGTGATGCATGGCCAATTCCTCGGAATCAAAGAAACTCAGGGCCTTTTCAAGATCAACCACCTCAAACATTGCAACGGCATGATCACGCTGATCGGGGTCTTTCCAGATGTGGAGGTCGCGGATACCCGCGGCCTCCCGCATTGGCTTGTCTTCGCGAAACACTTTCAGCCAGACATCAAAATCAGCAACGTCAGCCTGCCAGAGAACATGAGTTGCCATGGTCATAGATCCATCAGCAAGCGGCGTGGATCTTCCAGTGCCTCTTTCACGCGCACTAGGAAGGTCACAGCACCTTTGCCGTCCACGATCCGGTGGTCATAGGACAGAGCCAGATACATCATCGGGCGGATCTTGACCTCACCGTTGATGGCCATCGGACGGTCCTGAATCTTGTGCATACCAAGAATACCCGACTGCGGCGGGTTCAGAATCGGCGAGGACATCAGCGAGCCATAGACGCCGCCGTTCGAAATGGTGAAGGTGCCGCCCTGCATCTCTTCCATGCTCAGCTTGCCGTCACGGGCGCGCCTGCCCTTTTCGGCGATTGCCTTTTCGATCGCGGCAAATGACATCGAATCTGCATCACGGATGACCGGAACAACAAGACCGGTCGGCGTGCCTGCGGCGACACCCATATGCACAAAGTTCTTATAGACAATGTCGGTGCCATCAATCTCGGCATTCACTTCGGGCACTTCTTTCAGTGCATGACAGCAGGCCTTGGTGAAGAAGGACATAAAGCCCAGACGGACGCCGTGCTTCTTCTCGAACTGGTCCTTGTACTGGTTACGCAGGGCCATCACCTCTGTCATGTCCACCTCGTTATAGGTGGTCAGCATGGCGGCGGTGTTCTGGCTGTCTTTCAGGCGCTTGGCGATGGTCTGGCGCAGACGGGTCATGCGCACGCGTTCCTCGCGGCTGGCATCCTGTGCGGCAACGGGTGCGCGTGGTGCTTGGGCCGCTGGTGCAGGTGCCGCCGCTGCGGCCGCCGGGGCGGCGACTGCCTTGGCTACGTCTTCTTTCATGATACGACCGTCGCGACCGGTGCCGGTGACCTGATCAGCGGACAGGCCAGCCTCGGCCATGGCTTTTTGGGCCGAAGGCGCATTGGCGACGTCCTTGCCACCAACGGAATCCCCGCCGCTCGCCGGAGCGGCTACGACCGGAGCGGCGGCCGCCCCTGCTGCTGAACCCGAGATCACCGCCAGCTTGGCTGCGGCGTCTACAGTTGCGCCTTCAGGGGCAACGATTTCTGCCAGAACACCCGCCGCAGGGGCGGGAACCTCGACCGAGACCTTGTCGGTTTCCAGCTCACACAGCATCTCGTCCTGTGCGACGCTGTCACCGACCTGTTTGAACCAGGTCGAGACCGTCGCTTCGGTCACGGATTCGCCCAGCGTGGGCACCATCACATCAACGCTGCCGCCCGAGGCTGCCGGTGCTGCGGCAGGTGCAGGTGCGGCGGCTGGGGCCGGGGCGGCACCTTCTCCGGCGACGATTGTTGCCAACAGGGCATTGACGCCTACGGTTTCGCCTTCGGCGGCGACAACCTCACCCATCACGCCAGCGGCGGGCGAGGGGACCTCGACCGTGACCTTGTCGGTTTCAAGCTCGCACAGCATTTCATCGACCGCGACTGCATCACCGGGTTTCTTGAACCAGGTGGCAACGGTGGCTTCGGTAACGGATTCGCCCAGCGTGGGAACACGAACTTCAATGGACATCATTACTTTCCTTCAATGCTCAGCGCTTCGTTCACCAGCGCTTCTTGTTGGGCTTTATGTTGGCTGGCCAGACCCGTTGCAGGCGAGGCCGAGGTGGCGCGGCCGACATAGACCGGGCGGGTATTCTTGGCGCCGATCCGGGTCAGGACCCATTCGATATTGGGTTCGATAAAGGACCACGCCCCCTGGTTCTTGGGCTCTTCCTGACACCAGATGATTTCGGCTCCCTTGAACCGTTCCAGTTCATTGATCAGCGAATGCGCGGGGAACGGATAGTACTGTTCGATTCGCATCAGATAGACATCGTCTATGCCGCGCGCGTCACGCTCTTCCAGCAGGTCGAAATAGACCTTGCCGGAACACATCACGACCCGTTTGATTTTGTCATCCTTGACCAGGGTTGTGTCCGAGTTACCCTTTTGCGCGTCGTCCCACAGCACCCGGTGGAAGCTGGAGCCGGTGGTGAAATCCTCGGCCGTGCTGATCGCCAGCTTGTGGCGCAACAGCGATTTCGGTGTCACCAGGATCAGCGGCTTGCGGAAGGTTCTGTGCAGCTGACGGCGCAGGATGTGGAAGTAGTTCGCAGGCGTCGTGCAGTTGGCTACGATCCAGTTGTCCTGACCACACATCTGCAGAAAACGTTCCAGACGCGAGGACGAGTGTTCAGGCCCTTGCCCTTCGAACCCGTGCGGCAGCAGGGTCACCAGACCGGACATGCGCAGCCATTTGCTTTCGCCCGAGCTGATGAACTGATCGAACATGATCTGCGCACCGTTGGCGAAATCGCCGAATTGCGCCTCCCACAGGGTCAGAGCGTTGGGTTCAGCCAGGGAAAAGCCGTATTCAAAGCCCAGAACCGCGTATTCCGACAGCATCGAGTCGATCACCTCATATTGTGATTGACCAGCCCGGATGTTGTTCAGTGGATAGTACCGCTCTTCAGTTTCCTGATTGATAAAGCCGGAATGGCGCTGGCTGAACGTACCGCGCGTTGCGTCCTGTCCCGACAGGCGAACTGGATAGCCTTCGGTCAGCAATGACCCAAAGGCCAGCGCCTCACCCGTGGCCCAGTCAAAGCCTTTGCCGGTTTCGAACATCTGCTTTTTGTGGTCCAGCAGGCGGCCGACAGTTTTATGGAGTGCAAATCCCTCGGGGGCCCGGGTTAGCGATGCGCCAACCTCGGCCAGGGTTTCTGGTGCAATCGCAGTATCGCCGCGAACATATTCGTCTTTGTTCTTATCCAGATGCGCCCAACGCCCGTCCAGCCAGTCGGCCTTGTTGGGCTTATAGTCTTTGCCGGCTTCGAACTCATCATTCAGATGGGCCTGGAAGGCGGCTTTCATATCTTCGATCTCGCCTTCGGGGATCAACCCGTCCTTGACCAGCCGTTCCGTGTATAGTGACAGCGTGGTCTTATGGGTCTTGATCTTCTTGTACATGATCGGGTTGGTGAACATGGGCTCGTCGCCCTCGTTATGCCCGAACCGGCGATAGCAGAATATATCCAGAACCACGTCCTTGTGGAACTTCTGGCGAAACTCGGTCGCAACCTTGGCTGCGTGTACCACCGCCTCGGGGTCGTCGCCATTCACGTGGAAGATCGGGGCTTCAACCATCAGTGCGATATCCGTGGGATAAGGGCTGGAGCGCGAGAAATGCGGTGCGGTTGTAAAGCCGATCTGGTTGTTCACCACGATATGCATGGTGCCGCCGGTCCTGTGACCGCGCAGGCCGGACAGGCCGAATCCTTCGGCAACGACACCCTGACCGGCAAAGGCCGCATCGCCATGCAGTAGAATGGCCATGACTCTGGTCCGGTCGGTGTCGTTCAACTGATCCTGCTTGGCGCGGACCTTGCCCAGAACAACAGGGTTCACCGCCTCAAGGTGGCTTGGGTTAGCGGTCAATGACAGGTGTACGCTGTTGCCGTCAAATTCGCGGTCGCTTGAGGCGCCTAGGTGGTATTTTACATCGCCCGAGCCATCCACGTCCTCAGGCTTGAAGCTGCCCCCCTGGAATTCGTTAAAGATGGCGCGGTATGGCTTGGCCATTACATTCGCTAGAATGTTCAGACGTCCGCGGTGTGGCATGCCGATGACAATATCGCTTAGGCCTAGGGCCCCGCCGCGTTTGATGATCTGTTCCATCGCGGGGATCAATGCTTCGCCGCCGTCCAGACCAAAGCGCTTGGTGCCCATGTATTTCACGTGCAGGAACTTTTCGAACCCTTCGGCCTCGACCATCTTGTTCAGGATGGCCTTGCGGCCCTCTTTGGTGAACGCGATTTCCTTGCCATAGCCTTCGATCCGTTCCTTCAGCCAGGCAGCCTCTTCCGGGTTCGAAATATGCATGTATTGCAGCGCGAAGGTGCCGCAATAGGTGCGTTTCACGATCTCGACGATCTGGCGCATGCTGGCCATCTGCAGGCCCAGCACGTTGTCGATAAAGATCGGGCGATCCATATCGGCATCGGTAAACCCATAAGTCTTGGGGTCCAATTCCGGATGCGTGCTGGCAGCCCGCATGCCCAACGGGTCCAGATCGGCGGCCAGATGACCCCGAATACGATAGGCCCGGATCAGCATCAGCGCCCGCAGACTGTCCAAAACTGCGCGTTTAATCTGGTCTTCGCTGACGGCAACACCTTTGTCGGCGGCTTTTTCCTTGATCTTCTTGCCCGCCGCCTTGGCGTCGATCTCGGCCCATTCGCCAGTCAACGCACCGGTCAGATCATCCGTCGGCATCGGCGGCCAGTCGGACCGCGCCCACGAAGGTCCCTCGGCCTCGCGCTGGACATCAGGCGAGGCGTCGCCCATGGCCTTGAAGAACTCGGCCCAGGCGGCATCCACCGCGCCGGGGTTCTTGGTATACTGGGCGTAGAGCTGCTCCAGATATTCGGCATTATGCCCCTGCATAAAGCTTGAGGCGTGGAAGGCAGAGTTGGGCGAATGTTCGGTCATTGTAGGACCTCAAATGCGATTTCGGATTTGGTAGGATTTAGTTTTGCGGATCTTCGGGGTAGTTTCCGGCCTCGAATACCCAGGCCATTCTTCGTCGAACGATGTCTATCGTATCTGCGTCGAAATAATCGGGCACTGGAATGCCTTTTCGTCGTTCGGCCATCGACTTTTCGTGCGGCAATTCAAAGCTGTCTTCCGGCAGCCCAAAGGAGCGATAAATCTCTTTCAGATCTGACTGCAGGTTTTCCTTGCGGACGAACTTGTCCACGATCAGCTTGTTGTTGATCGAGACTATCTCCCAGTTATTGCCCCAGGCCTTTGACCGGATGAACTCTTTGAACTGAGCAATTTCGGTCTGCGGGTCTTCTGAGGGCAATCCTTGCTGATGCTTCCGAAAGTGGTAGTCGGATACAGCACGATCGAAAGGATTCCGCACATTGGCGATCTTTGTATAGGAATCAAAGGTCTTTGCCCCAAGATTGGCTCGAACCTGTTTCGCAGGCATATGGTTGCGCCATGCGTATTTGCGCCAAAACTGCCATTTTGGCCGGACCAAACCTGCAGTTTTCCCACGAGCACCGACAATACCGTATTTCGATACGCGGATTTGCCCATTTTCAAGCCGCGGAAGACCGGGTTCTTCGCATAAAGGCTGTAGCGCTATCTCGGTAGAGGTTCCCGCAGTCTTCGTCGTCTTGAGATAGATGAATTTGTGCTCATGGCAAACCAAAACCATGTCAGATGGCCTTTCTGGCCACAGGGGCCGCTTGTAGAGAGTTTACGCTCAGCAGGTTCATTGAGGGACCTCTGAAGGATTGGGACCGTATTGGTTGGTGCCTGGCTGGCTGGGGCGGGTCAGCCACCATAGGACCAGGAGGGGCGACACAAACAGGATCAGAAGCGTCGGAATGACGATCAGCAAAGTGGCACGGGTGAACAGGATGTCCAGATTGCCACCATGCTGGAAATGCGAGGCGAGGCCGATGCCAAAGACCATCACGGCCCCGGCGCTAAAGAACAGCAGGATCGGCAGTAGCGCATACAGCCCGCTGCGCCCGGTATCATGCATCCGCCGCCATGCGACAGCCAGATGCGGGAAGAACACGATTAGACCAACAATGCCCTGCACAGGCTGCGAAGAAGTGACGGACACGGATCTGGACGTCTCGGTTTCAGTCACAGCGACTTGCGTGAAGAACTGCGCGTCGATGATCCCGGCAATAATGCTCCAGATCAGGATGAACAGGAAAAAGAACCAGTATTCGGGCCGCGAGGCTCTCCCTGAGAAGGTGAAGAACTTGGCGAAACAGGTGCGGATGGCGTCAAAGAAGGTCATGGTTGTTGTTTGGCTCATGCCTTGCCCCTAATTTTGGACCGGGCAGTCGAAAACTGACTGGCGGCGTTCAAATAGCAGAAGTGAGCTGCCGACCGAAGTATCGGAAACAAGTCTAGCGGATCCTTCAAATTGCGAGCACCAAAAATCGGCAGCTGCTTGCAACTCTTCATCGTCGACACGAATGCTCAAATAAGTAAATGAGATGCGGTCATCGCCCAATGTTTTTGTCGAGCCACCTGTGATGCCAGGAATGGCGCGAACGATGAATTGATCCATCGGTGCTTCACTAGATGCGTCGGCGCTGGCTAGGTTACCTAAGCAGGCGGCCGCTACAACGAGTCCTGCCCAGCGGCATCGCCGGGCAGCGTCCGTCCACCCCGTTTTGCCGAAGGCAAACCAAAGAATTGACGGGCAGGTGCTTCGCACCCACCCGCAGTTGGGCGCCGCCCTCAGCTCATATGGGCAACAGGGAGTCACAGCTCACCCGATCGCTTCCAGCACAGCCTCACCCAGCTGCGCCGGGCTTTCGGCCACGACGATACCGGCTGCGCGCATGGCTTCGATCTTGTCTTCGGCACCACCTTTGCCACCGGCGACGATCGCGCCTGCGTGCCCCATGCGGCGGCCCGGAGGGGCTGTGCGGCCTGCGATAAAGCCGGCGGTCGGCTTGGAGCGACCCTTCTTGGCCTCATCCGCCAGGAACTGCGCGGCTTCTTCTTCGGCCGAGCCACCGATCTCACCGATCATGATGATCGAGTGGGTCTCGTCATCGGCCAGGAACCATTCCAGCACGTCGATATGCTCGGTTCCTTTGATCGGGTCGCCGCCGATGCCGACGCAGGTGGATTGGCCCAGACCCACATCGGTGGTCTGTTTGACGGCCTCATAGGTCAGCGTACCAGACCGCGACACAACACCGACCGAGCCGCGCTTGTGGATGTGGCCGGGCATGATGCCGATCTTGCAGGCGTCAGGCGTGATCACACCGGGGCAGTTCGGACCGATCAGGCGCGAGCTTGAGCCTTCCAGCGCGCGTTTGACCTTCATCATATCCAGAACCGGGATGCCCTCGGTGATACAGACGATCACTTCCATCTCGGCATCAATCGCTTCGAGGATCGAGTCAGCCGCAAACGGCGGCGGCACATAGATCACCGAGGCATTGGCTTCGGTCACATGCTTGGCCTCGTGGACCGAGTTGAACACGGGCAGGTCAAGATGGGTCATCCCGCCTTTGCCGGGGGTCACGCCGCCGACCATCTTGGTGCCATAAGCGATGGCCTGTTCAGAGTGGAATGTGCCCTGCGAGCCGGTAAAGCCCTGACAGATCACTTTGGTATTTTCGTCGATGAGGACTGCCATTTGGCGTTCTCCTTATGTATGCGAATGAGATCGCTGAAATCCGTTTCAAAAGGCAAAGACTGCAATGCCTCTTTGTTGGCCCTAGTCGTAGATGTAAGCCGCAACCTCCTCTCGAGGTACGGGTTTGGATATCAGAACGATATGCCGAAACTGGCCACTTTTTTCTTTGGCTTCGTAGACCATCACGCTGCCGTTTTTGAGCTGATAAGCGTAATTAAACCGACCGCTTGGGAAGCGATCTTTTGGGGCTCCACCCGTGCGTCGGCTTGCTGCGTCTAGGAACAATCCGCCGACTTCTTCACTATTATTGGCGCCCAAGAAAGCGACGGCGCATGCCGCTTTGCCGTCCTCTTGGAACACAGTGGCGGTCATGAATTTTTCACCGGGTGCTATGTAAGCAGTATTTTCGCCTCGCTTAACTGAGCCTGTCAAACCACGTTTTTCTACAACCTTTAGGAACCCGTCGAAGTTGGGTAGCGTCTTCAAACAAGCCTCCGAAAACAATTGAACGGGCTGGTTCGTTTCGGCTTCGCTGAATGAGACGGCGGCGATTTTTTCTGCAGAAGGTGCGCCACAAGCTGTCAGAGTCGCGACACACGCCAATAAGGCTGCTTTGTTAGTAATCTTCACAGCTTAACCCTTAACCGCCTTCACGATCTTCTCGGCACCGTCTTTCAGGTTGTCCGCTGCGATCACGTCCAGGCCAGAGGTGTTGATGATCTCTTTGCCTTTCTCGACATTGGTGCCTTCCAGACGCACGACCAGCGGAACTTGCAGGCCGACCTCTTTCACCGCGGCCACAACGCCCTCGGCGATCACGTCACAGCGCATGATGCCGCCGAAGATGTTGACCAGAATGCCTTTGACTTGCGGGTCCGAGGTGATGATCTTGAACGCTTCGGTCACTTTCTCTTTGGTCGCACCGCCGCCCACGTCGAGGAAGTTGGCAGGCTCAGCCCCGTAGAGCTTGATGATGTCCATCGTCGCCATCGCCAAACCGGCGCCGTTGACCATGCAGCCGATCTCACCATCCAGCGCGATGTAGTTCAGGTCGTATTTGCTGGCTTCCAGTTCCTTGGGGTCTTCCTCGGTCGTGTCGCGCAGTTCTGAAATATCCGGGTGGCGATACATCGCGTTGCCGTCAAAACTGACCTTGGCGTCCAGCACCTTGAGGTCGCCGCTGTCGGAGACGATCAGCGGGTTGATCTCCAGCATTTCCATGTCCTTCTCGACGAAGGCGGCATAGAGCTGGCTCATCAGTTTGACGCATTGTTTGACCTGTGCGCCCTGCAGACCCAGTGAGAATGCGATGCGGCGGCCGTGATAGGCCTGATAACCGGTGGCTGGGTCAACCGAGAAGGACAAGATTTTCTCAGGCGTGGCTGCGGCCACCTCTTCGATATCCATGCCGCCTTCGGTCGAGCAGACGAATGAGATGCGGCTGGTCTGGCGGTCTACCAACAGGGCCAGGTACAATTCCGTTTCGATGCCGGACCCTGCTTCGATATAGATGCGGTTGACCTGTTTGCCTGCGGGGCCGGTTTGATGGGTGACCAACGTGCGCCCCAGCATCTTCTTGGCTTCCTCGGCGGCCTCTTCAACCGATTTGGTCAGACGGACGCCGCCTTTTTCCCCGGCATCGGCCTCTTTGAAAGAGCCCTTGCCACGGCCACCCGCGTGGATCTGTGCTTTGACAACCCACAATGGGCCATCCAGTTCACCGGCTGCGGTTTTGGCTTCCTCGGCGCGCAGGACCGCGCGACCGTCGGAAACCGGGGCGCCATAGCTGCGAAGAAGCGCTTTGGCCTGATATTCGTGAATGTTCATCGAAACTGTCCCGTCTGACTACGATTGACCGATATAGGCGTGTCTAAGGGGTAAGTTTAAAGGCTTTTTTGATGTTGAGTAGGTTTTTCACGAAGATTTTCATTATTTGTGATCACAGCTTTTCAGGGTGTGATCACAAAACTTGAGCTGGTATTGAGCGTTGATTCGGCAGGAAATTCACCCAATAGAATATGACGTTTTCAAGCTAGCGCTAACCTATCCGCGTCTGAGGCGGACGATACCCTTTTTCACAGACATCACCAGTTTGCGCAATTTGCCCAACAAGCCTTTGTCGACCAGTGGTCGGACTTTTTTCGACGCGCCGGGCGTGAGCTGTGCGTCGGCTTCGATAAGGCTGTTGATATGACGTTCGAGATCGGGCCCTACCAAACCGGCGACAGTTCTAGCGCTGTCCAGCCGCTTGTCATGACGGCTGTGAAATTTGTAGTGATGCAGCAGGCGCGGGGCGCTGTGCAGAAAACCGAACATCTCGGCCTGACGATAATCGAGGAAGTTGTACTCGGGTGGCAGAACTGCCAGTCGCAACGCGCTGGCAAACAGCTTTTCGCGGATCAGCGCCTGATCTGAGGTCAGGTTTTCCGAGATGATAGTCTCTTGTACATCTCGCAGGAAATCCAGCACTGCGTCCGAAGTGCGAATTCCAACCAGCCCGCCATTGAGATGGGGAAATGCGTTGGGCAGCGGAGTTTTCCAAACACGTTGCGCATGGGCCGAGTTGCGCAAAGGGTCATGGACCATCGCGATATCAAACTGCTCTAGGACGGTGAAGATATCCGACATATCTGCCAGACAGCGCACATCGGCATCCAAATAGACCGTCTTTTCGAACCGGGACCGCACAAGGCTTTCGAACTTGGGTCGGAACCAGCTTTTGTCCAGCATGTGGATTTGGTCAAACACTTCTGTTCCCGGGATGTTTTCGAGGTCGGTGAACAGGTCGACCGGTACATCCGGCATGGCGACCTTTAACGACCGAGCCGCTGCCACCGCTGTTTCGATGTAATCCTTTCCGCTTGCGGCAATGACAAATCCCTGAGACGACATGGCAATCTTCCAAAAAATGACCCGGCCCACCATGGGTGAGCCGGGTTCTGTTTAACCGTATAAGACGGATCAGGCCAGAGAGCTGTCGATGCCTTTGCATGCTTCGATCAGGCCCTTCACGGCGTTGACCGAATTGTCGAAACCGGCCTGCTCTTCTTCGTTGAGCTTGATGTTGACGATACGCTCGATACCGCCTGCGCCGATCACGGTGGGGACGCCGACATACATGCCATCGACACCCAGCTCTCCGTCGCAATAAGCGGCGCAGGGCAGGACGCGTTTCTGGTCTTTCAGATAGGCTTCGGCCATTTCGATTGCCGATGTGGCAGGCGCATAGAAAGCCGAACCTGTTTTCAGCAGGCCAACGATTTCAGCCCCGCCGTCTCGGGTGCGCTGCACGATTGCGTCCAGTTTCTCTTGTGTGGTCCAGCCCATCTCGACCAGATCGGGAAGCGGGATGCCCGCAACGGTAGAATAACGAACCGAAGGAACCATGGTGTCGCCGTGGCCACCCAGAACAAAGGCAGTGACGTCGCGCATGGACACGTTGAATTCTTCCGACAAGAAGTGGGCAAAACGGCCTGAGTCCAGAACGCCCGCCATGCCGCAGACCTTGTTGTGCGGCATGCCCGAGAATTCACGCAGAGCCCAGACCATCGCGTCCAGCGGGTTGGTGATGCAGATGACAAAAGCATCGGGCGCGTTGGCGGCGATGCCTTCACCGACCGACTTCATGACTTTCAGGTTGATGCCCAGCAGGTCATCACGGCTCATGCCTGGCTTGCGTGGGACACCTGCGGTGACGATGCAAACGTCGGCGCCTGCGATGTCCTCATAGGACTGGGTGCCTTTCAGCTTGGCGTCGAACCCTTCGGAAGGGCCGGATTCTGCGATATCCAGCGCCTTGCCTTCCGGAGTGCCCTCGGCGATGTCGAACAGCACGACGTCACCGAGTTCCTTCATTGCTGCGAGGTGGGCGAGCGTGCCGCCGATCTGACCTGCGCCGATCAGCGCGATCTTGGGTCTGGCCATTTGGAAAATCTCCGGTCGGTATTGAAATCGCGGTTTTGCTAGTCCTAAAACCGGCGCTGCGCAAGCCTTCTGCGGCGCGGCATGCCACCGCATACCGTTTGCATGTCTCCTACCGATTGCGCTAAACCGCCTGTGACTCATGCATATTTACGGGACGCCGCATGTTCGAGATGGACCTGATGTTTTTTGCCGTGGCGATCCCTGCTGTGATCTTCGCCGGCATCTCGAAGGGTGGGTTCGGCTCGGGGGTGGCGTTTGCCGCGTCATCGATTCTGGCACTGATCCTGACACCGGGACAGGCGCTTGCACTGATGTTGCCAATTCTGATGGTAATCGACGTCGCTACGCTGGGCCCCTATTGGAAACGCTGGAGCTGGCCGGATTCACGCCTGCTGATCGTAGGGGCAGTGCCGGGTGTGGCAGTGGGCGCCTGGCTGTATCGCGCCACGAATGACGACCTTCTGCGCCTGCTGATCGGAGGGATTTCAGTGGGGTTCGTGATCTGGCATGTGGCCCAGAGAAAGGGCTGGATCCGCGGCTTTGCCAATCGCCTGCCGCCATTTGCGGGAATTCTTGCGGGGTTGGTCGCCGGATTCACCAGCTTTGTCAGTCATGCGGGCGGCCCGCCCGCCGCCGTCTATCTGATCTCGCAGCGTCTGTCGAAAACCGAGTTTCAGGCGAGCACTGTGCTGGTCTTCTGGGTTATCAATGTCGCTAAATTCATTCCGTATGCCTATCTGGGTCTGTTCACATGGCACACTGCGCTGGCCGACTTGTTGCTGGCTCCATTTGCCGTGCTTGGTGCATGGCTAGGTGTGCGCGCGCATTTCATGATATCCGAACGCCTGTTCTTCGGTATTGCCTACGTTTTGCTGATGCTGACCGGAACAAAACTGATCTGGGAGGCCCTGAGCTAGACATTGGGTGGCAGTGCTTCGGCCATATCTTCGTAGGACTGGCCCGAAGCCACAAGGCAGGTCATTCCATCCGGTAATGTCACCGTAATAGTCCAGCTTCCGCTTTGATCAGAGGCAAAGACTTCCATCACCGCACCTTGTCGGGCGATGCCAATGCTCTTACGCGTTTCGCCATAAGTCTCGGCCAGTCGAGTTATGACCTCGTCGCGGGGGGCGCAGCTTTGAGCCTGCACCTGCTGGGCGGCCAGAACCATGATACCCAGCCCCATTGTCATATTGAACAGCGTCTTGCTCATCGGTGAACCCTTTTGATTGCGATCTGCCAAGACGGTGACCGGTGCAGACCGAAATACGGTTAAAGGAACGCACGTTGCGTCGTTGATGCTGCGGTGCGGCAAGTTTGCGCTTGAACTTTCCTGCAGAAAATGCCCCATTCTGCGCAACATTATTTCAAGAGGCCGAAGCCAATGGACTCCCGTCAGCGACCCTACCGTTCCGTATTGTACATTCCCGGTTCCAAAGACCGGGCGTTGGACAAGGCCCGCAACCTGCCTGTTGATGCGGTTATTTTTGACCTCGAAGATGCGGTCGCGGCGGACGAAAAAAACAACGCGCGTGAAACGCTGGGGGCTGCCTTGGCTGCTGGCGGTTATGGGGCGCGGGTCAAGATCGTACGAATCAATGGCCTAGATACCGAATGGGGCCGGGCCGATGCCCAAGCCGTGCGGGACATGGACGTGGATGTGGTTCTGCTGCCCAAAGTGAATTCTGCCGCAGATGTGGATGCGTTGGCCGCAATAACCGGTGATCTGCCGATATGGGCCATGATGGAGACGCCGCGCGGGATGCTGAACGCCGCCGAAATTGCCGCGCATCCGCAAATGGCGGGCTTCGTCATGGGCACCAACGATCTGGCTAAGGAATTGCAAACACGGTTCCGCCGAGACCGCCTGCCGTTGCAGACGTCGCTGGGCCTGTGCCTGTTAGCCGCCAAGGCCGAGGGGCTGATCATCGTCGATGGCGTCTATAACGCCTTCAAGGACAGCGAAGGCCTGGCGGCCGAATGCGCGCAGGGCCGCGATATGGGTTTTGACGGCAAGACCCTGATCCATCCCGCACAGGTCGATGTCACCAACGACGCCTTCGCCCCATCGGATGAGGAAATTGATCTGGCCCGCCGCCAGATCACCGCCTTTGAAGAGACCGAAGCACAAGGGCAGGGCGTCGCGGTCGTCGATGGCAAGATCGTGGAAAACCTGCACGTTGCAACCGCCCGTGAAATTCTGGCAAAAGCAGAGGCGATTTCAGCTTTGCAAGCGGGGTAAGCCAGCATGGGCTTTGTTCTTCTGATTCTTGGTGTGGCGCTCTGGTGGGCCGCACATCTGTTCAAACGCGTGATGCCGGACCAGCGCGCGGCGATGGGCAAAGGCGGTGCGGGCGCGGTGGCGCTGGCGCTGCTGGCGTCAATCCTGTTGATGATCTTCGGTTATCGCATGACCGATTTCATCCCAATCTGGTCGCCGCCGACCTTTCTGATCCACGTCAACAACCTGCTGGTGCTGATCGCCATCTATATGATGAGCCCCGCAGGCCAAAAGGGTCGTCTGCTGAACAAGCTGCGTCACCCAATGCTGGGCGGCATGAAGCTCTGGGCCTTTGCGCATTTGCTGGTCAATGGTGATCTGGCCTCAATCGTCCTATTCGGCGGCTTGCTGGCCTGGGCGGTGGTCGAAGTGATCGTGATCAACAAATCCGAGCCGGACTGGACACCGGGCGAGCCGGGCACTTACGGCAAGGATGCGATGTTCTTTATCGCGTCGATCGTTCTGCTGGGCATTATCGGCTATATTCACGGGTTGGTCGGCCCGTCGCCGTTTGGTTCATAAAGGTTTGACAACATGGCAACACTCTATCGTCTGCTGACCGAGGAAGACACCGCAGCCTTCTGTCACAAAGTGTCGGACGCGCTGGCAAAAGGGTGGGAGCTGTATGGCGACCCGTCCTATGCCTTTGACACTGCAAACAACGTGATGCGTTGTGCGCAGGCCGTGACCAAAGAGGTTGCGACCGACTATTCCCCTGAAATGAAACTGGGACAGCAATAATGGCAAAAACCAATCCGGGCCGTTTCTTCGAGGATTATTCTGTAGGGCAAGTGCTGCACCACGCGGTGCCTCGCACCGTGACCGATGGCGAACGGGCGTTGTATCATGCGCTCTATCCGGCGCGTCATGCTCTGTATTCCTCGGATGAGTTCGCCCGGAATTGTGGCCTGCCGCAAAGCCCGATCGATGATCTGGCGGCGTTTCACGTGGTGTTTGGCAAGACTGTCCCTGATGTATCGCTGAATGCAGTGGCCAATCTGGGCTATGCTGAGGGGCGTTGGTTGAAGCCGGTTTATCCCGGCGATACGCTGCGGTCGGAATCCGAAGTGATTGGGGTCAAGCAGAACTCGAACGGAAAAACCGGTGTGGTGTGGGTGCGAACCCGTGGCCTGAACCAGCGCGATGAGGTGGTTATTGAGTATGTCCGCTGGGTGATGGTGCGCAAATCGAACCCTGACGCGCCCGCCCCGGACACGGTGGTGCCCGAGTTGAAACAGGCGCTGGAGCCTCAGGATCTGGTAGTGCCACAAGGGCTGAACTTTTCCTCCTATGAATTTGTTCAGGCCGGTGAAGCGCATCGGTGGGGCGATTACGCGATTGGTGAAAAGATTGATCATGTGGACGGCGTCACGGTGGAAGAAGCCGAGCATATGCTGGCCACGCGGCTTTGGCAGAACACTGCCAAGGTTCATTTCGATCTGACCTTCCGCCCCGAAGGCCGCCTGATCTATGGCGGGCACGTGATCTCGATGGCGCGGACCCTGTCGTTCAATGGATTGGCAAATGCGCAGATGATCGTCGGGTTGAACGGTGGCGCCCATGCCAACCCTTGCTTCTCAGGCGATACCATTAAGGCCTGGTCTGAGGTGCTGGACAAAGCCGAAACTGGCATCCCCGGCGTTGGGGCGGTCCGGTTGCGGCTGGTCGCCACGAAGGGTGGAGAGCCATTCGAGTTGAAAAATGACGATGGCCGATATCTGCCCAACGTTCTGTTGGACCTCGACTACTGGGCTTTGATGCCAGTCTGACCCCACATTCATTTGAACGCAGCCTGCAATATTCGTGCTAGGCTGCAACCATGTCTCTGCTTCGCTCTTTCGTCGCCTGTTTCTTTCTGGCCCCGACCGCCGAGGCGTGTGATCTTGCTTTGGCTCTGGCCGTTGATGTCTCGGGATCGGTGGATTCGAACGAATACCGCATACAAATGGACGGCCTGGCCGCTGGATTGCGTGACCCCATCGTCTCCGAGGCGCTGGTGCGCGGGAATGCGCGGTTGATGCTGGTCCAATGGACCGGAGCCTCTCGTCAGAAGGTGACGATCCCCTGGACACATATGGATAGCTTTGAAGCCATAGATAGCTTCGCCAGACAGGTGGCTGCGGATGCCAGAGTCTGGCGCAATTTTTCGACTGCAATCGGTGAGGCGCTTGAGACCACAATGTCCAGTTTCAGCGAGGTAACCGAATGCAAACGGCACCTGATTGATATTTCGGGTGATGGGGTTTCCAACGAAGGGGTTGAACCGTCCGAGATTCACGATGTGTTGCGTGGAAAAGGTGTCACGGTAAATGCCATCGCCATCGAGGAAAGCGAACCCGACTTGACGGCCTATTTCTTTGAGAACGTCATTGTAGGTGAGGGAGCGTTTGTCGTTTCGGCGGCCGGGTTCGAGGATTATCCGGCCCGCATCCGAAAGAAACTGTTGCGGGAAGTGACCCAGCAAACGGCCGGTCTGAAATAAGTGTGGCAGGGATTCGGAGCTGCAGGCGCTAACATCTGTTTCGTCTGATTTGATTTGTGATCACAAGAATATTTTGTGTGATCACTTTATCGCTTAATCTGTCATTTTGCGCGAATTCTGAGCTTTTTTGCAGCTGCAGCACGTGACAGTGTCGCAAAAACCAGTAAAACCTTCGGAAGCCAACCGAAAAGGAGCCGCCATGAGCGATGTAAATCGGGGCAACCGCCCGCTCTCACCGCATATCCGCATCTACCGCCCACAGATGACGTCTCTGTCGTCGATCATGGTTCGGATGACTGGATTGGCCGTGTTCGCAATCGCAGCACTTGTGGTGTGGTGGCTGTTGGCGGCGGCAACCTCTGAGGCGGCCTTTGCAGGCATAGACGGGTTTCTGCGCAGCTGGTTCGGTGATCTTGTCATGACCGGAGCGGCCTGGGGTTTGTGGTACCACACATTGGGCCGGTTGCGTCATGTCTTTTGGGATTTCGGCTACTGCCTGGATGTCGATCTATCTGAAAAGCTGGGATGGGGCATGTTCGTTGGTGCCACGATCCTGACCATCATCACCGTTTTTGTGGTTTAAGGAGACGTTCGATGCGATACCTGACTGACCGTAAACGCGCCGAGGGTCTGGGAGCGGGCAAATCCGGAACCCAAACACATTGGAACACAATGGTCCGGGCCATGATCCTGACTGTTCTGATTCCTCTCTTCATCTTCACATTTGGTGCGGGTCTGGGCGGAACCTACGAAGAGGTTCTGGCTTATTTCAGTCGCCCCTTCCCGGCGATCGTATGCGCGCTGACACTGATCGTTGCCCTGTTGCAGCTGATGTACGAAGCGCAGGAGGCCATCGAAGACTATATCCATGGTGTCGCCGAAAAAGTGACGCTGGTTGCGATGTGGGCGTTTGGCTACACGCTGATGGTTGCAGGGCTGTTCGCCCTGGTGAAACTCGCCCTGTGATGATGCGCGGTAAGGAATAAGAACAATGACAGCAGCATATGAATACGAAACCCACGAATACGACGTCGTTGTCGTAGGCGCAGGTGGTGCAGGTCTTCGCGCAACGCTGGGTATGGCGGAACAGGGTCTGCGTACGGCATGCGTGACCAAGGTGTTCCCGACCCGCTCGCACACGGTTGCCGCACAGGGCGGCATCGCGGCGTCGCTGTCGAATATGGGTCCTGACCACTGGCAGTGGCATATGTACGACACGGTCAAGGGCTCGGACTGGCTGGGTGATACCGACGCGATGGAGTATCTGGCCCGCGAAGCGCCCAAAGCGGTCTATGAGCTGGAACATTACGGTGTGCCTTTCAGCAGGACTGAAGAAGGCAAGATTTATCAGCGTCCTTTTGGTGGCCACACAACGGAATTCGGCGAAGGCCCCGCGGTTCAGCGGACCTGTGCCGCTGCTGACCGGACCGGCCACGCGATCCTGCACACGCTCTATGGTCAGTCGTTGAAAAACAACGCCGAGTTCTACATCGAATATTTCGCCATCGACCTGATCATGTCCGACGACGGACAGTGTCAGGGTGTCGTCTGCTGGAAGCTGGACGATGGCACCATGCATGTCTTCAACGCCAAGATGGTGGTGCTGGCGACCGGCGGCTATGGCCGGGCGTATTTCAGCGCCACTTCGGCCCATACCTGCACCGGTGACGGTGGCGGTATGGTGGCCCGCGCGGGTCTGGCGCTGCAGGATATGGAGTTCGTTCAATTTCACCCGACCGGCATCTACGGCTCGGGCTGTCTGATCACCGAAGGGGCGCGGGGTGAGGGCGGGTACCTGACCAATTCCGAAGGCGAACGGTTCATGGAGCGCTATGCGCCTCAGTACAAAGACCTGGCACCGCGCGACTATGTCTCGCGCTCAATGACTATGGAAATCCGCGAAGGGCGCGGTGTGGGTGCAGAGGGCGACCACATCCACCTGAACCTTAGCCACTTGCCTGCCGAGGCTTTGGCCGAGCGTCTGCCGGGTATTTCCGAAAGCGCCAAGATCTTTGCCGGTGTGGACGTGACCAAAGAGCCGATCCCGGTTCTGCCGACCGTGCACTACAACATGGGCGGTATCCCGACCAACTATTGGGGTGAGGTTCTGAACCCCACCGCCAAGGACCCAACCGCCGTGGTCCCGGGCCTGATGGCTGTGGGTGAGGCTGGCTGCGCCTCGGTCCATGGGGCGAACCGTTTGGGCTCAAACTCGCTGATCGATCTGGTGGTCTTTGGCCGCGCGGCGGCGATCCGGGCCGGCAAGGTTGTGGATGCCGATAGCGCCAACCCGGTTCTGAACCAGGGGTCGGTCGACAAAGCCTTTGATCGCTTTGACACCGTCCGTAACGCCAGCGGAGCGATCCCGACCGCCGATCTGCGGCTTGAGATGCAAAAGACCATGCAGGCTGACGCGGCCGTATTCCGCACCGCCAAAACCATGGCCGAAGGTGTTGAAAAGATGACGGCGATTGCCGCCAAGATGGACGACCTGAAAGTCACCGACCGCTCGTTGGTCTGGAACAGCGATCTGATGGAAACGCTGGAACTGACCAACCTGATGCCAAGTGCGCTGGCCACCATCGTCGGTGCCGAAGCGCGCAAGGAAAGCCGTGGTGCCCATGCGCATGAGGATTTCAGCGAACGCGACGACAAAAACTGGCGCGTTCACACGGTGTCCCGCGTGGACGGTAATAAAGTGAACCTCAGCTATCGCCCGGTGATCGTCGATCCGCTGAGCACCGAAGCAGAAGGTGGAATCAGCCTGAAGAAAATCGCGCCCAAGGCGCGGACTTTCTGATGTGATTGGGCAGTCCGCGACCAACCACCGGACTGCTCAAATTCTATGGGTAAGTAATATCTGTACTTAGCCAATCGGCTATGGCGAGATGAATGTTTCAATGTACTGATTCACATCGGCTTCAGAGATTTCCTGACGCTGTGCCAATATGTCGAGAATTTTCAGGCTGACATCTGTGAACCCAAAAACACCTTCGGTTAGAATTGCCAGTCGCTTTAGTATCTGGCTGTTCAGCTCTGCAGGATCAGACAAGTCCCTGAGATAGATAATGTCCCCATCCAGCATTTGTGTCGATTCAAAGTCCGAAAGAACTCCCGACCATTTCGATACGACCAGCCTGTTCTCGATATGCGCAAAACTATGGGGCAAAAACCCCAATTTTCTGAGAAATGTGTCAACCTCGCCAAAACCTGGCTGATTCTCGTACAATGGAAAAAACGATACTTCGGTCTGTATGGCGGCGACATTTTTCAGCGTGTTTTCCGCCGAGGTAAACACCGAAAGTTCGGCACCCTGAATGTCAATTTTCAGAAAATCCACTGGACCCAAACCTGCGATATCATCCAGCCGCTGGGTTTGCATCTCCATACTGCCAATTTGCCTTGCAGCATTGCGTAGGCCACGTAGGTAAAAAAGTGTTTTTTCCCTTATTTTCAGCAAGGATGTCAAACCCGAGCCCTTGTAGATATTCAACAAGGCCGGTTTGCCGTCTCCGACTGCAAAGTTGAAATACTCTTCATTTGCACCTTTATTGCGTACGACCTCTTTCATCGTGTCTTCCTGAGGTTCAAAACCGACGACATTGCAGAGGTCGTTCTTTAGCAAATCACGGTAAGGGGCGTCATGGCGCATTGGGTTGGCGCCAATATCCGCAATGCGCACAAAACTGGTCAAGTCCAGAAGATCGTACAAAGCGGAAATGCGGGCGCTGAAAAGATTATCCATTTCTTAGAACCGTAAGCGCTTCGGCCAACTTGCGGCTGATCCGCTCTGGCGCGCGTTCCTGAGCGAATTCGAAGCACGCCCTACGTTTTTCAGCCAGTTCTGAATCGGACATTTCCATCACCTTCATCATCATGCGGATCAGGCCTCGTGGGTTTTGTGCCGGATATAATAGATCGTGACAGGTTTCCGGGGTTGTCTGCCGGTGGGGTTCAATGTCAGGAGCGACAACTGGCAAGCCGAAGGTCATGGCAAGCATTGCGGTTCCAGAGGTGAAGGTTTGTGTAGACGGCAAAACATAGGCGTGAGCTTGGGAAAAAACACTCGGAATGGCCTCATCTTCTATGCGTTCGCCTATCACGGTTACGTTTGAAATGGCGTCCAGCCGTCGTACCAATCGCCGACTGGGCCGAAAGACTCGGCCTACCACTGACATATGAAAGTCGAAACCCCTGTTGGTTAGCTTCCGGATGGCGAAATGAAGCCGGTCCAACTCGCGGTTTCCGCGCATCGCGCCAAATGTCAAAAAATGGGTCTGATCGCGTGGTTGCATCAGGCGTGCAAGCGTGATTTCGGCGCTTTCATAAACGCCTAGATAGCTTGGGTGAGGGATCAGGCAAATCTTATTCGGTTCCGCGTCATATTGGGCGATCATATGTTGCCGCGCATTTGGGGTATGGACATGGATCATATCGACCAGCTCTGCCAACTTGCGTCGCGCTGCGTGAAATCCATCGTTGCCCTCACGCGCTGAATGCGCGGTGCGATTGTGAATGGTCCAGATGACGCGACCACCGTTTGATTTATACAGTTCAAGTCCCGACACGGCATCTTGAAACAGGGCGTTGTTCGCGGAATCTTCACCATCCTTGATCGGAAACAGCCTGTCATCCCATTGGATATGCAGGATTCCGTGTTCGGTCTGAAATTCTGGTTTCGCAATCTCTGCAAAGTTCAGCTGTTTCATTGCAGCTAGAGAAAACTCTGGCTCGCATGCGCTGTACATCATGTTTTGATAGGGGTTTTTGGTGCCGTAGGGAATATTCAATACTCGTGTCTGCATACGGCACTCAGCTTTTGCTTTCTCGGGTGCAGACTCCATGCACATAAGCTCAATGTAAAGGTGAAATCACCCATCTTTATTGACTGTTTTCAAGGCTAAATGGTTGGCTTTCGCACTTGCAGCGTGTATCTATACACGGGAATTTAGCGAGGTCGGAAATGGTACAACTCACCCTGCCAAAAAATTCTCGGATTACCACCGGAAAGACATGGCCCAAGCCAGAGGGCGCGACGAATGTGCGCAAGTTCCAGATCTATCGCTGGAATCCTGACGACGGTCAAAATCCCCGGGTGGATACCTATTTCGTCGATATGGACAGCTGCGGTCCGATGATTTTGGATGCGCTGATCAAGATCAAGAATGAGATCGACCCAACCTTGACCTTCCGCCGGTCTTGTCGCGAGGGCATTTGTGGGTCCTGTGCGATGAATATCGACGGGATCAACACGCTGGCCTGCATCTATGGCATGGATGAGATCAAGGGCGATGTGAAAATCTATCCTTTGCCCCATATGCCTGTGGTCAAGGACCTGATTCCGGACCTGACCCATTTCTATGCCCAGCACGCCAGCATCATGCCCTGGCTAGAAACCAAGACCAACCGGCCGGCGAAAGAGTGGAAGCAATCCATTGAAGACCGCAAAAAGCTGGATGGTCTTTATGAATGCGTGATGTGCGCCAGCTGCTCGACCTCGTGCCCAAGTTATTGGTGGAATGGCGATCGCTATCTTGGCCCGGCGGCTCTGCTGCATGCATATCGTTGGATCATTGACAGCCGAGATGAGGCAACTGGTGAGCGCCTGGATGAGTTGGAAGATCCGTTCAAGCTGTATCGTTGCCACACGATCATGAACTGCGCCAAAACCTGCCCGAAGGGTCTGAACCCTGCAAAGGCAATCGCCGAGATCAAAAAGATGATGGTCGAACGCACGGTGTGAGGCGGGCTTGATCCATGTGCCTGCTGTGTTGCGGCAGGTGCAATTCCCATTTGCAAGAATATGTGGTGTGAACGCCTGCAGCCTGTCCTATGTTTGGCTCAGGGAGGAGTGATTATGTCACAATGGGATCACTCCGATGAGAACCAAAACCAACTCCGCTGATGCCGCCGAAGCCCTGGAATTGCTGGAACAGGCATGGGCCTATTATACGCCAGAAACGGTAATCCCCACTTCAGAGCGGATGCCAGAGCTGTTCGAATACGCAAATGCTGCCTGATCTGCGATTGCAGGGCTTGAAAACAACCGACTGATCAGCAAAGCAGGAGAATGCCTGTTTTTCTTCTGCTTCTTGCCGCCGCCGTATTCGCCTATTTTCTGTGGCGCGCCCGTACTTCGTCACTGACGCGTGAATGCCGTTGGCGCCAGCACCGAAAAGAAGGGCAATGGGTCTGTTCGTTTTGCGGTGCTCAGACCGATGGGGCGGAAAGCCCCAAGCAGTGTTTAAAGGGATCGACCGGTGGATAGCCGATGCGGGACAGGGTCGACCCTGCCCCAACCCGTTTTCTAAGCCTTTGGAAACGCCGCCTGAAGTGCGATCTCAACCATGTCGCCAAAGCTGCTTTCACGTTCGGACGATGGCAGAGCTTCTCCTGTCAGCAAGTGGTCGGAAACGGTCAGCACGGCAAGGGCCCGGCACCTGTGGCGCGCGGCCAGGATGTAAAGTTCGGCGGCTTCCATTTCGACGCCCAGAATGCCGTGACGCACCATCTGTTCGTTCAGATCGGGACGTTCATCGTAGAACACATCCGAGGAATAAATCCCGCCAACATGAGTTGGTGTTCCTTTGTTTGCCGCAGCCTCAAAGGCGGCCTGCAACAGGCTCCAATCCGCGCAAGGTGCAAAGTTGAGCTCTTTCATGATCCCCCGAGACGGCGTGCTGAGCGTGGTCGAAGTCATCGCCAAAATGACATCACGAATGTTCACACTGTCCTGCATCCCGCCACATGACCCAATACGGATCAAATTTCTGGCGCCAAAATCGCGGATCAATTCATTCACGTAAATTGACAGCGAGGGCATTCCCATACCGCTGCCTTGAATCGTGACCGGATTACCTTTCCAGGTTCCGGTGAAGCCCAACATGCCACGCACGTCATTCACCAGTTTGGCGTTATCCAGAAAAGTTTCTGCCGCCCATTTTGCCCGGTAAGGATCACCGGGTAAAAGAACTGTTTCAGCGATTTCGCCTTTTTCGGCGCCTATATGAATCGTCATTTCGTTATCAATTCCATTCAGATTTCCATATCCGAAATATCCGCTCCGGCTTTCAAAGCTTCGTGTACCCAATGCGGCTTGCGACCGCGCCCCGACCAGGTTTGATCGTGGTTGGATGGATTTCGGTATTTTTCTTTTGTTTTCGAAAGCTTAAGAGATTTCGAGGACCCATCAGAAAGTTCGGAAAGGGAAAACCCAAATTCCGCTGCGGCTTTCTGAGCAGCTTTCAAAGCCTCTTTCCGATCACGTCTTTCGGCTGCTTTCAGCGCCACATCTACATTGGCACGCAATTCCAACAGTTCATTGCGCGTCATCTTTTCGAGATTCATTCCCATTTACATTCCCCTGATGTTACCGAATTACAATGTCCCCGAAGAGTCACCGTAGTTCTAAAAGCATCCATTATCTATCCCTTTCGCGAAGGCGATAGATACGGGGAAAATGGGTGGCAAATCGGCGGTTATTCAGCGGCCAGGTTTTGCGGATCAACCAAGGAAACTATGTCGCCCATGATTGCATTCAACTCGAAGTTTTTTGGCGTGTAGATTTTGGCCACACCCATCGCTTTGAGCTTTTCAGCATCGTCATCTGGGATAATGCCACCGACAACAACAGGAACATGTTTCAGGCCCGCCTCGCGCAGACGGTTCAGAACGTCCTGAACCAACGGAATGTGACTGCCGGACAGAATCGACAGGCCGATCACATGGGCTTTGTCCTCGATTGCGGCGGCCACAATTTCCTCGGGTGTCAGACGGATGCCGTCATAGCTGATGTCCATGCCGCAATCGCGGGCGCGGAAGGCGATCTGTTCAGCGCCATTTGAATGGCCGTCCAGACCGGGTTTCCCGACCAGGAATTTCAGGCGACGTCCAAGCTTGTCGCTGACCGCGTCAACGGCCGAGCGCAAGTCCTCCAGCCCTTCGGTTTTGTTTGAGACCGAGCCGGAAACGCCGGTCGGGCCGCGATATGTGCCATAGACTTTGCGCATCTCTTCGGCCCATTCGCCGGTGGTGACGCCAGCCTTGGCGGCGACGATTGACGGCTCCATTACATTCGCACCGGATTGTGCGGCCTCACGCAAAGCGGCCAGCGCTGCTGCAACTGCCGCGCCATCCCGTTCGGTGCGCCATTCGTTCAGGCGGTTGATCTGTTCCTGCTCTACTGCCGGATCAACGACCATGATGCCGCCGTCTTCGGTTTCCAGGGGTGAGGGCTCGCCCTCGGTCCATTTGTTCACGCCGACCACAATGGTCTCGTTGCGCTCGATCCGGTTGAGGCGCTCTGCGTTCGAATCCACCAGGCGTGACTTCATGTATTCGATCGAAGCGACAGCGCCGCCCATCGAATCCAGGTTTGCCAGCTCCGCACGCGCGCCTTCTTTCAACTCTTCAACCTTGGCATCAACAGCCGGGTTGCCATCAAACAGATCGCCATATTCCAACAGGTCGGTCTCATAGGCCAGAATCTGCTGCATCCGCATCGACCATTGCTGATCCCAGGGCCGCGGCAATCCCAGCGCCTCGTTCCAGGCGGGCAATTGCACCGCACGGGCGCGGGCCCTTTTCGACAGTGTTACGGCCAGCATCTCAATCAGGATGCGGTAGACATTGTTTTCAGGCTGCTGCTCGGTCAGACCCAGCGAGTTTACCTGAACGCCATAGCGAAAGCGGCGGAATTTGGGATCCTCAACGCCATAGCGTTGTTGCAAAATCTCATCCCAAAGGTCGACAAAAGCCCGCATTTTGCACATTTCGGTAACAAACCGTATGCCGGCGTTCACAAAGAACGAAATCCGGCCACACAGCGCCGGAAAATCCTCGGCCGGTACCCGTGGGCGCAACTCATCCAGAACTGCAATCGCTGTTGCCAAGGCGTAGGACAGTTCCTGCTCGGGCGTCGCGCCAGCCTCTTGCAGGTGATAGGAACAGACGTTCATCGGGTTCCATTTTGGCACGTTGGTATAGCAATACTCGGCCACGTCGGCGATCATCTTCAGCGACGGTTTCGGCGGGCAGACATACGTTCCGCGGCTCAGGTATTCCTTAATCAGATCGTTCTGAACCGTGCCCTGCAGTTTAGAGACATCAGCGCCCTGTTCCTCGGCAACCGCTATATAGAGCGCCAGCAACCAAGGAGCCGTGGCGTTTATCGTCATCGACGTGTTCATCTGTTCCAACGGGATCTGGTCGAACAAAACCCGCATGTCGCCCAGATGGCTGATCGGCACACCCACTTTACCAACCTCGCCGCGTGCCAGCGTGTGATCGCTGTCATAGCCGGTTTGCGTCGGCAGATCGAAGGCCACTGACAGACCCGTCTGACCCTTGGCCAGATTCCCGCGATACAGCGCGTTGGACGCTTTGGCGGTGGAATGACCGGCATAGGTTCGGATGAGCCAGGGGCGATCTTTCTGCGTCTGCGTCATAACTGGGCCTCGTATTGCGGGTGGGCAAGAAAATTACGTTCATGGGTTCTAAAGCGCAATTTTCGGGACATGTCAATTCGCTGCGCCGCGGCATTTCCGGTTGTGCCGATTGTGGGATGCAGCGATTGGTGGCAGGGTGCATTTATGACACAGACCGTGGAACTTCCGCTTTGGCTGTTTTTGTTGATCCTGGTATTCGCCGCGGTCACACTGGCCTCGCATTTTCTGTTTCCGTCAGTGCGGTGGTTTTTTCGCCGTAGGTTGGAGCGCGCGGTCAAACGCCTGAACACGCGCCTGCAGCGCCCGATACAGCCGTTCAAGCTGGCCCGACGCCACGATATGATTCAACGTCTGATCTATGATCCTCAGGTAGGGCAGGCCGTGCAGCAGCACGCACGTGAAGAAGGCATTCCCGAAGCGGTCGCCTTTGAGCAGGCCCAGCGGTATGCGCGCGAGATCGTGCCTTCTTTTTCCGCCGTTGCCTATTTCAGTATCGCCATCCGGTTGGCGCGGATTCTGAGCAACGCCTTTTATGATGTACGGCTTAGTTATCAGGATGAAGATGCCCTGAAAGATATTGATCCAAATGCGACAGTTGTTTTTGTGATGAACCACCGCAGCAACATGGATTATGTGCTGGTCACCTATCTGGCGGCCCAGCAATCGGCTTTGTCTTATGCTGTTGGCGAATGGGCGCGCGTTTGGCCGCTCAGTCGGTTGATTCGTGCGATGGGGGCCTATTTTATTCGCCGCAAGTCCGGCAGCGAACTCTATCGTCAGGTATTGGCCTGCTATGTCCGGCATGCCACCGATGCCGGTGTTACACAGGCCATGTTCCCTGAAGGCGGGCTGAGCCTGACGGGGGCCATGGCACGCCCCAAGCTGGGGCTTTTGAAATACATAATCGATGGTGCCAGGGTGGATGGGGCGGATGTGGTGTTTGTTCCCGTTGCGCTAAACTATGACCGGGTTCTTGAAGATACGATCCTGACCAAGGCCGCACTTGGCAATCAAAGGCAATTTCGTGCCCGAATCGGGGTTATAACTGGGTGGATGTTGAAACAGATAGGCAGGCGTCTGACCGGTCGCTACCAGCGGTTTGGATTTGCTGGAGTGCGATATGGTCACCCTATCTCATTGAAGGAATTCCGCACCGCCCATGACGATGTGATGACTGATCTCGCGCGCGAACTCATGCAACGGATCAAAGAAGCGATTCCGCAGGCGCCTGTTCCTGCAGCGTGCTGGCTGGTTCGCACCAAAGGAGGAATGCCCGAAGACGAGCTTAAAAGCTTGATCACCGGGTTTTTGCAACGTGACGGAACTTTGGGTGATCAGGATGAGTCCGCGGTTTCAGCTGCCTTGGATCAGCTGGTCGAACGCAGAATTCTGAAACGAGAAGGTGGGAAAATATCTCAATCCGGGCAAAGGGTTGATCTGCTCGACTACTATGCAGCCTCAGCCCCGATTGGCGACGGCTGGCCTGATGCTGCGGCAGCGAAAGAAGTTTCTGCAGGCGCTGGGTCATAAAATTACAAAAATGATGCAAAATCTATTGCATTATTTCCCTCAGGCCAATATCTCATCATCCAACGCAAGCGCTTCTGCATCGCGGCAAACAGGAATGAGAAATAAGGAGGCCAACATGGCTCTGGACACCGACAGCGGTATCGCAACTTACGACGCGCCGGAAAAAGACCTCTATGAAATGGGTGAAATCCCTCCGATGGGGTTTGTGCCTAAGAAAATGTATGCATGGGCAATCCGTAAGGAACGCCACGGGGAACCGGATACTGCGATGGTCCAGGAAGTCGTGGACGTACCAGAACTGGACAGCCACGAGGTGTTGGTTCTGGTGATGGCGGCGGGCGTTAACTATAACGGCGTCTGGGCATCCCTGGGCAAGCCGATCTCGCCCTTTGACGGCCACAAAGCCCCGTATCATATCGCCGGTTCTGACGCTTCGGGGATCGTATGGGCCGTGGGTTCGAAAGTAACGCGCTGGAAAGTGGGCGACGAGGTTGTCATTCACTGCAACCAGGACGATGGCGACGACGAACATTGTAATGGTGGCGATCCGATGTATTCGGACAGCCAGCGGATCTGGGGTTATGAAACGCCGGATGGGTCTTTTGCACAGTTCACCAATGTTCAAGCCCAGCAGTTGATGCCGCGCCCCAAGCACCTGACCTGGGAAGAAAGCGCTTGCTATACTCTGACGCTGGCGACCGCGTATCGGATGCTGTTCGGGCACGAGCCGCATGACCTGAAGCCGGGCCAGAACGTTCTGGTCTGGGGTGCCTCGGGCGGCCTTGGCTCTTATGCGATCCAGCTGATCAATACCGCAGGCGCCAACGCAATCGGCGTGATCTCGGACGAAAGCAAGCGTGACTTTGTCATGGGTCTGGGCGCCAAGGGCGTGCTGAATCGCAAAGACTTTAACTGCTGGGGTCAGTTGCCCACAGTAAACACACCGGAATATGCGGACTGGTTCAAAGAGGCGCGCAAATTCGGCAAGGCGATCTGGGAAATCACCGGCAAAGGCAAGAATGTCGACATGGTGTTTGAACATCCCGGCGAAAGCACATTTCCGGTGTCGACCTTTGTCGTGAAAAAAGGTGGTATGGTTGTGATCTGCGCCGGTACCACCGGCTATAACCTGACTTTCGACGTTCGCTATATGTGGATGCATCAGAAACGTCTGCAAGGTTCGCATTTTGCGCATCTCAAGCAGGCTGCTGCCGCGAACCAACTGATGGTCGAACGCCGTCTGGATCCCTGCATGTCCGAAGTGTTTGCCTGGGGTGAATTGCCCGACGCGCATATGAAGATGATGCGGAATGAGCATAAACCAGGCAACATGTCGGTTCTGGTTCAGGCGCCGCAGACGGGCTTGCGCACGCTTGAAGAGGTTCTAGACGCAAAAGGCTGAGCCCCCCCAAAAAAATAGAATATTAGCACCCGCGAATCGCATCGAGCGAGCGCGGGTGTATCTATTTCGAGGCATAAGGAAATAATTACAGTGGGTTACAGAATCGTGACCCGCTAGTTTTGGGGAGTAGAAACCAGTGAATAGGCTTAAAATCATCTCACATGTTACGGTTGTGTTAACCCTTCGTTAACCGTTTCGGAGTGACTTTAGATGGCGCATAATGAGTGGATACTGGACGTTTTGTCGGACCTCAACGCCTTCGCTGTTGAAAACGGTTTGACCGCACTTGCCGAGCAGCTTGATGATACCAAGTTGATCGCAGCGGCCGAGATTGCGTCCATGCAAGATAAGGCACAGGCGCCCGCGAATGGGAACACAACTCGACATGAGTCAGGTCCTAGAGGACTTGGAAAGCACCAACACGCTTGACGAGTTGGGCGATGTAGCCGTTCGATTGCGCGACCGGCTGCAGGTTGAACATCTTATCTATCATTGGGTTGATGGTGCCGGGGATCAATACGGCTATACAACTTACCCGGACGCTTGGGCCGAGCGATACCGGGAGCGGAATTATCACCGCATAGATCCAGTGATCCTGGGGTGTTTCCAACGGTTCCACCCGGTTGACTGGAAATTTCTGGACTGGTCTGGAAAAGTGGCGAAAGCCTTTTTGCAGGATGCCCTTGAACATGGGGTTGGCAATCAGGGTTATTCGATCCCCATCCGGGGGCCGAACGGCCAGTTTGCCTTATTCACAGTGAATCACTCATGTGATGATGAGAAATGGAAGTCCTTCATCGAGGCCCATGGCCGCGAGCTGATTTTGATCGCGCATTACTTTAACCGAAAGGCTCTGGAGTTCGAAACCGACAGGCAGCCGGATACGACCCGAGGCCTGTCGCCTCGTGAGACGGATGCCATGACCTTGCTGGCGCTTGGATACAGCCGGGCACAAGTCGCGCACTCACTGTCAATCTCGGAACATACGCTGCGTGTCTATATTGAAAGTGCGCGTGCCAAGCTTGGGGCGCAGAACACAACCCATGCCATCGCAACAGCACTCAGCCGTGGATTAATAGTGGTTTAACAAGCGCGCGCGCCAAAAACGGGAAATTAACCACGACTTTGTACCCCCTTCGTTCCTGCACAGGACGACAAGGGGAAAAGTCATGTTGCGCTATTTGTTTGCCGACGAACTACATAAGTTTCCGAATTTGGCCCAAGGGATGTTCCGGGATCGAGCGGATCAGTTCAAAACACGTCTGGGCTGGGATGTTCACGTGGACGAAAAAGGAGAAGAGCGGGATCAGTATGATGACCTGAATCCGCTCTATGTCATCTGGGAAGAAGAGGATGGCAGCCATGGGGGGTCGATGCGGGTATTGCCGACGACAGGACCTGTCATGGTGAATGAGGTGTTTGGGCACCTGACAGGGGGTAAGCCGGTCCACAGCCCGCTGATCTGGGAAGTAACGCGGTTCTGCCTGTCCCGAACGGCCAGCGCCCATACTGCCGGTGCCATCATGCTGAGCGGCGGCGAAATCATGGAAGGGTTCGGGCTGACCCATATTGCTGGCGTCTTTGATGCGCGCATGATTCGGATCTACCGTCTGATCGGATCGTCTCCAGTCGTTCTGGGGTCACAAGGGAAAGGGCGTGATCAGATTTCGGTTGGGCTCTGGCCCTATTCGTCCGAGGATTGCAATCGGGTGGCTGAACGGGCGGGCATCCCACGTGAGCTGTCCAGGATGTGGTTCAAAGCCGCGTTCGGCACTGTCCGGCAACACCGGTTTGCCCTGTCCGCCTGACGGGGTCTGAAAGCCAATTCCATATCTGGCGATAGCTGGCGTGGCCCTGTAGGGTCGCGCCATGTCTATACCCACAGTCACCTTTTCCGACGATCAAGCCGCCGCCTATGACAGCATTTCCGAGATGCTGAAATCTGCTGGTGTGGACCTGGATGATGATGCCCTGCTGAAAATGCCCGGCAATGGCGAATCCGGGGTGATGGCCGTGATCGGCAAGGCGGGTTCAGGGAAAACGCTACTGCTGGCAGAGCTTTACAAAGCATTGGCTGACGCGGGTCTTCAGATCGTTTCCGGTGATTTCGAAAGCCGCAAAGCGCGCGAGAAACGCAGCTTGGCCATTCTTGCGCCAACGAACAAGGCCGCCAGTGTTTTGCGCCTGCGGGGTGTGCCTGCGACCACGATCCACCGCATCCTCTATACGCCGGTTTATGACCCGGAATATGAACGCATTGCCGAATGGCTGGCGGGCAACGATGAACGCCCCGAGGTTGAAGGGCTGACTGACGAAGCCCTGGACCGGGCGGCTGCTTTTTATCAGAACAACAAGTCTATCCCCGGCGCGCTGGCCGTTGCGGGCCTGCGTGGGTCCGACTTTATCACCGGCTGGAAACGTCGGGAGGAGCCGCTGGACATAGGCTTTGTAGATGAGGCCTCGATGCTGGATGACCGGCAGTTCGAAGACCTGAAAGAGATCTTCCCGACCCTGTTGCTGTTTGGCGACCCGGCGCAGCTGGCCCCGGTCAATCAGTCTGGCAGCATGGTATTTGAGACGCTACCCGAGCCGCGAAAGCAGGTATTGCACAGGGTCCACAGGCAGACGGCAGACAACCCGATCCTGGACCTCGCGCATGCGCTGGCCGACCCTCAGATGGGGTTTGAGGATTTTGAACGGCTCGTCGAACAGACCGCCCGACAGGATGACCGAGTTGTTTGGGGGCAGCGTGTTGAAGTTGACCTGATGGCCCGCAGCCCGGTTCTGGTCTGGCGAAATGCCACCCGAATTCGCTTGATTCAAGCCTTCCGCAATGTTCACGCTGCACCCGACACCGAGCTTCTGGCGGGAGAGCCGTTGATTTGCGATGGAATCGAACTGCCGCTGAAGCACCGCAAGAAAAGGCTGGATCTTGAGGCGCGCGGGCTAATCAAGGGTGCTCAGGTCATCTATCTGGGGCCAGGACGAAAACCGGGGTTTTCGCGCCTGCATGTGATGGGGGCCGAGGATCCGCAGGTCAGCGCAGCGTCGATTGTCAAAATCGAAATGCCTGATGAGGAAGAACCGTTTATTCCATTTGCTGCGCGAATGGGGGCTACCTTTTTGCATGGCGCAGCAGTGACCATTCACAAGGCGCAGGGGTCGCAGTGGGACACGGTACAGGTGTTTGCGCCGGATATATATGCGGCTGCCCGGATGGGGCGAACCGAGGCTGGGCAACCTTTGTGGAAACGTCTGGCTTATGTTGCGATCACGCGGGCGCAAGAAAGGTTGATTTGGGTGGTGCGCAACAGGCTGGCCAAGCCCACTTATCCGCTGCGCGTGGATGATTTGCGCGCGGCTCCGGCGGCGACGCTGACCCTGGAGGCGGAAGAGATATGAAATCCATCATCATCACAGGCGCCAGTTCAGGCATCGGACGGGCAACTGCCGAGCTGTTTTGGCCGAGGGCTGGGCGGTTGGGCTGCTGGCGCGCAGCGCGGATGTGCTGAACGAATTGGCTGAAAGGCACAAGAATGCGATCCCCCTGGTGACCGATGTTACCGACCCCACCGCTGTTTCGGGTGCTTTCGAGACATTCCAGAATGAGGCGGGACGTCTTGACGTATTATTCAATAATGCCGGAATCTTTGCCCCCGGCGGCACGATAGACGAAATCCAGTTGGAGGATTGGTACCAGAGCGTCAGCGTGAACCTGAACGGGATGTTCCTAAGCGCGCGCGAAGCCTTTCGCATTATGCGGCATCAGGCCCCTCAAGGGGGAAGGATCATCAATAACGGTTCGATCGCCGCGCATGTACCGCGTCCGAATTCGGTCCATTACACCGCTACGAAACACGCGATAACAGGCCTGACACGCAGCCTATCACTGGACGGGCGCGCCTTTGGTATCGCATGTGGTCAAATCGATATTGGCAACGCGCGAACACAGATGGTGCAAAACCTGGTTGAAAACGCCATCGCGGGAGGGCAGCAGCCCGACCCGACGATGGCTGTTGACGATGCCGCACGTTCTGTACTGCACATGGCGTCTTTGCCTGCAGAGGCAAACGTCCAGTTCATGACCGTCATGGCCACTACGATGCCCTATATCGGGCGTGGATAGGGCTTTAGTTCTCGCGCAATAGTCGGAAGGCTGTGGACGCTCCCCAACCCGCCGCGATGGCAATGACCAAAGACATCAGGCCATACCAGACCGGCTGCTGACGGGACATGTTGTAGAGGAACCGTTCCAGCCCGACCTTCCGCACGTCGATTGTGGTCTCGAACTGGGAAACAACCTCTCGGCCGCGGGTCAGGTATATGCGCGCGAAATAGGCGCCTTCGGTCAAATCGGCTGGCATGTCGATTGAGGTTCGGAACAATGTCTGCTCGTCCACCGCAACCGTATTTTCGCGGATAGAATACAGGCCCTCATCCTCACGGATGCGAACGACGGCCTCGGCAAAATTCTGCGCGCCCCGGATATTCATCGCGGCACCCACTGACCGAATGGCCCGTTCAATCGAGATCCTGTACCGCAAGTCTTCTGTATCTGACAGGATTTCTGTAAGCGGAGCGCTGGTGGCAACCGCATAAAAACTGGGCGCAAGGTCGACCAGGACGCTGTCGGTGTTGACCCAGATACCCAGCCTGCGTTCTTTTCGCCGGACCGTCACTGGGCTCGAGGGGCCTGCAACGGCCACGATAACTTGAAGCGGTGGGCCGGAAGGGATCGGCGTTTCACGTTTCACGGCACCGAAAATAAGAATTTCCGAGCCATCGAAATTCGCCGTGATGGCAACCCGGTCCTGACTTAGGCCAAGCACGACCTGTTCCTCCTCGGCGATGGCCGGGGTGACACAGAGGGCGAGTAGCAGGATCAACCGTCTCAGCATGATCAGTGCCCCCCTGCAACGCCGAGCGAATAGAGCTCGGAGGGTTCCAGAAGCAGATCCAGCGCCAGTTTGCCACAAACCACCAAGACCAGTGCAGCCAGCAATACGCGCAGCTGCTCGGCAGGCATTCGTGCGCCGATCACCGTTCCGATCTGCGCCCCGATCACGCCGCCGACCAGCAACAACACAGCCAGAACAATGTCGACTGTGTAGTTGGTTGTCGCGTGCAGCATCGTGGTGAACGCTGTTACGAAAATAATCTGGAACAGGGAGGTGCCGACAACGACTTTGGTGGGCATTCCCAGCAGGTAAATCATGGCAGGAACCATGATAAAGCCGCCTCCGACACCCATGATCGCAGAAAGGATACCTACGCTAAGCCCGACCAGGACGGGGGGGATGACCGAGATATAGAGGCCCGATGTACGGAACCGCATTTTGAACGGCATCGCGTGAATCCAGCCGCGCTGACGACGTGCAACAGGGGCGGCGGTGCCCTTTTTGGATTTACGCAGCGCGTTCAAGCTTTCGATGAACATCAAGCTGCCGACGACGCCCAGAAAGACCACGTAACACAGGGTTACGAGCAAATCGACTTGTCCGAGGCTTTTGAGATAGTTGAAGATCACCACCCCGAACGCAGCTCCGATCAGTCCCCCGACCAGCAATACCGTGCCCATCTTCAGGTCGACCGTCTTTCGGCGGAAATGGGCCAGAACACCAGAAAATGACGAGGCGACAATCTGGTTCGCTTCGGTGGCTACGGCAACTGCTGGTGGGATGCCAATGAAAAACAACAGCGGGGTCATCAGAAACCCGCCGCCGACCCCGAACATCCCTGACAGGATGCCGACCATGCCGCCCAACCCCAGCAGCAGAAAGGCGTTTACGGAAACTTCAGCGATAGGAAGGTAAATTTGCATGAGGTACTAGTAATTAGGGCCAGCTGCGTCGCGCAATGTGACACATTCGACTTCTGGAATTTGTGAAAGGGTTCGTATCTGACGCGCAGAATCACGCCCTTGGCGAGGCAGGGTAAAGCAGGGCTGGCGGCTTGGACCAGTCTGAAACTGTGCATCCGCAAAAGGCGTTTTGACAGGGAGTATCCCCTTAGACCAAGCGCAAGACCTAGCATCCGGCACCCCGGCGAGAAACTCTCTCAAATCAGCTGTCACTGGAAACACATCCATGCCCCTTTAGAGCCGTTGCGGCATGTAAAATCAACTCTACATGCCGCCATGCAGCGAACAGGACTGACGTGTGTTTCAAACTGGACCTATTACCGCTCTTTTACATAGGGTTCGCCACCGGCTTTCGGTGGAACGGCCTTGCCGACAAAGCCGGCCAAAATGACGACGGTCAGGATATATGGCAGCGCATCCATGACCTGCACAGGAATCACCACGCCACCCAGGTCAATATTTTGGAACCGCAACGCAACGGCTTGCAACAGTCCGAACAGCAGGCAAGCCCACATCGCGTGCCATGGCCGCCATTTTGCAAAGATCAGCGCCGCCAGCGCGATGAACCCGCGACCGGCAGTCATTTCCTTGACGAATCCAGCTTGCAGGGCCGTGGCCAGATAGGCACCGGCAATGCCGCACAGCACGCCACAGATCGCTACAGCCGCAAAACGCAGCCCAACGACAGAAACCCCGGCCGTATCCACAGCGGCTGGGTTTTCACCCACCGCGCGCAGGCGCAGGCCAAAGCGGGTGCGGTACAAAACCCACCAGGTTGTCGGGACCAGAAGGAAAGACACATAGACCAGGATCGAATGGCCGGACAGCAGCTCGGAATAGATTGGCCCAAGAAATGGGACATCACTCACCGCATCCGCAAAAGGGAAGGTGATCGGTTCAAAGCGCCCTCCGCCGAACAGCGAGGGGGTACGCCCGCCCTGTTTGAACCAGCTTTGCGCGATCAGGACCGTCAGCCCAGAGGCCAGAAAGTTGATGGCGACGCCTGAAATCAGCTGGTTGCCCCGAAAGGTGATCGAGGCCACCCCATGCAGGGCGGACAGAACAAGAGAGGCCGCGATCCCGGCCAGCAATCCCAGCCAGACCGATCCGGTCACGGCGGCGACGGCGGCAGAAAAGAACGCCGCGATCAGCATCTTGCCCTCAAGCCCGATGTCGAAAATACCGGCGCGTTCGGAGTACAGACCGGCCAGACAGGCCAGCAACAGCGGCGTAGCCAGGCGGACGGTCGAATCGAGGACCTGGATGAGGGTAACGAAAGTATCCATCGTTTAGCCCTCCTTCCGCATGGCAAGGAACAGCTTTTCCAGCGGCATGCGGACCATGTTGTCCAGCGCGCCGGTGAACAGGATCACCAGGGCCTGAATGACCACGATAAGCTCGCGCGGGATCGACGTCCACAGCGCCAGCTCGGCCCCGCCCTGATAGAGGAAACCAAACAGCAGCGCCGCCAGAAACACGCCAAACGGATGGGACCGGCCCATCAGCGCCACGGCGATACCGATAAAGCCAGCGCCCTCGGTCGAGTTCAGAACCAGCCGCTCTGCCTCACCCATCACGTTATTCGTGGCCATCAGACCAGCCAGCGCGCCCGAGATCAGCATGGCGATGATGGTGATCCGAACCGGAGAAATACCGGCATAGACGGCACCGGTTTCCGAATGCCCATAGGCGCGGATCTCATAGCCCAGCCGGGTGCGCCAGATCAGCGCCCAAACGATCACACAGGCCAGGACAGCAACAAAGAATGAGATATTGGCAGGTGCGCCACGGAATACGACGTTTTCAGCGGTCGAGAACATCGACTGGAACGTCGGCAGATGCACCGCCTCGGGGAAGCGTGCAGTTGCCGGGTCTTGCGAGCCCTGCGGGCGCATGACGTTGACCAGCATATAGTTCAGCAAGGCAGCAGCGATGAAGTTGAACATGATCGTGGTGATCACGATATGGCTGCCGCGTTTGGCCTGCAGATAGGCCGGAATGGCCGCCCAAGCGGCCCCGAACACCATCGATGCGGCACAGGCGGCCAGCAAGGCGATGCTCCAATGCGGCCAGTCGATGTAAAGGCACACCACGGCCACGCCAAGCCCGCCCAGCATCGCCTGACCTTCGCCACCGATATTGAACAGCCGTGCGTGAAAGGCGACCGCCACAGCGAGTCCGGTGAACATGAAATTCGTGGCGTAATACAGCGTATAGCCCCAGCCATAGGTCGATCCCAGCGCGCCGGTGACCATCAGGTTCACCGCTTCGATCGGGTTTTCGCCAATGGCGAGGATCACCAGCGCCGACAGGATTGCGGCCAGAAGCAGACTGATCACCGGGATCAGAACAACATCGGCCCATTTGGGCATTTTTTCCATGTTACGCTGCCTCTCCCGCAACACCGGCCATCAACAGGCCAAGTTCTTTTTCATCAGTTTCATGGGGCAGGCGTTCGCCCATGATATGTCCGTCAAACATGACAGCGATCCGATCCGACAGCGAGAATATCTCTTCCAGCTCGACCGAGACCAGCAGGATCGCCTTGCCCTGGTCGCGCAGATCGACGATCTGTTTGTGAATGAATTCGATCGCCCCGATATCCACGCCTCGGGTCGGCTGACCGACCAACAGCAGGTCCGGGTTACGTTCGATTTCACGCGCGACGACGATCTTCTGCTGATTGCCGCCCGAAAAGCTTTTGGCCGACAGCCAGGGGTTCGGCGGGCGCACATCGAATTTTTCGATCTTGGCTTCGGTATCGGCGCGCAGGGCGGCGTTATCCATGAAGAGGCCACGCTTATAGGCCGGGTCTCGGTGATAGCCGAAGGCCACGTTCTCCCAGGCGTGGAAATCCATGATCAGGCCTTCGCGCTGGCGGTCTTCGGGCACATGCGCAATGTGCTGCGCGCGCCGCGCCTGGCCATCTGACCCCGCCCCGCTGAGCGCAAGCGGCGTGCCGTTCAGTTTGATCTGGCCCTGGCCCGGGCGCATCCCGCCCAGAACCTCTAGCAGTTCGGATTGGCCATTGCCGGCGACGCCTGCGATGCCCACGATCTCACCAGCGCGCACGGTCAAGTCGATGCCTTTGACACGCTCGACGCCCGCGCTGTCGAAAACACGCAGGTTTTCAATCTCGAGGATGGGCTTACCGGGCTGTGCCGGAACCTTGTCGACCTGCAGCAGAACCTTGCGGCCCACCATCAGCTCGGCCAGTTCTTCGGGGCTGGTCTCGGCGGTTTTCACGGTGGCCGTCATTTGCCCGCGGCGCATGACCGACACGGTGTCGGTGTTTTCCATGATCTCGCGCAGTTTGTGGGTGATCACGATGATCGTCTTCCCCTCGGCCCGCAGCCGGTCGAGGATGCGGAACAGCTGATCCGCCTCGGATGGGGTCAGCACGCCGGTTGGTTCGTCCAGAATCAGGATCTCGGCCTTGCGATACAGCGCCTTAAGAATCTCAACCCTTTGCTGCATCCCCACACCGATTTCGTCGATACGCTTGTCGGGGTCAACGAACAGTTCGTATTCTTCTTCCAGCTCTTTCAACTCTTTGCGGGCTTTATTCAGGGACGGGGCCAACAGCCTTCCATCCTCGGCGCCCAGCACGATGTTTTCCAGAACGGTAAAATTCTCGACCAGTTTGAAATGCTGAAACACCATCCCGATGCCCGAGGCGATCGCGGCCTGGCTGTCAGGGATTTCGGTCTTTTGACCATTGATCCAGATTTCACCTTTGTCGGCTTTGTAAAAGCCGTAGAGAATGCTCATCAGCGTGGATTTGCCCGCACCGTTTTCACCGATGATCCCATGGATCGTACCGGGGGCGACGCTGATGGAAATGTCTTTGTTGGCCTGAACCGGCCCAAAGGATTTGGATATCCCTTTGAGCTCAATGGCGGGGACGGTCATGTCTTGTCCTCAGTTGCCGAAAGGACTGCCCGGTCATCCCGGTGCAGCAAAGTGGAATCGGGCCGGGAGCATCACCCCCGACCCGCGCGATATCAGAACTGCAGTGCTGGGCAGCTGTCGTTCTCGTAATAGCTGACAACTGAAACATTGCCGTCGATGATGTCCTGACGGGCTTTGTCGACTGCTGCTTTCATATCATCCGAAACCAGCGGAGCGTTGTTGTCGTCGATCGCATAGCCAACGCCGTCTTCGGCCAGACCCATGATATATACGCCGGTCTCAACGTTCTCACCTGCGCTCATCGCCTCATAAACAGCGACGTCCACGCGCTTCAGCATCGAGGTCAGAACTTTGCCTGGGTGCAGGTGGTTCTGGTTGCTGTCGACACCGATTGACAGGATGCCTTCGTCAGCAGCGGTTTGCAGAACACCAACACCGGTGCCGCCAGCTGCGGCATAGACCACGTCGGCACCCTGGCTGATTTGTGCCTTTGTCAGTTCCGAGCCCTTAACCGGGTCGTTCCATGCCGCAGGCGTTGTGCCGGTCATGTTGGCAACCACGTTGATATCGGGGTTCACCGCCTTGGCACCCTGAGCATAGCCGCAGCCAAAGTGACGGATCAGCGGAACATCCATGCCGCCGATGAAGCCAACAGTCCCGGATTCGGATGCCATCGCCGCCATCATACCAACGAGGTAAGACCCTTCGTGTTCAGCGAATCCAACCTGACGCAGGTTAGGCGCGTCCAGCCAGGTTACATCGACAACGACAAATTTCGTGTCCGGATAGTCGGCAACAACCGCGCTGAGCGGGTCAGCCATACCGAAACCCATGGTGATGATCGGGTTCGAGCCTGCTTCGGCAAAGCGGCGCAGGGCCTGTTCGCGTTGCGCTTCGGACTGCATTTCGATCTCGCGGTAGGTGCCGCCCGTTTCTTCCGCCCAGCGTGAGGCGCCGTTATGCGCGGCTTCGTTGAACGATTTGTCGAACTTGCCGCCCAGATCAAAGATCAGTGCCGGTTCGGCCAGTGCGGCACCCGCTGTCAGTGCAACCACCGCTGCGGCGCCCATCAAGGATTTCATCAGGGTCATTTGTTACTCCCGTTTGTTTTTTTTCGGTCGGAGCCAAGATAGCCCCGTTTACCCACTGTTAGCGAGCATAACCGTTGTGATGGCGGGAATTAAGGCCGTTTGCAACCGCCGCGGTCAACAGATTTTTGACCATTTGGTCCAAGAAAATTCGCGACCTGTCTCAGGTTAAATTGCATTCCATGACGATGGCATCAATTTTCTGATTATTTTCAACCGTATAGTAATTCTTGCGCGTGCCGCACACACGATACCCGCAATGCTTGTAAAGTGTAATCGCGGGCTGGTTGGCGATGGAAACATCCAGAATCGCCCGGATAGCGCCCAGTTTTTTGGCAGCCGAGTGCCATTCGACCATACGTTTCCTAGCCAGTCCCTGACGCTGAACTGTGGGATGGGTGGCAATCGTCAGCAGTTCGGCATCGTCAGCGATTGCCTGAAAAAGGGCAAAGGACTGGGTGTCGCCGACGATATGGGTAAAGCGATTCTGCAGCAGCTCTGCAAACTCTGTGGCGGTCCAGGGGCGCGCTTGCGTAAAAGCCGCCGCATGGGTATCGGCTAGGTCTTCCGGGGTCATCCGTCCAGCAACATCGGCGGTTGATCCTTGGAGGGCGCCGCGTCTGCGGGGCGTATGTACAGGGGGGCCGGTGCCTCGGTCGTAGTCTGCCATCTTTGCGCTGCCACGCGGGCAATAGCGCAGACCTGAGCCTTTGGGTTGTCGTTGAACATCAGCGTACCCAGCGATTCTGCCTGATCAAGCTGGATCAGTGCCGGTTCCATATCAGGCTGCGAAACATAGACCTGATCTCTGGGCGCGCGAATTGCGGGCAACGCATCGCTGTCCAGGACAGCAAGCGCGTCAAAGCCCGATACGCCAATGGCCGGTATACCCAGACCTAAGGCCAGACCCCGCGCGGCCGAGACCGAGATGCGTATTCCGGTGAAATTACCGGGGCCTATTCCAACGCCGATCGCTGACAGGTCGCGCCATGAGCATTGTTCTGATGACAGCACCTCTTCGAGCAGCGGCATCAGACGTTCGGCTTGTCCCCGCGACATGGGCTCGACACAAGACGCCACAATCCGGTCACCGCGCAACAAAGCGGCCGCGCAATGCGCGGCCGATGTGTCAAACGCCAGAATGATAGGATCAGACGGCAACAGGGCGAACCTCGGTCACTTCGGGAATGTAATGACGCAGTAGGTTTTCGATCCCCATCTTCAATGTCAGTGTCGATGATGGGCAGCCTGCACAGGCCCCTTGCATATGCAGGTAGACAACGCCGCGGTCAAAACCGTGAAACGTGATGTCGCCCCCGTCCTGCGCGACTGCCGGGCGCACCCGGCTGTCCAGCAGGTCTTTGATCTGGTTGACCACTTCGGCGTCCTCACCGCTGTGTTCAGCATGGCCCGAACCCGCATTGGCATCCGCGCCCATGATCGGCTGGCCGGACTGGTAATGCTCCATCACCGCGCCCAGAATGGCGGGTTTGATGTGGTCCCACTGAACGTCGTCCGCTTTGGTCACGGTCACGAAGTCATTGCCGAAAAAGACTCCGGTCACGCCACTCACAGCGAAAATGCGGTTGGCCAGCGGCGACTTTTCCGCAGCCTCAGCCGATGGGAAATCTGCAGTGCCCGCTTCCAGCACGGTCTGGCCGGGCAGGAATTTCAGGGTTGCAGGGTTCGGTGTGGATTCGGTCTGGATGAACATGGCGCGGCTCCGTATCTGTTGTCTCTGATATGCGGGGCCACGAGCTGGAAGTCAAGAATTGGAACGATTCTAAATTTCTGCAGCTGAGCTTATCGCATCGTCCAGCCGATCATCGCCCCAAAACAGCTCGTCACCGACCAGAAAGCTGGGCGCGCCAAAAAGCCCTTTGGCCTGAGCGGTTTTTGTCTGCGCGATAAGCGCTGCTTTGATCGCCGGATTCTGGGTCTGGGAAAGTAAATCAGCGGCAAGCCCGGCTGAGCTGAGGCATCCGGCCAAAACAGCCTCATCCGCGATGTTCTGCCCTTGGGCAAATTCGGCAGAATAGACGGCGCGCACAAAGGCAGCTTTTTGCCCCTGATCTTCAATCGCCAATGTTAACCTGGCCGCTTTCAAGCCGTTCTGCGGAAAAGGATCGGGCCGGACAAGTGGCAAGCCGCGCTGGGCGGTCAGGCGTTCCATATCCCGCCACATGTACAGGCCTTTTGCCGGGTACAGATTGAACGGAGAATTGTCCCACCCTTGGGCGGCAAAGATTGGCCCCAGCAGAAAAGGCTGCCATTCGACCGAGACGCCCTGGCGGGTGGCAGCCTCTTCGATACGCATCGCGCTGAGATAAGAATAGGTCGAGGCGAATTCGAACCAGAATTGAATGCTGCGTTGCATCGGTGTGGCCTCAGGTAATCGCTTCGAGTTTTTCTTTGCTCAGATCACCAGGAACAATAGTGATTGGGATCGGCAGGCTGCCTGAGTTTTTGGTCAGTTGAGTCACCAATGGGCCAGGTCCCTTTTTGTCAGTGCCTGCACCCAGAACCAGAACGCCGATATCAGGATCGGATTGCACATGCTCGATGATCTGGGCAACGGGCTCGCCTTCGCGGATGGCCAGTTCAGGATCAACGTCTTGCTTGTCGCGCATCCATTTTGCGAAAACTTCAAAATGCGCATGGATACGCTCGCGCGCTTCTTCACGCATGACGGTGGCAACGCCGATCCAATGGTTGAATTCGTCCGGTGGGATTACCGACAGGATTGTTACGCCGCCGCCGGTATGGGCCGCGCGCATAGCCGCGAATCGCATCGCATTCAGGCATTCGCGACTGTCATCCAGAACCACTAGGAACTTGCGCATGGGTGTCCTCATTCATTTCCGGGGATCATGCCCGACTAGGTGCGTGCTGGCAACCAGAGCCTAACGCCCACTGGCGGCCCAGTCCCAATACAGGTCGCGTGCACGCCGGGCGACGGGCCCGACCTGAAACCGGGTGTCCTCCAGCGCGGTCACCGGGGTGATCTTGCTCATGTTGCCAGTCATGAATACCTCGTCGGCCCCGTAGAAATCCTCGAAACTCAGAACCGCCTCATGCACAGCCACGCCGTCGGCCCGCAGGTTTTTGATATGTCGTGCACGGGTGATGCCGGCAAGGAAGGTGCCGTTGGGGACGGGGGTAAAGACCTCGCCGTCGCGGACCATAAAGATATTGGCGGTTGCGGTTTCGGCTACGTTGCCCAATGCGTCAGCCACCAAAGCATTCGAAAACCCGTTCGCACGTACCTCGTTCAGCATCCGTGCGTTGTTGGGATACAGGCACCCGGCCTTGGCATTCACCACTGCTGATTCCAGTACCGGACGGCGGAATCGGGTCAGTCCCAGCGTGTCCGAGGCGGTCTCAGGCGCCATCGGAATCTCTTCCAGGCAGACAGCAAACCCGGTGCTGTTTTCCTGCGGTACGATCGCTGTCGCATCTCCGTCGATCCCCCAATACATCGGGCGGATATACACGGCCGCGTCGGGCGCATAGGCTTCAAGCCCTTCCAGCACGATCTCGACCATCTGGTCTTTGGTGACGGTCGGGGTCAGCATCAGCGCCTCGGCAGAGCGGTTCACGCGGGCGCAATGGGCCTCCAGATCCGGGGTCAGCCCGTTGAAGAACCGCGCGCCGTCAAAGACGGATGATCCCAGCCACGCACCATGATCCGCAGCGCGCATGATCGGTGCATCCCCATCATGCCATTGCCCGTTGAAATAGGTGCGGATGTTCTTGCCGACTGCCATGACGCCCTCCCAAGCTTTGAGGCAAACCTAGGAAGGCGTTAAGGCAACGTCCAGAGCCAATCAGCCCCGTTTCGCACCAACCATGCCGACGATGTCATAGGTCTGCTGCAGGATCGGGGCTGCAATCGCCCGCGCCTTTTCTGCGCCATTGGCCAGAATGCGATCAATCTCGGCCTCTTCACCCATCAGGCGGGCCATTTCGGTCGAGATCGGAGACAGTTTGGCAACCGCCAGATCGGCCAGCATCGGTTTGAACTCGCCAAATTGCTTGCCGCCAACGTCGGCCAGAACCTGATCCGCCGTCTGATCGCTGAGGGCGGCGTAGATATTCACCAGATTGCGGGCCTCGGGGCGGTTGTCCAAGCCATCGACTTCCGAAGGCAGAGCGTCCGGGTCGGTCTTGGCCTTTCGGATTTTCTTGGCGATCGTGTCGGCATCATCGGTCATGTTGATCCGGGTCATGTCAGAGGGGTCGGATTTGGACATCTTTTTTGACCCATCGCGCAAGCTCATGACCCGAGTTGCCGCACCTTTGATGACAGGTTCGGTCAACGGAAAAAAATCGACGCCATAGTCATGATTGAACTTAGTTGCGATATCTCGGGTTAGTTCCAGGTGTTGCTTTTGATCATCTCCGACGGGTACATGTGTCGCGTGATATACAAGGATATCTGCGGCCATAAGCGCCGGATAGGCGAATAGGCCCAACGATGCATTCTGTGCGTTCTTGCCAGCCTTATCTTTGAACTGTGTCATGCGCTGCATCCAGCCAAGCCGGGCAACGCAGTTAAAAATCCATGCTAGTTGCGCGTGCTCAGGAACCTGGCTCTGGTTAAACAGGATCGATTTTTCGGGATCTAATCCTGATGCGATATACCCCGCGCACAGCTCACGCGTTGCGTGCTGCAACTCTTTGGGGTCCTGCCAAACGGTGATCGCGTGCAAATCAACCATACAGTAGATTGTCTGATAGTCGGACCCTTGCATCCGAACCCAGTTCCGCAATGCGCCCAAATAGTTGCCAAGGTGCAGGTTACCGGATGGCTGTGCACCGGAAAACACGCGCGGCGTGAACTTGGAATCGGTCATCGAAGGGAACTCCCGTCTGGAAAAATCAGCCCCCGTCGCTTACCCATGAGGCAAAGGGACGTCAACAGCCGCGAAAGGCCCGCCCAATGAGCAGTGAGCATTATACACCCGCCGTGAACCCTCTGCCGCCCGTGGTGGTGGCTTTGTGTGTGTTCATCATGGGGGTTGAACTGGCATTTACTCTAGGTACGCGCGGGATCATTGGGGGCCCAACTGCTGTAGGCTGGCGCCTGGACGCTTTGCAGCACTATTCGTTTTCGCCGGATATCTTCGACTGGATGGTGGAAAACGGGCGCTGGCCGTTCGAGCATCTGATCCGCTTTGTCACCTATCCGTTTGTATCCGGTACGTTCACACAGGCCATCTTTGTCTGCGTCTTTGTGCTGGCCATGGGTAAAATGGTGGCCGAGGTTTTTGGCAGCGTTCAGATGCTGGTGATCTTTGTGCTGTCGGGAGTGGGTGGTGCGCTGGCTTATGCACTGTTGCTGGATCCGCGCTTTCCGCTGGTGGGTGGGTTCCCTCCGGTCTATGGGCTGATCGGAGCGTTTACGTGGATATTATGGCGCAAGCTGTCCCTGGTGGGCGCAAACCAATCCCGCGCCTTCAGCCTGATCGCCGTTTTGATGGGCATTCAGTTGTTGTTCGGCCTGCTGTTTGGCGGAACGCTGGACTGGGTGGCTGATCTGGGCGGTTTTGCCACTGGTTTTGCCCTGTCGTTCCTGGTTGCTCCGGGGGGGTGGGCGCGGATTGTCGGGCGCATCCGACGCGACTGATCAGGATCGACGCAGAGCCTTTCTGAACTCGGAAAGTTTGAATGCACCAATCAGGTGGCCGAGCAGGAAATACGTGACTGCAGCAACGATGATCAAACCGAGCAGTGCCAGGTAACGCCAGCCTTCCAGGGCAAAGGCCCAGCCAAACAGCTCAATAGCGGCATACAGGACAGCTCCCATCCCCAGGGACGCCGCAATGATCCGCCATGCCCTGTTCTTGAACCGGTCGTCAAACTGCGCTTCTTCCCCCATTTTTCGCGCGCCCAAGGCCAGCAGTCCAACCATGGCCCATCCGGCCACCGAGGCGGCAATCGCAGGTGCGAACCATCCCACCAACGGATACAGCCCGAAAGCCAGTGCAGCGTTCACGACCATCGCAAACACTGCATAGTGAAAGGGCGAGCGTGTATCTTCACGCGCGAAATACAAAGGCTGCAACAATTTCTGCAGCATGAACGCGGGCAGGCCGATGCCATAGATCGCCACGGCAAGTGCGGTGGCGGCGGTGTCTTCGGGGGTGAACTGTCCGCGCTCGAACAGAACCGAGACCAGCTGGGTGGGGATGAGCACAAAGGCAACGGTCGACGGGATGGTCAACAGCAACGTAAACTCACCTGCGCGAGAAAACGCATCGCGGGCGCCCGATTTGTCCCCAGCGCGCAGGCGGCGAGATAGATCGGGTAACAGGACGATGCCGACGGCGATGCCCACGACGCCCAATGGCAACTGGTACAAGCGATCCGCTGCAAACAACCAGCTGACGGCCTTTTCGGTTTTCGACGCAACCAGCTGGCCCACCACCAGATTGACCTGTGTAACCCCCATGGCCAAGGCGGCCGGAACCGCAATGCGGACCATGTTGCGCATTTCAGGGCTGAGTTTCGGCAGGCCCGGGCGGATACGGATGCCCGCACGTTCGGTTGCAACCCAGACCAGCGCTAGCTGCGCAACACCAGCGATGGGGATGACGGCGATCAGCCAACGGATGACCTCTCCGCCTGATATAGCGCCGGCGATCAGTGCTATGCAGGCAAAGATGTTCAGTAAAATCGGCGCGGCGGCGGCAGCCGCGAAACGGCCGGTTGCGTTCAGCACGCCCGAGAACAGCGCCGCTAGCGACATGAAAAAGATGTAGGGAAAGACCACATATCCATAATCAACGGCAAGGTCGAAGCGGTCGTCACCGTAAAAGCCCTCAGCCGTCAGCCAGACCAGACCAGGCATGAAAACCATCGCCAGCCCGACCAGCGCCAGCACCGCCACGGCCAGCAGGTTGAACGCGTCCTGTGCAAAGCCTTGCGCGTTTTCCCCGCCTTCGAGCCGTTTGGAAAACATCGGCACAAAGGCTGCGTTAAACGCACCTTCGGCAAAGAAGCGGCGGAACATGTTGGGCAGGCGAAAGGCGGCGACGAATGCATCCATTACTGGCCCGGGCCCGATGTAGGCGGTCAGCAGGATTTCCCGCAGAAAGCCCAGAATACGGCTGGCCAGGGTCCAGAACCCAACAGTGAACAGGCCTGAAAACAGCCGGATCTGCTTCATGAGACCGCGCGCTCGGCGCCTTCGGAGATGGCCTTGCGCAGCTTGGTCTCAAGCCCGCGCTGCTTGCTTTCCGAGTGATATTTCAACCCAAACATATCCTTGACGTAAAAGGTGTCCACCACCTGTTCGCCATAGGTCGCGATCACCGCATTGGCGATATAGACATTGGCTGCAGCAAGCGTTCGTGTCAGATCATAAAGCAGGCCGGGCCTGTCCCGGGTATCGACCTCGATGATAGTGTAGATCTCGGACCCGTCATTGTCGAAGATGATATGGGTCGGCACGTTAAAGGCCCGTTCGCGTTTCTTGATCTTGTCGCGCGATTTAAGGGCATCCCGCGCCACGACCTCGCCTTTCAAAGTCTTGTGGATCATCTGTGTCAGGCGCGGCAAGCGGCTGGCCTCGAACGGGTGCCCATCGGCGTCCTGAATCCAGAACGCATCGGTCACATAGCCGTCTTTGGTGGTATAACTGCGGGCATCAACCACATTGGCCCCGACCAGAGCCAAGGCGCCTGCGATACGGGCAAAGATACCGGGGTGATCACCCATGGCAAAGCAGGCCCGCGTCGCGTCGCGGTCTTCATCCGGGTGCAGACGGATTTCCATCGCGCCAGCATCACCGCTGCGGTCCAGCTCTTTCAGCATCTCGGCAAATTCCACATGGGTCGAAAGGTTCAGGCCCTGCCAATAGGGGTCATAGTGCCGACCCGTCTCGGTTTTGAGGGCGGCTTTGGTCCATTCCGCCAGCTCGGCCCGCAACGCCTTTTTGGCACCGGCACCGCGATTGGCACGGTTGAGGTCTTCCATCCCGGTCTCAAGCGCGCGCTTGGTTTCTGCATGTAGCGCGCGTAGCAGGGTGGCTTTCCAGTTGTTCCAGGTGTTGGGTCCAACGCCGCGAATGTCGCAGACGGTCAACACGGTCAGTAGGTCCAACCTTTTGACCGTTTTCACGGCCTTGGCAAAGTCGCGCACCGTGCGCGGGTCGGAAATATCGCGTTTCTGCGCCATGTCCGACATCAACAAGTGATACCGCACCAACCATTCCACGGTTTCTGAATCCGATTTGTTCAGACCCAGCCGAGGTGCAATCTTTCGGGCCATCTGTGCGCCCAAAATCGAATGATCCTCGGGTCGCCCCTTAGCAATGTCATGGATCAGCAGGGCAACATACAGAACCTTGCGATTGACCCCGCCCTCCAGGATTGAAGACGCCAGCGGCAGGGATTCCCCCAACTCTCCGCGTTCAATCTGGGCCAGATTGACGATGCACTGAATGGTGTGCTCATCCACCGTATAGCTGTGGTACATGTTGAACTGCATCATCGCCACGATGTGTTCGAACTCGGGCAGAAAGGCCGACAGCACCCCCAGTTCGTTCATGCGGCGCAGGGCGCGTTCCGGGTTCCCGTGTTTCAGCATCAGGTCGAGAAAGATGCGCCGCGCCTCTTTGTCTTCGCGCATGTCGTCATCAATCAGGTTCAGGTTGGCGCTGACCAGCCGCATCGCGTCCGGGTGGATCAGCATGCCGGTGCGCAGACCTTCCTCGAACAGGCGCAGAAGGTTCAGCTTGTCCGCCAGAAACTTGTTCGGATCGGCTACGTCCAGACGTCCATGGACGACTTTATATCCGGCTTTGATCCTGGGGCGGCGGCGGAAAATACGCTCTAGCAGAGGCGCGCCTTTCATATGCGTCGCCTCGAGTTTGGTCAGGAAGATGCGCGTCAGCTCGCCAACCTTCGTGGCCTCGCGGAAATAGCGCTGCATAAACACTTCGACCGCCCGACGACCCGCCCGGTCTTCGTATCCCATACGGGAAGCAACCTCGACCTGCATGTCAAAGGACAGTTGTTCGGTTGCGCGCCCGGTCACCAGATGCAAATGCGAGCGAACGGCCCACAGGAAATCCTCAGCTTCCACAAAAGTGCTGAATTCCTCGGGGGTGAACAGACCCAGCGGTACCAACTCGGCCACGTCCTGAACGCCGTAAATATATTTGGCAATCCAGTAGAGCGATTGCAGGTCGCGCAATCCGCCTTTGCCCTCTTTTACGTTGGGCTCGACCATATACCGCTCGCCCTGTTTCAGATGGCGCGCGTCGCGTTCCTGCAGCTTAGCCTCGATGAACTGGCGCTCAGTGCCATTGAACAGATCGTCTTTCAGGCGCGTTTCCAACTCATTTGCCAGATCGGCGTCGCCAGCCAAATAGCGCTGTTCCAACATCGCGGTGCGAATGGTGAAATCCTCGGATCCCAGGCGCAGGCAATCCTTGATGGTGCGCGAAGAATGCCCGACCTTCAGCCGCAGATCCCACAGGATATACAACATGGATTCGATCACACTCTCTGCCCAGGCAGTGATTTTGTAGGGGGTCAGAAACAGAAGATCGACATCCGAGGACGGGGCCATTTCCCCGCGCCCATAGCCGCCCACTGCCAGCACGGCCATTTTTTCTCCCTGTGTCGGCGTGGCCAGCGGGTGAAGCTCGCGACTGGCCACTTGCATCGCGGTGCAGACCAGCCCGTCGGTCAGGTAGGTATAGGAATGGGTCAGCCGTCGCGCGTCAAATGGATCGCGGACGAAGGCATCGGCGATTGCCTGACGACCGGATTTCTGGACGTTGCGCAAAATCCGCACGGTTTCGCCGCGCCTTTCGGCGTTATCAGATGTCTTGTCGAAGGCCTCTGACAGCTGTGCCATAACGGCTGCGCTGTCAAAGATTTCTTCGGGCTGGCAAATCAGGTCACCCCTTGGGATGAGTGTCAGAGCCAGCCGATCAGAATCCGGCGCCAGAGAAGCTTTGGGGGGCAGGGTCAATCACAACCACCTGTTTGTTCTGGATCGTGGCAATGGCCAGACCACGTTCATTCGTACCGTTGGGTCGCAGACGGAAGATACCGCCAACGCCCTGAAAACCGGCGTTCTGAGTTAGGGCAGATACGGTCAGAGCGTCGGATTTGCCCTGGCTGACCAAGGCAGCAATCGCGGCTATGCCATCATAGGCTAGGCCACTGATCGGATGTGGTGCCTCGCCATATGTGTTGTTGTACCGCTGACGATAAGCCTGTGCCTTGGATGGGTCCGGCAATGCGAACCAGCCACCCTGAACGCCTGGCAGTTCCAGTGTCTGGGCCGGGATGTCCCAGCGGGTCAGACCCATATATTGCGTGGTTGCCGGGGAGACGCCCGCTTCTGGTAGAAGCTGGGAATACAGCGGCAACGCCCCTGCAGTGGTCGAAGTCAGAAAGATCGAATCCGCCCCCGAGGACGCTACAGTAGCCTTGATTGTCGGCACCGAGTTGATGACCCCCTGCTGAGAGCGGTCATAGCCGACCGTGCCTGCATTACCCACTCGGCTGTTGCTCAGCGCGGTTGCGATAGCCGATTGTCCAAGCCGCCCTGCGGCATCGTTGCTATGCACGATGACCGTTCCGGTCTTGCCGCGCGAACCGGCATAGTTGACCAACCGGTTGGCGGTGTTTTCAAAAGTGGGGCCGAGCACGAAGACATTGCCGCCTGCGATGCTGGTATTGTTCGAAAACGACAGCAGGTTGACCTTGTTGTTCAGTACCGCAAGACCAGCTGAGTTTGCCGCCTGGGCGTAGACCGGACCGATGATTATCTTTGCACCGTCTGCCACGGCTTGCTGCGCGACTGTTGCGGCGGTACCCGAATTGCCCCGGGTGTCGTAGACCCGCAAATCAATCTGTACATTCTGCAGATCGGACATCGCCAGGCGGGCTGCGTTTTCAAGGCTGCGCGCCAGTTCAGCGTCCCCGGAATTTCCAGATCCAGCCGGAACCAGCAAAGCAACCGGTACAGGTTTTGAAGTGTTGATCGACGGGCCTCCGCCGATACTGCTGACGTCACACGCCGTCAGAATGGTCGCGGTGGCCAAGACGGCGGCTGCACGCGCCAACTTGCGAACGGGCTTGCAAACGGTAAACATCTAAATGAAAACTCCCTGATCCGGCGGCTTGGGATGCTGCCATTATTTGCGCCGCGATAATAGACGTCACGCTGTGAGGGTCCAGCTTTGAATTTTCAAAAAGTCAAATTGGGCACGGGCCTGTATTTTGTTGCCACTCCGATCGGGGCGGCACGCGACATTACGCTCAGGGCGCTAGACGTGTTGGCGTCGGCGGACATGATTGCCGCCGAAGACACGCGCAGCCTGCGTCGGTTGATGGAGATTCACGGCGTTCCTCTCGAGGGGCGCCGCATCCTTGCCTATCACGATCACAGCGGTGCAGGCGCCCGCGGCAAAATCCTGGATGCGCTGAAAGAGGGGAAATCAGTGGCTTATGCGTCCGAGGCCGGTATGCCGTTGATCGCGGACCCGGGATACGATCTGGGACGACAGGCGGCCGAGGTGGGGCACACTGTCACCTGCGCGCCGGGGCCGTCCGCCGCGCTGATGGCGCTGACGCTGGCCGGTTTGCCGACGGATGCCTTTTTCTTTGCGGGGTTTTTGCCCAATGCCTCAGGCGCGCGCCGGACGCGGATCGAGACGCTGCGAGATGTGCCTGGAACGTTGGTATTTTATGAATCTCCGAAACGTGTGGCGTCCTGTCTGTCGGATCTGGCCGAGGTTCTAGGGGAAAACAGGCAGGCCGCGATGTGCCGCGAATTAACCAAGAAATTCGAAGAAGTTCGGCGCGGGTCGCTGGCAGAGCTGGCAGAAGAATTGGCGAGTCAGACGGTCAAAGGCGAAATTGTTCTGCTGGTAGACCGTGGGGCTTCGGAAACTGTTAACGATTCAGACATAGAAGAGGCTTTGATACGCGCCCTGGAAACTCATTCAGTACGCGATGCGGCGGATTTGGTGTCGCAGATGTATAAACTGCCGCGTCGACCGATCTATCAGAAGGCGCTGAAACTCGGGAAAGGGTAAGATGACCTCACGCACTGTCCGAAGTTCGGTTTCTTATCATGCGGGTCAGGCGGCGGAACAGCAGGTTGCGGCAGATTACGAGCGGCGGGGATATTCCATAGCACATCGCCGTTGGCGCGGGGCAGGGGGCGAGATTGATCTGATCGTCCGCAACGGTGACGGATTGGTTTTCGTCGAGGTCAAGAAAAGCACAAGCTTTGAGATGGCTGCTGCCCGGATCAAACGGCGCCAGATGGACCGTATCTGTGCCTCGGCCGCCCAATTTCTGGAAGGGGAACCCAACGGCCAGCTGACAAATGTTCGGTTTGATGCGGCTTTGGTGGATGCATTCGGCGCGGTGCAAATCATCGAAAACGCCTTTGATCAGGTCTGACCCCATTGAACCCCCGGCCTGGCTGGGCCATGTATCTGGCGTGAAACTGAGGGACACGCCATGAAAATTGCCTTTCAGATGGACCCGATCGGGGCCGTGGATATCAATGCCGACAGCTCATTCCGTCTGGCCGAAGAGGCACAGGCGCGCGGGCATACGCTGTTCTTCTACAGCCCTGACAAACTGGCTTATCAGGAGGGCCGGATCACGGCCCGCGGCCACGATATGACGGTGCAGCGCGTGGCTGGAAACCCGGCGGAATTGGGGCCCGAGCGCGAGGTTGATCTGGCCGAGTTCGACGTGGTCTGGCTGCGTCAGGATCCCCCGTTTGACATGCACTATATCACTTCTACCCACCTGCTGGACCGGCTTAAGGGACAGGCGCTGGTGGTAAATGATCCATTCTGGGTTCGGAACTATCCCGAAAAACTCCTGGTGCTGGATTTCCCTGATCTGACGCCACCGACAACCATCGCCCGCGATCTGCAGACGATTAAGGCGTTCAAAGAAAAGCACGGCGATATTATCCTGAAACCGCTTTATGGAAATGGCGGTGCGGGGGTGTTCCGGTTGGATGGCAACGACCGGAACCTGACATCTTTGCACGAATTGTTCACCGGGTTTTCGCGCGAACCTCTGATCGTTCAGAAATTCCTGCCCGATGTCAGCAATGGCGACAAACGGGTCATTCTGGTGGACGGTCAGGCTGTGGGTGCAATCAACCGTGTTCCCGCCAAAGGTGAAACACGATCCAACATGCATGTGGGGGGACGGCCCGAAAAGGTTGGTCTGACGGATCGCGATCTTGAGATTTGCGCAGCCATTGGACCTTTGTTGAAGGAAAAAGGGCAGGTTTTTGTTGGTATCGATGTAATCGGCGATTACCTGACCGAGATTAACGTGACTTCGCCAACCGGAATTCAGGAATTGGAACGGTTTGATGGCGTGAACATCGCAGAAAAGATTTGGCAGGCCATCGAAGCCAGGCTTTAAGATGCAATATTGGCGCTGATGCGAAAGCTCAGCGCCTCGGCCACATGGGGTCTTCGGACATCTGATGCGCCGTCCAGATCGGCAATTGTGCGCGCGACCCGCAAGATGCGGTGAAAGGCGCGCGCTGACAAACCAAATTTCTCAGCCGCTTTCAACAGCAGCTCTTTTCCTTCGGCATCCGGCGCGGCGATTTCTTCCAGCACATTGCCCTCAACATCCGCATTCTGGCGCGCGGACGTTCCAGTGTATCTTTGCGCTTGAACCGCACGCGCCTGCTCGACACGCGCGGCAACCGTGGCCGAACTGTCCCCGGATGGAGGCAGGTCAAGGTCGGTGAACCCGACCGGAGGCACCTCGATCCTCAGGTCGAACCGATCTATCAGCGGGCCTGAAATGCGCCCCAGATAATCCTCGCCGCAGACCGGCGCACGCGAACAGGCCCGCGCCGGATCTGTCAAGTAGCCGCATTTGCAGGGGTTGGCCGCGGCAACCAGCATAAAGCGGCAGGGATATTTCACATGCGCATTGGCACGCGCAATCATGACCTCTCCGGTTTCGATGGGTTGGCGCAGGGTTTCCAGAACGGTTCGTGGGAATTCGGGAAATTCGTCCATGAACAAAACCCCGTTATGGGCCAATGAGATTTCTCCTGGTTTGGCTCCTTTCCCTCCACCAACAATGGCTGCCATCGATGCCGTATGATGCGGTTCGCGAAACGGTCTGGTGCGGCTGATGCCGCCTTCGTCAAGCAGGCCGCACAGGGATTGGATCATCGAGGTTTCAAGCGCCTCGGTCGGTGTCAGCGGCGGCAATATCCCCGGCAGGCGCGCGGCCAGCATGGATTTCCCGGACCCCGGCGTGCCGATCATCATCAGGTGGTGCCGCCCTGCGGCGGCAATCTCCAACGCGCGTTTCGCCCGCTCCTGCCCTTTGACATCGCGCAGGTCGCGGGTGCTGGGGGAAAGGTTGATCTCGCCGGGCAGGGCAGCGGGCAAAGGGGCTTGGCCCGAGAAGTGGCGGACAACATCGCCCAAAGATTCAGCGCCGATCACCTGAGTAGCGTCAACCCAAGCCGCCTCGGCGCTGGAGACCCGAGGGCACAGCAGGGTTCGGTCCTCGGCCGCGGCGGTCATCGCGGCAGGAAGCGCCCCGACAACAGGCACAAGAGACCCGTCCAGTGACAATTCCCCCAGTGAAACGGCCCCTTCAGCCGCGTCCTTGGGAATGATTTCCAGGGCTGACAGCAGAGCCACCGCAATGGGCAGGTCGAAATGGCTGCCTTCTTTGGGCAGGTCAGCGGGGGATAGGTTGATGGTGATACGCTTTGACGGCAGGGCAATGGCCATCGAGCTTAGCGCGCTTCGGACGCGATCGCGGGCCTCTGAAACTGCTTTGTCGGGCAGGCCGACGATGGAAAAGGCAGGCAACCCCGGTGAAACCGCGCATTGCACCTCGACCGGGCGGGCGTCGACACCTTGAAAGGCGACTGTATGAGAACGAGCGACCATGAACGACCTGCTTGGTTAACAGGTCGTTACTGGCACGCCGCCGGTTTAGGAATCGTTAACGGCGCTGACCATCTGAGTGAATTTCGGCCATGCCTCCGGATCGGCGAGGGTTTTGTCGCGGCAGAACCGATTGCAGAATCCCCAGCGCAGACCGTCCAGGTCCAGAAAATCTGTGACAGGCTCTCCGGAATAGGGGCAGGTCTGGTTGACCGAGGGACCGCTCTGGGCGGCCACAGCAGACGATGCCCCGCCGATTGGCCAGGGATCCGATTGAAGGTCCAGCGAATACGGGAAAGGGTCGTACTGGACTGTCAGACCCATCGCACGCCACTGCCTGACAACCGGATCCGACAGGAGGGTCAGGCAATAGTCCCGGTTGGCGTCCGAAACAGGCAGCCCATAACCGATGATCCGCGCGGCAACGGGCGTGTAAAACACATCCACCAAAGAATATGTACCGAACAAAGGGCCGGTGTTCGCCCCAGACACTTGGCGCGCATGATCCCAAAGGGTTTCGATCCGGCGCAGGTCAGCAAGCGTTTCGGCCGCCGGTTCGAAACCCTTCCAACTATGAAGCAGCTGCATCGCGCATTCCCCGCGGAGGGCTGAAAACCCGGCCACCATCTCGGTGCAAAGCCACCGTGCAGTGGCGCGGGCAGCCGCGTCAGAGGGCCACAATCCGACCTGTGGGTGGCGCTCAGCCAAGGTCTCGGCCATGGCAAGGCTTTCACCAACCACAGTTCCGTCTGGCAGGCGCAGAGCAGGCACCAGACGCGCCGGGAACAGGGGTTTCATATCCTCGGCCATAGTGCCTGAATAAAGGCCGATCATGTGGTTTCGATAGGGCAGGTCGAACTTTTCCAGCATCAACCAACCACGCAAGGACCAACTGGAAAACAGGCGGTCTCCGATAAACAAATCATAGGTCATGGGTCTAGGATGACTCAGGCTATTCAATCCGTAAAACAGAGATTTGTGCGCGGCCTGATCACGGGCAGTGATTGATCCGACCGACCGACCAACCGTCGCCGTGATGAGTAATCTCAGTCACGGAAAGATTGTCGATCCGGTGGCCGAAAGCCTCTTGCGCGTCCACATCCATGGCACGCTGGACCTGTGTCAGGATGACGCCGAAATGGGCAACAATGATCAGGTCCTGGCCGGTGTGATCGCCAATCAACCTGTCAATAACCGCGTTGACGCGGGCTCGGACTTCATTCCAGCTTTCGCCGTTTGGCGGGCGAACTTCACCGGGATTGTCCCAGTAGGCGAAGGTTAGTTCGGGGTCTTCGGCCTCGATTTCCTCGAACCCGCGCAATTCCCAACTGCCAAAATTGATCTCTCGCAGGTCGGGGTGGTGGGGCAGGCGGTGCCGGGTGCCCTGTACCGCCGAAGCCGTGTCAACGGCACGGCACAGGTCGGATGAGATCAACAACCCGTTGGCCGGCAAGTAGCTTTGTAGCCGGCCAATGGCGGCGTGGTCGCTTAGGTCAGCAGGCAGATCGGACCAGCCGACCATGGTTTTGGCATGGGTCGGACCGTGCCTGACTAGATGCAGACGCGTCATGGCAGTTGCCCTTTCAACACCACAGGAAGCCCGGCGGTGACCTGAACCACCAGATCAGCCTGCGCGGCGAGCGCGATGTTCAGGCGGCCTTGCGCCTCGCGGAATTGGCGAGACAGGGCGTTGCCCGGAACGATCCCGTGGCCAACCTCGTTCGAGACGATGACGACCGGGGCAGGACAGTCTCGTAACGCATCAAGCAGTGCTGTCTGGGCCTGCTGCAGGTCGTGTTCCGCCAGCAGGTGATTGGTTAGCCACATGGTAGCACAATCTATCAGACAGATCTGATCCGGGGTCAGCTCGGCCAGCGTTGCGCCAAGGTCCAGGGGGGCCTCGATCGTGTCCCAACCGCTGCCGCGCTGTGAAACATGGCGCTTAACCTTATCGCGCATCTCATCATCAAACACTTGTGATGTGGCCAGATAAACGCGGCGTTTCCCTGATAAAACAACAAGTTGCTCGGCGAATGCCGACTTGCCTGAGGCTGCTCCGCCCAGCACAAAGGTTAAATCCGAACCCACGATCATTACCTTTTAAGTGATCCACCTGGTGTTGTTCTGCGTATCGACCATGGGTCGGCAAGGCAAGCCCGGGCCGCGCCAGCGAAAAAGGGAGATTTCCATGGCACTGGACAGCGCAAACGATTTCTCGATGTCGCGCAGGGCGATGAAGGCCGAGTTACTGGATGCAGAAACCGAGTTGAAGCTGGCCTATGCCTGGCGCGACCAGCGCGATGAAAAGGCGCTGCACCGGTTAATCACCGCCTATATGCGACTGGCAATTTCGATGGCGGCCAAGTTCAAACGTTATGGCGCGCCGATGAACGATCTGATCCAAGAGGCCGGATTGGGTCTGATGAAGGCCGCTGACAAATTTGACCCGGATCGCGGGGTTCGGTTCTCGACCTATGCCGTCTGGTGGATCAAGGCGAGTATCCAGGACTATGTAATGCGAAACTGGTCAATGGTTCGGACCGGGTCCACCTCTGCCCAGAAATCCCTGTTTTTCAACATGCGTCGCGTCCAGGCCCGGCTTGAACGCGAAGCGGCCACTGATGGGATGGCGCTGGACCGTCACCAGTTGCACCAGATGATAGCAGCCGAGATCGGTGTTCCGTTGCGCGACGTTGAGATGATGCAAGGCCGGCTGGCAGGGTCGGATTTCTCGTTGAACGCTGTGCAATCCACGGATGAAGACGGGCGCGAATGGATCGACGCGTTAGAGGATGAACGGGAACAGGCCGCTGAAACCGTTGAAAACAAGCACGACACCGAACAGTTGCGCGAATGGTTGGTGATGGCGATGCAGGCCCTCAACGACCGAGAGCGCTTCATCGTGCGCGAACGCAAGCTGCGTGAACCGGTGCGCACACTGGAAAGCCTGGGTCAGGAACTGGGCCTGTCGAAAGAGAGGGTGCGTCAGCTTGAAGCCGCGGCTTTTGTAAAAATGCGTAAGAACCTTGAAGCTCAATCGCGCGAGGTGCAACACTTCATCGCATGAAACAGATTGCGATTCTGATGTGTACGCTGATGGTTATGGCTGGGTCCGGTCATGCCGATGACCTGATCCCTGACGATGTTACGGCCGCGATGCGAATGGCAGACGTTGTTTTGTTGGGCGAAACCCATGACAATCCTCGCCATCATCTGGTTCAGGAACAGGCGATTACATTGATCGACCCCTCCGCCGTGGTCTGGGAAATGGTCACCGAGGAAGGCGCACAGCGCCTGGCGCAAAAAGCGGCGTCCGATCCCGAAGAACTGTCACGCATCCTGCGTTGGGCGGAATCCGGCTGGCCCCCTCTCAGCCTGTATTACCCGATCTTTCAGGCCACGGATGCGCCGGTCTATGGCGCAATGGTCCCGCGTAAGGCAGCGCGTACAGCGATGGAACGTGGCGCTGCAACTGCGCTGGGCGCTGACGCAGCGCGGTTTGGGTTGACCGTTCCTCTGTCAAAGGCGGAACAGGCGGCGCGCGAGGCTGACCAGATGGCGGCGCATTGCGATGCGCTGCCGGAAAGCGCTCTGCCGCAGCTGGTTGCGATCCAAAGGTTGCGCGATGCGGTGCTGGCACGGGCCATATTGCGTGCCGTTGACGAAACTGGTGGCCCGGTTGCAGTTATCACCGGAAATGGCCATGCGCGAAAGGACCGCGGTATTCCGACATTCCTGTCGCGTCTGCGTCCGGGTCTTAAAGTGTATGTCCTGGGTCAGTCTGAAGACGGTACGATCCAAGGGGACTATGATGCAGTCATCGACAGCCCCACCGTGGACCGAGAAGACCCCTGCCTGGCCTTTCAACCGCAGAATTAACCGCTGGAACTGTCGGGCGCGCTTGCCTAATGTCGGGGCCGACCGAGACGGGAAGGGCACAACATGCTGGCATCGAAACGGATTCTGCTGATCATTGGTGGCGGTATTGCTGCCTATAAGTCACTGGATCTGATCCGGCGACTGAAGGAACGCGGCGCCGCCGTTACGCCGGTCCTGACCCGCGCAGCAGAAGAATTCGTGACACCTCTGTCTGTTGCCGCGCTGGCCGGCGAGAAGGCCTATCGCGATCTGTTCGATCTGACCGATGAGGCCGAGATGGGGCATATCCAGCTGTCCCGATCTGCGGATCTTGTCGTGGTCGCTCCGGCGACTGCGGATTTAATGGGCAAAATGGCAGGTGGGTTGGCGAATGATCTGGCCTCGACCCTATTGATGGCGACTGACACACCGGTTCTGTGTGCGCCTGCGATGAATGTCCGTATGTGGGATCACCCGGCGACGCGTCGTAATTTTGAACAGTTGCAGGCGGACGGCATTCGTTTTGTCGGGCCGAACAAAGGCGACATGGCCTGTGGCGAATATGGTCCGGGCCGCATGTCGGAACCGCTTGAGATCGTCGCCGCGATTGAGGCATCGCTGGGCAGCGGACCGCTCAGCGGTAAACGCATTCTTGTGACCTCGGGTCCCACGCACGAGCCGATTGACCCGGTGCGCTATATCGCGAACCGCTCATCCGGGGCGCAGGGCACAGCGATTGCACGTGCTCTGTCTGCGTTGGGTGCAGAGGTTGTGTTTGTAACCGGACCTGCCGAGGTTCCTGCACCCGATGGGGTCGAGGTTGTGCGGGTTGAAACAGCCCAGCAGATGTCAGACGCGGTGGATTCAGCCTTGCCTGTCGATGCCGGGGTATTTGCCGCCGCCGTGGCGGATTGGCGGGTGGCCAGCGCGTCGGACCGCAAGCTGAAAAAGACACGCGACGGTCTTCCGGCGCTGGATTTTGCTGAAAACCCGGACATTCTGAAGCGGGTCGCCAAGCTGGACGATGGACGCCCCGCGCTAGTTGTTGGCTTTGCCGCGGAAACGGACAATGTGATCGAACATGCGACCGCCAAACGCGACCGCAAAGGGTGCGACTGGATCATTGCGAATGATGTCAGCCCGGGGACCGGGATCATGGGGGGCGCAGAAAACGCGGTGATCCTGATCTCCGATGATGGGGCTGAGGAATGGCCACGTATGGGCAAAGACGCAGTGGCAGAAAGACTGGCACACAAGATTTCCGACGCGCTGGCCGGTTAGACAAGAGGATATCCGATGGTAGCAATTCGTGTGATCCGTGAGGACGGGGCCGACCCTTCGGTGCCCTTGCCATCTTATGAAACCACCGGAGCGGCAGGCGCGGATGTGCGTGCAAACTTCCCGGACAAGACGCCGATCACGCTGCTGCCCGGTCAGCGGGCTCTGGTTCCCACCGGACTGCGGATTGAAATCCCAAAAGGGTATGAGGTGCAGGTCCGGCCCCGCTCGGGCCTTGCGCTGAAATACGGGATCACGCTGCCCAATACGCCGGGTACGATCGACAGCGACTATCGCGGCCCTCTGGGGGTGATCCTGTTGAACGCTGGGCAGGAGAGCTTTGAAATCACCCATGGGGAACGTATCGCCCAACTGGTCGTCGCCCCGGTGGTGCAGGCGTCATTCGAGGCCACGGATACACTCAGCGATACTGACCGCGGTGCAGGCGGGTTCGGTTCGACCGGGCGCGGCTGATGTTACTTGTCCTGATCATCGCCGCAGCGCTTTGGGGGCTCGGCTATCTGGCTGGCGTGTCACGCAATGCACGGATGATTTCGGTTGGGGTGTTGTTGCTGGGGGTAATCTCGGCACAGCTGGTTTTGCCCCTTGGTAACCCCCTGCGTCAGGCCACGGGTGGTTCTGCTGCGACCTGGTTGATTTTGGTTGGTACGGCGGTTCTGGTTCTGATCTATGGAAAGGGACTGAAAGCGCTGCGAAAACGCGCGGCGCCGGCCTCGAACAAGGAGCCAGCCATGCCCTCAGACAAATTCTCCGAGACCGAGCTTGACCGCTATGCCCGCCATATCGTGTTGCGCGAAATTGGTGGGCCAGGGCAGAAAAAGATGAAGCAGGCCCGCGTGCTTGTGATCGGCGCCGGGGGGCTTGGGGCGCCCGCTTTGCAGTATCTGGCTGCGGCCGGGGTCGGCACGATCGGGGTGATTGATGATGATGAGGTTGAGAACGCCAATCTTCAGCGTCAGGTGATCCACCAGGATGCGGATATCGGCATGCCCAAGGTTTTTTCGGCCCAGCAGGCCATGCTGGCGCAAAACCCGAATGTGGTTGTTCTGCCCTATCACCGCCGACTGACCGAAGAGGTCGCCACCGAGCTATTTTCCGATTTTGACGTCATCCTGGACGGAACTGATAATTTCGACACGCGCTATTTGGCCAATCGCACGGCGGTCGCGTTGGGCAAGCCGCTGATTTCGGGGGCTCTGTCGCAATGGGAAGGCCAGCTCAGCGTTTTCGACCCGGCCAACGATGCGCCTTGTTATCAGTGCATTTTCCCCGAGGCTCCGGCTCCAGGTCTGGCCCCGTCCTGCGCCGAGGCTGGGGTGATCGGCCCCTTGCCTGGCGTCGTCGGTTCGATGATGGCTGTTGAGGCGATCAAGGTGATCACCGGGGCGGGTCTGGCACTGATGGGTGAGATGCTGATTTACGACGCTCTCTATGGCGAAAGCCGCAAGATTACACTGCCTCGCCGTGCAGATTGCCCCGTTTGTGGCAAAGGATAACCCCCCTGCTCTGGATCGAACGCGCCGTCGTTCTTAGGTAGGGGACAAAGGAGACTTCAATGACCAACCCGATTCTGTCCGCCTGGACCAGCGCGTTCGAAATTGCACCGTTCGACACGATATCCGACACGGATTTCGCCCCGGCCCTGGACGCGGCCATGCAGGCCCATAACGCTGAGATTGGCACGATTGCCTCTAACCCGGAGGCCCCGACTTTTGCCAACACGGTCGAAGCGCTGGAAGCTGCAGGAGAGATGATGGACAAGGTTCTGTCGGTATTCTTCACGGTCGCGGGCGCAGACAGCAATCCCTTGCGTGAGGAGTTGCAGCGCGAATTTTCACCCAAGCTGGCCGCGCATTTCTCGGGGATTTCGTCCAACAAGGCGTTGTTTCAGCGGGTTGCCGATCTGTGGGCGCGCAAGGATGAACTGGGCCTGACGGATGAGCAGGCACGCGTTCTGATGCTGTCGCATCGCGGGTTTGTGCGCGCTGGTGCGGCGCTTGAGGGAAACGAAGACACGCGGATGCAAGAGATCAAAGCGCGGCTTGCCTCGCTGGGGACGTCCTTCACCCAGAACCTTCTTGCCGATGAGCGCGATTGGTTCATGGAATTGTCCGAAGATGACCTACAGGGGCTTCCTGATTTTGTGGTCAATTCTGCCCGGGCAGCGGGTGAGGAAAAGGGTGCAAAAGGACCGGTTGTCACCCTGTCCCGGTCACTGATCGTACCGTTTCTGCAGTTTTCACCGCGCCGGGATTTGCGCCAGAAAGCCTATCGCGCATGGACTGCCCGGGGGGCAAATGGCGGCGAGACTGACAACCGGGAAATTGCCGCCGAAATCCTGCAGTTGCGTCAGGAACGTGCAAAGCTGCTGGGCTATGAAAGCTTTGCCGATTTCAAACTGGAAACCGAAATGGCCCGCACGCCCGACCGCGTCCGTGATCTGCTGATGCAGGTTTGGGAGCCTGCCAAAACGCGCGCCAATGCTGATGCCGAAATCCTGACGCAGATGATGCAGAATGATGGGGTCAATGGGCCCTTGGAAGCGTGGGACTGGCGTTACTACGCCGAGAAACGCCGCAAGGCTGAACACGATCTCGATGAGGCGGCGCTGAAACCGTACCTGCAGTTGGATCGCATGATCGAGGCCTCTTTTGCCTGCGCGAACCGTTTGTTCGGGCTGGAATTCAAGCAGTTGGACATACCGCTGTACCATCCGGACTGCCGGGCCTGGGAGGTGACACGGAACGGGCAACATATCGCGGTGTTCATTGGGGATTACTTTGCACGCGGCTCCAAACGGTCAGGCGCTTGGTGCAGCGCGATGCGCGGGCAGGCAAAGTTTCCCAAGGTGCAGACTCCGGTCGTGATCAACGTCTGTAATTTCGCCAAGGGTGATCCGGCGCTGCTGTCTTACGACGACGCTCGGACTTTGTTCCATGAATTCGGCCATGCGTTGCACCAGATGCTGTCGAACGTGACCTATGAAAGCATCTCGGGCACCTCCGTTGCGCGCGACTTTGTCGAGCTGCCCAGCCAGCTATACGAACACTGGCTTGAAGTCCCAGAGGTTCTGGCCGAATTCGCCACTCATGCCGAAACCGGCGCGCCGATGCCGCAGGAGATGCTAAAGAAAGTGCTCAAGGCCGCCAATTTCGATCAGGGGTTCCAGACTGTAGAATATGTGGCCTCGGCGCTGGTTGATCTGGCCTTTCATGAGGGCGCAGCGCCCGACGAGCCGATGGCGAGACAGGCAGAAGTTCTGGCGGATCTGGGAATGCCCGCGGCAATCGGGATGCGCCATGCCACGCCGCATTTTGCGCATGTGTTTGCTGGTGACGGCTATAGCGCTGGCTATTACAGCTATATGTGGTCCGAGGTCATGGATTCAGACGCCTTCGCCGCGTTCGAAGAGGCGGGGGGCGCCTTTGATTCCGAACGCGCAAAAGCGCTGGAGGAAAATATCCTGTCCACCGGCGGTTCCCGCGAAGCCGAAGAACTATATCTGGCCTTCCGCGGTCGTTTGCCGGGGGTCGAGGCCCTGCTGAAGGGGCGCGGCCTTATCGCAGCCTAATATCCCAATTCGCGGTCAACGAGGTGCAGAAAAGGCTCGCCCGCCTCACCTCTGCGAATATTATCACTGATCACCTGCGCCGATGTAACGGGGCGGGTTTCAGAGGCAATGTGAGGCGTCACCGTGACGTTTGGATGCGTCCAATACGGGTGGTTCGCAGGCAGCGGTTCGACCCGGAAAACATCCAGCGTTGCGTGACCGATCTGGCCCGTATCCAGAGCTGCCAGCAAGGCTAAATCGTCGATCAGCGGTCCTCGGCCCGGGTTGATGATATGCGCACCCTTGGGCATCAGGGACAGGGTTTCGGCGTTCAGTGTGTTTTCCGTGGCAGGCGTATCGGGCAGCAATAAAACCGCGATCTCGGCCTGTGTCAGTGCCGCACGCAACCCATCCTCACCGTGAAAGCAGGTGACCCCGGGGATGGCCTTGGCCGAGCGGCTCCAGCCGGTAACGTTGAACTTCAGTACAGACAGCGCGCGGGCTGCGGCCTCTCCCAATGCGCCAAGGCCCAGGATGCAGACGGTTCTGTCCGGGGCCAGCGGTGGTGGATCTGGGGCCCAAACCCCATCCTGAACCGTGATGTGCCGGTCCATACCCAGATGATAGCGCAGCACGTGACCGACGACCCATTCGGTCATTCCCTGCGTCAACCCGTGGTCCACCATTCGCGCCAGCGGCACGGTCAGAGTGTCATTCTCGACGATGCTTTCGATCCCAGCCCAAAGGCTGAGCACGGCCTTGAGGCGGGTGTAAGGTGCAAAATCCCGTAAGCCGCTATTGGGCGCATAGACGACGTAATCCACCTGATCTGGTTCAAACTTGGTGCCTAGCTGAAACGCGACCCCGGCATTAGTCAGGTACTGTGTCATCAAAGGTTGATACACGGGCCATAGTTCGGGGCGTGCCGAGAACAGGATGTTTGCAGTCATAACAGGCCTTTCGGATCAGCGGGGGCGGTGAATATGGGCACTTTGGACGATGCCGAAAGCTGCCATCAAAACCAGCATGGCCGAACCGCCATAGCTGACCATCGGCAGGGGAACTCCTACGACTGGGGCCAAGCCCATGACCATCGACATGTTCACGGCAAAGAATAGGAAGAAGTTCAGTGCGATACCCAGCGTGACCAAAGAGGAGAACCTGTCCTTGGTTGTCAGGGCCGTAACCAGGCAAAAGATCAGGATCAGCCCATAGAGAACCAGCAGGGTGATGCCGCCGACAAATCCGAATTCTTCGGCCAGCGTCGTAAAGATGAAATCTGTGTGTTTCTCGGGCAGGAAGTTCAGGCGCGATTGTGTGCCCTGCATGAACCCGCGCCCGTTCCAGCCTCCGGACCCCAGCGCGATCTTGGATTGGGTGATGTGATACCCCGCGCCCAGCGGATCGGTGGAGGGATCAAGGAAGGTGTCGATGCGGCGGAACTGGTAATCCTTGAGCAACTGCCACTCGGTTCCGCGGCTGTTGAAGACCGTGGCGATCAGACCGACACCCGCGGCGATAACCGCAGCGAAATAGGCCCAGTGAACGCCGGCCAGAAACATCAGGCCTCCCCCCGCCGCCAGCAGCAGGATCGAGGTGCCGAGATCCGGCTGGCGCAACACCATGAAGGTGGGGATCAGGATCAGGATGACAGGGATCAGAACCCAAAGGGGGCGTGACGTTTTATGCGATGGGAGCCAGTCGTAATAGGCCGCAAGCACCATCACCAGTGCTACTTTCATCACCTCTGATGGCTGCAGGCGCATGAACCCCAGGTCGATCCAGCGTTGCGCGCCCATGCCAACCGTTCCGAACAACTCGACCACCACAAGTAGAGCGATCGCGGCCAGATAAGCCAGAACCGACATATTTCGCCAGAACCAGATCGGGACCAGTGCCACAATGAACATCGCGATCAAGCCCAACCCAAAGCGTTCCATCTGAGGTTCGGCCCAAGGGGTCCATGATCCACCCGCCACCGAGTACAGCATCAGGAACCCTGCGCTGGCCACGCTGATCAGCAGCAGGGTCAGGGGCCAGTTCATATACAGGAACTTGCGGAACCCCGATGGCGTGGATTTGACGGCATATTCAAGATAGCTCATGCGCGGTCCTTCTGGGGCGGACGCGCTTTGGGGCGGCGGTCGCCCTCCAGCCGTTTTTGCTGTTCCTTGATACGCTCACGATCGGCGGCCGGATAGGCTTCGAGTGGTGGCGTACCGTTGTACAGCGCCTGCAGCATGATATCCCGTGCAACCGGTGCCGCGGCCTTCGACCCCCCGCCGCCATGTTCCACCACGACGGCTACGGCGTATTTCGGGTTGTCATAGGGGGCAAAGCTGACGAACAGCGCGTGGTCACGGCGTTCCCACGGCAGGTCTTCGTTGCGGATAACGCCAGCCGCACGTTCTGCCTTGGTGATATTGCGGACTTGGCTGGTGCCGGTCTTGCCCGCCATACGGAACTCATCCGAGATGATACGGCTGCGATAAGCCGTGCCGCGCCGGTCGTTCGAGACCGAAAACATTGCCTTGCGGACATATTCCAGATTAGTCCGATTGACCGCGAGCGGTTCCCCCGCGCCCGAGGGTTGTTCAACCCCATTGACCGAACGCACAAGGCGTGGCGAGACCGCACGCCCAGTTGCAATCCGGGCTGTCATGACGGCTAGTTGCAGCGGTGAGGCCAGCATAAAGCCCTGACCGATTGAGGCATTGGCAGTGTCACCTACCAGCCATTCTTCGCCGTGGACACGCTCTTTCCAAGCCTGATTGGGGGCAAGCCCTGCAGCCACTGCGGACATCGGGATATCGTGTTTCACGCCCAGCCCAAAGATACGAGCCATGTCGGAGATATTGTCGATGCCTGTGCGCAGGGCAACGTCGTAATAATACACATCGCAGCTGCGTTTCAGAGACAGACCAAGATCAACCGTACCATGCCCGCCGCGTTTCCAACAATGGAACCGGCGACTGCCGACTTTCAAGTGGCCGGGGCAGTAAACAGTGTTTCCAGGACCGATGACCCCAGCCTCAAGCGCTGCCATGGCAGTGATCATCTTAAAGGTCGAGCCGGGTGGATAGGTGCCCTGTACTGTCTTGTTGGCCAACGGGCGATAGTTGTCTTGTGTCAGAGCCCGGTAATCGGCAACCGAGATTCCGCGCACAAAAAGGTTGGGATCAAAGCTGGGTGCGGAACTGATGGCGCGGATATCACCGGTCTCACAATCGATCACCACTGCTGCGGCGCTTTCACCAGCCAAACGGGCCTGAGCGTATTGTTGAAGATCGGCATCGACCGACAGTTGCAAATCGGCCCCGGCCAAACCTTCTTGACGGTCAAGTTCACGCATCACGCGGCCGGTGGCGTTCACTTCGACGCGTTTGGCGCCTGCTTTGCCACGCAGACTGATTTCCTGTTTGGCCTCAAGCCCGACCTTGCCGATCTGAAAACGGGGAATGCGCAGAACGGGTTCCGGATCTTCTATCTGACTGAGGTCGTAATCGCTGACCGGTCCGACATAGCCGACGATATGCGCGAAATCCTCATATCTGGGATATTGCCGGGTCATCCCGACCTCGGGTGTGACACCGGGCAGGGCGGGGGCGTTGACGGCAACTTTCGAGATATCTTCCCACGTGACTTGATCGGCCAGAGTGACCGGCAGGAACGGGGCCGATCTGCGCATTTCGGTCATGGCGCGTTCGACCTCATCCTCGGTCAGTGGGATCAGTTCAGAAAGCTTGGAGATGACGGATTCAACATCGCCCGCATCTTCGCGCACCATGACGATACGGTAGGACGGAGAGTTTTGCCCGATGATCTGCCCATTGCGATCGTATATTCGACCACGTGTGGGCGGGATCAGGCGGATGTTAATCCGGTTTTCCTCGGCCAACAGGCGGTATTCGTCAGCCTGATCTACCTGCATAAACCGCATCCGGGCGGCCAGACCTCCGATAAAAGCGGCTTGCAGGCCTCCAAGGATCAGCGCACGGCGTGGCAAACGTTTATAGGCGAGGCCCTGTGACTTAGGTTTGCGTTGTTTCATTACCGCCCTCCCGACAGGCCAGGGTCAGAAGGTGCGACACGACGCACACCAAAACCGTTCTGACTGAGCAGAACGATCAATGGGTAGATCCCGATTGTCAGAACCACTTGCACCACGACCATCCCCAATGCCGCTTGTTGCACGGACAGAATAGCAAGAATGACGCGATTCAGGAAAAAAACAGCTGTGATCACGACGGCAACGGTGGTCCATTCGCCCAAAAAGCCCGCGTCGCGCAACCCGGGAGTTGCGGACCGAAGATAGGCAGTACCCAACACAACAAGCGCGGCCAGCAAGCCGGGGGGACGTTGAAACAGAAGGTCGGCTGCCAGCATGATCAGGGCGACCAGCAGGGTTGGCACATATTCGGGGCGCCGCAGAACCCAGGCAAAGGTCAACGCAATCAGGAAATCCGGAAACGGCCAGCGATCCGGCTGCGTGTCCAGTGGCAGCAGGTGCAGGAACAAGACCAGCAGCGCCATCAGCAGATACAGGCCACGTTTGAGCCACAGATTGGATGCGGCACTATCCATCGCCGGTCTCCGTCGGTGTCAGTGCCGCTTCGGGTTGGCGTGGGCCGACAATTCCTCCGGGGTCCTGAATAAGTGGCGCAGACTGATAGCGCAGCACTCTTAGAAATTTGAGCCGTTCAAAATCTGCAGACAGCCGCACCCGGAGGCGGCCACCCGGATCAGCGGTAATCTGACCGATCAGCAGGCCGCCAGGAAAAACGCCGCCATCCCCCGAAGTCACAACCCTGTCGCCCGGGCGCACCAGTTCGCGGTTCTCCAGAAACTCAACCACAGGCGCGGCGGTGTTGTCCCCGGCAATCAGAGCGGTCTGCCCCGACGGTTGAATCGTGGCAGGTATCGCGCTGGATGCGTCGGTCATCAGGATCACCCGTGCGGTATCTGGACCAACACCCGAGATACGACCGACAACGCCAATCCCGTCCATGGTGGCCCATCCATCCATGATTCCGTCACGCTCGCCCACGTTCAACAGAACCGACTGCCGGAACGGAGAACCGCTATCGGCCATGACGACCCCGGTAATATAGGTCAGGCGCGGATCGAGACGCACATTGTTTAGATCCAGAAGCCGGGCATTTTCCTGCTCAAGTTGCAGTGCGGCCTCTTTCCAGGCGCGCATCAGACGCAACTCGCTGCGCAATTCCTGGTTCTGCTCGCTCAGGCGTTGATAGCTCTGAAAATCCCGTGCCAGATTGACCGCAGCGGTAACCGGAACCATCGCCCAATCCATCGAGGGCACCACGTTGTCGACAACCTGCGCCCGAAACCGTTCGACGCGAGGGCTGTCAATGCGCCAGACCAGAAAGATGCCCAGAAGGCACAGAACCACAATCCCCAGCAGCAGACGGCGGAGCGGGGTGGTGTATTCATCGCGCTGTGATCGGTCCTTTGCCACAGGACTCCTTCCCGTGCTGCTCGCGCCCGAATGTACCCATTAGAGGGTGCGCGCCTTAGCTTTCGTAGTCAATCGCGTGGCGCAGCTGTTTTTCGTATTCCAGTGCCTTGCCGGTGCCCAAAGCCACACAGTTCAGGCTTTCATCCGCAATCGACACGGCCAGACCTGTCTGTTCGCGCAGTGCCAGATCCAGATCGCCCAGCAGCGCACCGCCACCGGTCAGCATCACGCCGCGGTCCACGATATCTGCGGCCAGATCAGGCGGCGTAGTTTCAAGTGCGGTCATAACGGCTTCGCAGATTGCCTGAACCGGTTCCGACAGGGCCTCGGCGACCTGCGCCTGGCTGATCTCGATTTCTTTGGGCACGCCATTCAACAGATCGCGGCCACGGATATGCATCGACTGGCCACGTCCGTCATCAGGCATACGGGCGGTTCCGATGGTGGTCTTGATCCGTTCGGCGGTGGATTCACCCACCAACAGGTTCTGCTGGCGGCGCAAGTATGAGATAATCGCCTCATCCATTCGGTCTCCGCCAACGCGGACCGAACGGGCATAGACAATGTCGCCCAGCGACAGAACGGCAACCTCGGTGGTGCCGCCGCCGATATCCACGACCATGTTGCCGGTCGGGTCAGTGATGGGCATTCCTGCACCAATAGCCGCAGCGATGGGTTCGGCGATCAGGCCCGCCCGGCGAGCGCCTGCGGACATAACCGATTGGCGAATGGCCCGTTTTTCAACAGGCGTAGCACCATGGGGGACGCAGACAATGATTTTGGGCTTTGAGAATGTGGAGCGTTTATGCACCTTACGAATAAAGTGCTTGATCATTTCTTCAGCGGTGTCGAAATCCGCAATCACGCCTTCGCGCATGGGGCGGATCGCTTCGATCGAACCAGGGGTTCGGCCCAGCATCAGCTTGGCATCCTCACCGACGGCGAGGACTTTCTTAACCCCATCCTTGACGTGGTAAGCCACAACTGAAGGTTCCGACAGGATCACACCGCGCCCTTTGACATAAACAAGCGTATTTGCTGTTCCAAGGTCGATCGCCATGTCCGCTGAGAACAAGCCGCCCAGATTGCCAAAGATGCCCATGTTGTACTGATCCCGTTCGTCAGAATTTCTACTGCCCGCGACTCGACGGTTCCGGGACGGATGTCTTATAGGGTGCCATCTCGCCCGGTAAAAGGGCTGATTCCGCGTAACTCAGCACCTTTCCGCCTTATTGAGAGGGACTTTAGAAGGCAACATGCTCTCTTATCAACACATTTACCACGCCGGGAATCTGGCTGATGTTCAAAAGCACGCTCTTTTGGCATGGGTACTGGACTATCTGACGCGAAAAGATAAGCCGATAACCTATCTGGAAACCCATTCCGGGCGTGGCCTGTACCAGCTAGACGCAGCAGAAGCCGTGCGCACAGGCGAGGCAGCCGTAGGTATCAAGCGAGCGCAGCGCGAAGGGTGGTTCCCAGCAGATCATCCTTTGTCTCTGGCGTTGGCCAAGGTCCATGAACGGCACGGAGAAAACAGCTATGCCGGTTCGCCGCTGATCGCGGCCAACCTGCTGAGGGGGCAGGACAGCCTGCATTTCGCAGAGCTGCACCCGCAGGAATACGCGGCATTGTCGATGACCATGTCCCCCTTTGGGGCAAAGGAGTACAAACAGGACGGGTTTGAGCTGGCGCAGTCGTTGCTGCCACCAACGCCGCGGCGCGGGATGCTGTTGATTGATCCCAGCTATGAGGTGAAGGCGGATTATGACCGGCTACCGGGCGTGATCTCAAAACTGCACCGTAAATGGAATGTGGGCGTCATCGCGCTGTGGTATCCGATCCTGACCGATCAACGTCAGGCCCCGATGGTTGCCGCGTTGAAGGCGCAGGGCTTTCCCAAGGCGATCAGTCATGAAGTCCGGTTTGCACCTGCGCGGGAAGGTCATCGAATGGTCGGATCAGGGATGTTCCTGCTGAACGCGCCCTTTGGCATCCAAGATGAAATGGATCGCTTGTCTCAGCTGTTCAAAGGGCTGTGACGCCAGTCTGATTTCGGACCACAGGGTTCTCCCGCCCCATTTGCCAGCATCTAAAGATGCCATCAAACGTGTTGGGCCCGGCAGCGCGCCGCAGGCGCGCTGCCGGGCCCAAAGCCGCAAGGGCGTCCGGCGTAGCCGGGCACCCGCGGGTGCGGGAGCCCTTGGGAGTGTCATCCGGCTGTCAGGTCAGGTCCTTATAGCTGATTTCACGCGTGTCTGCACCTGGCCCGGCCTTTTCACGGCGCATGATCAGGCGGTTCAGTGCGTGGATATAGGCCTTGGCGGATGCCACGACCGTATCGGTATTCGCTGACTGACCGGTGGCGATCATGCCGTCCTCTTCCAGCCGAACCGATACGGTTGCCTGCGCATCAGTACCCTCGGTCACAGCATGGACCTGATACAGTTGCAGGCGGGCGGTGTTGGGATAGATTCGGCGAATGGCTTTAAAGGTGGCATCGACTGGACCGTCGCCATGTTCGGTCGCGACAATGTCCTTGCCATCCACTTCCAGCTCGACCGTCGATTCCGCCTGACCGCCGGTGCCGCAGGTGACTTTCATCGAAACCAACTGCAGGTGATCGTCGGCCTCATCATCCTGGCTCATCAACGCGATCAGGTCGTCGTCAAAAACCTCTTTCTTGCGGTCGGCCAGATCCTTGAACCGCACGAAGATGTCCTTGAGCTGATTGTCTCCGACCTCAAAGCCCAGCGTTTCCAGCTTATCGCGCAATGCAGCCCGGCCCGAGTGTTTGCCAAGCGGCAAAGAGGTGCCCGACAGGCCGATATCTTCAGGGCGCATGATCTCGAAATTCTCTCGGTTCTTCAGCATGCCGTCCTGATGGATTCCGCTTTCATGCGCAAAGGCATTCTTGCCGACGATGGCTTTGTTGAACTGAACTGGGAAGCCCGCAACCGTCGCAACCCGGCGCGAAATATGCATGATCTTGGTGGTATCAATGCCAGTGTGCCACGGCATGATGTCATTGCGGGTGCGCAGCGCCATCACAACTTCTTCCAGCGCAGTATTGCCCGCACGCTCGCCAAGGCCATTGATGGTGCATTCGATTTGACGCGCACCACCAGCGACAGCCGCCAGAGAGTTCGCCGTCGCCATGCCAAGATCGTTGTGGCAATGGGTGGCAAACACCACCTCATCCGCGCCCGGAACCGTTTCGATCAGGCGCTTGATCAGGTCAGCGGATTCGACAGGTGCCGTGTAACCGACAGTGTCGGGGATGTTGATCGTCGTGGCACCGGCCTTGATCGCGATCTCGATCACACGGCACAGATAATCCCACTCGGTCCGGGTCGCATCCATCGGCGACCACTGTACATTTTCGCACAGGTTGCGGGCGTGGCTGACGGTTTCGTGGATCTTGTCAGCCATCTCGTCCATGGTCAGGTTCGGAATGGCACGGTGCAGTGGAGAAGTGCCGATGAAAGTGTGGATGCGGTTCTTGCCAGCGTGTTTGATCGCCTCCCAGCAGCGGTCGATATCAGCGAAATTCGCACGGGCCAACCCACAGATGCGGCTGTTTTGTGATCGCTCGGCAATCTCGCTGACGGCTTTGAAGTCGCCTTCTGATGCGATCGGGAAACCGGCCTCGATGATGTCGACACCCATCTCGTCCAGCAGTTCCGCGATTTCCAGCTTTTCGGCATGGGTCATGGTCGCGCCGGGGCTCTGCTCGCCGTCGCGCAAAGTGGTGTCAAAGATCAAGACGCGGTCTTGGTCGGTCACATTGGTCATGGGATTCTCTTTCTTCTTCTGTCCTAAAGCCTATGGCGCGCGGGCGTCCTCCTCTGAGCGGGCGCGCCGGGTGGCACGCTCAGAGGCGGATTAGGATCAGTAGGCCACGCAGAGACGCACCGCAGGGGGCGGTGTCGGCAACAAGGATATCTGCGCGGTTGATCATGGGGTTGAGCTTATACAGCGCATGCGGGGAATGAAAAGTAGGAATTTCATGCAGACGTCAAAACCTGCACGAATCGTGACGGTTGATTGCCGAGTGAAGACCGCTAGTTGATCCGGAATGGAGAAAGCTCTCATCATAGGTGCCTCGGGTGGTATCGGTGCCGCGCTGCAAAGGCTGTTGACCATGCAATCCGTAGACGTAACCACCTTGTCGCGTTCTGCTGATGGTTTCGACCTCACGAATGTCGAAGCTGTCGGCCCGGCTCTGGAAGCATTGCAATGCCCGTTTGACATGATCTTCGTTGCGACGGGTGCTTTGGAAATCAATGGTGCACAGCCAGAGAAGTCCATCAGATCAATTTCAGCGCAAGCAATGATGGACCAGTTTGCCCTGAATGCGGTTGGCCCGGCCCTTGTGCTGTCACAGGCCGCGCGGCTGTTGCCACGGGAAAGGCGATCTGTCGTGGCGGTGTTGTCCGCCCGCGTCGGATCAATCGGAGATAATCGGCTGGGGGGATGGATCAGCTATCGGGCCGCAAAAGCGGCGGCCAATCAGATCGTGCGCACATCCGCGATTGAGCTGGCCCGCACCCACAAACAGGCGATCTGTGTGGCCCTGCATCCGGGCACAGTGCGTACAGAATTCACGCGCAAATATGTCGGGCGACACCCGGCCGTTGAATCGGATGAAGCCGCGCGAAACCTGCTGAGCGTCGCCAAGGCACTTGTGCCCGCAGACACGGGCGGGTTCTTCGACTGGGCTGGAAAACCTGTGCCGTGGTGAGACCCGCTAACCGTCAGAGGCAGGGCTGGTTGCCGTTGTCGCGCTGTCGTCTGCCGGAGCACTCTCCTGCGGCTCGCTGGTGTTTTCACCCGGCAGAACACCGTTTTCCCAGACGCCGGTTTCTTCTTTGCCGTCTGCATAGCGCATCGTGCCGTCACCGTGGCGTTTGTTGTCCAAAAACCCACCTTCGTACACGTCACCAGTCGCATAGGTAGCGGTTCCGGTGCCGCTGATCTTCCCCTCGACCCAACCGCCTGTATAGGTGAAGCCGCGCGGTGTGGTTATCGATCCTTGCCCGTGGCGCTGCCCATCTTTGAAATCGCCCTTGTAGGTCGTTCCGTCCGGGAAGCTGGCTTTGCCCTCGCCCTGGCGCGCACCGTCGACCCAATCGCCTTCATATTTGTACCCGTTTGCAAATGTCAGAACACCGGTGCCGTGGTTCAGACCGTTCTTGAACTGCCCATCGTAGATGGCGCCGTTCGGGTAAGTGGCCTTGCCCTGACCCTCGAAGACTCCGGCGATCCAGTCGCCGTCGTAAATCAGGCCATCAGGATAGGTGTGCATTCCTTTGCCATGGGGCAGGTCTGCACTGAAATCACCGACATAGGTCGAACCGTCAGGATAGGTCAGCTCTCCGAGGCCCTCAATCTGGCCGTCTTTCCATTCACCAGTATAGTCAAACCCGTCCGTGCCCAGAAAACGGCCTTTGCCGTGGCGGCGATCATCGTGATAGTCACCTTCGTAAATGGCGCCACTGGCATAGGTTGCCTTGCCCTTGCCTTGTCGGCGCCCATCAAAAAAGTCGCCTTCATACAAATCGCCATTGGCTTGCAGTAGACGGCCTTTTCCGGTCATGCGATTTTCGGACCAGTCACCCGTATAACTCATACCTTCCGGCCGCGTCAGGCTGCCTGTGCCATGACGCTTGCCGTCTTTGATATCGCCCTCATACACGTTGCCTTTGGCTGAGGTTATCTTGCCTTTGCCCTGCTTGACCCCGTCGACCCAGCCGCCCTCGTACACCTCTCCGGTCGGGTCGGTCAGAGTGCCTTTACCGTGGTGCCGGGCATTCTTGAACCCACCTTCGTATTTCGCTCCGTTGGCATAGACGGCGACTCCTTGGCCGTTGAACGAGCCATCGGCCCATTCCCCTTCATAGCTGCCACCATCAGCATAGATGATCGTTCCGAACCCTTCGGGTTGACCGTTGGCAAAGGCGCCCTGATAGATCGACCCGTTAGCATAGCGCGCGATACCCTGACCCTGAATTTCTCCTTCGATCCATTCGCCTTCGTATTCGAAACCATCTGGCAACTGGTAGGTGCCGGTTCCGTGCCGCAGGCCATTTAGGAACGTGCCTTCGTATACGCCGCCCACTTCGTCATCGGCCACGACTACCTGATCGTTCTGCGCGAAGGCGGTCAGCGCTGACAGGGTCAATGCAACTGCGGCGATTGAAGTGCGAAAAACGTTCATGTTTGGTCCTGTCTGCGCGAGCATCGTGCTTTTGCGCAAAACTAGGATACCGACGCAGGCAGGGCAACGGCTTTTGCCTTATTGGTCTTTCACTCGCGGTGCGATCTGGTAAATGGCAATAGGACAGACGAGGGCAAGAGGGCAGTATGGCCGACCGTTTCCGTATCACTCTGGCGCAACTCAATCCCATTGTCGGGGATTTGGAAGGCAATGCGGCCAAGGCTTTTTCTGCGTGGGAGCAGGCGCGAGAGGCCGGTGCCCAACTTGTTGCTTTCCCCGAGATGTTCATCACCGGCTATAATACGCAGGACCTTGTGATCAAGCCCGCGTTCCACAAAGCCGCAATGAAAGCTGTTGAGGCGCTTGCGGAACGTTGCGCCGATGGGCCTGCGATTGCGATCGGTGGGCCGTGGTTCGAAGATGACCGGCTGTATAACGCCTATCTCATCCTCAAGAACGGCAGGATCAGCAGTAAAGTGCTGAAACATCACCTGCCGAATGAGACAGTCTTTGACGAAGTGCGCCTATATGATTCCGGCCCGCTGGGCGGTCCCTATTCGGTTGGCAACTCTCGGATCGGCAGCCCGATCTGCGAAGACAGCTGGCATCCGGATGTTGCCGAGACGCTGGAGGAGACAGGAGCCGAGTTTCTGCTGATCCCCAACGGCTCGCCTTATTTCCGAAACAAATATGATGTGCGCCTGAACCATATGGTGGCGCGCGTGGTTGAGACCGGATTGCCGCTGATTTACCTGAACATGGTCGGAGGGCAGGACGATCAGGTCTTTGACGGGGCGACCTTCGGGTTGAATCCAGGCGGAGAACTGGCATTCCGAATGCCTGTGTTCGACGAAGCGATAGCGCATGTGGATCTTGAACGCGGCGATGCAGGTTGGCGCATAATTCCGGACGAGATTGTGCCGCAGCCAGATGCGTGGGAGCAGGACTATCGCGCGATGGTCCAGTCTCTGCGTGATTACATGGCCAAAACCGGGTTCAAAAAGGGTGTTCTGGGTCTCTCTGGCGGCGTTGATTCAGCCCTTGTCGCGGCAATAGCGGTGGATGCGATTGGCGCTGAAAATGTTCGCTGCGTGATGTTGCCGTCGGAATATACCAGCCAGGATTCTTTGGATGATGCCGAAGCGGTGGCTAAGTCGTTGGGTGTTCACTATGATTTCGTCCCTATTGCACAGGGGCGCGCGGCGATCACGGATACGCTTGCCCCATTGTTTGCCGGGCGAGACGAAGATCTGACCGAAGAAAACATCCAGTCCCGCCTGCGGGGGCTGTTGCTGATGGCCCTGTCGAACAAGTTCGGCGAGATGCTGCTGACCACAGGTAACAAATCCGAAGTCGCCGTTGGATATGCCACGATCTATGGGGATATGAACGGTGGTTATAATCCAATCAAAGACCTGTACAAAACCCGCGTGTTCGAGACTTGCCGCTGGCGCAATGCCAATCATCGCGGCTGGATGAAAGGCCCCGAGGGTGAGGTCATCCGACCCTCGGTCATCGACAAACCTCCTAGTGCCGAGTTGCGCGAAGACCAGAAGGACATTGACAGCCTGCCGGATTATCCGGTTCTGGACGCCATTCTGGATATATTGGTTGATCAGGATGGGTCGATCGCGGATTGCGTGGCCGCCGGGTTCGAAGAAGCCGTTGCGCGCCGGATCGAACATTTGGTCTATATCAGCGAATACAAACGGTCTCAGTCCGCCCCGGGGACACGTTTGACCAAGCGGGCATTCTGGCTGGATCGTAGGTATCCTATCGTGAATCGTTGGCGCGACAGGACCTGACGCCTTACAGGAATCACCATTCTGACGCGAAAACTGTTTCCAATTTATGGGCAATAGTCGTCTGCTTCTGGAACTGTTTTTGTTTTTGAGTGCAGCGGCTTAGATTTTCTTGGGCGTATCCGAGCCCCACTTGATGCTCGGTCTTTTTTTTGCCACATTTTAGCTTGATTGTTGCCCCATGTGGGGCGGATGCGACGCATTGTGGGAAATAGGTGTTTATGAGCTTTCCCTTCGGTCTTTAGCGACGCGTCCGAAATTGGATGTCTGAGTTAACGATTTGGTGCCATTATGTACGATGAATACGATAAACCGCTTCATTCACCGCCAAAATGGCGGTCTATGCAATCCGAAGGTCGGTCTCTGGATGAGGCAAAGGTAGATGCTGCCATTGCCAATTTGTTGAATGAAGAAGTGCCCAAAGAGGAATCCACGACGGTGGGCCCCTGCGCGCAGTTTCTGGAAACAGAAGCCAAGGTGCCGGAAGGCAGTATCGCTACCTCTTTGCGTCAGAAACTGGCTGAATTGTGCGGCGCGGCCTGAAGTTTTCAAAATCCTGAATTAGATGCGCTGGCTTGCCACGTTGGCCGAATGGTCACAGGCCTGAGCAATAGTCATTGAAGCAAAGTTTCTTCTGTTGCGTCTGTCCTGATCCCGCGCCTTCATTGCGGTCCGTGCAATGAATTATGAGCGGTTGATGCCTGGCCCCAAGCCTAATGCTGTTGAACCCGATCTAAAGCTGCCAAAAGCCGTTGATGTTGTTGTCATTGGTGGAGGAATTATTGGGGCATCAACCGCCCTCGAACTGTCAGAGCGGGGAATGTCTGTCCTTCTGTGCGAAAAGGGACAAATTGCCTCCGAGCAGAGTTCACGGAACTGGGGATGGGTGCGTTTGGGTATGCGCGATCCTCGGGAAATCCCGCTGATGCAGGAATCACAGCGTATCTGGGCGCAGCTCGATCAACGCACCGGGCGCAAGACAGGTTTCACACAGGCCGGTATCCTGTTCGGCGCCTCAGGCAAGCGGGAACAGAGCAATCTTGAACGCTGGCTTCGCCATGTGGAGGGGTTGAATACTGGGGCAAGGATGGTGTCCGGGGCTCTGTTGGCGGAACTTATGCCAGACCATCAGACGGGGTTGGATTGCGCATTGTTTATGCCGCAAGACGGTAGGGCGGAACCGCAATGGGCTGCACCCGCAATCGCCGAAGCTGCGCGTGACCGGGGGGCCCTGTTGATGACCAACTGTGCAGTGCGCTGTCTGGATACAGAGGCGGACCGTGTCGTCGGTGTCTTCACAGAACGCGGTCGCGTGGCCTGCGGCAATGTCGTACTGGCGGGCGGTGCGTGGTCGCGCTTGTTTGCAGGGAATGCTGGAGTTGATTTTCCACAACTGAAGGTGCTGAACACCGTATTCCGAACCTCTCCGGTTTCCGGTCCTGAGGCTGCCTTGTGGTCGGACGATTTTGCAATACGCAAGCGGGACGACGGAGGGTATACGATTGCGTCCGGGCACGAAAACACCGTTGATATCGTGCCGGATAGCCTTCGTCTGGCGTGGCAATTTCTTCCTGCGTTTCGCCAGGAGTGGCGGTCGCTGCGGTTTCGGGTGTCGAAGCGGTGGGCCGAGGAGGCGCGACAGGATCGGAGGTGGTTGCCCACGGATGTGACACCGTTCGAACTTTGCCGCACTCTGGATCCCGAACCATCGCGCCGGGCGTTGCGGCGGGCTTGGAAAAGCGCAATCAGTGGTATTCCCGCGCTAAAGCAGGCTGAAATCGTTCAGAGTTGGGCAGGGATGATTGATGTAACGCCGGATGCGATCCCGATCATCTCGCACGTGGACCACAGGCCCGGCCTGTTCATCGCTACGGGTTTCTCGGGTCATGGGTTCGGGATCGGGCCCGGTGCCGGGCGGCTGATGGCTGATCTGGTCTCGGGCAATGTCCCCTGTGTTAATCCGGCCGTTTTCCGCCTGTCCCGCTTTGTGGACGGGTCGAAAATCCGGCCGGACCTGGGGTATTAGACGTTAACCCATCATCTGATAGCTGACCGGGACAAATCGGAACCCATCGCCGCGCGCCTCGACGTAACCGGCTGCGGGGAAGGGCATGTGATATCCGATCATCGGAACTTTGTCTGCCGCCAGCATCCCCAGCACATTGCGGCGTGAAGCGGTGGCTGCGACTTTGTCCATGTCGAACTTTACCTCCCACTCGGGACGAGCAAAAGACCACACATAGTGATTGGCCAGATCGGCCGTCAGCACCAGACGTTGACCGTTGCTTTCCAGATGAAAGACCGTGTGTCCGGGGGTATGCCCATGCGCTGAAACGGCGGTTATTCCGGACAGAACCTCGCCGCCATCGCCGACAAAGGTCATCTTTTCGGCCATTGGGGTCACTTTGGCGGCGACCAGATCGCCGACCCGATTGCCGGAATCCTGCGCGGCCCAAAAGTCATACTCGGATGATGCGGTGACATAGCGCGCATTCGGGAAGGTTGGCGCGTCATTTGTGGTCATGCCGCCAATATGGTCAGGGTGCATATGGGTGATGACGACGACGTCGATTTGATCCGGGTTCACGCCTGCATCTGCCAATGCCGCCTGAATGCCGCCTTGCCCAAGGCCAGTATCAAACAGCACAAGTTCAGATCCGGTATTGACCAGCGTTGGTGTGAAAAAGAACTGGGCTTTATCGGCAGGAATAAAATTCTGGGCCGATACGTTTGCAAATTCCTCATCCGTGGCACCGCCGCCGAAAATCTCTTTGGCGCCATCGCGCGGCAGGCTGCCATCCAACAGAGTTGTTACGGTGAAATCGCCCAGCTGGAACGATTTCGCGATGGTTGAATTCGCTTTGGTATCGCTTGCTGCAGCCAGGATTGGGGTAGCAGCTGATGCAAAAGGCAATGCTGCCGCCGCGCCCAGTGCGGCCCTACGAGTTAGTGTAACGGTCATTTTGAGATCTCCCTGTGTGTGCCAGCACTTTGAAGATAGGGTATCGCCCGAGGATTGCCACCTGACGTTGGCGTGAACCGGTGCGGTGGCTGGACAATTTGCCCATCCTGTGAGAAGAGCCGCGCCAACAGGAGACTCCTATGACAACCACCCGTTTCGCCCCGTCACCCACCGGTTACATCCATGTGGGCAACTTGCGCACAGCTCTGATGAACTACCTGATTGCCCGCAAGGCTGGCGGCACCTTCATCCTGCGTATCGACGACACAGACCCCGAGCGATCGAAGGAAGAATATGTCGATGCCATCAAGCAGGACCTCGAGTGGTTGGGCCTGCATTGGGACCGGGTCGAACGACAGTCCGAGCGTCTGGACCGCTATGCCGAGGCAGCCGACAAGCTGCGCGAGATGGGTCGTTTCTATGAGGCTTTCGAAACCCCGACCGAGCTGGACCTCAAGCGCAAGAAGCAGCTGAATATGGGCAAGCCGCCGGTTTATGACCGCGCAGCATTGAACCTTAACGACGCCGAGAAAGACGCGCTGCGGGCAGAACGTGGCAACGGAGTCTGGCGCTTTAGGCTGGATCATGAACGGATCGAGTGGACCGACGGCATTCTGGGCGATATTTCGATTGATGCGGCCTCGGTCTCTGACCCGGTTCTGATCCGGGGCGACGGTCAAGTTCTGTACACGATTGCGTCGGTGGTCGATGATACCGAAATGGGTGTGACCGATGTGGTGCGTGGCTCGGACCATGTGACCAATACCGCGACGCAGATTCAGATCATCCAAGCGCTGGGTGGTACTTGCCCGCGTTTTGCACATCATTCTCTGCTGACCGGCCCCCAGGGCGAGGCGCTGTCTAAGCGACTGGGCACGCTGGCTCTGCGTGATCTGCGCGAGCAGGGCGTACAGCCGTTAGCATTGCTCAGCTTGATGGCGCGTCTGGGCTCATCCGACCCGGTTGAGTTGCGGACAGAGATGGCCGAGCTGATCGATGGATTTGACATTGGTCGTTTTGGTGCCGCACCGACCAAGTTTGACGTTCAGGACCTGTTTCCGTTGACGGCAAAACACCTGCAATCTTTGTCATTGGCCGACGTTGCGGATTCTGTGGCAGATGCGGGCGTACCGGCCGAACTGGCCGAACCGTTCTGGGCCATGGCCCGCGAGAACATCACCACTCTGGCAGACCTGAGAGGGTGGTGGGAGCTGTGCCGTAACGGTGCCGAACCTCTGATTGCCGATGAAGACCGAGAGTTCATCACCGAGGCCGTGGCGTTGTTGCCAGAAGGCCCGTTCGACGGCGAGACATGGGGGCAGTGGACCAGCGCGGTGAAAGACGCGACAGGCCGCAAGGGCAAGAGTCTGTTCATGCCTTTACGCAAGGCACTGACAGGGATGGAGCGCGGCCCCGAGATGGCAACCCTGTTGCCCCTTTTGCAGGTGATCCGCGCGCGCGGCTGATCTTAGTGCCTTAGATTGTGATAAGACGTGGTCTCCTGGCCGCGCCTTTTTTCTATAAGGTCTTTACGATCTGGGCTGCTATTCGCTTCAGCCGATCATCCACAAAACAAGTCTCATCCGGTTTCAATGCCTGGTGGCGCGGATACCGCGGCTCTGCCCGGTCATTCAGGATCGGGGCGTCCCAGCCATCAGTGGTGGCAAAAAAGCGATCGGCGCCCTCGGACCCGAACGCACGCAAATAGCCTTGCACAACCACGTCGATATAGCTCATCAGCAGGGGGTGGCGCCGGCTGGCCGCGGATTGACGGTCATCAGGTACGGCATAAACAGCGATCTCAACCTCGTGTGGCAGAGAATGGGTGACGGCCTTAGTCGCTGGAACGCGGTCGTAGGCCCACTCACGTTGATCCAGCGCGTCCCAGTCATTGCCTGGGACATGGGCAATCATGCCGTCGATTTCAGAAGTGGGATCCGGAATGGCGGTCAAGAAAGCGACCGGGCGCAAATCGGTATGCCGCCAGGCCCGCCGCCATCCCTTCAACTGCGCGGGATGCGGGTCGGGGAAATCGTGGGTCGCGAGATTCACGAGGCTGCCGTAGCCAAAGAAATAGGGGTCTGCCATGCGGGATCACTTCTGACCGGGAATTGATGTATGTCAAACCGCTTTTTTGCCCAACATGCAATAAGGCAGCATGTTGAACTTAGGGAGGCAAACATGCGGATAACCAAGCGGACAAATATTGCTGTGCGCCTACTGATGTATTGTGCAGCAAATCCAGACAGGTTGGTGACCAAATCCGAGATCGCAAAGACCTGCAATATCTCGGAAAACCACTTGGCGCAGGTGATCAACCAACTCAGCCAGTTAGATTATCTGAGCACTCATCGCGGTCGCAATGGTGGTATGGTACTCGCTAGATCTGCTGATCAGATTCGGATCGGTTCGGTTTTTCGACATATCGAGGGCGACTTGCCGATTGCCGAGTGCTTTGCGGATGCCGACAATACATGCCCGCTCACCAACGCCTGCCGGCTGCGCCTTGCGCTGCGGGACGCGGCCGAGGTTTTTTATGCCTCGCTGGACGAAATCACGCTGGATTCGCTGGTGTGTGACAATGCAAATCTGCTGTCGATTTTGCAGCCCGTCGCCTGCGTCCGATAAACTCAGTCGCTGGCGCGCAAGATGCGCGCCGGGCGAACGGCAAGGGGTTTCAAGGCAAAGATCAACCCCGCGCCCAGCGTGACGATGATCCCGGCCAATACGATGCCGATGGCAGATGGCCAGATGACGTCAAAGCTGGTGTCGAAAATATATGTCGCAACCGCCCAGCCGCCGAGGATGCCCACCATCAGGGCCACAATTCCAGCGGCAGACCCCAGCAGAACAGCCCGAAGGGCAAAGCTGATCAATATGCGCCGACGGTCGGCACCGATGGTCTTCAGGACTGCGGCCTCGTACCGCCGGGCTGGTTCACCCGCTGCCGCGGCGCCGATCAGGACCAGAAAGCCGGTTAGCAGCGATACACCAGCCCCATAAGACGTCGCAGCGGCCAACCCGGCCAGCAGACCCGAGACCCGGTCAATCGCATCGCGGACACGGATTGCGGTGATATTGGGGAATTTACCCGCCAGATCACGAAGGATCGCGGCTTCGGCCTGCTCTTCGGCATAGACGGTGGCAATGAAGCTATGCGGGGCGCCGGCCAGGGCCGACGGGTTCATGGACATGATGAAACCCATCCCGGCGGTCGAGAAATCCACCTCGCGCAGAGAGGTGAGCTCTGCGGTGATGTCGCGCCCTAATATGTTGACGGTCAGTTGGTCACCCAGCTTCAGGCCCATCTCTTCGGCCTCTTCAGCGGCGAAGCTGACCTGAGGCGTTCCGGAATAGTCTTCGGACCACCATTCCCCGGCGGTGACCCGTGCGTTCGAGGGCGGGGCGTCGGAATAGGTGACCCCGCGGTCGCCTTCCAGTACCCAGTGGTCCCCGGCGACCTCAATCGCGGGCTGCCCGTTAATCTGCGTGATGATTCCGCGCAGCATGGGCGCGCTTTGGATCCGGCTTACGGCAGGGTCGTTTTCCAGCCGTTCGGTAAAGCCAGGCATCTGCTCTTTCTGGATATCGACGAAGAAATAAGAAGGGGCGACATCGGGCAGGTTTCCTGAAATCGCGTTTCGCAGGGTGCCGTCGATTTGCCCGACTGCGGCCAGTACCGACAGGCCCAACCCCAGCGACAGGACAACCGATGCGGCCCCTTCGCGCGGATCGGAAATGGCCGACAGGGCCCATCGCAGGGGAGGATTCCCTCGGGCGGGTTTTGTGGTCAGGCGCGCCAGTTTGCGGATCGCCAGCGCTGCCATCGAAAGCAGAACCAGCGCTCCGGCCAACCCGCCGCTGGTCCAAAGGGTCAGGCGCGCCGATCCGCTGAAAAAGGCAGCTGCGCCGATCAGCGCCGCAAGCCCGATGCCTGTCGCTAGGATGTATTTTGCACGGGGCAGGAAGCGCGTCGAAGACAGCGCATCGCGAAACAGGGTCGCAGCGCGGACTTCTTCAGTACGGGCAAGGGGCCAGAGTGTGAACAAAAAGGCGGTGAGCACGCCGTAAAGCGCGGCTTCAGCCAGAGGCTGCGGATAGAACGAGAACACTGCGGGCACAGGCAGGCGAGTTTCGATCAGCGGCGCAAGCAGCAGAGGCACCGATCCACCCAATATGATGCCCAGAAAAATGCCGATGCCAGAGAGAATACCGATCTGGATCAGATAAGTCTGAAACACGGTCGCCCGATCGGCACCCAAAGTACGCAAGGTAGCAATGGTTTCAGTCTTTTGCGCCAGATAGGCGCGCACCGCTGCAGATACGCCGATGCCGCCAACAGCCAGCCCGGATAGTCCAACCAGAACCAGAAAAGCGCTGAGCCGGGCAACAAATTCTGAAATGCCGGGGGCACCGTTCCGTGCATCGGTCCACCGCATTCCGCTGCCTTCAAGGGCTTCGCTTGCCTGCGCCGAAAGAGCTGTAAGATCAGACCCCGGCGGCAGATCCAGACGGTATTTGGTGGAAAACAGAGTACCCGGTGCCAATAATCCGGAATTCAGCAAGTCCTGTGTGCGGATCAGCGTGCGCGGACCCAATCCAAACCCGTCTGCCGCCCCGTCCGGTTCGTGGATCAGGGCTGCCATCAGGACAAATTCCTGAGTTCCAAGTGAAAACCGATCCCCAACCGATAGCTGAAGCCGGTCGATCAGAGCGGGAGCCATTACGGCACCGGGCGCCCCTTGCTGGCCTGTAAAGGCGTCACGCAGGGGCATCTGGGGCTCTAGTATTGGCTTGCCCAACAATGGATAGGAGTCGTCAACGGATTTGACCTGCGTAAGCGCCCGCTGTGGGTCACTATTCTGCTGCGCGACTGCCATTGACCGAAAATCGACGACTTCGGAGATGGCTAAGGCCGCGTCGTTCATCCATGCACGCTCAGCCTCATCCGCAAAGCGATAGGTGAATTCCAGCTGTGCATCCCCGCCCAGCAGAGCCGCGCCTTCTTGCGTCAGTCCGGTTTGGATGGCGTGGCGGACCGAACCCACAGCGGCAATGGCAGCGACCCCAAGTGCAAGACAAGCCAGAAACACCCGAAAACCGCGCAGACCTCCGCGCAGTTCCCGCCGCGCCAGCCGCCCGGCCATCCGCAGGCTCATTCGGCAGCCTCTTGCCTTGTGTCATCGGCAATCCTTCCATCGCGCAGCCGGACAACACGGTCACATCTGCGCGCAAGGCTGTGGCTATGGGTCACCAGAACTAAAGTAGCACCATGCCTGTCGCGCAGGCCAAGCAGCAGGTCAATGATGGCGGCTCCGTTTGTTTCGTCCAGATTGCCGGTAGGCTCATCCGCCAGCAGGATCTGTGGTCGCGGGGCAGAGGCACGGGCTAGCGCGACGCGCTGCTGCTCTCCACCGGAGAGCTGCGCCGGATAATGGTCGCGTCGATGCGTCAGCCCTACGGACTCCAATTCGGCCTCGGCCCGTTGAAAGGCATCTTTGTGACCGGCCAACTCCAGCGGTGTGGCCACGTTCTCAAGGGCAGTCATCGTGGGGATCAGGTGGAAATTCTGAAATACAACGCCCATGCTGTTGCGTCGGAACCGTGCGAGCTCGTCTTCGTTCATGCGGGTCAGATTTTGCCCGAGTGCGGTTACCTGGCCGCCCGTCGCCTGTTCCAGCCCGCCCATCAGCATCAGTAACGACGATTTTCCTGACCCGGACGGCCCAATCAGACCCAGTGTCTCGCCCTTGTGTACGGAAAGCGTGATGTCGTGCAGGATATCTACCTGACCGGCATTGCCATCCAGCGATAAAGCGGCATTTTCAAGCGATAGAACAGTTGCGATCATGGGTTGGTCCGAACCGAGGTAATCAAATGGGATATGGAGCAGTTGAGATGTTGCGCAAGGCTTTGATGCCGGTGCTTATCATGTGTTGCGGCTTTGCGGCCACAGCAGAAACCGTAGTGATTGCCGCTCTCGGGGATTCTTTGACTCAAGGGTACGGCCTGCCCGAGCAAGACGGATTTGTCCCGCAGCTGGGTCGTTGGTTGAAGGATCACGGGGCGGATGTGCGCCTGATCAATGCGGGTGTATCCGGGGACACCACCGCCGGAGGGGCGGCGCGTGTAGACTGGACACTGACGCCCGACGTGGATGGGATGATCGTTGCATTGGGCGGGAACGATCTGTTGCGAGGGCTTGATCCGGCAGTTGCACGCGCAAATCTTGAGACGATCCTGAAAGCAGCAGATGGCGCTGAGGTCGCCGTGTTGTTGGTCGGGATGCAGGCGCCGGGGAATTACGGCCCAGATTACAAAGCCGCATTTGATGCGATCTACTCCGATCTGGCGGATCGATATCAGACTGGATATGCGCCAAGTTTTTTCACAGGTTTGACTGCGGCAGGAAACCCCGAAGAAGTACGGGAACACATGCAGGCAGATGGCATCCATCCCAACGCCAGTGGTGTGGCCCTCATCGTTGAAGACCTTGGACCAAAGGTTTTGGAACTTGTGAAATCAGCAGAAGATTGATCAGACGACCGTCACAACTGTTCCAATCGGCACCCGCTGGTACAGGTCGATGACATGCGTGTTCAGCATGCGTATACATCCGTTCGAGGCCGCACGGCCTATGGTCTGCGGCTGAGTGGTCCCGTGAATTCGGAAATAAGTGTCAACGCCGTTCTGGAACAGATAAAGCGCCCGTGCACCTAACGGATTGCCGTCACCGCCAGGCTGCACATAGTCGTTATCCTTGAAACGAGCATATGTAATTGGTTCACGCTCGATCATTTCATTGGTGGGGCGCCAGGTGGGCCACTCCTTTTTGACGTCTATGGTCGCTGTTCCGGTGAACTCCAGCCCGGCTTTGCCCACCCCGCACCCGTAACGGATTGCCTTGCGAGGTTCTGTTACGAAGTACAGATAGAACGAGCGTGGAACCACCAGAAGCTGGCCTGGCAGGAATTGCTTTTTGATTCGAACAAATTGTGGAGTAGGGTCGTATTCGACGGCTTTCTTTGCCGACGCGGCGGTCGAAACAAGGCTTGCTGCTGCTGTTGCAGTCAGGAATGTACGGCGTGTCAACATATCAGCTCTCTTCAATACAACAGAAAAATCATGACCATAGTGTCCGGATGATATCCGATCCGGTCAATCGTCGGGGAAGAGTAACTGATTTGTGATGTAATCGCCGAGACACACTTTTACAGGTGGTCGCTCAGGCACAAATAGAAAAGGGCAGAGGAAAACCCTGCCCTTACAGCGGCTTACGCCAGCTGGATGTCGTCGGCGCTTTCGCGACCGTCACGACCCGAGCGCAGCTCGTACGTGACTTTCTGGTTGTCGGCCAGACCGGTCAGGCCCGAGCGTTCGACGGCCGAGATGTGAACGAAGATGTCTTTGCCGCCATCTTCGGGTGCAATAAAGCCGTAGCCTTTGGTGGTGTTGAACCATTTTACGGTGCCTGAAGGCATATCCGTGTTCTCCTTATCTGGTGCTGCCCACGGAGTTGCGACAGCCTGGCGTCGTCGTCTGTATCGATAGACTGAACGCCGTAGAAGGAGACAGTGGGTCGAAATAGAAAAACGGTAGCACTCTGAGTATGCCAGTTCAGACGAGATGTGACAAGCCGGATTTGCAATCCTGAACGACTGAAACTAGCGCCAGGCATCAGAATCTACGCATCAGAATATCCTGAAACAATCTATACAATGTATGTGGTTAGACTGAATTTTTTGGATTCGCGAGCGCCCGGAAGAACGTCACGCGCCAGACCGTCCGAGGATCACTTTGCGAGCGGCAATTTGCCCACGATCTCGTTCATTTCGGGCGAGGCCACAAAACATCTGGGAAGCTGGGAAATCACTTCGTCAATCGGATCGTAGATTTGGCTCGCGGCCTTTCGCAGATCTTCCGGAATATCTTTTTCAGCCCGTTCACGCCGCGGAGCCGGTACAAATTTCAATCCGGTAAATTCAGAGATTTCGTCCTGATATTCCCACAACGCATCGTAGTGAACGCACAATACCGGGATGTCGTCATAAGTGACCCATTCCTTGATCTGCCGTGCCTGTTGCAGCACATCACGTTCGAAAAGCTCGTCATATGTGCCCGTCGCATGCAGATTGTAGAAGTGCTTTTTTATCCACTCAGGGCCATAGCCTTCCATCGCTGTGTAGACTGAAAAGGTAGAGTCCTTTGTCGAGCCAAAGCAAAAGACGACTCGGGTATCTTTTGACCAGTTTGACAAAACCTGCGGAAAATCATGCGTCTTGTAAAGAAACGGCGCCTGGAAGGTGGCGTCGTCCAACCGAGACACGAAACTGGCCTGACCCGAGAGGTTTGGGTCCAGTCTTTCCAGTGCATCGCGCAGCGCATGGTAGGTCATGGTGCTGCCCGACCTGCCATTGCTTGCGACGATCACACAGTAATCTGTCTTGTACATTTGCCGGATGCGCTTGCGCAGCGGCGCGCTGATTTTCAGCGCGCTACGTTGCCATTTTTCCAACCGTCTTTTGAGCTTCCGTCTCATCGCGCAAACTTCTTATGCTTCAACCGCTTCGGCTCCAGCGCGTCTGGTCCCAGACGGCGTTTCTTGTCCTCTTCGTAATCCTCGAAGTTGCCCTCGAACCATTCGACATGGGCATCACCCTCAAACGCCAGAATATGCGTGCAGATCCGGTCGAGGAAGAAGCGGTCGTGGCTGATGACCACGGCGCAGCCGGCGAAATCGACCAGCGCGTCTTCCAGCGCGCGCAAGGTTTCGACGTCTAAATCGTTGGTCGGTTCATCGAGCAGCAGGACGTTGCCGCCCTCTTTCAGCAGGCGGGCCATGTGGACTCGGTTGCGCTCGCCCCCTGACAGCAGCGAGACCTTTTTCTGCTGGTCGCCGCCCTTGAAGTTGAAGGAGGAGCAATAGGCGCGGGAATTGACCTGTGCGTCACCCAGTTGGATGATCTCGGCCCCGCCGGTGATCGCCTCCCATACGGTGTCGTTGTCCTTCAGGTCATCGCGGGACTGGTCGACATAGGACAGTTCAACCGTGTCGCCAAGCGTGATGGTGCCTGCGTCGGGCTGTTCCTGACCGGTGAGCATCTTGAACAGCGTCGATTTACCGGCGCCGTTGGGGCCGATGACGCCGACAATTCCGCCGGGGGGCAGGGTAAAGTCGAGGTTCTCGATCAGTTGCTTATCGCCCATGTGTTTGGACAGGCCTTCGACCTCGATCACCTTACCGCCAAGGCGCTGGCCGTTGGGGATGACGATCTGTGCGCGGGTCAGCTTTTCGCGCTCGGACTGTTCCGCCAAATCATTATAGGCGTTGATCCGGGCTTTGGATTTGGCCTGACGGGCCTTCTGGCCTTGGCGCATCCAGTCGAGTTCGCGTTGCAGGGTCTTCTGCTTAGACTTGTCCTCGCGGGCTTCCTGTTCCAGCCTTTTGGCCTTTTGTTCCAGCCAAGCGGAATAGTTGCCCTCGTAAGGCAGACCACGGCCCCGGTCGAGTTCGAGGATCCAGCCGGTGATACTGTCGAGGAAATAGCGGTCGTGAGTGACGATCAGGATGGTGCCCTTGTAGTCGATCAGGTGCTGTTGCAGCCAGGCGATGGTTTCGGCGTCCAGGTGGTTGGTCGGTTCATCGAGCAGCAGCATGTCGGGCGCTTCGAGCAGCAGTTTGCACAGCGCCACGCGGCGTTTCTCACCGCCCGAGAGGTTGGCGATATTGGCATCGTCTGGCGGGCAGCGCAGCGCCTCCATCGAAACGTCGATCTGGCTGTCGAGATCCCAGAGGTTCTGGCTGTCGATCTCGTCCTGCAGCTTGGCCATCTCATCCGCGGTTTCGTCCGAATAGTTCATCGCCAATTCGTTATAGCGGTCGAGGATCGCCTTTTTCTCGGCCACACCCAGCATGACATTTTCACGCACGCTGAGGCTTTCGTCCAGCTTCGGCTCCTGTGGCAGGTAACCGACTTTGGCGCCTTCGGCCGCCCAGGCCTCACCCGTGAAATCCTTGTCGAGACCGGCCATGATCTTCATCAGGGTCGATTTACCGGCGCCGTTGACACCGACGACACCGATTTTCACGCCGGGCAGAAAGCTCAGGTGGATGTTTTCAAAGCACTTCTTGCCACCGGGATAGGTCTTGGAGACACCCTGCATGTGGTAGACATATTGATAGGCGGCCATGTCGCGTCCTTTGGGTCGGAGGAATTTGGTTGGACGGTGTGATACCCGAGCCGACAAGGGCGAGCAAGAATAGTTCTGAGCTTATTCGAAGGCTTCCAGCAATTTGTCGGTGAAAGATCTACTTTCGATTACGAGACTTTCTTCGTGGATGCGCCGAACAATTTCGGGTTGAACCATCTGAGCTGCTTTTGCGCCGGCCACCTGACCCGTTTTTGCGCCATGCTGCATCATTGCAGGCGTAAATCGGAGTAGCTTCTTTCCCGTCGGGCTGTGGTAGAACTGGGCTATTTCGTGCAATTCAGAAGCTGAGAAATTTTCAACATAGAATTGAGCCGTTGGAATCCGCAGTTCGTGGATGAATCCATCCATGAATACGTCCATCACAATGTCGAAAAACGCTTCGGTATCAGATACTTTTATGCCCCTGGAAATTAGATCTTGTTGCACCGCTTGTATCAGGACCGGACGCATTGCGACCAGCACACCTTGCATGACTTCTTCGTTTACGGTGACGTTGGCTATATAATCGGCATCCTCCTGTGCGCCTGCATACAAAACATTCGACGAGAGGGCGAGGAAAGCAGTGGCCAATGATAGGTTGCGCAATAGATTGTTCCTATTGATTTAGTGTTTTTCTGTCGGGGTAGTGCTTATCCAGTCAGTACTGGTGCTGCAAGCTATGGCAGTGCCTTGACTCTGCAAATAATCCTTGCGTTGTGGGCTTGGAGGGAAGCTAGGAAACTGCAAGAAGGTCCGTTCAGTAACGCAGACTGAAGGAACCGCTATAACAACGGCATTCCAATACGTTATTTCTTGCTACTCACAAGCAGGTTGCGCTGACTGGATTAGTTTGCGGCCTGCGCTGCGGAATGAGATAGTCGCTGTAGAGGGGGCCATGTTCTCTGCTAATGGGCCGGACGGAGACCGCAGCTGCGCGGGCAAGCGAGCCGTGACCCTGATCCAGCGGGAACATCTGTCTGCGATAGGCTCCTATATCGGGTAGGGTCTGGTTGCGCCTGAAACCCTGCGACGCAATCTGGTGGTATCAGGAATCAATTTGGCGGCGCTCAAGGGGCGTGAGGTGCAGGTGGGCGAGGCCATCCTGCGTTTCACTGTGATCTGCGCGCCGTGCAGCCGGATGGAGGAGGCGCTGGGCAAGTGTGGTTATTCCGCCGTTCGGGGTCATGGCGGTTGGTGCGCCGAGGTGGTGCGGCCCGGGCGGGTCAGGTTGGGCGACGCTGTGCAACCTGTTGATTGACAACCCCGCCGAGTTCTGAACATCAGCAAGAGATGCAGCGTAGCTCTATCCCATATGTACGGCCCGGGCAGGTCGTGGGGTTGTTCGGGGGGTCATTTGATCCGCCGCATAAGGGCCATGTGCATGTGACACTCGAGGCGATGAAGGCCTTTGGGTTGGATCGGGTGTGGTGGCTGGTCTCTCCGGGTAATCCGTTGAAAGAGCGCGGGCCTGCGCCATTGGCGCGGCGGGTGAAGGCAGCGCAAGCTGTGATGCAGCATCCACGTGTCGAGGTGACGGATATCGAGGCCCAGACCGGCACACGCGCCACGGCGGATACTGTCGCCGCCCTGCAGAAGCTTTATCCGCAGGTCAGGTTTGTCTGGCTGATGGGCGCGGATAACCTGGCGCAATTCCATAAGTGGAAGGATTGGCAGTCGATTATTGAAACCGTACCGGTTGGCGTTGTTGCCCGTCCCGGAGACCGCATCTCTGCACGTATGTCCCCTGCGGCGCGTCGCTATGCCAAATACCGCATCGACGGGCAGGCGCGGCATTTACTCGGCCGGGCACAGGCCCCGGCGTGGTGTTTTGTGAATGTGCCGATGCTGGATGTCAGTTCGACCCAGTTGCGCATTCAGGGGGTTTGGGGCAACAAGGTGTTGCCTGAATAGCCCCTGTGGGCCCATAATTCGGATCTCAGGTTGTTTGCCTGTGATCTCTGGGATTTTAATTGACCCATGAATGATCGTTATTCGCGACGAGGATTTATTGCAGGGCTGGGTGCGGCCCTGATGCCTGTAGCCGTTATGGCTGAGGCACCGCTTACATCATTGAGGCCTCAGATTCGTGATGAGCCGATCGTAGGTGTTGTGCGCTTGGTCGAAGCCGCGAACCTGCGCGGCGAAGTCGCCTTTGCTGTAGCCGACGCTGATACAGGCACGGTGCTTGAAGCCTATGGTGGCGACCGGGGTTTGCCACCGGCAAGTGTTGGCAAGGCCCTGACCGCGCTTTACGCGCTGAATGTGTTAGGTGCTGACTACAGGTTCGAAACTGCGTTGGTCGCTGAGGGGCCCATAGAAAACGGCATTTTGAACGGCGATCTTGTTCTTGTTGGCGGTGGTGATCCTTTGCTGGATACGGATGCGCTGGCCGCGATGGCGGCAAACTTGCGCGAGGCCGGAATCACCGAGGTCCGCGGCGCGTTCAAAGTATATGATGGCGCGTTGCCTTACGTGTTCAGCATTGATCCGGGGCAGCCAGATCATTTGGGGTACAGCCCTGCGATCAGCGGCATTTCTCTGAATTTCAATCGCGTGCATTTCGAGTGGAAAAAGCAGGGCGCCAGCTATGACGTGACCATGGATGCCCGAAGCACGCGCTATACCCCTGCAGTGGAAGTGGCGTCCATGAAGGTCGAGGGCCGCAACCTGCCGATCTATACCTACGAACCCAGCGCCCGTCAGGACCGGTGGACTGTTGCCAAAGGCGCGTTAGGTAGCGATGGGGCGCGGTGGCTGCCTGTCCGCAAGCCCGCGCTTTATGCAGGTGACGTTTTCAGAACATTGGCCCGATCCAACGGAATTGTGCTGGGGCGGACGCAGGTCACGCGGCAGATGCCGAATGGAACCCCTTTGGTCATTCAACAAAGCGACCCGCTCGAGAGCATATTGCAGGGCATGCTGAAATACTCGACCAATCTCACTGCCGAGATGGTGGGGCTCGCTGCTTCGAGGGCGCGTGGTACGCGACCGCAGACTTTGGCGGAGTCAGCCGCCGAGATGAACAGATGGGCCACAGAGACCTATGGTGTGACCGGGGTTGCGATGGTCGATCATTCAGGGCTTGGGGGCGATTCACGCGTAGCGCCCGAGGATTTGGTGGTCGCGCTGCTGGCGGCGCAGAAAGCCGGAGACCTCCGGCCTTTGCTGAAGAAATTTACGCTTGCCGACAGTCAGGGGCGGCCGGTCAAGGATCATCCGATCAGAGTGAATGCGAAAACCGGAACCTTGAACTTTGTCTCGGGCCTGGGCGGGTTCATAACCTCACCGGATGGGGCAGAGCTGGCCTTTGCGATATTCACGGCCGACATAGAGCATCGCGCAACGATCCCCCGAGCGTATCGTGAACGGCCCGAAGGCGGGCGGAGCTGGAATAACAGGTCGCGCAAATTGCAGCGCGCACTGATCGAAAGGTGGGGGAAGCTGGCCGGCAGCAGCTGATGTCAGGTCGTGTGCCGTGCCCGCGCGCCACGCTCGATGGCAGCGGCATGCAAACGGTCGATGTCCAACTCGTAACGGATTTCCTCGAGCAGCCGCAATTCGGATTCTGCCAGCGTACCATCTGCAGCCGCAACATCACATGCAAGCGCATAGGAGGTTTCGTTCAGGCGTTCGGGCAGGTTGTCGCGGATCAGTCCAAACAGGGCATCCAGGCCATCTTCTTGTTCAAACAGATCGAAGACGATCTGGGAAACGCGATACATCCGGTCGATGTCATATTCTGCAAAGACAGGCAGCATGTTGACCGCGCCCTCGATCTTGACCAGCTCGGCGGTGCGGATGGTCTCATCTGATGCAGAGATCGCAACCATAATCGCCACGAGGCAATCTTGAGGAGACATCGGGTGTGGCACTTGGTTGGTCATAGGGGTGTCCTGATTGAACTGTTCTGATCCCGCACGATAGGTGGGGCAGGGAATAGGTTCAACGGATTTTGGAGCGATAGATCAAAGAATGGGCAAAGGGCCACGTGTTTTCGTCTGCCGCAGTACAAAATTGCTGCGAGTGTCGCGGACTAACCCCGATTTCAACAGCCTTTGCATGATGAACGCCTCAAGATCTTCGGGTGTTTTCGAATAGACTTTCAGAATGAAGTCATGATCCCCGGTGATTGAGGCGCACTCGACAATCTGAGCCTCGGTCTCAACCAGCCGCAAAAACGAAGTGATACTGTCTTCCTGATGATCGCGCAGCGCAACATGAACATAGGCTATTGCGTTCAGGCCAACGGATTTGGCGGGCACACGAGCGGTATAGCCTGCCACAACCCCGGCAGCTTCGAGATCGCGAACCCGCCGCCAACACTGCGAGGCAGACAGGCCGGTACGATCCGCGAGCTCTTGCATAGACAGACGGCCATCGGTCTGAAGCTCTTGCAGGATGGCGATATCGGCGTTTTGAAGCATTTGCGTCACTTCATATAGATTTGTGAAGCGTTTCGGTCATATTGTATGATTTTGAAAAACATTCAAACGATTTATTTCACGATGGCTGGCTATACTCGTTTCAGGAGGAGCCTTCATGCCAAAGTCGACCAAATACGTCGCCAAGGTGGCCAATGCCAATGGTCACATCACATATACCGACGAAGAGGATGCTGTCTGGGCTGATCTTTATGCCGCTCAGCAAGAGAACGTACAGCGCTATATGGCGCGTGATTATCTTGCGGGGCTGGATCGGCTGGAGCTTCCGAAAACCCGTGTTCCATCTTGTGTGGATATTTCCGAGCGACTGCTGGACATGACGGGCTGGCGGGTACAGCCGGTGCCCGCGCTGATCGGGTTCAAGACTTTCTTTGGTATGTTGGCTAACCGGGTTTTCCCCGCCGCCTCGTTCATCCGGTCCCGCGAGGATTTCGATTATATCGAGGAACCGGACATCTTTCATGAAATTTTCGGGCATGCTCCGTTGTTGAGCGATCCGCGATTTGCTGCGTTCAGTCATGCTATCGGAATGGCTGGGGTGCGGGCCGGTGAAAAGGACTATGCTTGGCTGATCCGGCTGTATTGGTTTTCGATCGAATTTGGTCTGCGGAGGCAAGACGGCGCGATCAAGGCGTTGGGATCGGGGCTTGCCTCATCCCCGACCGAACTTCTCTACGCGGTGGAAAGCGAAATACCCGACCGCGATCCCTTTGACGTTCTGACGATCCTGCGCACGCCCTACCGGATTGATATGCACCAGATGGGCTATTTCGTGCTGGACGACCCAGAGGAACTGTTTGCTGCCGCCGATCGGGATTTGCTGGCGGATGTGCATAAGGCGCAATCACTGGGCCTGTTGCCGAATAAGTTTCCCGAAAAGGCAACAGCGGCGGAGTAAGCTGGACATGACCACATCAGAACAAACCTGCACCCTATCGGATCGGACCTGTGCCCCTTGTTCCGGCGGCATTCCAGCTTTGAACCGTGATGCGGCAAGCGCGCATCTGGCCCAGTTGACCTCCGATTGGTCGCTGGATGCGGATGCAAAAATTCTCAGCCGTCATTTCAAATTCAAAGGCTTTGCCAAGGCGACCTATCTGGCAAACCTTTGCGCCTGGCTGGCCGATCAGCAAGGGCATCATCCCGACATCAGATTTGGATGGGGATATGTGGATGTTCAGCTGACGACCCACGAAATTGACGGCCTTAGTGAGAATGACTTCATCTGGGCGGCCAAGTTGGATCAGTTAGTCGTCTGAGGCCAGTTTCCAGACAGGAAAAACAGCTTGCTTTATTGACTCATGCTGCACCGGCACAATAGGAGGGGTCGGTCGGCGGCAAACGAAAGCCGACGCTGTTTTCCCGATGGAGCTTAAAGAAAATGTCTGAACTGCGTGAAACCGCGATGTCGTCCAAGGCCTGGCCTTTTGAAGAGGCGCGCCGGTTGCTCAAACGCTATCAGAAAGGGGCTCCGGACAAGGGGTATGTGTTGTTCGAGACGGGCTATGGCCCGTCCGGCTTGCCGCATATCGGGACATTTGGCGAGGTGGCGCGGACCACCATGGTCAAGCGTGCGTTTGAGGCGCTGTCGGATATTCCGACCAAGCTGATCTGTTTCTCGGACGATTTGGACGGTATGCGCAAAGTGCCCGGCAACGTGCCGAATCCCGAAGCGCTTGAAGAGCATTTGCAGCGTCCTCTGACTTCGGTCCCTGATCCGTTCGGCGAATACCCAAGCTTTGGCGAATACAACAACGCAATGTTGCGCCGGTTCCTCGACACTTTTGGGTTCGAGTATGATTTCTATTCGGCGCGCGACTTTTATCGCTCGGGTCAGTTTGACGAGATTCTGAAGCGGGCGGTCGACAACTATGATGCCGTAATGGCCATCATGTTGAAAAGCCTGCGAGAAGAGCGGCAGCAGACCTATTCGATCTTCCTGCCGATCCACCCCGAAACAGGTCGGGTTCTGTACGTGCCGATGAAAAAGGTCTGCGCCGAGACCTATACCGTCACCTTTGATGACGACGACGGCAAGGAATGGACGCTGCCAGTCACGGGGGGCAACGTAAAGCTGCAGTGGAAGCCGGATTTCGGTGCGCGCTGGGCCGCTCTGGGCGTCGATTTTGAAATGTACGGCAAGGAACATGCCACCAACGAAAAGATCTATGACGCGATCTGCCGGGCGTTGGGTGGCCGTGCGCCAGAGCATTTCAGTTATGAGCTGTTTTTGGATGAGAACGGTCAGAAGATTTCGAAATCTTCGGGCAATGGCGTCTCGATCGACGAATGGCTGACCTATGCACCGACTGAGAGTCTTGCGTATTTTATGTATCAAAAGCCCAAGACCGCCAAGCGCATGCATTTTGATGTGATCCCCAAGGCCTATGATGAATATCATCAGCAACTGCGGGCCTATCCGGGGCAGGAGCTGAAGGCGCAGTTGAACAATCCGGTGTGGCATATCCACGGTGGGGAGGTTCCTGAAACGACGCTGATGGTGCCCTTTGCGATGTTGCTGAATCTTGCTTCGGTTTCCGGGGCCGAGGACAAAGAGGCGCTGTGGGGGTTCATCCGTCGCTATGCGCCTGAGGCCACGGCTGAGACGCATCCTGATCTGGATCAGGCGGCGGGCTTTGCGGTCCGCTACTTTAACGATTTCGTCAAACCCACCCGCCAGCACCGGGCGCCGACGGATCAAGAGCGCGAAGCGCTGGAGGCGTTGAAAGCAGAGCTGGCGGCATATGACGGACCGATCGAGGATGAGGCGCTGCAATCGGTGGTCTACTCTGTCGGGCGCGAGCGGTTTGACCCTATGCGGGGCTGGTTCACCGCGCTCTACGAGGTGTTGTTGGGCGCATCCCAGGGGCCGCGATTTGGTGGGTTCATCGCGCTTTATGGCGTGCCGGAAACAGTCGCCTTGATCGACAAGGCGCTGGCCGGAGAGCTGGTCTGATTTGACCTGATCGCGCGTGGGACTATCCTTCAATCAGGAGGTGGCCCCATGCGTCGTTTTATGCTTGCTGTATCTATAAGCGCCGGACTGGCATCCGGTGCCTTTGCCCAAAACGCCGAGATCGAGGCGAATATCGCGGGGCAGATACAGGCGTTCATGGTGGATGATTTCGCAACCGCCTTTACATTTGCCAGCCCCACTATCCAGCGCCTTTTCGGAACGCCTGAGAATTTCGGGGTGATGGTCCGGCGTGGCTATCCGATGGTCTGGCGGCCTGCGGACGTGCGGTTTCTGGAACTTCGCGAAATTTCAGGGGCGTTGTGGCAGAAGGTGATGATCACGGATGGCGACGGGCAGATTCACATTCTGGACTACGAGATGATCCCTCAGGAAGAGGGCTGGAAAATCAATGGCGTGCAGCTTTTGGGCAATTCGGATCCGGCGGCGTAACGCAACACCACCGTCACGGTGATATGAACGGCGGTTAATTCCTTTTCGATACTCAGACTTTTGCGTTCGGGGTGCGTGGCCCTGGGCACTGGGTTTATGCGCACGGCGACTGACCGCAGCGCGATTGGGAAAGGGATTTCTATGAATAAGGCAATCACTGACGGCATCGTATTCATGCCGCCTGTTTTCGCATCCGGTCTGAACGTGTGGTCGAGCGGCGATGGTACTCCGGGTTCGCCAACCTATGACGGATCGGGGAACGGCGTATATGTCCCGGCCGATGCGGATTTTGGCGGATGTCTGGAAATCCTGAAGGTAAACGCAACACAACAGCTGCGCTATATGGGCCAGACACCGCTGCTGCCGGGATGCTACTTGCAGATCAAAGCTCGGGTAAAAGCGATTAGCGGCCCCTTGCCCGAAGTTCGTATCGCCGCCTGGGCGGGCGGGGCAGGTGATGTTCAGGTGCCGGGCGTGGTCGAACAGGGCCCGGCAACACAGCTGTCCGGGTACGGCACCGTGCATGAAATCACTGCGATTGTGGGCGCGGGGCAACGGACGGGTGTGGATATGCCTTGGGGTGTTTCCACCCTGTACGGGCATTTCGGGCTGGATATTGAAGGCACCAACGGCGCTGTGGTCCGGATCGACGATATCGAGATTACGGATGTCACCAATGTGTTCCTGCGCGACATGATCTCTCTGGTCGATATCCGTGATTTCGGGGCGGTCGGTGATGGTGTAGCGGATGACACAGCAGCGTTTGTCGCCGCTGATCAGGCAGCGAATGGACGACGTGTCTTTGTCTCGGATGGCACCTACCTGTTGACGGAAAACACGACGATCTCGTCTGAGATTGAATTTGAGGGCATGGTCACAATGCCCGATGACAAGATGCTCTTGCTGACGAAGAACTTTAACCTGCCGGCCTATATCACGGCCTTCGGCGCCGAGGACCTGGCATTCAAAAAGGCCTTTCAGGCTTTGCTGAACAACTCGGATCATGAATCGCTGGATCTGGGCGGGCGCAAGATTTCGGTGAGTGAGTCGATTGACATGGCAGCGGCGGTTCCGAACAAACAAACAGGGTTTTCGACACGCCGGATCATCCGCAATGGCCAGTTCGATGTTCAAAGCAGTTCGGCCTGGGGCACCGAGACATTCACATCTCTGGCAACCTACAGCCCGTCGGACCCAACGCGTTTGACCAATGTTGCGAATGTTGCCAACATTCCTGTCGGCGCGCTGGTGCAGGGCAGCGGCGTTGGCCGCGAGATCTATGTCCGGTCCAAGGATGAGGGGGCGGGAGAGATCACTTTGAACGCGCCGATCTATAACGCATCCGGGACGCAGACATTTACCTTTTTGTCTTTCAAATATCTGCTTGATTTCAGCGGTTTCAGCACGTTGCGCAAGTTCGGAATGGAAGAGATCGAGTTTCAATGCAATGGCCGCTGTAGCGCAATCCGCCTTGCGCCGTCAGGCAGCACAATTGCCATAACGAACTGTTTTATCAGCCGACCTTTGGATCGCGGTATCACCTCGATCGGTACAGGGTGTCAGGGCATGTTGGTCGATAATTGTCAGTTCCTGTCTTCTGAAGAGTCCTTTGACGTCTCGGATCGCAAGTCGATTGCGTTGAACTCAACGGCCAATGACATCAAGTTGCGCCACAATCGCGCGGTTCGTTTCCTGCATTTTGCGGTGCTGGCAGGGACCAACAACATGGTCCTAGGCAACCATTTTTTCCAGGGAGACAGCATCACTCAGGGGGTGCGCTCGGCCGGTTTGGTCATGATCGGAACTTACAACAGCTCGACCATCGCCGAGAACTATGTCGATAACTGTTTTGTCGAATGGACAAATGAGCGGGATTCAGACCCTGTTTACACCGCTGGCTTCTCATTCAGCGCCATGAGCATTACCGACAATATCTTCTACTCGAACGAGGTCGCGCCCTGGTTCAGCAGCATTGTCATTCGTCCCTATGGCGCCGGGCATTTCCTGAACGGCGTCGTCGTGACGGGAAACAAATTCCGGTCCATCAACGGAGGGATCGACCGGGCCGAACGCGTGGACACGACATTCGCTGATCTGAACAACACAGCCCATTTGAACGTGACGTTTGAAAACAATACGTTCCATGGTGTCACTGCTAAAACCGCAAATCCACTGAGGGTACGGCACGCACAGAACACAGCTGCAACGGCGTGGACGGTGTCTTCTGAGGACCGGTTGCCCTTTGGTGGCAAGGCGCGCAGTTGTGACTCGGTTACCGTTCTGGGACCTTTGAAGACAGCGCTTGGGTCAACCAAATATTCGCACCCCTATGTCCTGCTGGAGCACGGGGTGGATGGATCTGATATCCAGTTACGCTGGCCTGAGGGTCTGAAGGGCGAGGTTTCAGCAATCCTGAGGATGGAGCGCTGACGGTGCGGGCGTCTGCCGGAATTAATGTAGGAACGGATTGGGCTTAGAATTCGTTCCACAAAGCCAGTTTGATGCCCGTGTTTTTGCGGGCATCATTTCTTTCCACCCCCAGAACCCAGGTAGTAGAACTGTCTTTGGTTCGGATCATGACCGAGGGGCGTGCCTTCCAATATATCGAGTGCCCAGACCTGTAGGCCGTTTCGATTTGGATTAGGGGATTGATCAACCTGTCCGATGAAAGCCCTGTTGTCAGGTCGAGCTTTCGATAGATGTCATCATGTGTTCGGTTTTCGATGGCGGCATCAATCGCGATCCAACCGCTTCCCAAGGCGCTCTGGAATCCTTTGCCGTAAGACAGCGTCACTTTGTACTGTGCCCAGGCCCGTTCATGTTTGTGATATGCACCGGCACCAAATTCAGCAGCGAACCGACCCCATTGGCCCAAATCCGCTACTGGGACACGGGCAAAGATGAGTGCATGGCCATAGAGGTCTTGGTTTTGTTCGAAATCAAAGCCGACCGTCAGGTTCTGGCTGTATCCCCATTCCGCATAGAGAGAGGTTTTATAGTCGTACCCATCCTCAGGGAGTCGAAAAGCTGTCAGTGAGGCGGCTGTGAATGCTGCATCCTTTTCTCGCAGCCATGCACCTGACCAGGCAGGAGAGGCCATCAGCAACAGGTGCAATATCAGGGCAATGCGATACATGCTTGCAGCTTCCGTCAGCATGGTTAACGGAGTGTTAGTGTTTTGTTTATTTTTCGAATTGAAAAGAGCGCGCCTAGGCCAAAAGGAAACACAAGACCTTTCAGAATCCTGTGTTAGGTTTGAGACAGACAAGGGAGTTTCAAGATGCCAAAGATTTCCAAAAACGCTACTGTGCAGACCGTAATCACAACATTTGAAATGACGCCTGGCACCTGCCAGGATCTGCTTGAGGCGTTGACGGATGCCTATGCCAGCTTCATCTCAAAGCAACCTGGATTTGTTGCAGCGGGATTGCACGTGAACGACGCCCAGACCCGGATTGCCAATTATTCGCAATGGGAGCGTCGCGAGGATTTTCTGGCCATGCTGCGTACGTCAGAAATGCGTGATAGAAACCGTAAAATCAACGAGTTGTGCAAGAGTTTTGAGCCCGTCATGTACGATGTTGCGGAAACCTTCAACTGATCCTGACCTGGATCAAGGTCACGCGTCTGGTAATCGACCAGTATACTTGAGCAACCAAGGAGGCGCGTGCCATGTATCACAATATTCTTGTACCAATATCATTCGACGACGCGCGTGATATGCCGTCCGCATTGAAACTGGCGCAACTGTTGGCGGCACCCGAGTCACAGGTCACGCTGCTGCACGTGGTCGAACATATACCGGCCTATGCCAGCGCTTATATGCCGGTCGGGTATCTGGACGATGCGCGCAAGGCCGTTCAGGCCGAGTTGGATGCGCTGGCGGAAAATATTTCGGGCGCCCGCGGAGTCGTTGTCGAGGGGCATTCCGGTCGGACGATCCTTGACTGGGCCGACGTGAATAAGCCGGATCTGATCATCATCGCGTCTCATCGACCAGGTATGCAGGATTTGCTTTTGGGCTCCACCGCTACCCATGTTGTCCGCCACGCTGCATGCTCAGTGCACGTGGTGCGTTAGGTCTCTGCCAGATCACAAGCGAGCAGCCAAGAAATTGGCCGGTCTGTCTTGTTTGCTTGGCCCAGGTTCGTAGAGCGTCCTGCATCGTGACAGAGTTTCACAGATATGTTTGTCCCTTAGGTATCGGCATCCCACGGATACTGGTGTATTGATCGGGAATGCAGCCAGAAAAGACCACTCCCAAGGCGCTGTTCACGGATCCGAAATCGGCCAAACGTGTTCAACGCGCCGAAGCTCTGCGCCGGCGCGCATTGTCACCGGTGCGGATTCTGCTGATGGTCCTCATGTTGCCGCTGACGACAGGCATCATTGCCCTGAGCGTCTGGTTGCGCACTTCAGAATTCGAGCGTGATGAGGCGGTTTTACATCTTGTTGCCCTTGCCGGATGTGGTGCTGCGCTCTCGGTTCTTCCTGGTCCGTTTCTGGAGGGCGAGCCGGGCTATCACCTGCAAAACGATCCCGATCAGGATGGTGTGGCCTGTGGAGTGATTGCCCCGAATGCAGAACAAAGCGCTGCCCCTCAAAAACGCGTTGGCAATGCCAAATTCGTGAGGCCTTGACAGGTGGGTAAGGACTTCGGAACAAAGAGGCAAAGCCGATGACGCGAGCAGAGTTCAACAGTTTCTGCGCGGGCCTGAAGGCCAGCTCTCATGTGGTTCAATGGGGCAACGCAGACGTGTGGAAAGTGGGGGGCAAGGTGTTTGCGATCTGCGGCTGGAATGACGGTCAGGACGCCTTCACCTTCAAAGCCACTGAACTGGCCTTTGAGGTGCTGAGCGACGAACCCGGAATTCGCCCTGCGCCATATCTGGCCTCGCGCGGGATGAAATGGCTGCAGGTCTATGAGGACCGCGGGATGAGCGACACGTCGCTGCGCGAGCATATCGTGACGTCCTATGATCTGGTCGTGGCCAAGCTGACCAAGAAGATGCGGGCGGAACTGGGCGTATAGGAATGGGTCATTCCATCCGCCACCCAGCCCATTTCACCTTTACTCACTTGCGCCAATAGTTGTTCGCCGCCGCCACGGTCTGGTAATTTGTCGCCACGACATGCGACACCATAGTCAGGCTGTCCGCATCGTTTTCGTAGATCGGCCTCAGGCGCTGACGGATCTCGTCATTGGGCTGCGTCTTCTTAACCGCCATCCGTGATAGTTTGATTGCCAGGTCAAATCCCTCCTCGGGTGTCTCGGTGATGAGCGTTGGTAGCCAGGACATGTGCTGCCTCCTATATCGTGCACGATAATATTGATCACGATATAAACAACCTTGTGGGTGTGGGTCAATGAATTATATCGTGCACGATATAAGCGAGCGAAGGTGCTGCCGTGACAGATTCTCCGACCCAACCGAAGACCGACGAGATGTTTTGCCATGCGGTCTATACGTCATGGCATGTGATCAACCGCGCTTATAAGAGACACCTCGGCCCGCTAGGGCTGACCTATCCGCAATACATCACCCTGACTCTGCTGTGGCAGAGAGACCGGCGAAATGTCAGTGAGTTGGCCAACGCGTTGTCGATGGAAACCAGTACGCTGACCCCGCTGCTGAAACGCCTTGAGGCCGACGGGCTTGTCGACCGAACCCGTAGCAAAGAGGACGAACGCCAGGTTGTTGTTTCTCTGACCGGGGCGGGATCGGCATTGCGGTCTGTGGCGCATGAGATCACCGCCTGCATGATCGCCGATACCGGGCTGGACGAACCTGACCTAGACCGCCTTTTGAATACGCTGGAGAAGCTGAAAGCTGGCTTGTCACAGGCCGGCAATTAGCACAGGCCGCAAACACGGTGAACAGCGCTTTGGTAGTTCGGGTTCGATCTGGCTGCGGCTGTGGAATCACAATATGTGAATTCAGATGTCGAGCCTTCCGCACTGGGCAGCAACTCTGGCGTGTCAGTGGCCCAAATACAGTGAGGCGTATGGTTGAAAATGGCCACAAATCACGCGTATCAATGCGAGATTTCGGGCTGCCGTGCTAGGTTGCGTGCGGCGGGGTCGTTCCGACCGCGTCACATGGCGATATCGCCGGACGAGGGAGGAAGATCATGTTTGCACGTATTACTCAATTCAAGATGAAGCCCGGCACGCGCGAGGCGGCCACGGCGAAAATGAACGCATTGAAATCAGAAATCATGGGCATGCCCGGCATGCACAGCTTTACCAATGTGATGAACGAGGACGGGTCGGGCTATGTGATCTCGGTCGTTGAAAGCGAGGCGACCTCGAACGCAAACGCACCCAAAGTGGCCGAGCTATGGGGCCATTTCGCCGAGTTCATGGAAAGCCCGCCAACGCCGGTTGGGTATGATGTGATTGCCCATTGGGATAAGGGGTAAGGTATCGGGCGGGATATTCCCGCCCTTTTTTTGCAAAAGAACCTGTGCCAGATCCTCGGCCAGCACCACACGGGTGCCGCGCACCCGGTGAATGGCGCTTTGGTACTCATGGGTACTGGGCAGGGTGTGGGAGGTTGTCATGGCAACAGGTTGGGATCACAATTCGTGATTTCAAACGTGGAGGAGAGGGCGCTAGGCTGTAAGTTTGAAGTGCGGGTACCTTGAATTGCGAACGTGTTGGGTGGTGCTTTCACCCATATTTGGTTGGCAATCCGAAAAAATGGGAGCGAGCAATAGACGAAATTCGCAGTGCTCGACTGATAGACTAGAGAGCGGGTGCGTAAGACTCCAATAGATTGATATCTACAGATCGCTTGCACAGGTAAAGTAGTATCCGCATAGTTCATACGCGCAGCTTGGAATCAGTATACGTGGAACTTCAAAGGAAGCATCTGATGATTGGGCTGATAACCCTGATTAAAGAATTCTGTGTCTTTAACTCTGGCGCTCTAAAAGTGCTGGTTTGCTTGAGCCCAGGTGTCGTTTGGAAATTTGTGTACCCTGAAATCTATTATTCGTCTGGGTGGTCAGGATATGCCGACTTTAGCATTTTGATTCTAATGCCGTTGATGGTAATTTTCATGATTTGGGAATTTATCAAGCACAAGCGCCAACCTGCATAAATTGGTGCAAGAACCAAGTAACTTGGTCGTGCGCGAAGGGAACGTGCGTCGGTAGTTTCAGAAAAGTTAACTTTTGCGAGACTGAAGCAATGAGAGTGAATAGGTGCGCGGGCGCGATATGGAAGGTTCGCAAATAGATATCTTCTCAGCCTACCTCTTCCGCCGCTTCACATTCCCGCCCCGCTGCCCTGGTCTCCCAGCCGTTGACCGGCCCTTCGATTTCACCGCGTCTTCCGAGGCTTTCTCGACCGCCCATTGGCGCGCCATGGGGTCGTCGGCGATGGCAAGATCGACCGCTTCCAGGCGTTTGATCTCGTCCCTAATATTGGCGGCCTCTTCGAATTCCAGGTTCTCGGCAGCTTTGCGCATCTTGTCGCGCAGCCCGTCCAGATGCGCCTCGAGGTTCGCGCCGTGCATCGGTTTGTCGATGGTGGCGGTGACGCGGTTCATGTCGACGTCGCCCTTGTAGAGACCGGCCAGAACATCCTCGACGTTTTTCTTCACCGTTGCTGGGGTGATGCCGTGTTCCTCGTTATAGGCGATCTGCTTGGCGCGGCGGCGATCGGTTTCGTTCAGCGCGCGCTCCATGGAACCGGTGATCTTGTCGGCATACATGATCACCCGCCCGTCGGCGTTGCGCGCGGCGCGGCCAATGGTCTGAACCAGTGAGGTTTCCGAGCGCAGGAAGCCTTCTTTGTCGGCGTCCAGAATGGCGACCAGCCCACATTCGGGGATGTCGAGCCCCTCGCGCAGCAGGTTGATGCCGATCAGCACGTCAAACGCGCCCAGACGCAGGTCGCGCAGAATCTCGATGCGTTCCAGCGTGTCGATGTCCGAGTGCATGTAACGGACCCTGATGCCCTGTTCGTGCATGTATTCAGTCAGGTCCTCGGCCATGCGTTTGGTCAACGTTGTGACCAGCGTGCGATAGCCATCGGCGGCGACCTTGCGCACCTCGTCCAGCAGATCGTCGACCTGCATGCCGACAGGGCGGATTTCGACCTCGGGATCCAGCAGGCCTGTGGGGCGGATCACCTGTTCGGTGAAAACGCCGCCGGTCTGTTCGATCTCCCACTTGGCAGGTGTGGCCGAGACGAACACGGATTGCGGGCGCATGGCGTCCCATTCCTCGAACTTGAGGGGGCGGTTGTCCATGCAGGATGGCAGGCGGAACCCGTGTTCGGCCAGGGTGAATTTGCGCCGATAGTCGCCCCGGTACATGCCGCCGATCTGCGGTACGCTGACGTGGGATTCATCGGCGAAGACGATGGCGTTATCGGGGATGAATTCGAACAGCGTTGGGGGCGGCTCGCCCGGCGCGCGACCGGTCAGATAGCGCGAGTAGTTTTCGATTCCGTTACAGACGCCGGTGGCCTCCAACATCTCCAGATCGAAATTCGTGCGTTGTTCCAGACGTTGCGCTTCCAGCAGTTTGCCCTCTCCGACCAGTTGATCCAGTCGGATGCGGAGTTCCTTCTTGATGCCGATGATCGCCTGGTTCATCGTTGGCTTCGGCGTCACGTAGTGCGAGTTGGCGTAAACCCGCACCTGTTCCATATTCGCGGCGCGTTCACCGGTCAGCGGGTCGAACTCGGTGATGGTTTCCAATTCCTCACCGAAGAACGAGAATTTCCAAGCGCGATCTTCAAGGTGGGCGGGCCAGATTTCCAGGCTGTCACCCCGCACCCGGAACGAGCCCCGTTGGAATGCCTGATCATTTCGGCGGTACTGCTGGGCGACCAGATCGGCCATGATCTGGCGCTGGTTGTATTCACCGCCGACCTTCAGGTCCTGCGTCATCGCCCCATAGGTTTCGACCGAGCCGATACCGTAGATGCACGACACTGAGGCGACGATGATTACGTCATCGCGTTCCAACAGCGCCCGCGTGGCCGAGTGGCGCATCCGGTCGATCTGTTCGTTGATCTGGGATTCTTTCTCGATATAGGTGTCGCTGCGCGCGACATAGGCCTCGGGTTGGTAGTAGTCGTAGTAAGACACGAAATACTCGACCGAGTTTTCCGGGAAGAAACCTTTGAACTCACCATAGAGCTGCGCCGCCAGCGTCTTGTTGGGCGCAAGGATGATGGCGGGTCGCTGGGTTTCTTCGATCACTTTGGCCATTGTGAAGGTCTTGCCCGTCCCGGTCGCGCCCAGCAGGACCTGTTCTCTTTCGCCGTCGAAGATACCGTTGGTCAGCTCTTTGATCGCGGTGGGCTGGTCGCCTGCCGGTGAGAACTCGGTATGCATGACGAATTCTTTACCGCCTTCCAGTTTCAGGCGGGCGCGGACGTCATCAGCAGTCAGCTGAGTCTTGTCGGAATGGGCGTAAGGCATGGGCAGGCTCCGGGTCAGGCCCCTACATTTGTTCTTATTTTGTCCAACTGCAAGACCTGATCCGATCTAGAAACGGCAGTTTCAGTAATACGCAAACCGATGATCCGGTATTTGATCCGAACGCACCTTTTCTTCAAGCGCTTTCAGGTTGTCACCCAGGACACGCCCCATCATCGCTTTCAGCACAGTCTGCCCCATCAGCCATCCCAATGGACCAAACTTCATTTGATAATCCATGCTCCAGACTACTCTGGATTGGTTGTTGGCAAGGGGTTCAACGGCGATTGCTGCATGTGCTTGGGTCAGAGGCATTGCAGACATCTCAGACAAGCGGACACGGTAGCCCCGGTTGATTTGCCAATCCGTGACTTCTTCGACCAGAGACGTCCCATTTTCAAAATGGCATCGTCGTTTCGATCCCACCCCATCCGCACCTTGTGTTAGCGCATCTACTGATGTCACCTGCGGGGCGAAATCGTCGATATGCATGAACCGGCTCAAAATGGCCCAGATATCTTCGGGTCGGGTATCAATGTCGAGGCTGCGTTCGTGGTGGATCATCTTGCTGTCCTTGTTGTGGCGTTTGAATGATTATACCATTCCCCTAATGACAGTTTTCGTCATCAGAACATCCTTGTCCTCCGCGACATTTGCCACCTTGTCCCAGGCCTCGCTCTGACGCATAAACAACTTCAGCCAAGTGAGTACGGAGAGGCGACATGCGCGCACGGATCTACCAGCCTTCGCGGAATGCGATGACATCGGGTACGGCCAAGACCCGGCATTGGGTGTTGGAATATGCCCCAGCATCCACGCGCGAGGTTGATCCGTTGATGGGCTGGACGTCTTCCAGTGACACCCAGACCCAGGTGCGTCTGAATTTCGACACCAAGGAAGAGGCGCTGGATTACGCCAAGGACAACGGTATCGACGCACAGGTCAGTGAACCGCATAAACGCAAGCCGAACCTGCGCGCGCGCGGTTATGGCGAGAATTTTGCCACCGATCGGCGCGCACCCTGGACGCATTAAATGATCGACATTCGCGAGGCTGACCCAACCTCCGACGCATTGCGCCCGGTGGTCGAGGCGCATTTTGCCCATAGCGAAACCGCCGGGCCAGCCGAGAGCAATCACACGATGGATGCCAGTGCCTTGGCCGGGCCCGGAATGCGGTTCTGGGCTTTGTATGAGGGTAACAAGGTGCTGGGCTGCGGCGCGCTCAAGGCGCTGCCGGATGGGACCGCCGAAGTCAAATCCGTGCATATCCTTGCAACCGCACGTGGCCGCGGTCTGGCGCGAGTGATGATGACCCATCTTGCTGATCACGCACGGGTCGAAGGGACCTCGGCGCTGGTTCTTGAGACGGGCGCCGATCATCTGTCCTACTACGACGCCGCGCGCAGGCTGTATGAAGCGCTGGGCTATTCCTATTGCGGCCCGATCTACGGCTATGAGGCCGACCCCAACAGCGCCTTCATGCGATTGGATCTAAAGCCCGCAGAATAGGCCGGTTGTTAGGCACTACCTTCGTTCAGCAATGCCACGACCTGTTGCGTTTCGGGCCTTTGCCGCGTTGCGCCAGGTATGTGGACGAACAGAAAGCGGCCCGTTGGGCAGGTGTATTCGCTTGCAGACTTAAGAGCGCGGCTTGCCAGGGCATCCTCAAGCAAACATAGATGCCCCATCAGAATACCCGCACCTGCCTTCGCTTCCTCCACGGCCAGGCTGTACAGAGAGAACTGCGGCCCGGTCTGCGCATCCTGCAGTTCAATTCCCGTGTTCTGTGACCAGATTGTCCAATCGTCGTTCCAGGTCTGGTCATGCAGAAGGACGGTGTCGACAAAGTGGTTCATATGTTCAATCAGGCTAGGCGCGCCGACCGGAGAGATGAGATCGGGGCAAATGCAAATCTGCTCGGGCTCAGCATTGGGTTCGCCAATGAATATGGCCAGATCGAACAATTCCCGATCAAGACTGGGTGGGTTTTCCATCGCGGTCACCGAAAAATTGATATGCGGAAACTGCGCCCTGACCCGGCTTAGCCGTTTCGGCAGCCAAAGCTGCGCAACAGATGGCAAGGCGGCGATATGAAAATCGGCGTTGGGTTTAAGGTTGCGGAGGGCACGCGTCGCCTCGGCCAACCCGTCGAAGGCCGCAGAGAATTCAGCCACCAGCGAAGCCCCGGCCTTGGTCAGTTCCACCCCCTGCGCGTTGCGCCGAAACAACGCGGTACCTGCCCAGCCCTCCAATGTCTTGATGTGCTGCGAAATCGCTCCGGGCGTGACGCTCAATTCCTCAGCGGCGGCGACAAAGCTGACATGACGTGCGGCAGCTTCAAAGGCGCGCATTGCATTCAGCGGGGGCCCTTTCGGGCGTTTGGGCATGACACTCATTTCAAGCCTTAGTTTTTCTACGCCAAGAAATAGCAAATCTGCTTTGCGCTGTCACGGAATGGCTGCCACCATGCTGCAAAACGGAGGACGTCCAATGACGCTTGCACAACGAGATTGGGTGCCGAGCACCAGTGAAACCCTGATTCAGGACATAGCGGCCACGACGGCGTCCGCAACGTCTGCCGATCTGCTGGCCCGTATCGAGCAGCTGGCCGAGCAGAACCGAGTGATCCATGAGGAAGAGTGCTTTAACCTCAACCCTGCGACCAATGTGATGAACCCGAAAGCCGAAGCGCTATTATCCTCTGGCATAGGGTCGCGCCCCTCTTTGGGGTATCCCGGCGACAAATACGAAATGGGACTGGAAGCGATCGAGGAAATCGAAGTGATCGCGGCCCAGCTTTGCGCGGATGTGTTCGATGCCAAATTCGCCGAGGTTCGTGTGCCTTCTGGTGCGATTGCCAACCTCTATGGCTTTATGGCCACATGCAAACCGGGCGACACAATCATTGCGCCGCCCGCATCCATTGGCGGGCATGTGACTCATCATGTCGATGGCTGCGCCGGCTTATACGGCTTGCGCACCATAGAGGCCCCGGTTAATGCCGATGGCTATACCGTTGATCTGGACCAACTGCGGGCGCTGGCACGAGCCGAGCGGCCCAAGCTGATTACGATTGGTGGCAGCCTGAACCTGTTCGAGCATCCCGTGTCCGAAGTGCGGTCCATCGCCGATGAGGTCGGGGCCAAGGTCATGTTCGATGCGGCCCATCAATGCGGCATTATTGCCGGGCGCGCCTGGTCCAACCCGCTGGCCGAGGGCGCGCATTTCATGACGATGAGCACCTATAAAAGTCTTGGTGGCCCTGCAGGTGGGCTGATCGTTTCGAATGATTCAAAAATTGTCAAAGCGCTGGACGCTATCGCCTTTCCCGGCATGACGGCCAATTTCGATGCGGCGAAAACTGCCGCGCTTGCGGTCACGATGCTGGACTGGAAAGACTTTGGCGCGGCCTATGCGAAAGAGATGATCGCTATGGCGCAGGCATTGGCTGCGGCTTTGGATGCACAAAATGTGCCTGTGTTCGCTGGGGCCGAGGGCTTTACCAACTCTCACCAGTTTGCCGTTCTGGCCGAGCCATTCGGGGGCGGGCAAGCGGCCTCAAAAACCTTACGCCAAAGTGGGTTCCTTGCCTGTGGCATCGGTCTGCCTGTGGCGGTGGTTGAAGGTGATATGAACGGTCTGCGGATTGGCACGCCCGAGCTTGTCCGCTGGGGGATGACCGCAGGCGATGCGGATCGTCTGGCGGGGTTGATCAAACAAGGTCTGCAAGGCGCGCCGATTGCCTCCGAGGTTTCAGCCTGGAGACGCGCGTTCAACACGCTCTGCTTTGTCCATTAGATCACCGTTTCCGAAAGCAACCGGCGCGCACGGTGTTTTGTGATCGTTCAATCCCGGCCTTCACAAATGAATGGCCGGGATCTGTTCCGGTTGATCCAGGCTTAGTTTCCCAGAATTCCAGGCAGGCGCAGCCCGTGTTCACGAGCGCAATCCTTGGCCAGGTCATAACCCGCATCGGCGTGACGCCACACGCCCGAGGCAGGGTCGTTCCACAAAACGCGCTCCAGGCGTTTGGCAGCATCATCGGTGCCGTCGGCGCAGATCACCACACCCGCATGCTGGGAAAAGCCCATGCCAACGCCGCCGCCATGGTGCAGCGAGACCCATGTCGCCCCCGAGGCGGTGTTGACCAGTGCATTTAGCAGAGGCCAGTCCGAGACCGCGTCAGACCCGTCCTTCATCGCTTCGGTCTCGCGGTTGGGCGAGGCGACTGAACCGGAATCCAGATGGTCACGACCAATGACCACCGGCGCGCTTAGCTCGCCCGTTCTAACCATCTCGTTAAACGCCAGACCCAGGCGATGTCGGTCACCCAGACCAACCCAGCAGATACGCGCAGGAAGGCCTTGGAATGCGATCCGTTCACGCGCCATATCCAGCCAGTTGTGCAGATGCGTGTTATCGGGCAGCAGTTCTTTGACCTTTTGATCGGTCTTGTAGATGTCCTCGGGGTCCCCCGACAGGGCCGCCCAGCGGAACGGGCCAATGCCACGGCAGAATAGCGGACGGATATAGGCAGGCACAAAGCCCGGGAAGGCGAAGGCGTCTTCCAGACCTTCCTCAAGCGCCATTTGCCGGATGTTGTTGCCGTAATCTACGGTTGGAACACCGTCATTGTGAAAGGCGACCATCGCCGCGACCTGTACTTTCATCGAGGCGCGGGCTGCCTTTTCGACCTCTTTCGGGGCGGTTTCAGCCTTGGCGCGCCACTCGGCCACGGTCCAGCCCTGCGGCAGGTATCCGTTGATCGGGTCATGCGCGCTAGTCTGATCGGTGACGATGTCGGGCTTGACGCCGCGCTTGTGTATTTCGGGGAAGATATCGGCGGCGTTTCCGATCAGCGCCACGGATTTGGCTTCGCCCGCTTTGGTCCAACGCTCGATCATGTCCAGCGCCTCGTCCAGACTGTGGGTTTTTTCGTCGACATAGCGCGTGCGCAGCCGGAAATCGGCGGATTTCTCGTCGCACTCCACGGCCAGACAGCAGGCACCCGCCATCACAGCAGCCAGTGGCTGAGCACCGCCCATACCACCCAGACCCCCGGTCAGGATCCAACGGCCTTTCAGACTGCCACCATAGTGCTGACGTCCTGCTTCCATGAAGGTCTCATAGGTGCCTTGGACGATGCCCTGCGACCCGATGTAAATCCAGGAACCCGCAGTCATCTGGCCATACATCGCCAGACCTTTCTTATCCAACTCGTTGAAGTGATCCCAATTCGCCCAATGCGGCACCAGGTTCGAGTTGGCAATCAGCACGCGCGGTGCGTCCTTGTGGGTTTTGACGATGGCGACGGGCTTTCCCGACTGCACGACCAGGGTTTCGTCCGCTTCCAGGTCTTTCAGGCTGTCGACGATCAGGTCGAAATCCTTCCAGGTTCGCGCGGCCCGGCCAATGCCGCCATATACTACCAGCTCGTGCGGGTTTTCTGCCACGTCAGGATGCAGGTTGTTCATCAGCATCCGCAGTGGTGCTTCGGTCAGCCAGCTTTTGGCATTCAGTTCGGTCCCGGTTGGCGGATAGATGTCCCGGCTGTTCTTACGAGGATCGCTCATCGGTCATTCCCTTCAGATTGGATAGAGCCCGACAGGGCAAGGGCATTGAAGTTTTCAATCATGTGTCTCGGCTGCGGTCGCGCGCCATCATGGCAAAGGCCGCCATCAGGTAAGGCCCGGCAAAGAGGCGTTCAGCGCGTTCAGCAACGCACCCGACGCGACCAATTCCTTTGCCGCTTTCAGATCGGGCGCCATATAGCGATCCTCTTGCAGGCTCGAAACATCCTCGCGCAGCCGTGCGATGGCCTGTTGCAGCAACGGGCTCGTCTGGAGGGGGGCGCGGAATTCGATGCCACGCGCGGCGCAGAGCAGCTCGACCCCAAGGATGTGGTTGAGGTTTTCGACCATCCGGGCCAGCCGCCGCGCACCATGCGCTGCCATCGAGACGTGATCTTCCTGATTGGCGGAGGTGGGTGTTGAATCGGTGACACAAGGGTTGGCCAGATGCTTGTTCTCGCTCATCAAAGCGGCTGTCGTCACCTCGGCGATCATCAGGCCGGAATTCAATCCGGGTTCAGGTGTCAGGAAGGGCGGAAGATCGAAGCTGAGCGTTGGATCGACCATCAGAGCGATACGCCGTTGACTGATCGCGCCAATCTCGGACAATGCCAGCGCAATCATGTCAGCAGCGAACCCTACGGGTTCCGCGTGAAAATTACCACCGGACACGATCATATCCGCCTCGGTCAGCACAAGCGGGTTGTCTGTTGCAGCATTCGCTTCGATCAAAAGGGTCTGTGCGGCCTGTCGCAGGACATCCATCGCCGCACCAGTCACCTGCGGCTGACAGCGGATGCAATAGGGATCCTGAACACGTGTATCATCATCCCGGTGGCTTTCTCGAATTTCGGATTGCGCCAGTATCTCACGCATCGAACCTGCCGCTTCGATCTGGCCACGATGTCCTCGTAGCGCATGGATTTCGGGCTGCAGCGGAGCGGTTGATCCCATGATGGCATCGGTGGACATGGCCGAGATGACCAGCGCATTGCGCACAGCACGCCAGACTTCGAACAGACCGGCAAGCGCATAGGCCGTTGAAAACTGTGTGCCATTGATAAAGGCCAAACCTTCCTTGGGGCCTAGCTCGATCGGGGACAGGCCAGCCTTTGCAAGCGCCTCGGCACCCGGAAGAATTTCGCCTTTATATTCCGCCTCTCCCTCACCGATCACTACTGCGGTCATATGTGAAAGAGGTGCCAGATCGCCTGACGCGCCAACCGATCCTTGATTTGGAACAACAGGGGTGACGCCTTTTTCCAGCATGCCTTGCATAAGTTCGACCAGTTGCCAGCGGACGCCAGATGCGCCACGGCCAAAACTCAATAGCTTAAGAGACATCATAAGCCGAACCATCCGGCGGGGCATCGCGTTTCCTACGCCGCAGCAATGGCTGAGGATCAGGTTTCGCTGCAAAGTGGCGGTGTCTTCAGATTTGATCTTGAGGCTGGCCAATTTGCCAAAACCCGTGTTGACGCCATAAACCGGTACATCACCCGCAGCGGCGATAGCGATCCGTTTCGCGGCCGCCTCGACCGCAGGACGACACATCGGATCAAGTATGACCGAGGCTTCATCCCAATAGATGGTTTCAAGCTGAGGCAGAGTAGCCTGCCCGGGCGCCAGAGTGAGAGTTGTCACGCTTGACCTCCAAAGATGCGTTTGTGAAGCGGGTTGAACCCGATACGATAAGAAAGCTCGGCCGGACGGCCCACATTCCAGACCGCCAGGTCGGCCCGCTGACCCGCGGCGATCATACCGCGATCACTCAAACCAAGGGCACGCGCTGCGTTACAGGTTACGCCCGCAAGTGTTTCCTCTGGCGTCATGCGGAACAGGGTGCAGCCCATATTCATGGTCAGAAGAAGAGATGTCAGGGGGGATGATCCCGGATTGCAATCGGTTGCCAGTGCCATTGGGACATCGTGTTTGCGCAGCAGCTCAATCGGAGGCTGACGCGTTTCACGCAGAGTATAGAACGCACCGGGCAGGATTACGCCCGCTGTTCCCGCCTGGGCCATGGTGATCACGCCGTCTTCGTCAAGATACTCGATATGATCCGCAGACAATGCGCCATAGGAGGCGGCAAGCTGTGCCCCGCCCAGATTAGAAAGCTGCTCGGCATGCAGTTTAACCGGAAGGCCAAGCGCTGCGGCGGCGTCAAAGACACGGGCGATCTGTTTGGGCTGAAAGGCGATCCCTTCGCAGAATCCGTCAACCGCATCGACCAGCCCTTCTACATGGGCGGCCCGCAAGGTCGGAATGACGACCTCGTCGATATAGGCGTCATCGCGCCCCTTGTACTCTGGCGGAGTCGCGTGGGCGCCCAGATATGTGGTTTGAACAGAAACCGGGCGACGTTTTCCAATTTCGCGCGCGGCGCGCAGCATGTTCAGCTCTGTCTGTTGTTCTAGCCCATAGCCGGACTTGATTTCGATAGTGGTCATGCCCTCTTGGATCATCGCGTCGACGCGGGGCAATGCACTTTCTATCAGCTCTTCCAGGCTGGCGGCCCGTGTCGCTTGAACGGTTGCGTTAATACCGCCTCCGGCGCGCGCAACCTGTTCATAGCTTGCACCATTCAGGCGCATTTCAAACTCTTGGGCGCGGTCGCCGCCAAATACAACATGGGTGTGGCAGTCGATCAAACCGGGCGTCACAAGGCGTCCGTTCAGATCCTCGGCCTCAAGCTCGGTATATTCATCGGGCAGATCGCGTCTGGGTCCGACCCATTCGATAAACTCACCTGATATTACGATGATGCCATCCTCGATTAGCCCATAAGGGCCCTGCTGGCTGGCTTGTGTTGCAATTTTTGCGCCACGAAGGGTTGTTTTACCAGTCATGAGAATCTGATCCCAAGTTGCAATGCTTCTGAAATAGGTATACTGATTACTACATAATGTGTACACAAAATAATGAAAGGTATCGCGCCGAAGCCGCCTTCTTGGAGTCAAATTAGGTAGAGGTCTTAGGTGCGGGGCAGAGTTACATGCTTCATTGCAGATGTCTTATGTGTATGTATAAGCCAATTAAGGCCGGTTTTTGAGTTGGGGAGTTTTATGGCAAGACCTCAGGGGAACATGAGCTTTCGGGACATCAAGCAGGTGGTTTTGGATCGAATCCAAACCGGTATCTGGAGCCCGGATTCCATTTTGCCAAGCGAGATGGATTTGGCCGCTGAATTCTCAAGTACACGAACAACGGTCAACCGGGCGTTGAGAGAGCTTGCCGAAGAAGGATACCTGGAAAGAAAACGCAAGGCCGGCACGCGGGTTCTGAATTCTCCCATCAGAAAGGCGCAATTTGCGATCCCTTTGGTGCGTGACGAGATAGCAGCCACCGGTGCGGCCTATCGGTACTCTTTGGTGGACCGAGAGGTGCAACCCGCACCGTCCTGGCTGGCATCACGCCTCGACCTGAAAAAAGAGCAGGACGTCTTGCACCTGCGATGTATGCATTATGCCGACAACGTAGCGTTTCAGCTTGAGGTGCGATGGATTGTTGCCGACGTTGTACCTGAAGTGTTGGAGGAAAGTTTCGAACAATCGGGGCCGAATGACTGGTTGGTTAACAGGGTACCATTCAGCAATCTGGAGCTTAGTTTCATGGCGACCAAGGCTGATGGTGAAATCTCCAAGTTCCTGGACACGCCACCTGGCGACCCGATCTTTACTGCCGAACGCATTACCTGGCTGCGTCGCGCGCCGGTGACATATGCCAAGCTTTACTTTGCGCCGGGATACCGGATGACGACGCATCTCTGATCTGACCGGAGTCCAGCTTTTGGGGCGGTAAAAAATGTCGCTCTTCGTCGGCCCGCCGAACTATGGGCTGACAGAACATCAAACAAAGGGAACGCGATGGCTGTTCAGAATCTGATGACGTTTAAGGCGGGTTCAACGCCGATTTTGCTGAATGTCCCACATGCCGGAACCTTGCTGCCTCCGGAGGTTGAACGCCGTTTGCGACCCGCCGCGCAGGAGCTGAAGGATACGGATTGGCACATGGACAAGCTGGCGCTGCCTTGTGCCGAATTGGGTGTGGGTGTCATGGCGGCGCAGTATTCGCGCTATGTGGTGGACCTGAACCGCTCAGCTGATGACGCGCCGCTTTATTCCGGTCCGACAACCGGCCTGATATCGCAAATCGATTTTGACGGTCAGCCGCTTTATCTGGAAGGGCAAGAGCCAGATGGGCAGGAGACACAGGCGCGCATCCAATCCTATTGGGCACCGTATCATCAGGCGCTCAAGGCTGAGATTCTGCGGATCAGGGCGCAGTTTGGCACCTGCATACTGTTGGATCTGCATTCCATCCGTTCCGAAGTGCCAAGGCTGTTTGATGGGGTGCTGCCGGATTTGAATCTGGGCACAAATAGCGGGGCCAGCACAGCCGCGCGCTTTGAGGCCTGCGCCGAAAAATCGCTGGGGTCCGGCCAATACAGCTTTGTCAAAAACGGCCGCTTTAAGGGAGGCTATATTACCCGGCACTATGGCCAACCCGACCAGAACATTCATGCGCTGCAACTCGAAATTGCACAGTCCACCTATATGATCGAGCACGCTCCTTGGGACCTTGCGCGCCCCAAGGCAGAGGTGCTTGGCGTCGCGATCAAGAACCTTGTTACCGCGTTGTTGGATGAAGTTAACACCACCCGTGGATGACCCAAACAGACTCGCCGATACGGCATCCAAGTAAAGGAAAGTGGATGACAACTGGATTTCATTTCAAACAGGCACTGACGGACCAGGGCTGGCTTAGCAATATCTCCGTAACCGTCACGGAATCTGGTGAGTTCGGAGCACTGGTCGCGGACGACAATCCCAATGCCTATCCGGTGATTGAAAGCCCGGTTGTGCCGGGCATGCCCAACCTGCACAGTCACTCCTTTCAATACGCGATGGCGGGGTTATCAGAAGTGCGCCGGAATCCGGTCGACAGCTTCTGGTCCTGGCGCGAAATGATGTATTATTTCGCTCATAACGTATCGCCCGAGGACCTGCAGGCAATCACTGCCAAGCTGTATATGGAATTGCTCAAAGGCGGCTATACCGAGATTGTCGAGTTTCATTATCTGCACAACGAAGAGGATGGAGCGCACTACGCCCAACCTGAGGAGCTATCTTCTGCAATTGTCTCTGCTGCGGATCGAACCAGCCTCAGCCTGACGCATCTTCCGGTGTTTTATGCACACGCAAATTTCGGCGGCGTGTCTCCGCAAGATGCTCAGAGGCGATTCACCAATGCACGTGATCAATACGCTTTGCTGATCGAAACCCTGAAGCAGCAGCATGAAAAGCTTAACCTCGGAATCGCGCCGCATTCCCTGCGCGCCGTAACCGAGGATGAAATGTCATGGCTTATGGAGCTTCGGCAAGACCAGTTGCCGGGGTGTCCAGTTCACATCCATGTGGCCGAACAGACCAAAGAGGTGGAAGACAGTATCGCCCATAGTGGCAAACGCTCTGTTTCGGCGCTGATGGAACAGGTCCAGATTGACGCCGCGTGGTGCCTGATCCATGCCACCCATCTGGATGACGCCGAGGTTGCGGCCATTGCCGCTTCGGGTGCGACCGTGGGTCTGTGCCCGCTGACGGAATCAAATCTTGGAGACGGGATTTTCCGGGCGGTCGATTTCGTGGCAGCAAATGGCCATTTTGGTATCGGCTCGGACAGCAACATCTGTACCCAGGCAGTTCAGGAGCTGCGCACACTGGAATATAGTCAGCGCCTGCTGCACCGGCAGCGCAATGTTATGTGCTCCAAGGACATGCCCAATGTCGGCGGTTATCTCTGGCAAGCCGCCGCCCAAGGTGGAGCGCGTGCAGCCGGGCGCAATATCGGCCGTATCGCAGAAGGGTGCCGTGCTGATTTTGTAGAATTGTCTTACGATAGGAATGGTCTGATGGCGGCGGTGTCGCCCGGAGCCGTGCTGGATTTCCACATGTTCTCGGGTCAGCAGGCAGAAATCATTGCCGTCTATGTTGCTGGTCAAAAGGTCATTCAAGATGGTCAGCACCCCGATCACGAGACCATCGACGCCGGATATATTTCCACCATGCGTCGGTTGGCGCAAAAACTATGATGAAGGGTGAATAGAACCAACGGAACTCATTACTGCGCGAGCTTAAGAACCTTGGGGCACTTGGTGCTGGTCAGGCTGAAAACATTGTCCGAGATCGCCAAGGAATTTTCTGTCACCCAGCCCATCGGCATCGAACATTCCAGTTGGTACGCGCCTTCTGAACCTTGTCACATCAATGGCGCGCGTGATGCTGGCGGATCTGAGCGAAACGGAACTGGATCACCGTACCCCCATGACGGGTCTGGGCATGTGTGCGGTGCTATTAACAATTCCGGCCACCGCAATCAGCTGGGATCTGCAGAAGATCTGATCAAACAGGTTTGCCACTGCGCGGCGCAATATCAAATTGCAGTGATGCAGGTGGCGGCATCCCAGTTTGCCGATGTATTCCGTCATCGTGACAGGCTGCATATGCGGCCTGAATTAGTCTGGTAAGTTCGACTCGGTTAGGGCCTTTTGAGGCATGGCTTCGAGGTGCAGTTCACCCAGCAATCAAGGTACCTGTATAAGCTTGCTCCGGTCAGAGATAATGCTGAAATCAGAGAGGTTTTTTGCCCCAAAACCTCATCTCTCCATCAAGTTGACAAGGCGAGGGATTTGGCTGATACAGCCAGAATATGAGCGGGCCGTTAGCTCAGCTGGATTAGAGCAGGGAACTTCTAATTCTCAGGTCGGGGGTTCGAGTCCTCCACGGCTCGCCAAATGCACAATTCCTAATTGAGTATACATCCGCCACCCTCAGATTACGACGTTGGCAAAGCTCTCGACTGTGACGATCGGACGTGGTTGTCCCGCCAGGCTTTCTGCATCGGTCAGACGCTGCGCCAATGGGTCGGCATCGCTAAGGGGGCCAAAGTTCAGCCCGGTTAATTTTTCCAAATCCCGGACGCGGATCTGGAATGTCTTATAGGCACCAAACTCAAATCCACCGACAGATTCCACGCTCCCCTGGTTCGAGAGCATCTGTTGGATGACCTCAACCTGGCTGAGTACATAGGCGGTGGAATGAAGGCGAAGAATGCCTTCGCTGCCATCCTCTTCGGCCAGCATGGTCACAAGCTTGAAGAACTTCAGGGGTACCGGCGATCCGGTATCTTTCAACATCGGCTCGTCACCGGTCAGGATTGGTCCGGTGAACACACAGGCCTTGAATCCATGTGTGCGCACATTTGTCATGATAAAGTTCTCAAGACCCAACCATTGCGCGTGGCTCCGGTTAAAGGCCCGGTGCTGCGGGGCAGCAGCGGTATAGTGAAAGCTGTCATCATTGGCCTGTTTGGCCTGTGCATCATCGACACCCCAATTTGTCGCCGCACGGCGAACCAGGTGGCCCCGGTCAATATCTGCGTGATCATAATCCTCTTTGCCGAGTTGGACATTTGCTGGGATGCGCAGGTCAGCGAACCACTTGTCGCTACCTCGTTTTTGCGGTCGGGTCTTGGCACCATCGATATTTAGCGCGGCAATGATCGGTGTTTTGAAAGTCGCAGAATAGAGAATGCCGAAATTCTGATAGCGCAATTCGTTGGGGCGTTCCGGGGTCGCATCCGACGGAGTGGCAAGTCCAAACGCATTCGGTACCACCGGCAGAGGCACCTCTGCCACTTGAAGGAAGTCCGGGTTGTACCCGTCGCGCGGTTCAAAATGGTCTGCGTCATGGTTTCCGTCAGGTCGTTCTGGCCGGACGATTTCAGTTCCGGGGATCGAGGTCGGCACCGCCCCGTCCAACAATGCGTTGACCGTGCTGATCCTGACCGCCGAGTTTCCGACGCCGAAGGTACCTGCATAATGCAGACCAACCGCTTTGCCGCTGTCCAACGAGATCACAGGCGAGCCCGAGTTGCCGCCCAAAGTCGTGCAGTCATGGCGCAGGATCGTCACGCCGCCATCTTCGATGAGAAATCCGGGCGAAAAGCGTTTCACGTCATACAGGTCGTTGAAATAGTTGGACATCTGCGTGGGGTCATTGCGCAGGGAATCCTTGGCGGGATACCCGATCACCGCGACGCATTCGCCGTGCTGGGCATCCGTATCGGCGCGCGGGATCGGCGTAGGCGTGAAATTGGCCGTATCTGCGGGCAGGTCGATCTTTCCAAGCGCGATATCTGCGGCCGCATCTTCGGCGATATAGGTGAACTTGCGAATGTCGAAAAGCCGGTCGGGGTCGGGTGTCGAGCCGACCTCTTCCAGGAAATCTATCCGGGCGCCATAGCGGGCATTGCCGGGGGCAAACATGAAGACACCATCGCCCAGGAAACTGCGCCGCGCGACCAGCTTGGCAACATGGCGATTGGTGATGATCAGCAGATGGTCGTCCTTCTTTTCGATCACCCAGCCAGTGCCACCCCAGCTAAAGTCATGATTGATAAACTCGATCCGCCCGACCGAGGCGATATTGTCTTCGGCCTTGCCGATACGAATGTCGATATCCGGCGGAAAGTCGGATGACAGCGATTGTTTGCCTTCAACCTTTCCGCCACGCACAATCAGGGGAGGGCGTCCCACGGCGCGCACGATGGCTTCAAGTTGCGAGGGCGTGGAGCCAAAGCTCTCTAGCTTGTTCAGCTGCGCGCCCATCAGTTCACGGGCACGATCCGGCGTCAGGCCCATTTCGCCAAGAATGCCGGGACTGGCATCCAGAACCTCGCGCGCCTTGTCGATCGCGCCGGCATTTCCAAGGCCTTCCAGCCGGTTGAAGGTTTCCTTTTCGAAATCGCTCATGACATTGGTTCCTCAGCTAATATGAAGTTTTCTAAGTCAATCGGTCTGACCTTTGGGATCGAGGTAATCTGGCCGCATCCCGGTTTCGACAAGCATGGCCAGCGCCGGGTGAAACACCACCGGCGCCCGGCTTTTGGTCAGCCGACCCAGGATGGCCTCGGGTCCTGACCCCTGGGTAAGCCCTTTGGCAACACTCGCCAGACGGCGTTGCAGGGTCTGAGTGGATTTCTTGCGCCCTTCGTTCAATGGGTCCGCCCAAAAGCTAAGAACACGGTCTGCCAGGCCATGACTGCCACGTTCCAAAAGCTCGAGGGTTCGGCTGGACGTCAGGTCGCTCCATTTCCGAGAGGAATTCCATTCCGGAGGCGGGGGCGACGGGAAGGCCCAATAGCCGCCGATGACCTGCTGCCAACGTCTGGCCGCACGCGCAAGCGTTGGGAGATCGGGAATCGGGTGGTAAAAGCTGTATCCTTCGGCCCAGTCCGAGGTCAGGCCCATGGCGCGCAGCAATGACAGCACGTCGGTGGGCCGGTCGGACATCTGGGCCATTGCGTCATCGATCCCCTGCAGGCCCGGGGCAAAGATGTCAGCCGCCTCATACAGGCCGGTGGCAAGGTTGGACAAATCGCTCAGAACACGACCCCGGCCGCTCACCTGAAACTCGTCGACAAGTGCCAGCATCCGGTCGAAATAGGGGTTCAACGGGGCCAGGGCGAGCCCGTAATCATCCGTCGGTAAGTCTGGGTTGGGCATGTCTGGTTCCGAATACTCCAACCCGAATTCCTGACGGATACCCCCCGCGAAGCGCAGTCTTTCATAGGTTAGTTCACGCGGGCCGTGATCCAGATAGGGGGCGATCAGGCCCAGAACCTCATGATCCCCCTCAAAGCTCATGCCCATTGCGATAAGCGCGAATTCCAGCGCTGCGGACTGCATTCCAATCCGGGATGATCGGTTCACAACGCGTAACGCGACTTCGTGGAATTCCTTGTCGTGCAGGTTCTCGATCAACTGTCTGAACCGGAACTCCCCCAATACCTCCAGCAGGATGCGGCCTTCCAGCTCGGGCCGCTCGTGCATTTGCCTTAGCACTGTGTCTTCGGGCAGAAGGTTGAACAGATCACGTGCCATGGACCAATGACCGCTTTGCCAGTTGTGGCACAGGATCAGGATACCAACCTCGCTTGCCGGATCATAGGCGCCCCGCAGCCCCTCGCGGATGATATGGGTCGCTTCGCGACGCTGGCCCTGTTCCAACATCGCGCGCAGGTCATTGACAGCGCGCTCATCCGGTGAGGCGACATATCCGCGGCTTTTGATAATCTGCGCCCGTGCAGTGGCCGCTTTTGGGGAAATTTGTACCAGTTTCGATGGGGGCAGATCGGAACCGCTGTCCAGCCCGGCTGCGCTGTATTCCCGCTGCTCGGTCTTTTGCACCGGGGCCGAACGCTGGCCGCGTGCCTGACGGATCAGGTCCTGCGCGTCGATTGGCAGCTCGGTCAGAAGATGTTCGGGGAAGCGTTCGGCCAATGAGGGGTCGATGCTTGGCGCGGCTTCTCCGACGCGCATAAGCTGAAGCGAATGGTACAGGAACAGCAGCGGATCGCGGTCGGCGTAATACGCACAGGCCGCGCGGTTGACCTGCGCGGTTTCGATGGGGCTTTGGCTGTAGGTCGGTTCCAACAGGTCCCGCCGCATATCGGCCTTATGGGTCAGTTGACCATCAGTAGCGGCGTCCATCAGCCAGGATTGCAGACCAAGATCCGCGACGATTGTGCCTGCTTCGTCGCTGAGGTCGCCCAGCCCAAGCGCCGGTGCGACGATGCCGTTCAGATTGTCGGCGTTTATCTCGCTAAGAACCATGCCGTAATTGGCAATGCCGCGCAGATGCACGGGCAGGCGCGATGTGACGGCCCGGTTTACGATGCCTGCAGCAATCGGGTCATTCTCGTCTTCGGAGACTTCGGCCAATCGGCCCTCGGTCTGCACCTCGTCAATCAACAGCCGCAATTTCAACGGGTTGCCCTGACAGCGCAAAATGATCTGATCGCGGAATTCCTCGGGGATTCCGGCCTCATCCAGCGTTTGATTGACCAACTCGTCCTCGATCTGGTCGAGCTTGATGTATTCGCCCCGTCTTGGGTGATCATCGCCGAAAATCGGCCCGCGACCGGCAGAGATGATCGATACTTCGATCTGTTCCTTTTCCACAAAACGGTCCAGATCGCTCATCAGGTTGTTCACGAAAGTAGCGCCCTGACCATCCAGAACTTCAAGCGTATCCAGCAGGATAACCAGGCGCAGAACGGCATCAGCCACCGCATTGATCATCGCCCGGATCAACTGACGCGGTGTAAGGTCCGAGCTTTCGTATATCTCCCGTGTGACCTGTTCGGAATAGCGCAGCCGCAATTTGCGGAGTTCGGGGGCCGCTTGGGGTATTGCGGTACCGATCTGACGCGAGATCTCTTCAAAGATTGGACCGGTCTGCAATGAGGGCTGATCGAAATCCAGCCGGATCAGGATGACGTCTTTGCGTTCGCTTGTAATCTGGATGATGCGTTCCAGAAGGTAGGATTTTCCGATCCCGTACTGACCTTCGATATGCAGGGTTTTCAAAGGGGCATGGCGCAACGGATGGTCGATCCAGCGTTGAATCTTGTCGATTTCGCTGACACGCCCCACGAATTTTTCGCCCAGGCGCTCTTTTGATCGGCGCTCGCGTCTGAGCAGGTTCAATCGGCTGCGCAGCCTGAACAGGCGGTCATATCCCGGCGCTTTTTGGCCTGCACGCTCTAACGTGACAAGGTGCTGCGACAGGTTTTGTTCATCTGTTTCCGCCTCGATAAGGTGATCCAGAGCGCTCGGTGCGAAACCTTCTCGTCCCGACAGAGCCTGCACGATCTCGGTCTGCGTTGCCGCCGAGTCGAACTCTTCGATCCCGGATAATTCGCGATGTCGTGCAGTCAGGCGCAGTATCCATTTCGTAGAGCTGCCCGACTTATCAACATGGCTCAACTCGCGCAGGGATGACATCAGCCGGGCCCGTAGCACCCGGTTGCGGTACTCATCTTCGCTCAGCACCTCGCGCATAAGCTGCCGTGGTTCAAATGCCCCTCGAAGGGCGGCGGCGCGCAGCAGGCGCGAACGAAGTTCTTCCTGCGCCTGGTTCATTCTTCTATCTCCAGAAAGCGTTTGGCCTCTTGGCGAACACGGGTGACAACGGTTTCCAGATGTTCGCCATCGAATTCACCTGTGTTGTCAGGACTCAACCCGGCCAGAGCAGAGTCCACCATTGCCCGTCGAGCAGCCGGTGTCAGCTCTTTTGCCGGGTCAAGCGAGGTGATCATGCTGTTCAGTGTAGCCTCAACATCGCTACGTGTGAATGGTCCCAGCTCTTCCACCAATAGGCCGCTGCGCTGCGCGCCGTCGACAGCGCCGACATTGGCAAAACGCAGGGGCGACAGGCGATAGGTCTCATAGCCTGCGAGGATCAGGCGCAGGTTCTCGGATGTGGGCAAGCATTTGGCGATGTGCTCGAACTGTACCTGGGCACGTGGTGAGAGCCCTTCGGGCGGGTTGTCGAAATAGATCCACCATGTTTGCCCTGCGGTTTGGGCGGCCAGGTCCATGTCCGCAATCAGGGTCTCCGCGCGGCTGCCCTCGAATGCAACATCGGTGGTCTGGGCGGCGGTTGTTCCAGCAGCAGCGTCTGGCGAGGCGACGGTCCCGTTGGCCTTCTCGGCCAGATCAGCAAGTAAATCGTCCGTATTCAGGGTCGGCCCCAAACGGATGCAACGATGTTGCGGCGCGGTGTTAGGTGCTTCTTGCATCAGCAGATAGGATTCCAGCATGTCATAGCTGAACCCAAGACCGCGAATGGACGTCGTATCCTCGCGCCTGATCCAGATCCCACGCAGTTTGGATTTGGGATGATCCAGCATATGGGCAAGGCCGGTTACGAATTGGTTGCGGCCGATGATGATGGTTCCGTCAATGTCGCGGCTCAGCGACCACATGTCCCGCTGGTTCGAGTTCTTGCTGATCAGATCTTGGAAGTCGGGGTCATCGTGGAACTGCTCGAAAGGGACAAGCCGTTTGGTCGTCTCCCATTTGCCCTGGTGGATGCCCAGAAACCTGAACTGGCTGTCAAAACCGGGGCCACCCGATGACCCGCCGGATGTGTCGATGTCATGAGGGAACCGCTTGGCGCCAGGTTCTCGGTGCACTTTGCCGGGCATGAACCCCTTGGTGACACCTTCGGGGTAGTGGACCAATGTGAACAGGTCTGCACCCTCAAAATCGGGGGGATCGCCGGTCACATCGACACTGCCATAGGTATGCCCCAGCGGCAGGAATATCCGCAGCAGCGCGATATCCACCTCATCGCCCGGCGGCAGGTTCCCGGCCTTTTCACTGTCGTGATAGGGCCAGAGCTTTACGCATTTTGCCCGGTACCGCTTTTCGTCCGAGGCAAGTATTTCAAGCCGAGGGTCGACCCCGGCGGGCACGGAGTTTAGCGGGTCCAGAACATGGGCTGCAGTCAGCACCAGATTGGGGGCAACAAACGCGCCGGAGCCTTCGAATGTGTTGTTGATCCAGATCTGACAGCGAAAGCTCTCTGCGCGCGGGGCAAAATCGCCCAATGCAGCAAAGTCGAACGAATTATTCGCCGGTGTGCCGATCAGGGTGCCGTCAAACCGAGCGATGTTTTCGGCAAAAATCAGGTTACGGTCGCGCGGCACAGGGTCCGCGCCGCGCGCGCGCAGAAAATTGAGGAACTGCTTGACCTTCGCAGCGTCGACCAGAATTTCCAGCAAGACATCGGCAAGCGTTTCGCCGATATCTTCGTCTACACTTTCCTCGATGGCTTCATAATTCACCGGGTCATCAGGGTCGGGAAACAGCGCAGTCAAAGCATGACGCACAATCGGTTCATGCTTTCGGATTGCAATCCGGATATGCGCTGCATTCACCATCCGTGGCTTATCCCATGCCCAAATAGGCGCTGAGGGCCGGTTTGTCCGACAATGCGGTGTCCAGCCCCGAGGTCGGGGCGTCTTCGCCAACCATGGCCTCGGCCCCACCATCGCTTTCGGCGATGCGTTTGCGGGCCCCACGGCGATAGCTGAGCCAGATGATCTCATTGGCGTAATCGGCCATGTCAGGGGTAACCTCTCCGGCGGCGGTGCTGTCTGTTCCCGCAAGATGCGAGACCAGAATGTTCAATGTTGGGGTCGCATTCGGATCGGGTGCCGCCGGGCTTTCGGCGCCTGTGGGTAGCGGCGCGTCCAGGACCGCCTGAGCGTTGATGATGCCCGCGCCAAGATCGGTGGCCCCGTTCCAGACGACTGGCTTGTTCATCCCGTGTTTGGCACAGTGCAACCACATCGCCTGAACGGTTGTTCCTGCATTCTGGGCCTTTTGCAACAGCGCCGCCCGACCGCCGTGATGCGCGACCCAAAGTGCAGCGACACCGCCTGTCATCGAGGTGGCAAGCGTGGTGCCCTGGCTGGCGCGGATACCCGAGTTTGGGTCGGTCGCCTTGTTCTTGGCCGCGCCCCACACGTTTTCGCCATAGGCCGAAAAGCTGACCTCGGGGCCACGCCCAGTTTTGCGCCAGGGGCGTCTGTCGGGCTGCAGTGCAGCGACCGCTGTGCAGATTTCCAGTGATGCATAGGCGGCGGGAAAGACCACGTTCGGATAACAGTTGCCCGCGGCGCAGACGATGACCAGTCCGGCCTGTACCGCATTGCGCAGCGCCTGTTCGGTTGAAGAGACCCGCACCGGCCCGCCAAGCGCCATCACGATGACATCGGCGTTTTGGTTGACCGCATGAGAGATTGCCGCAGGAATACGCAGCTGGGTCATGTCGATCACCGATTTGATCGCCCGGATCGGCAGAACCTTGGCCGCAGGGGCCGTACCGGTTATTGCCCCGGGCGAGGTGGTATCGCCATTCATATCGGCCCCGCCCCGCGATCCGACGACCGAGGTGACAAGCGTGCCATGACCAGGATGTTTTAGGACGCCGCCTGAAAACCGGTCACGCGCATCCCCGTTCCCTTCGACAAAATTCCACATGCCGTTGGTTTCAATCACGCCCGCCAGTTCGCTATGGTCGGAATAGCCCGTGTCGATCACCGCGACCTTGCTGCCCTGACCCCGGGTGTGCTGCCAGGCCAGCGGTGTCTTGATCCGTTTGTGGTGCCAGCCATAGGGCCGAGAGTTGTCGCGCTTGGTTTCGCAGAAACTGAGAAAGCTTTCCGTACCCACATGTGCAGCCCCGTACAGGCTGTCTGGCAAGACCGGGTTGGCCTCGGCTACGTCCAGCGCCATACGGAGGGCACGGCCAAATGCAAAAACCTCACGCTCTTGGCCTTTTGGATCGATCTCGGGGAATTCAACAAAGAAAAATCGATCCGCATCTGCGTCGAAGACCGCTTGGGTACTGGTGGCAACATCAGGAAGTGCACTACCCACACGTTCTTGAATAGCCGACAACGATTGCGGTGTATCCGAGACCACTTCAATGACTAGCGGATCGCCGTCGAGCGAGACATCGGACCTTGTTAGGGCGTCATATTCCTGCATGGCAAATATCCTTATACAAAAGCAAAAGATGGTGGGGCGCATGGGCCAACGCCGTAAGCGCCAGCGCGGTCAGCAACAGGGTGAATGCGCTGGCGCGGGGGTCGGGGCGAAGAACGGCGCGCTCCGACAGGATGATCACTGTCAAAAAGATCATGACGGCAAAGTCGTGGGTCCCCAGCATGACAAGCATCATCGGCAAGCAAGAGGTGATGCAATCGCGCGCATAGGTCAGCCCAAAGATCAGCACATCGCGGTCGCCACTTGGACCAAAGGCGGCCAGGACCGGACGGCTGTGGCATTTCCTTAATGCGCTGCGTTTTTGCGGGCTGAACTGCCATGCTGCGGCGCACAGGCAAGCCAACGGTGCAAACACGGTTTGGTGCAGAACCGGCGCCAGAAGAAACGCAGCAAGCGCGCCTGCGACCAGCCAGGCCAACAGATATGGCAGAACAAACAGAAGTGCCGCGCGTGATCTTCGATCTGCGAAGCTGCGCGCGCGGACATGTGCGATCTGCGGAACAAGCGTTGGAAGCATCATCGCCAGAACCATCGCCGGCCAATGCAATGAGGGCGCGGGCACCAAAGCAAGCCAAAGCCATGCAAGCGCGGCCACGCCAAGTGTCGTGCGTATTTCGATATCGGCCCGTCCAAACAGGCGAGGGCGATCTATTCCGGTAGCCGACGCCATGGGCGATCAGTCGAAATAAAGGTTTATGCGGCCGATCTCAATGTCTGGCTGCTGTTCTGTTGGGGCGATCTGTTCCAACCCTGGTACTTGGCCAAAGGCCTCGCTGTCATCAAACATCCGTTGAAACCGGATTTGCAACCTGTTGGCGTCGCCTTGGCTCAGCCCCAGTGCAAAGGCCAGCTTTGTGATCTCGTAAGTCACTGCAAGGCCGTTGCCGCCATGTGGGCCGTCCGGGTTGCTTGCCTGTTCAAGGCCAAACGGCGACAAGGTGCCGATAATCGCTGGCGGCAAAGCGTCATCCGGAAGATCCAGCATGACGCGGTAAGATCCGGGCATGCCACGGCCCTTGATCCCCTCAAGATGCAGGTGAACGCGCCGGGTGGTGCCGGGGGCCTCGGCGCCGGAAATCAACGCGACTGAAGTGTCGAGCTTTACGCCGGCAGTGGTCATTGCACCACGCAACTTGACCGGAGCTTCGCTTGCGCCGGCAAGCTCGGGTTCCTTGCCTGCCATGACGAACTCCTCTGCTGGAATGGCGGGTTCTACTGCTGGTGGAACGCCGTCATATTGAAACCCGTGCAGGACGCTTGTGCTGTCCAGCATTTCTTCGCTGTTGAAGGTGAATGCCGCGCCATCGCCATCATGCATCGAGAATGTCTGGCCTGTGCGCCACAGTGGCGAGGGTGGGGCGACATGGCTCGGGTCGGCGTTGCGCCAGACTTCCCATAGCCGATCAATGTTGCAATGGTGCAGCCAGAAAATCGGATCAAAGGCCGCAGTGGCCGGATTTGCCATAAAACCGCCAGAGCCCCCAATCCAAACGTGTATATCGTTATGGGGCGTGCTTTCCAATGCGCCATTGTCCCCACCGCCGGGGTGAAACCCGGTTTGCGGGCCACCAAACCCTGATGAGAAGCCGGGCGTATCATTGGTGAAATCTTCATGATCCAACGCATCCAGCGACACCACGTCGTCCGGAAATCCGAAATCTCCATTCACCACTACACGTCGGCGGGAAAACAGGAAGTTGCGCGTGCCGTCTGACTTGGTCGGCTCACGGAACGCCACAGGAAGGCGGCGCGCATTCGGGTTTTCTGACAGGGGTTGGGAATAGTCCCAATAAGGCAGCGCCCAATCCTGCGGCCCGCCCAGATCGGCGACGGCTTTGCCGACGACGGCCTCAAATGCGGTGATATATCCGCGGTGCCAGGGCAGGAAGAACCAGCTTTGGTGCTGGCATTGGTTCCAGAATTGTCCGGAACCGGGAATGTTCGGAAAATTCTGCGGCTGCCCATGAACTGCGCCCATGAAAAACCACGATGTCGGGTCTTCCAGATCTCGGTCCCAGAGAGCTTCGACAGCACGCTCATACCAGATTAGAGTTTCGTCGTTGGCTGGCAGGGTCCAAACGTTTTTGCGGATTCTTGTGGCCATAACAATACCTCAAACTGCAAATAAATCTTGGAATCTAATAATGCGTCGAGTGTAACACTTGAGTGGTTTTATGTTAACCAAAATGAATCCAAGCCATAGCAGGGTAGGCCTGAACAAGTGTTGAGTGTGCCAATGTGCGTTTCCCAGATAAGATGAATTCAGGATGACGCGCGGCCTTTCGCTTGCGTTCTGAGTCAGAGGCGCCAGTTACTGTATATTTGTGAATTGGACGGCCGCAGCTGCAGTGGGCACACATGCCGAGTACCCGAAAACAAGGGTGAATTCGCGTAGCTGTGAAATAATTCTTGCAACCGGTTGCAAAGAGAATCATTGTGGTGTCGAAAAAAGGGATTCGGGGGCGCGGGATGCTAAAAGTAGGATTGCTGGGGGCTGGGCGCATTGGGCGTGTTCACGCGCAGGCTATTGCGGCGCATCCTTACAGTGAACTGAGCGCAGTGTCTGATGCACTGCCCGAAGCTTCGGCGCGTTTGGCTGAGGAATTCGGGGCCAATGCACGACAGTCACAAGAGATTATTTCCGATCCTTCGATAAATGCAGTGCTGATCGCCACGCCGACGGATACGCATTCCGACCTGATCGAAGCGGCCACCCAAGCCGGGAAAGCGGTATTGTGCGAGAAGCCGGTTGATTTGAGCCTTGAGAGGGCTTTTGCCTGTCAATCCGTTGCAAAAGCCACCGGCCAACCTGTCATGGTCGGTTTCAATCGTCGATTCGACCCGAATTTTGCTGCTTTGAAGGCTGCGTTTGAGGCTGGTGAGGTCGGCAAGGCCGAGTTGTTGTCCATTACATCTTTCGACCCAGCGCCGCCACCGGTGAGCTATGTCAAAGTATCAGGAGGGCTGTTTCGGGACATGATGATTCATGATTTCGACATGGCGAACTTCCTGATGGGTGACCTGCCGGAAGTAATCTCGGCAGTGGGCACATCGGTTGTTGACCCCGAAATCGGTGCCGTGGGTGATGTGGACACGGCGGTCGTGACAATGACTTATGCAGATGGCCGGATCGCTGTGATCAAAAACTCTCGGCGTGCGGCTTATGGGTATGATCAGAGGGTTGAACTGCTGGGATCAGAAGGGATGCTTCAAGCGCAAAATATCCTTGAAAACTCAGTGGTTAAGTCAACTTCGAATGGCGTGACCGGTGCCAAGCCGACTTACTTTTTCCTTGAACGCTACATGTCTGCCTATCGCGCAGAATGGGATGCATTCGTTAGGTCAGTAAATTCTGGATCAGGGGTGCCTGTAACTCTGGACGACGGTGTCGCCGCGCTTGCTATGGCCGAGGCCGCAACCCGTTCTGCGCAGTCCGGACAGTCGATGGTTTTGGCCAAAGTTTTGAAACCGGTTGCAAAATGATCGGATATGCGGAAACTTGGGGCAGCTTCGCCCCGGATCGGGGCGAAGAAGATTCGGTTTAATCGGAAGATTGGGGCCAAGACCCCAACACACTGTTCAAACGGGAGGAGAAACCATATGAATAATTTCTTTAAAGGCGCACTGGCAGCTGGTGCACTGGCGATGGCCACGCCTGCATTCGCGCAGGAGATCGTCGTTGTGTCTCATGGTCAGGCCAATGACGCCTTCTGGAACGTCGTGAAAAACGGCGTTGAGCAAGCGGGCAAGGATGTCGGCGTGAACGTGGAATACCGCGCACCCGAGACCTTTGACATGGTTGCGATGTCACAGCTGATCGACGCCGCCGTGAACCAGGAACCGGACGGGTTGATTGTCTCGATCCCGGATGCCGATGCGCTTGGCCCGTCAATCGAACGTGCTGTTGCCGCCGGAATTCCGGTGATCTCGATCAACTCGGGTTCGGACGTGTCCAAACAGCTGGGCGCATTGCTGCATGTCGGTCAGGACGAGTTTGATGCGGGCAAGGCCGCAGGCGAAAAGCTAGCTTCGATGGGTGGCGCAAATGCGATCTGTGTGAACCACGAAGTCGGAAATGTGGCGCTTGACCTGCGTTGCGCCGGTTTTGCCGAAGGCTTTGGTGGCAGCGTCGAAGTTCTGCCGACCTCGAACGATCCTTCAGAAATCGAAGCGAAGGTCTCGGCCGCTCTGGCCGCGAATGACGCTGTCGACACAGTCATGGCGCTGGGTGCAAGTTCGGCTGGTGAACCCACGGTAGCGGCTGTGAAAGCATCGGGCCGTGATGTGAACGTGGCCTCGTTCGACCTGTCTGCGAACTTCCTGCAGTCCATCGCCGATGGAGATGCGGCATTTGCCATTGACCAGCAGCAGTATCTGCAGGGCTATCTGTCTGTGAACTTCATGGGCCTGCATGCCAAATACGGTCTGATGCCAGGTGGCAACGTGCCATCGGGTCCGAACCTGATCACACAGGACAAGGCAGCCCAGGTTATCGACCTGTCGGCACAGGGTATCCGCTGATCCGTTTGGGACAGTGAAAAACAGAAACGGCGCCAGGTGCGCCGTTTCAACCGAATTGGGAGGGAAACATGAGTGAGTCAGCGCCCGTCACTACGGACGAACGCGTAAAGAAAGAACCGTTTCTGACCAAGCTGATGAAACGTCCAGAGCTTGGTGCCATGGCCGGTGTGGTACTGGTGGTCATTTTCTTCGCGCTCACGGCAGACGATTCCATGTTCACGCTGGCTGGAGTTATGAACTTCATGACGCCCGCGGCACAGCTGGGTATCCTGGCTATCGGAGCGGCGCTGCTGATGATCGGGGGTGAGTTTGACCTGTCGATCGGTTCGATGGTTGCCTTTGCAGGCCTGTTCTTTGGTGTCTGCGTGGTGACTTGGCAGTTACCTCTGATCATTGCGATCCCAATGACATTTGTTTTTGCGGCCTTTGTTGGGGCGGTGAACGGCAATATCGTCATACGGTCGGGTTTGCCTTCTTTTATTGTAACTCTGGCTTTCCTTTTCATTCTGCGCGGTCTCTCACTGGTGGGTCTCAAAGCAGCCACTGGGGGGTCAACCCAGCTGCGTGGCGTGCGCGACGTAGTCGAAAACGACTGGCTGGCCCCGTTCTTCTCGGGCGAAGCTTTTGCCGGTTTGTTTGCCTGGCTGGCTGCAAACGGATTGATCGACACATTCAAAAACGGGGCGCCGAAAGTACCGGGCATTCCGGTCGAGATTTTGTGGTTTATCGTTCTGGCCCTAGCGGCGACCTATGTTTTGCTGCGGACCCCAGCTGGAAACTGGATTTTTGCCGCCGGTGGCGACAGTAATGCGGCGTCGAATTCTGGTGTGCCGGTGAGCCGTATCAAAGTTTCTTTGTTCATGCTAACCGCCTGTTGCGCGGCGCTGGTTGCAATCATCACCGTAATCGACGCGGGATCGACCGATGCGCGCCGTGGCTTCCAGAAAGAGTTTGAGGCCATCATTGCGGCGGTGATCGGAGGCTGTTTGCTGACCGGCGGCTATGGATCGGCCATCGGGGCGTTCTTTGGCGCGATCATCTTTGGCATGGTGGTCATCGGGCTGACTTACACGGATTTCGATCAGGACTGGTTCCAGGTGTTCCTGGGCGCAATGCTTCTGATCGCGGTATTGTTCAACAACGCCATCCGCAAACGCGTAACCGGGGAGCGCTGATATGACTGAAGACAGCAAGTTCCATCACGGGGATGCGGTAAAGGATGTCGCGCCGATCGTGCAAATGAAGAATATCGAAAAGCACTTTGGTAACATTATTGCCCTGGCAGGCGTCAGCTTTGACGTCAGGCCTGGCGAATGCCACTGCCTGCTGGGCGACAACGGTGCCGGAAAGTCGACCTTCATCAAGACCATGTCCGGAGTTCACAAACCCACCAAGGGCGAGATCTTTTTCGAAGGCAAACCGCTGCAATTTGACACGCCACGCGATGCGATGGAGGCGGGCATTGCGACCGTGTTTCAGGATCTGGCGATGATCCCGCTGATGAGTGTGACGCGGAATTTCTTCATGGGTCGCGAACCGACCAAGGGCAAGGGATTGCTGAAACGGTTCGATATCGACCAGGCCAATGAGGTCTGTATGGCCGAGATGCGCAAGATGGGTATCAATCTGCGCGGGCCGGATCAGGCCGTTGGAACCCTGTCAGGGGGCGAGCGTCAGACGGTTGCCATTGCCCGGGCGGTTTACTTCGGGGCCAAGGTTTTGATCCTTGATGAGCCGACCTCGGCACTTGGGGTACGTCAGACATCGAATGTTTTGGCAACCATCGACAAGGTGCGTAATCAGGGCGTGGGTGTGGTGTTTATCAGCCATAACGTGCGCCATGCGCTGGCAGTGGGTGATCGCTTTACCGTGCTCAATCGTGGCAAGACGCTGGGCACGGCCACACGTGGAGAGATCACACCCGAGGAATTGCAGGACCTGATGGCCGGAGGTCAGGAAATGGCCCAGCTGGAAGGCTCTTTGGGCGGAACGGTTTAACCGTTCCCCCGTCTGGGCCACAGGCCCGCTAATTTCGAAATTGCAGGAATGGCCGAGATGGCCTTGTGTTGAAAGGTATCACTATGGGCAACACAGTCCGACTGACCGCAGCGCAAGCTTTGGTGCGCTATCTGGGCGCGCAGATGAACGAAGCGGGCGAGCCCTTTATCGCCGGTGTCTGGGCCATTTTTGGCCATGGCAATGTGGCCGGGCTGGGCGAAGCGCTGCACGGCGCGAAAGACAGCCTGCCAACCTATCGCGGGCAAAATGAACAGACAATGGCACATTGCGCGATTGCCTATGCCAAGCAGACGCGGCGGATGCGGGCGATGGCGGTGACCTCATCCATTGGACCGGGGGCGACCAATATGGTCACCGCGGCGGCGTTGGCGCATGTGAATAGGTTGCCGGTTCTGATTATCCCCGGAGATGTGTTTGCCACCCGCGGGCCTGACCCTGTGTTGCAACAGATCGAAAGCTTTGGTGATGGTACGGTTAGTGCCAATGACTGTTTTCGCCCGGTCAGCCGGTACTATGATCGCATCTCGCGGCCTGAACATCTGTTGACGGCCTTGCCCCGCGCCTTTCGCACCATGACCGACCCGGCCGATTGCGGGCCTGTGACGTTGGCCTTTTGCCAGGATGTTCAGGCTGAAGCCTATGACTATCCCGAGAGTTTCTTCGAGCCGAGGGTCTGGTATCAACGCCGCATTCGCCCGGATGAGGCGGAGTTGGCCCGTGCGGTGGCTGCGATCAGATCAGCCAAACGTCCCGTTATCGTTTCCGGAGGTGGCGTGCATTACTCCGGAGCGACGGATGTGCTGCAGAGCTTTGTGGAATCCCACAATATCCCGATCACCGAGACGCAAGCCGGGAAATCGGCGCTGGCTTGGGATCATCCGTTGAACCTTGGCCCGGTTGGTGTAACCGGTGGTGAACCGGCCAACGCCACCTGCGCCGAGGCCGATCTGGTGCTTGCTGTTGGGACGCGGTTGCAGGACTTTACCACCGGGTCCTGGGGGCTGTTTTCCAATCCGAACCGCGAGATGATCTGCCTGAATACAGCCGCCTATGACGCCGAAAAACACGGCGCAATGCCGCTGCAAAGCGATGCGCGTGTCGGGTTAGAGGAACTTGGCGAAGCCTTGCACGGCTACCGGGCCGACCCGGTGGCGGACACGCTGAAGGCAGATTGGTTTGGCAAGGTGGATGCACTGACCGACGCGCCCGGTGACGGAAACGCGTTGCCTACGGATATGCAGGTAGTGGGTGCGGTGCAACGCGCCTCGGACAATAACACGGTAGTCATGTGCGCCGCGGGCACGATGCCAGGTGAGCTGCACAAGCTGTGGAAAGCGCCCCGCCCCGGTGCCTATCACATGGAATACGGGTTCAGTTGCATGGGCTATGAAATCGCCGGTGCAATGGGCATCAAGATGGCCCAGCCTGATCGCGACGTCATCTGCTTTACCGGTGACGGCACCTATATGATGGCGAACTCCGAAATGGCGACGGCAGCGATGATGGGCATCTCCTTTACTGTCGTCGTGACCGACAATCGTGGATTTGGCTGCATCAACCGTCTGCAAATGGGCACCGGCGGGGCCGAGTTTAACAATCTGCTGGATCATGCGGTGCACGAAACGCCCTCGGCCATAGACTTCGCTGCGCATGCGGCGGCGATGGGGGCGACCTCGGTCAAGGTGGGCTCGATCGTTGAGCTGGAGCAGGCATTGGCCAAACGTGGCGAGGTCACCGGCCCCTATGTGGTCGTCATAGACACCGATCCGTACCCGTCGACCGAATATGGCGGCACCTGGTGGGAAGTGGCCGTGCCCGAAGTCAGCATCCGCCCGGAAGTGAATGAAAAGCGCGCAGCCTATGAGGTTGCCATCAAGGAAAGAAACACGAAATGAGCGTGAAGATCGGCATCTCTCCGATTGCATGGCAGAATGATGATCTGCCGGACCTGACCGCGGCTTACACGATGGAACAGGCCCTGAAAGAGGCGCGCGAGATAGGCTATACCGGCGTTGAACGCGGTCAGCGGATGCCCGGCGATACCGAAGGTCTGCGCGCCTATCTCGACACCAATGATATCGTCCTGTGTGGCGGTTGGTGTTCTGGGGCTTCTCTGGTTAACGATTTTGCCACCGAGCGCGAGGCCGTGCGCGCGCAGGTCGAACAATTCGTAGCGCTCGACAGCCCGTGCATCGTCTATGCCGAATGTTCGAACACCGTGCAGGGGCAGATCGGGGTCGCGGTTAATGACCGGGTGAAACTATCCCGGGATGAGGTGTTGGCCTATGCCGCCAAAATCACCGAGCTGGCCAAATGGATGGCTGATCAGGGCATGCCGATGGCCTATCACCACCACATGGGCACGATTATCGAAAGCGAAGAGGATGTGAACTGGTTGATGGAAGGGTCGGGCCCCGAGGTTGGCTTGTGCTTTGATACCGGCCACTTGCTGTTTGGTGGCGGCAACGTGATGGCGACCCTCAATCGGTGGGGCGACCGCGTGCATCACGTCCATTTCAAGGATATCCGTCCGGCGGTCGTACAGGATGTGCGCGAAAACAACCGCAGCTTCCTGGATGCTGTCGTCGCGGGCGCGTTCACCGTGCCTGGCGATGGTTGCATTGATTTTCAAGCCGTGGCGAATGCGTTGAAATCTACGGGGTATAGCGGCTGGATCGTGGTCGAGGCCGAACAGGACCCCGCCAAGGCCCCACCCCAAGAGTATTCCAAGATGGGCTACGACCACATTGTCGATGTCTGCGCTCAGGCAAGATTGGAGATCACCAACTAACAAACCGCCCCAAGGGGCAACACCAAGGCCATGAAGAAGGAGAAAATCATGGTAAGTCAAAGAATTGGATATGTCGGGTATTTTGACCGGGAATCCTGTGATCTGGACGAATTCAAGGTGTTGACCTCTCGGAAACTGACCTCGGACATGGTTCCGCAGGCCGCGATGATCGAAAAGAACGTCCCCGTCTATGACATGAATGCCCTGCGTCCCGCGCTGGAAGATACAGGGCAACGGCGCGCTTTGATGGCGGAATGGGGCCATGTGCTGAACCAATCCGCCGGGGTGATCGCGCTGAAAGGGGCCTATCAGGATCTGTCGGTGATCGACCGGGCGACCGAGGTTTTTCGGCAGATCATCGACGAGGAACGCCAAAGCGGCGAAGGCGAGGGTGATCATTTTGCCGCCTCGGGTGCGAATGACCGGATCTGGAATGCGCTGCAAAAGCACTGCCTGCGCGATCCGGAAGGTTTTTCAAAATACTTCGGCAACGCTGCTGTTGCCACCGCCGGCGAGGCATGGCTGGGGCCGAACTATCAGGTCACGGCTCAGGTCAATCAGGTCCGCCCCGGCGGTAATGCACAGCAGGCGCATAGGGACTACCATCTGGGCTTTCAGACCGCTGAAAGCGCTGCCCGGTACCCGGTGCATGCACATCTGCTGACGGCGGCGCTGACCTTGCAGGGGGCAGTGGCACATTGTGACATGCCGGTGGAAAGCGGGCCCACCAAACTGTTGCCGTTTTCACAGCTATATCCAGCCGGATATATTGGCTTTCACGACCCCGCGCACAGGGACCACTTTGAGAAGAGCTATGTTCAGGTGCCGTTGAACAAAGGCGACGCGGTGTTCTTCAACCCCGCACTGTTCCACTCGGCCGGCGAGAACCGCAGCGCGGATATCGACCGTATGGCGAACTTGCTGCAGATCTCATCCGCTTTTGGTCGTGCGATGGAGGCCATCGACCGCCGGTCCATGGCGCAGGCCGTACTGCCGTCACTGGTGGCCTTGAAGCGAAGCGGCGAGCTGACTGGGTCCGAGCTGGACGCGGCCATCGCGGCGACTGCCGAAGGCTATCCGTTTCCGACAAATCTGGACACAGATCCCCCGATTGGCGGTAATGCTCCGGAAAGCCAGGCGGATATCTTGCGGCGTGCGGTCGCCGAAGAATGGACGTCAGAGCAACTGACCTCGGCACTTTCGGCGTTGAAAACCCGACAATCCGCCTGATGTTACGAACCGGGCCAGCGCGCCCAGAAAGGAGGCCCCATGGCCAACCTGCTCAGGAAACCACGCGGCCCCTATGGCAAGGTGCATGACATCACCCCTGCCTCTGCGGGATGGCGCTATGTCGGGTTCGGTCTTTACCACCTACGCGCAGGCGACAGGGCGACCGAAGAAACCGGTGACAATGAGGTCATACTGGTCATGGTCGAGGGCAAGGCGCATATCACCGGGGCCGGGCAGGATTGGGGTGTGCTGGGTGACCGCATGGATGTCTTTGAAAAGACGCCGCCGCATTGTCTGTACCTGCCCAACGGAACCGATTGGCAGGCCGTGGCGGAAACCGATTGTGTTGTGGCCGTGTGTTCGGCCCCCGGCACAGGTGGCCACCCGGCGCGACGGATCGGGCCGGGTGGCATCACACTGACCGAACGCGGGAAGGGTGTGAATACCCGCTATATCAACAATATCGCGATGGAGGCCGAAGACGTCGCTGACAGCCTGCTGGTGACCGAGGTCTTCACGCCCAATGGCCACTGGTCCTCCTACCCCAGCCATCGCCATGATGAGGATGACTTTCCTCGCATAACCTATCTGGAAGAGACCTATTACCACCGTCTGAACCCCTCGAACGGGTTCGGCATTCAAAGAGTCTATACCGATGATGGCGATCTGGACGAGGCTATGGCTGTGTCGGATGGCGATGTCGTGATCGTCCCGCGCGGGCATCATCCCTGCGGTGCGCCCTATGGGTTTGAGATGTACTACCTGAACGTCATGGCCGGCCCATTGCGGAAATGGCGCTTTGTTGCCGCCCCCGAAGTTGAATGGATCATGGAGCGTGACGCATGAGCGCGAATTTTGCGAATTATCCCGGTCTTGCGGGAAAAACAGTTTTTATCACCGGCGGGGCCGGTGGGATCGGCGCCGAAACGGTTCGCGCCTTTGCCGCCCAGGGGGCCAGGGTCGGGTTTGTTGATCTGAACGCAGATGCGGGCCAAGCGCTGCTGGCAGAACTGGATGGGCAGCATGCCTTTGCCCAATGCGATTTGCGCGACATTGAGGCATTGCAGGCCGCCTTCGAGCGGCTTGTCGCCGCGCTGGGCGAGGCGGATGTTCTGGTCAACAACGCTGCCCATGACGAACGCCACGACTGGCGCGAGGTAACGCCGGAGTATTGGGATGACCGAATGGCAACCAATATCCGCCATATGTTCTTTGCCATCCAGTCGGTGGCCCCGGGCATGATCGCTAAGGGCAAGGGGGCCATCGTCAACCTAGGCTCGAATTCCTGGTGGGAATGCGGGGCGGGGTTCCCGGCCTATGCCACCGCCAAATCTGCCGTTCATGGCCTGACCCGCACCATGGCGCGCGAGCTGGGCGACCATCGCATCAGGGTGAACACGGTAGTTCCGGGCTGGATCATGACGGAGAGGCAAAAAGAGTTATGGGTGACACCCGAGGCGCTGGCCAAGCAGGTGGATCGTCAATGTCTGCCGGACCCGATTGAGCCGGTCTATGTGGCGCGCATGGTCCTGTTTCTGGCCTCGGACGACGCGGCCATGTGCAGCGCGGGGAACTTCATGGTCGAAGGCGGCTCGATCTGAGGTGATGCCGCTTGGCGATGCGCTCCCGGTCGACTGGTAGCATGACGACCTAGCGCTGCGGCGGGGCGCCAAAGGCACGGATCACGGTGCGGGCAGCAGCCTCAACCGGGTCGTGCGTTTCCTTCAGGATCGTGACGCGGTCAAACCGTTCAGGATCACGATTGACGGCTTCACGCATGGCATTTCCGAATGCCATACGCAGCTCGGTTCCTATGTTGAACTTGCAGATCGAGGTCTCGCGCGCCAGCTTCATACGCTGCTCTACCGGCACACCGGACCCGCCATGAATGACCAAAGGCACTTCGGTCACGGCATCGATTTCGGCGATACGCGCCTCATCCAGGCCACCTTCTTTGTTTTGCTGCAAGTGAACATTGCCAACCGAAATCGCCATCGCGTCGACGCCGCTTTCGCGTGCAAACTTCGCGGCTTCCTCGGGGTCGGTGCCATTTGAGCCTTCGCCACCGGAATACCCCACAAAGCCGATCTCCCCCTCGCATGAAATCCCTGCTGCATGGGCCATTTCGGCAATGGCCGCGGTCTCATCGATGTTTTGCTGCAGTGGCTTGCGCGACCCGTCGAACATCAGCGAGGTAAAGCCGCTGTCCAACGCGATTTTGCAGTCCTCGAACGTGTACCCATGGTCCAGGTGGGCGACGACGGGGACAGAGGCGTTTTCGGCCAGATAGCGGAACATCTTTCCCAGAATGGGCAGGGGTGTGTGCTCGCGACAACTGGGACCGGCCTGCAGGATCACGGGCGCGTTCTCAGCTTCGGCAGCGGCCACATAAGCGCGCATGTCTTCCCAGCCCAGGGTCACCAGACCACCGACGGCATAGCCCTGATCATAGGCAGGTTGCAGAACGTCTTTCAGTGTGGCGAGGGTCATTTGAATTTTGCAATCATGTCTTTGATGCCCGGTATGGTTTCGATCTGATAGGCATGGGTGGGCTGGAAATACTGGACCAGCGAGCGTTGGGTCAGGCCGCCGAGGATCGTGAAATAATACATCTCATACCCCGGCAGGACGCAGCAGGGGTGATAACCCTTGTCGATACAGACGGTCGATCCGTCCATGATATGATAGGCGTCGCCCGGTTCGTTATCCTCGCGCTGCAGCATCTGCAGGCCAGAGCCCCAGTTGGGTTTGAAACGGAAATTGTAGGTCTCGTCGTGCCGCGTCTCGTCGGGCAGACGGTTCGTGTCATGCTTGTGGCTGGGGAAGCCGGACCAGCCGCCTTGACCAACAGTGAACAGCTCACTGACCAGCAGGCGACCGACTTTGTCGTGCTGTTTCTGGCCCAGGATGTGCTTGATCTTGCGGTGGGTTTTGGTGTCGTCGCTGCCGTATTGTACCAGATCATGCTGGCGGACATCGAACGGGTCCAGAACCTTGTCGTATCTGGCGCCTGCGATGAAGACTTCGGTATGATCCGAGATGCAGACGATCTGCACCTTGGCGCCAACGGGTGCATAAACGCCCTCTGGCTCTCCATCCCAGACATCCTCTCCTCGGTTACCCAGCATGGCAAATTGCACGCTTTCGACATCCACATCGACCGAACCTGTGGCCGGGACGATGCAGGTCTCATACCCCGGCACTTGATATTCGAACGCTTCGCCCTGTTTCAGTTTGACGATGTTGAAATAGTTCAGGGGCACCATTGGGTCATCGACATCCACGATGGGTTTGTTCTGGTTGTCATAGGGGGCGATATGCATTGGGATCTCCTATGCCGTTGGGCCGGGATGGGTGGCCAGAAACGCGTCCAGCTGTTCGGTGGTCGGCATCGCGGGCGCGCAGCCGGGTTGAGACACGACGATCGAGGCGCAGGCCGAACCGCGCATCACCGCGTCCTTCAGCGAGTACCCCGCTGCAACCGAGGCCAGTAACCCGGCCATGAAACTGTCACCTGCGCCATTCGGCTTGACGGCAGTCACCGGATAGATGCCTGTCTGAAATTCCTGCCCGTCCATCAGCGTGATGGCGCCTTTTTCACCCATTTTATAGATCACCACGCGGCCTGGTTTGGCCGCCAGTTCCTGCGCCTTGGCAAACCCTTTGTTTATCCCGCCCGCCATGAAACCGAATTCTTCGTCATTGCCTACGATCAGATCACTGGCGTCACCGGCGCGGGACAGGACCTCGGACGCGACTTCGGTTGAGGGCCAACTGTAAGGGCGATAGTCTATGTCAAATATTACGGGCACACCGGCCTTACGGGCCGTGTCGATGGCCCGGAATGTGGCGCTGCGCGAAGGCTCGGCCGCAAAGACGGTTCCGGCCGAGATCACAGCCGAGAAGGAGCTGAAATCGACCTGGTCCATATCCTCTTCGGTGACTTGGAAATCGACTGCGCCATTGCGGTAGATGACATTCTGGAAATCTTCTGTCCGGCTTTCGTAGATTGCCAGCGACATGCGGTATTCGCCCCTTACAACCCGTATGTTGGACGTATCGACGCCGTAATGCGCCAGCCGATTCAGGCAGAACCGCGCGACCGCGTCGTCAGATACCGAGGTGATCAGCGACGCTCGACTGCCCAGCTTGACCAGACCCACACATATATTTGCCGATGAACCGCCCAGATCGGCCCGGAACGCGTCGGCATCCTCACTTTTCTCGCCGATGGGATCGGCAAACAGGTCCATGCCCGCACGACCCAAGACGCCAAAGCGGTTTCCTTTGATACCGTCCATCAAAGCGGTCACGTCATTTCCTCCGGCGAAAAGGGTCGGCAAGGTGTGTTGATCCTTGCGTTGAATCGATTCACACGATACTGATTTTGCAACCGGTTGCAAATGATATGTGCGAGGCCGCGGCAGATGCCTGAAATTGGAATTGGAATTGTTGGCGGCGGCTATATGGGCAAGGCCCACTCCGTCGCGATGTCAGCGGTAGGTGCGGTGTTCGACACCGCGCTGCGCCCGCGGCTTGAGGTGATCTGTGCCTCGACATCTGCAAGCGCGGAAGTCTATCGCGCCGCCTACGGGTTCCAGCGCGCCACCGATGACTGGCGCATGCTGGTCGAGGATCCAAAGGTCGAGGCCATTGTGATCGCCTCACCTCAATCGACACACCGTCAAATCGCTGAGGCGGCGTTTGCCCTTGGTAAACCGGTGCTGTGCGAAAAACCCTTGGGGGCGTCCTTGGACGACAGCCGCGCGATGGTGGCGGCAGCCGAGGCCACAGGTGCAATCAACATGGTCGGGTTCAACTATATCCGTACGCCCGCTAGCCAATATGCGCGTCAGCTTATTGCTGAAGGGGAAATCGGTCAGGTCACATGGTTCCGTGGCGAACATACCGAGGATTTCTATGCCGACCCCGAGGCCCCAGCAACCTGGCGCACTACGGGAATGGCCAATGGAACCATCGGCGATCTTGCTCCGCATATGGTGAATGGTGCGTTGGCGCTGATCGGGCCGATCACTCAGGTTATGGCCGATGTGGAGACGGTGCACCGGCATCGCCCCGGCGGCGAAGTTACCAATGATGATCACGCGCAGATGATGTGCCGTTTTGAAAGCGGGGTCATGGGCAACCTCTATTTCAGCCGTGTCGCAACGGGTCGCAAGATGGGCTACGCCTATGAAGTCTCGGGTACCAAAGGTGCGATCCGGTTCGATCAGGAGGACCAGAATGCCTTGTGGCTGTATCGCCGCGAAGGTCCCGAAGCTGCACGCGGTTTTACCAAGATCCTGACAGGCCCTGCGCACCCGGATTACGAACCTTTTTGCCAGGGTCCGGGGCACGGCACAGGATATCAGGATCAGATCATTATCGAGGCCAAGGATTTCCTGCAGGCCATCCATTCTGGGCAGAATATCTGGCCCACCTTCCGCGATGGGCACGAGGTGAACCGCGTTCTGGCGGCTGCATTGGCATCGTCAGACGGGCGGCAATGGACAGATATCAGCGATTTCTGAAAGCTCACCACCCAATTTCCAAAGAGAGACTAAGACCATGACTAAGCTGAAATGGGGCATGATCGGTGGCGGTGAAGGCAGCCAGATTGGCCCTGCGCACCGCCTTGGCGCACAGGCCGATGGGCTGTTTGAGTTCGCTGCCGGAGCGTTGGACCACCGCCCCGACGTGGGACGTGAATATGCACAGCGTTTGGGCGTTGCAACTGATCGCGCCTATGGCAACTGGCAAGAGATGCTAGCCGGTGAAAAAGACCGTAGCGACCGCATCGATCTGGTTACCATCGCGACACCGAACTCGACCCATTTTGAAATTGCCAAGGCCTATCTCGAGGCGGGTTTTAACGTTCTGTGCGAAAAGCCGATGACGATGACCGTGGACGAAGGCGAAGAGATCGTGCGCATCGCCGAAGCATCGGGCAAGCTATGCGCCGTGAATTATTGCTATTCGGCTTATCCGATGGTGCGCCAGGCACGTGCAATGGTGAGGGTCGGGGATATCGGCAAGGTGCGTCTGGTCGTGACGAATTTCAGCCACGGCCACCACGGGGATGCCACTGACGCCGACAATCCACGCGTGCGCTGGCGGTATGATCCGGCGATGGCCGGTGTCTCGGGGCAGTTCGCGGATTGCGGTATACACGCGCTGCATATGGCCAGCTTCATTTGCGATGATGAGGTCACGTCGCTGTCCGCCGACATGGCCTCGACCATCTCAAGCCGCGTGCTGGAGGATGATGCCATGGTCAACTTCCGGACAGAGCGTGGCACCGTCGGGCGCTTGTGGACTTCGTCCGTTGCGATCGGGCGCCAACATGGGTTCGACATTCAGGTCTTCGGTGAAACCGGCGGTCTGCGCTGGACCTCGGAACAGCCCAACCAGTTGCTCTATACACCGGTCGGCGGCCGCACACAGATCATTGAAAAGGGCGAAGGTGGCTTGTACGAGGACGCCCAGCGCCTGTCGCGGGTGGCCATCGCACATCCTGAAGGGTTTCCCTTGGCTGTGGCCAACATCTATTGCGATCTGGCCGATGCCATTCGTGGCGAAACCCGCGACGGGTTGCCAGGCGCAGCGGATGGGGTGCGGTCTATCGCAGCGGTCCATGCTGCCGTTGCGTCGGGCAATGAAGACGGAGCCTGGAAGGATGCGCGCCCCCCTATGTTCCGCTGACTAGGCGCGGGGGCGCAGCGTGCCCCTTTCGACTACGCGGCAGGGGAAAATGCGGGCCTCGGGATAACGCTCGGGGTCTTTCAGCATTTCTTCCAACAGATCCACAGACGAGGTGATGATTTGCTTGATCGGTTGGTGGATGGTTGTCAGATTTACGCTTTCCCAACGCGACATCTCCATGTCATTCAGGCCGATGATCCCGATATCCTTGCCCGGTTTAAGCCCGTGATCCGACAGGGCGGACAGCGCACCGACGGACAGAATGTCATCGCCGCAGAAATAGCTTTCGGCTGGTTGACCCTTTAGCAGATCCAGCATTTCCGCGCGCCCCGCCTCAAATGAATAGGCCCCGGCGAAAGAGTATGTGACCTCAAGACCAGGGTGCTTTTCGGCCTCTTCCATAAAGCCCTGATAGCGATCCATGGCCGAGGTCGCATCCTTTGGCCCGCCCAGATATCCAACACGCCGATAGCCCCGCGCCTGCAGCTCGCGGGCTGCCATGCGACCACATTCGACATTGTCGATCCCGACGACATGTACCTCTGGTGAGGTCGCCGAGCGCCCGAACGTATGCACAACCGGAACACCGGCATCGTGAAACGCCTTGGCGAAACTTGGCGGCAGGGTCGAAGAGGCCACGATGGCAGCGTCAACAGAATACTGGCGCAGCATCCGAACGGAATTGGCAGGCTCGGTCTCATCGGTCAGGTTCACGATCAACGGGCGCAAACCGCGTTCCTGCAAGGCGCGCGTGAATTGATCGAAGACTTCAAGGAAAATCGGGTTGTGAAAGTTGTTCGAGATCAACCCAATCAGTTTTGTCCGCCCCGTGGTCAGGGACGAGGCCAGGGCGTTTGGGCTGTAACCCAGTTCCGCCGCGGCCTTTTCCACCTTGCTTCGGGTTTTTGCCGAAACCGAGGCACCCTCGGTAAAGGTGCGCGACACGGCAGAGCGCGACACCCCGGCCAGAGCTGCGACGTCTTTTAGGGTGACGCTCATGTTTCGTACCTGCAGAAGAAAGGTGGGATGACAGACATTTTCATGTCGTGATACTAAGCCAGTTAGTCTGGTGGCTGCAATCGGTTGCAAATGATTGCTCGTTTGACGCGGGGCCCGGTTTATTGACCCCGAGCAGCTTCTCAACAGTCGATTCTTTCTGATGGGAGATCAGGTAAATCTGCTGCCGCGCACCGTAAATCGGTCCGCGATTTTACACATTTCCGCCCAAAATGATCGAAAATTCGCCCTAAGCGGGAATTTCTTTTCGTTTGTGGGGAGGTTTCGGCACCGCCTCATCAGTAACGATTTAGTTAACGGGGGTGTGTTCCTCGTGTCAGTGCGGGATTTCGCACTTTGGTAAAACAGTCTGGAGTTCAAGTAATGTTGAATGGAATTCGCAAAGTATTTCTGAAGCTGCGCAAAGACGAGCGCGGCGCGACCCTTGTTGAATATGGCATCGCGCTGTTTGTTGCGATTGTCGTCGGCGGGACAATTCTGACCAATTTGGCTGGCACGACCAGCAGCAACTTTAGTGATGCAAACTCGGCAGCCAAGCGGACAACAACCCCTTAAACGGCGGGCCGATTTTTCTAGCATTAAAAATCTGACTTCCCACTCGCAAGCGTGGGGCGTCAGTTTCCTACCAGACCACCTTTGATTTGCATAAGCGGTCTGTTTGGCCAGTCAGGCCCAATTAAGTAATTATCCTGAGTTTTCCCGGGAATTGGAGGATACCATGCGTATTAAATCATTTTTGATGACTTTCCTGGGAATAGGTTTGGCGGGTGGCGCAGTCATTCTGGCACAGGATCAGATCCGAAGGAATCAGTCAGCGGGTGAACCAACCATAGTTCGTGTTGTGGCCGTGGCCGAAGATATCGCGTTCGGAACGCCGATCGAAGGGCACAAGCTGACGACCATTGATTGGCCTACTGCATCTGTGCCTGCAGGTGTTTTTACAAGTTTTGATGATGTCCTGCCTGCCGCAGGCATAGAACCTCGCCGGGCCAAGCGCGCTTTGGCGCAGGGCGAAATTCTTTTGACCTCGAAAGTTTCCGATTTTGGTGAAAAAGTGACAATCGTTCAGACGATTGGCGAGAATAACCGCGCGATGGCGATCAATGTCGACGCGCAGACAGGGGTAGGCGGATTTGTTACGCCTGGCGACTTTGTCGACATTGTTCTGACCCGCGGCACCAATGATACACTGCGTGCAGTGACGATCCTGCAGAATATCCGGGTCATCGGCGTGGACCAAACCGCGGATGAAGAGCTTGACCAACCCGGCATTGCCCGCACGGTTACGATCGAGGTCACCCCGGATGAAGGTCAGAAGTTGGCTCTGGCGCAGAAGGCTGGGCAGCTCAGCCTGTCTCTGCGGTCTCTGCAAACAGAAGAGGATAAGCCGCTGGAAGCGGTTCGCCTCAGCGACATCCTCCTTGAAAAATCACCGCTAGAAGAGGGCACGCCCAGGCCGATTGTGAAAGTTCGCCGTGGGGCAACCGACGTTCAGGAAATTCAGGTCTTTGGGAACACCAGTGCAACAACTGAGCCGGTGAACTGAGGTCAGGTTGGTCTTTCGAGGGAGGTTGATATGACTTCGCTACGCAAAATCAGGGACAAAGAAGACGGCACAATTCTGGTTTTTGTCGGCATGTTCATGGTCGTCATGATCGGAATGGCTGCACTGACTTTTGATCTGGGGCGTATCGCCTCTACCCAAACTGACATGCAAGCCTATACCGACCACGTGGCGCTTGCCGCCGCAGGAGAGCTGGATGGCAATGCTGACGCCATTACACGTGCAACAGCTGCGGCATCCGGCATGATCGACGACGAACAGTTTTTCGCTGATGGCAGCCAAAGCCTTGGAACTTCTGCGGATTTTTCGCTTCGTTTTCTGACCGGATTGCCTGCTCCGGGGGCAGACCCAGACGATAACGACTCGGTTACGCCCTTTGTGACGACAGACCCGGCGCGTGCTGTCTTGGTCGAGGTGACCGCGACACCACGGACTGTTTTCCTGCCTTTTGGCCGATCGCTGGCCAGCTTGCTGGGCGTCGCCAGCCCGTCCGGAGAGGTGAATTCAGTCTCGATCGCTGGGTATTCAGCATATGCCTGTGACGTAACGCCGTTGATGTTCTGCATCCCGTCGGGCTGGACCTCCAGCGCCAATATCGGCGCTTCCATCAAATTGCGTACTGGCGGCAACAACTCGGCCTGGGGGCCGGGGAATTTCGGATTTCTGGATCCAACGGATATCGGGATCAATCCAAACGGGCCATGCGCCGGTCTGACTGGTTCAAAGCTGTATATCTGCCTCATTGCTGCGAATGGGAACCTGACCAAATGCGTGTCTCAGCGCGGTGTCGACACCGAACCCGGTCAGCGGAACGGGATTGGCAGCGCGATCTACAATTCGCGGTTCGATATGTTCCAGGCGACCATGAACCAACTGAAGAACGATCCAGACTATGCACCGGGCCCAAATGTGATCTCGGGCTGGGACCATACTGGTGGGGGATGTTTGAACAACAATCCGACCCTGTCGACCAATACTATTCCAATGCCGCCGGATGATTGCTTTGACCCGGTGAGTGGTCTTTGCAATGGCAGCCGTTTTGGCGATGGCAACTGGACGTCAGGGCAAGCAGCTTACAACCTTATGAATTATGGCGTTGGACCGGACGGTACGCTGACACCGCATGCGCAGGGTGCACCGACAGGAAACACCCGGTATCAGGTATATCTGGACGAGGTCAGCCGGGCCGGGTCAGGCGATATCGTCACCGGACGGGACGAGACCGGCCGCGCCCAATGTTCAAGCCAGCCCAGCACCGACCCCGACCGCCGGACATTTATCGCCGCAGCGATTGACTGCACCGCGAACCCGGTTTCCGGGCGGGCCACCGATGTGCCGGTGAAGGAGTTCGTAAAAGTCTTTCTGTTTCAGCCACTTGAAGAATCCACAGGCTCGGATTTCGACATCTTCGTCGAGGTGGTCAAACAGGTTGGCGGCGGAGTTGGTGGCAGTGCCGTTGATGGCATTTTCCGCGATGTCGTGAGGCTGTACCGATGAAGCCGCTGGGTCGCTTCCTCTCACGCTTTCAGCGCTGCGAGTCTGGCGCGCCGATGGTCGAGTTCGCCATGGTTCTGCCGGTTATCTTGCTGTTCTTTGTTGTGATCATCGAGGGCAGCCGGATCACCTGGATACATCAGGCGACATCTGCCGGCGTACGGGATGCGTCGCGCATGATCGCTCGCATCGCACCGCTGGATCTATGCAGCGCGGGCGGCGTCGCAAGCTATGATGCAATGGCCACAGATATTGTCGCCAACCGACTGGGCGGTGGGGCGCATTTGCCGGTCGGAACAACGCTGGTGGATGTAACCCCGACCTGCATCTCGCGGTCTGGCAGCTATCGTATTGACCCGACCTCAGTGGTCGAAGTGACCGCGAAAATCCAGATTGATTTTATCCTAGGCAATGTTCTGGGCCTGTTCGGCGGGGCTGTTAGCACGCTTGACACGGTGATTTCGGATCAGAGCCGGGTGTTCGGCGTATGACCCGGGTGTCGCATATCCTGCGGACCTTCCGGCGTCAGGAGCGTGGCGCCGCCCTGGTCGAATTGGGGATGGTCATTCCACTGTTCCTGTTGCTGATGTTCGGCATTGTGGATTATGGCCGGTTGTTCTGGTCGACAACCATGGCGCAGAAGGCGATGCAAAAAGCATCCAGGCTGGCAACTCTTGGGCCTCCGCTTTGCGGTGCGTTGCCGACCGAGCACACGCTGGCAAGCGGCGCTCCTACAAGTACGAAATTTGGGGTGCTCTGCCGCAGTGGCAATGTCTGTGCCGTGCCTGCCCTGCCTGCGCCCTGCCCTTTGAATACCGCGACGGATTACGGCGCACGTGTCTGGAATGATATCCGCATGTTGCTGCCACCGGGAACGACTGCCGCCAACGTACAGATCGGATATTCGCATGACGCGCGCCTTGGATTTTTAGGGGGGCCATATACGCCGGTCGTTACCGCCGAACTTGTTAACGTAAACTTTAACTTCATGATGCCAATCGCCGGTCTGGCCGCTCTTGCGTCGAACGGCACAACACCTGCGTCAAATACCCCCAACAGTATTTCTCTTCCCGCGATGAGCACATCGGTTCCCGCCGAAGATCTGGCGGCCGGGGCGAGTGAGTAAGGAGAAACATAATGAGTGCCAAGCAGATTTCAGTATTGTTGATTTCACCGGACGAGCAGATTTACTCGGCCATCGAAGGCTCTTTGCGGGGGCAGGCGAACTGCCGGTTCACCGGTCGTCAGGACACCGTTGCGGGGGTAAACGGCTCTGCGATCTCGCTGACTGCAGAGCATGATGTTGTTCTGTTCGATGTGGATGAGAATTCCGGGGACCTACTGCAAACCGCACGGAAAATCTGTGATGCCCGTATGCCAAATGCGATCATCATTGCGTTGGCCCACGAGGATCTGCCCTTGGAAAAGGCGCGCCAGCTGAAAAAGCTTGGTGTCGACGACGTTCTTCCGAGAAAGTGGATCGACGAGGAAATTGTGCCGCAGGTGGACGCAATCCGGGCCCGCCGTCAGGCGCAGTTGCCGGCCGTGTGGGGCGGTCAGGCAACCCTGGGCAAAGTAATCGCCGTGGCGAAATCCCGTGGTGGGGTTGGATCGTCTATCGTCGCTGCCAATCTGGCCAACGAGCTACAGGCCAAGGAAGGGTTCTTCAAGAAGAAAGCCGCCAACGAAGTCGCGGTTGTCGATTTGGATTTTCAGTTCGGATCTATTGCCGCCCTGATGGATGTTGAGGAAAGTGACGCCATGTGGCGGATGGCGATGGATGAGAGCATTCCCGATGGCGCCTTTCTGGAACAGGCCATGACCAAATCCCCCTGTGGGGTTGATGTTCTGGCTGCACCGTCGCGCTTTGGTCCTCTCAGTGCCATTAATGAAGAACAGATCTCGGCCATTTTGGACAGCCTTAAGCGCAGCCATGATTATGTGATTATTGATCTGCCGCGAGCTCTGGTCGAGTGGATCACGCCGGTGTTGTCGCAAGCCGACCGGCTGCTTTTGGTAACGGATGTCGCAGTGCCTTCGATCCGGTCAGCGCGGAAATTGATGGATTTCTATCACGCCGAAAACCCGGCCTTGGAAATCCAGCTGGTTGCGAGCCTGGAAAAGAAACCCCTGATCCCGGCCGCGCACCACCGCGCAGCGGCAAAGCTGTTGGAACAGGATTTCGCCCACTGGATCCCCAAGGATGAGCGAACCGTTCGTGAATGCGTGGATCGGGGCGTACCTCTGCAAGAGGTCTCAAACCGGGCGCCTCTGACACGGGCCATCCGCCGCATCGCGCAGGAAACCACAGTTTCTCTGCCGCCACGCGTGGGCAAACAGTAAATCGAAGTCCGAAGATGTGAAGATCAGTTAAGTAAAAGGTAAAGCAGAATGTTTCGTGAATTTGACAGAACGGGTCGCACAACATCCCAATCCCCAAAAGTTGTGCCGTTGGACACGAAACAGCCGAACGGAAATGTTGCTGATATCGAGGTCAAGAACGCCGAACGCCGTGCCATGGAGCGCGAGCGCGAGATGGACCGTATCGACCTCAAGGCCCGGATGCACAACTCGTTGCTTGATAAGCTGAATCTGGCTGTGATCGACAAGGTCGAAGAAGACACATTGCGGGGCGAAATCGGCAAACACGCAACTGATCTGTTGCGGTCCGAGGGCCGGGCCATGCGGTCTGAGGAAATCAAGCTTTTGGTCGAAGAACTGATGCACGAGGTGCTTGGGCTTGGGCCACTGGAGCCTTTGCTGGCCGACCCTTCGATCAACGATATTCTGGTGAACGGTCACAAGCAGATTTTCGTCGAACGTTCAGGTATTCTGGAAAAAACCTCGGCGCGTTTTCGGGATGAACGTCATTTGCTTCGGATCATCGACAAGATTGTCAGTCGTGTCGGCCGTCGTATTGATGAACGCCAACCCTGGGTGGATGCGCGGCTTGAGGATGGCAGCCGTGTAAACGCGATCATTCGGCCCTGCGCGCTGGACGGGCCGGCCTTGTCGATCCGTAAATTCGCGCGCGTACCGCTGACGATGGAGCGGTTAGTTAAGAACGATGCATTGAATGACAGTGCTGCGGCGTTGTTGCGCGGTCTGGTCGAGGCAAAGATGAATGTCCTGATTTCCGGAGGAACCGGATCAGGTAAAACGACAATGCTGAATGCCCTGTCTTCCTATATCGGCGGCAACGAACGGGTCGTGACCATCGAAGACGCTGCTGAACTGCAACTGCAGCAGGAACATGTTCTCCGCATGGAGACCCGCCCAGCCGGTTTGGACGGGACCGGCGCTGTGGCCCAGCGTGATCTTGTCCGCAACGCGCTGCGGATGCGCCCTGACCGTATTGTGGTCGGCGAGGTGCGCGGATCAGAGGCCTTCGACATGCTGCAGGCGATGAATACCGGCCATGACGGTTCGATGACGACCGTTCATGCCAACAGTCCCCGCGATGCGCTGTCTCGGGTCGAACAGATGGTACAGATGGGCGGGATGGAGCTGCCGCATTCGGCGATCCGGGCCACCATCGCTTCGGCCATCCACTTTGTGCTTCAGTTGAACCGACTGTCAGACGGGACGCGCCGGGTTACTTCGATCTCGGAAGTGACTGGAATGGAAGGCGACATCATCACCATGCAGGACATCTTTGTCTTCAAGCGCGAAGGCAAGGATGAAGACGGCAAGGTTCTGGGCCGGTTCATGCCCACGGGAATTCGGCCAAAATCCAGTGATGCACTGGCGGCTGCCGGGGTCGACCTGTCCACGGTCAAGTTCAACTAAGGAGGTCCGGGATGTTCGAGAAAATCAGGTCATATCTGACCAACCTGAACATCAACAACCTGATCGGCCCGGAAATGGAAGTTGCCGGGTTCGATGTCAGGTTTGTTCTGGCGCTTGCGGTTTTCCTGGGTGCGCTGATTGCTTTTGAAGGGCTGCGTCAGTTTATGCGGCGTGGCGAAAACCGCGAAGAGGCGATCAACCGCCGAATTCAGATGCTGTCCGAGGGGAAGTCGGGTGAGGATGTCCTCAGCCTGTTGAAACCGCAGGAAGCCAAGCCACTGTTGCGGAGTTTCCCGCTGGTGGGGGATTTGCCTCTGGCGTTGAAGGTTTCGGGCCTGAACATGGTTCCCGAAATGTTTCTGGCCGGTTGTGGCGCAGCCTTTCTGATCTCGGCCATTGGTGGGTCTATGGTGGCTGAACCGTTGAAAGTGGTCCCCACCTGCGCCCTTGTTTTCCTGATCGCGCCACTGGTTGCGTTGGGGGTGACGTTGCGCAAGCGCAAGGCGGCGTTGATCAAGCAGTTGCCCGATGCGCTGGACCTGATGTCCCGTGGATTGAAGGTGGGGCACCCACTGAACACAACCTTACAAAGTGTCGCCGAAGAAATGCCTGACCCAATTGGAACTGAGTTTGGGCTGGTCGTTGATCAGGTCTCTTATGGCGAAGAACTGACGACTGCGATCAAAAGCATGGCTGACCGCATCGATGAAGAAGATATCCAGTATCTAGCTGTTGCGCTGATGATGCAGCACGGCACAGGTGGTGACCTGGCCGGCATCTTGCGCACGCTGGCCCGCGTGATCCGAGCGCGAATGTCATTGCGTCGCAAGGTCAAGGCCATCTCGGCCGAAGGCCGCATGACGGCTTATATCCTGTCATCCATTCCCGTTGGCATTGCCGTGTTCATGACCATCATGACGCCGACATATTATGGCGATGTCGCGGACTCTCCGGCCTTTGTGCCAGTCATGAGCGTTATCGCAGTGACCATCGTCCTGAACGCGATTGTGATGTTCAAGCTTGTGAATTTCCGGATTTGAAGAGGCGTATTCGATGGAGTATTTGAGTTCGATTTTTGATAGCGAATTATCAACGCAGATCCTGGTTCTGGGTTGTGTGCTGATAGGTGCGGTCGTAGCGTTTCTTGGTATCTCGTCCTCGCTTAGCGAACGGTCCACAGCCGCAGAGCGCATGGTGTCAAGCCGACCACGTCAGGCTTTGTCACGGGCAGTTCCTGAAAAAGTCGAGGGCGAAGCGCCGACAGGGTTGAGTGCGGCCCTGATACCCAGCGATGCCAGTGTACGTTTCGAAGTTGGGCAGGTGTTGGCGCGTTCCGGATTTCGCAGCAAAAACGCAATCGTGAATTTCTATCTTATCCGTTTGGGGCTGGCGACGTTCCTGCCGCTGGCCTTCCTCTTCCTGATGTCCTGGCAACCGGCAAACAACTTGGGTGCGCGGATCGCGGAATATACGTCCAGCCTGAACGCGTTCGAGATTATCCGGAATGTCGGCGTATTGTGCGGGATCGGGTATCTCATACCGCAGTTATGGATGGGCGCCCGGATCAAAGAGCGCAAGCGCCTGATGGAAAATGCGTTTCCGAACATGCTGGATCTACTTCAGATCGGTATCGAGGCTGGCCTCGGTTTTGATCAGGCCTTGCTGAAAGTGGCGGTTGAAATGCAGCTTGTCGCGCCGGAAATGTCCGAAGAGATGCTGATTGCGCTTTCCGAGATTCAGGCAGGGCGCGACCGAGATACCGCGCTGATGCGTATGGCGCGTCGAACAGGTATCGAGGAAATGAGCTCATTCGTAAGCGTTGTGCTGCAATCGACCCGGTTTGGCGTTCCCCTGGCTGCCGCTTTGAACACCTATGCCGAAGAAATGCGTGAACTGCGCGAGGTGCGGGCACAGGAAAAGGCGAACAAGTTGCCTGTCCAAATGTCGGCGGTTATGGCCAGTTTTATGCTGCCTGCAATCGCTGGGCTGATCCTGGCCCCGATCGTGATCCGTTATATGGATGCGTTTGGCCCCTAAGACGCTGACATGGTCAGAACCAAAGCGCAGTAGCCGACCAGATTGCAAGGATCACCCCGGATGATCCGATAGCGATTCCAAGAGGAAATTCGCGCGACTGGGCGGTTGACTTGATATGCGGGGAAGTTTGTCGGGCGAGGCGCCGAAACAGCGACATTCCGATCAGCCCCGCTGCCATGCAGCCTGCCAGTATTAGCAGATAGGTCGATACGACCGGGACCGGAATTGCGGCAAATACGATTGGCAATATCTTGGCGTCGCCACCGCCCAGCCAACCCGCTGCAAACAGGCCGAAACAAATCGCAAAACACGCTGCGGCCACAAGAAGGCGCAGCAGCAGTTGGTTCCAATCCGGAAACGGCGCGGTCACAAGCACGACTGCACCGCCCAGCAGGCAGTACAGGTTAGGGATGCGCATTTGGGTGAAATCCGTCCAGGCGATCATTACGAACAGCGGTGTGAATACCCACAATGTCAGCCAGGACTGCCAGTCCAGTTCAGGCATCAGGCACGTGCCTGGCCAGGTTTCCCAAAAAGGGCCTCGCGCTCTTCTACCGATACCAAGCGCCGGGCCAGCATGTGGAAGGTGTCCAGCGCCGTTTTTGAATAGATATGCTTGAGATGCGTGCGAACTGTCGCTGGTCCGATCTCAAGTTCGGCACCAATGGACTGAGGCGACAACCCGCGTGAAACAAGAACGCAAACACGCCATTCGGCACGGGTCAGGCCCGTTGGGTTCTCGGTGCTGAGAATAGGTGCTTCACTGTATGATTTTCTGAGTGCGGTGACTGATTGCCGAGACAATGATTCAGTGATCAGTCCGGCTCGGCGGGCCTGATAGGTCTCGGATAGTTGCGGAGCCACCTGTTCAATAGCTTCGCGGTAACCGGGTTCGGAACTCTGCCCGAAATGAAGTTCCAGAAAGTCGATTTCGCCGCCGTTATGGTCCAGGCATATGAACAGAATGTCATCCAGCTTGCGGTGCGACATCCAATCTAACAAAACTGCGGAGATATCACTGGGGTCTGCCCCGTCATCTCGCAGACTAAACACCGAGGCGCGTTTTGGTTTGTTCCGAAACGGGCCGAGGGCGTCGTTGGCGAAAGAATGAAACAACGGTCTTTGGAATTTTGGATCCCGTGTGTCAGCCCGTGCGGCAACACGATGGGCCCCCTTGTTCAGCCACACACGGCTGATGACAGCACAATCGGCGCCAAATGCTTTGACGATACCTTCAAGCGCGGCATCAAGAACGACGCCTGCCTGGCTCCAATGAATGAAATTAATGATGGCTCTGGCATGAAGCGCGTTTGGCAACCACGCAGCGCTCTGAGCATTCCCCCGGACCATAGATAACAACCTGTACTCGAACAAACATAAACGCGCATTTGCAATATAAGAGTGCGCAACCTCCTACCGATTCTTTACATTCCTATAGTTCTATATAATCGTCTAAAACTCATCTAAAAAATCATTAACCTAATTATGTACGATCAATTCGTCGCGTTTCAGTAAACAAACTGCACAAAATCCGCGGACTATTTCCTTGACCTATTCGCGGAATACGGGACGAAGCGTAGTGGTTTATGCCTTTTTTGTAAGGTTATTGCGCTTGTTTGGTCGTCGGCTGGTCGGGCGGTTGCCTGTATTCACCGATGCAGCCGTGGAGGGATTAACCGTTTTTCAATTTGTCACAATTCTTGATTTGCACGACGCTTCGGGTTTGAGACCCAGGTTCAAACGGCTTGATTTGCAAGGGATGTCGGCTCGTCCCAGTGACCATCTGAGCTGTATCATACGGCCTGGGCTCTCCTTTAGATTTAGCAACGACTTCTTGCTTGCCGAGCAGAGCGGCACTGCCTGCATGGCGATCACCGGCATGTTTTCAAATAATACCTTTTAATTTCAATTATTAAGAAGCGGAATATGTTTGAAAATTTACAAGACTCCGTACCCAGGTGTTCATTTGTTTACATAACATAGCTGCTTTTTGAATAGGTTATTGAGAAATTTTCAGAACCCCCGCCATACTCGCGGTGCGTAAACCTGCGCAATCGTTTGCTGGAAGAGGAGCCAACAGACGTAAAACAGGGAACTGGGAGGAATGAATGACTAATAAATCTGTCACACGCCGCGGCGTGCTGAAGTCTGGTGCTGTTGCCGGTACCGGTCTGGCCCTACCTACGATTTTTACCGCATCGTCGGCTGCTGCATATACTAACGAACCTTCTGGGTCGTCTGTCACATTGGGTTTCAATGTTCCGCAGACCGGGCCTTATGCAGAAGAGGGTAATGATGAACTGCTGGCACAGCAGCTTGCAGTCGAGCATCTGAACGGTGAGGGAGATGGCGGTTGCCTGAACACCTTTACGTCCAAGGCCCTGAAAGGGAACGGGATTCTTGGTAAAAAGGTCGGGTTCGTAACCGGCGACACCCAGACCAAATCGGACGCCGCACGCGCATCGGCCAAGTCGATGATCGAAAAAGACGGTGCGATCATGATCAACGGCGGCTCGTCCTCGGGCGTGGCTGTCGCAGTTCAGGGTCTGTGTCAGGAAGCGGGCGTGATCTTCATGGCTGGCCTGACCCATGCCAACGACACGACCGGTAAGGACAAGAAGGCGAACGGTTTCCGCCATTTCTTCAATGCTTATATGTCGGGCGCTGCTCTGGCGCCGGTTCTTGCTGCCGAAATGGGCAGTGAACGCCGGGCCTATCATCTGACCGCTGACTACAACTGGGGCTGGACTCAGGAAGAGTCGATTGTGGCCTCGACCGAAGCCCTGGGATGGGAAACGGTCAACACGGTCAAAACACCGCTCGCGTCGACGGACTTCTCGTCCTATATCGCGCCGGTTCTGAACTCGGGCGCGGATGTGCTGGTTCTGAACCACTATGGCGGTAACATGGTGAACTCGCTGACTAATGCGATTCAGTTCGGCCTGCTCGACAAGGTGGCCAACGGCAAAGACTTTAAGATTGTCGTGCCGCTGTATTCCGAACTGATGGCTGCCGGTGCTGGCGAGAACATCAAGGGCGTGCTGGGTTCGATGAACTGGAACTGGCAGCTGCAAGACGAAGGCACCAAGGCCTTTGTGAAATCCTTTGGTGAGAAATACGGCAAGCCGCCGTCCAATTCGGCTCAGACCTGCTATGCACAGGTTCTGCTCTATGCAGATGCGTGCGAACGAGCGGGTACCTTCAACCCCTGTGGTGTCGCCGAAGCGCTGGAAGATTTCGAGTTCGACGGTCTGGGCAACGGGCCGACCTGGTATCGTGGTGCAGATCATCAGTGCTTTAAGGATGTGCTGGTGGTGCGGGGCAACGAGAACCCGACCAACGCCTATGACACGCTGGAGATCGTCGAGATCACCCCACGCGCGCAGGTCGAATACGATCCCGAGCACCCGATGTTTGCCGGTGGCGAACTGGGTAAATGCAATCCGGGCGCGTAACACAAGCGCGAGAATTTTCGACGAAAATTCTCTGACCTAGAAAACGGGCTCTCCCGCCTATGGGGGAGTCCACTGGACAGGCCAAAGGTGGGGACTATGGACGCCATTCTTCTGCAAATTCTGAACGGGTTGGACAAGGGGTCGGCTTATGCGCTGATCGCGCTTGGCCTGACGCTGATCTTCGGAACGCTTGGAGTTGTGAACTTTGCCCATGGGGCGCTGTTCATGATTGGTGCGTTCTGCGCCGTGTCTTTGCAAAAACTCTTTAACTTGAGCTACGTGACCCTTGATGAAAGTCAGAAAGATTTTCTGGGCAACCCGCTGAAGGTTGAAACCCCGTATATAGAGGCCTGGTTCGGCCCCGAGATTGGCGCGTCAATCATAGATTGGTCCGTTCCTCTGGCTGTCCTGTTCGCGATCCCGATCATGTTGTTTGTCGGCTACGTGATGGAGCGCGGGCTGATCAAACATTTTTACAAGCGCCCTCATGCGGATCAGATCCTTGTGACTTTTGGCCTGGCGATCGTGCTGCAGGAGATCATCAAATATTTCTTCGGTGCCAATCCGATCCAGACCCCGCCCCCCGATATGCTGAGTGGGTCTGTTGATCTTGGCATCATGGTTGGATTCGATCCCAACGCCATCATCTATCCGATCTGGCGGCTGGTCTATTTCGGGTTTGCTGTTGGCATTATCGGAGCGGTGTTCTCGTTCCTGCAATTCACAACCTTTGGCATGGTCGTGCGGGCTGGCATGGCAGATCGTGAAACGGTGGGCCTGCTGGGGATAAATATCGACAGGCGGTTTACCATCATGTTCGGGATTGCGGCCGCGGTCGCGGGTCTTGCCGGGGTGATGTACGGGCCGCTCAACCCCCCGAATTATCACATGGGCATGGACTTTCTGGTTCTCAGCTTTGTGGTTGTGGTTGTGGGGGGGATGGGCTCATTGCCGGGCGCGGTTTTGGCCGGGTTCCTGCTGGGCGTGCTCGAAAGCTTTGCGTCGACCACCTGGGCCACGACCACGATCCCCGGCATCAACCAGATCATCATCTACCTTGTCGCCATCATCGTGCTTTTGACCCGTCCACGCGGGTTGATGGGGCGCAAAGGCGTGATGGAGGAATAAGCCATGTTGGGACTGAACAAGAGAGATACCAGCCTGCTGATCATCGTCGCCATACTGACCCTGTTGGCGCCCTTTATCCTGAACCCGTTCCCCGAAGGCAGCGCCATGGCGCAGTTCAACGCGGGCTATCCCGATTTGATGCAGCGGTTCGTGATCTTTGGGATCTTTGCGATCGGCTTCAACATTCTGTTTGGATTGACCGGATACCTGTCCTTTGGCCATGCGGCCTTTCTTGGGGTGGGGTCGTATTCCGCAGTGTGGATGTTCAAACTGCTCAGCTATAACGTCGTTCCGGCCATCGCGCTCAGCGTTCTTGTCGCCGGGGTGTTTTCGCTGCTGATCGGATTTGTCAGCCTGCGTCGGTCGGGCATCTATTTCTCGATCCTGACGCTGGCTTTTGCACAGATGAGCTTTGCACTGGCCTATTCGGTGCTTTCGAACCCAAAATTCAACCTGACAAATGGTGAGACCGGCTTGCAGGTCTATGCGGACGATCCGCAGATCCTGCAATCGGCCAGCGCGCCGAACCTACCGCATCTGTTCGGCATTCCCATGCGCGCGACCTATACGTTGGATGTAGGTGCCTGGAGCTTTGACTTTAACGCGGGCTATTACCTGTGTGCGGTGATCATGATGGCGGTGTTCTATCTCTCTATTCGCATCTTCCGCTCGCCCTTTGGCATGATGCTGCGGGCGGTGAAATCCAACCAGCAGCGGATGAACTATACCGGCCTGAACTCCAAACCCTACACGCTGGCGGCCTTTGTGATCTCGGGCATGTATGCCGGTCTGGCGGGGGGGCTGATGGCCGCGATGGACCCGCTGGCGGGGGCCGAACGGATGCAATGGACCGCCTCGGGCGAGGTGGTTCTGATGACCATTCTGGGCGGTACAGGGACTCTGATCGGGCCGGTACTGGGAGCAGGCTTTATCAAGTATTTCGAAAACATCTTCTCGAAGATCAACGACAATGTTCTGCACAGCTGGTTCGCTTTCCTGCCCGATGGGCTTGAGGACGCGGTTGTGTTCCTGATCCATCCGTTCATCGGCAAGGGTTGGCATCTGACGCTGGGTATCCTGTTCATGCTGGTGGTGATCTATCTGCCGGGTGGGCTGGTTGAAGGTGGTCAGCGGCTGATGGGCTGGTTCAAGCGTAAGAAACCGGGCGCCGATGATGCCCCGAAGGGCAAAACCGAGCCAGCGGAATAAGGGGGCACCATGGCAATTCTACGAGTCAAAGACGTCAGCAAACGCTTCGGTGGCCTCAAGGCGCTGTCGGATGTGAACCTCAACGTCGAAGAAAACTCGGTCCACGCGATCATCGGCCCGAACGGTGCGGGCAAGTCAACCTTGCTGAACTGTTTGGTGGGAAAGCTGATGCCGGATACCGGTTCTGTTTTGTTCGACAACAATTCTGTTCTGGGGTTGGAACCCTATCAGATCAACCAGATGGGTATCAGCCGTGTGTTCCAGACGCCCGAGATTTTCGGCGATTTGACTGTGATGGAGAACATGTTGATCCCGATCTTTGCGATGCGGGACGGCGCGTTTCGGATGCACGCCTATGAAACCATCTCCAGTGAAAAGGCGATTGTCGAGCAGGCCGAGGCGATGCTGTTAGAGATGAACATGGCTGACAAACGCGAGATGCACGCGGCATCGCTGTCACGCGGGGACAAGCGACGACTTGAGATCGGCATGTGCCTCAGCCAGAACCCGCGCCTGCTTTTGCTGGACGAACCCACCGCCGGGATGGCCCGGGCAGATACCAACAACACGATCGACCTGCTCAAACAGATCAAGGACGAGCGTGACATTACCATCGCCATCATTGAACATGACATGCATGTGGTGTTCAGCCTGGCCGAGCGCATCACCGTTCTGGCGCAGGGAACACCTCTGGTCGAAGATACGCCAGAAAACATCCGCGGGCATCCCAAGGTTCGCGAAGCTTATCTGGGTGAGGCCGCGTAAGGAAAAGCAATGAACGAGAAACCTGACTTTTCGAAAAACGCCAATATGGCCAGCACCGCCCCTGCGTTTTTGTCGGTGTGGGACATGCATTCATACTATGGCGAAAGCTATATCGTGCAGGGCGTCAGCTTTAACGTGCACGAAGGTGAAATTCTGGCCCTGCTGGGCCGGAATGGTGCTGGCAAGACCTCGACGCTCAGATCCATCGCGCGGGTCAGTGACCCCGAGGTGCGTCATGGTGAAATCTGGCTGGATCACAAGCCGCTGCACAAAATGACCAGCTATGAGGCCGCCGCCGCAGGCCTTGGCCTTGTGCCAGAGGATCGCCGTATCATCCCCGGTCTGACGGTCGAAGAGAACCTGCAACTCGCCCAGATCGCTCCACCTGTCGGCTGGTCGCTGGAACGGCTTTATGAGCTGTTCCCAAGGCTGGGTGAGCGCCGCAAGCAAGAAGGAATTACCCTGTCTGGCGGAGAGCAGCAGATGCTGTCGATTGCGCGGGCTTTGGCACGGGACATCAAGGTGTTGCTTCTGGATGAACCCTATGAGGGGCTTGCCCCGGTGATTGTGGATGAGATCGAAAAGACTCTGCTTCACGTCAAACAGCAGGGTATGACCACGATCATTGTCGAGCAGAACGCGGTGCGCGCCCTGGAATTGGCGGACCGTGCGATCATTCTGGATACGGGCAGCATCGTGTTTGATGGAGCCGCCAGCGAGGTGTTAGAGAATCCACAGCTGCGCGAGGAATATCTGGCAATCTGAACATGCGGATTCAGCAATTGTTCTGAACCGTCGGGCGGGGTGTTCATCCCCGCCCTTTTTCGTTGTTCAGCTTTCGATTGGCGGTGTCCTGGGGCCGGGTCACCAACGGAAAATGACAATATTCAACGAATTTCTGGAATTTACGGATAGTTTATTATGTAATTTCAATACCCTATCTAGGGCTACGGGAAACCCCCTATATCTTTGATTGGAGCGATTCGTTAACTTCAAATCATCCAAGGAGTTTCCAAGGACCTACCACTTTTCCCCCTTGAGGGGCTGGCTACTTACCCCCTCGGCCGGCCCCTCACTAGTTGGGGGACATCAACCCAATTCCCCCAAAAGCTCACTTACAAGCGCAGGCACTTCGTGCCAGTCGGCGAAGTTACGGGTATGATACAGTTCAGAAACCGGGCTTTTCCGATAACCTTCCGTGAATAGCAAAAATGGCACCTGGGCCCGTTCAGCGGTTTCTGCATCGACCTCACTGTCACCCACGAACAGGCGCGGACCTATAGCGGCCACTGCTCTAAAACTTGCCTCAAGATGGGCTGGGTCTGGTTTGCGCGTGGCCAGGCTGTCACCACCCAGGGTGGCATCGAAATGATGGGTCAGGCCCATCGACTTCAGAACATGGTCAGCCGGTGCTTTGGGTTTGTTTGTACAAACACCCAGAACACATCCCATCTGGCGCAGCTGTTCAAGCGCTTCGGCCACGCCGGGGTAGACGACGGTTTTGTCGCTGGAGGCTGCGTTGTAGTGGGTCAGCGTCAGTTCCGATAGCTCGGCATGGCGATCCATAGGCAGGTCGCAATGAAACATCATGCGTTCTACCAATTTCGGGAGGCCATTGCCGACGAATTGTTTGATCGTGTCCTGGGGCAGGGGCGAGACACCAGTGTCCCGCAGCATTGCATTCGCAGCGGCGGTGATGTCCGGAAGGCTGTCGACCAGTGTTCCGTCCAAATCGAACATAATTGTAGCGCTCATTGAAATCCTTGCCTCTGAAGCTGCACCGCAAGTCCTAACTGGTGTGTTCAGGCAGTGCAATTCAACCCGGTTGCGAGAGTGGGATATTGAGGCTTGACATACCTGACTAAAATAATCAGATTATATTTCAAGCCATCAGCAACCCCAGAAACGGGCCAGCCAGATACCTGAAAAGTAAACCGATAAGGCGCATTGCCCGAAACCTTCCGGAGTGATCCTGATGAATGTTCAGAACCCGAATCCCAGCCAGTCTTTTGCCGTATCAATGCTGCCTGCACATAAGGCTGAAGATCTGACCAAAGGGGGCAATCTGGCCCATATCGAGCTGGGCGATCAGCTGTACACCTTGCGCATCACGCGCGCGGGCAAACTGATCTTGACGAAATGAGCGCGCCTGCAGCCCGGGGTGGCGCGACCGTTGGCCGTCTGTCCGACCTAAGCCCTGTCGAGGCCGGTGCGGTCATGTATCTGCGCCTCTGGGGGGACGGAATGCAAACGCGTATGGATGCGGCGCAGGACTTTCAAATCGCCCTGGGTACGGATCAGGGCCGGGCAGCGATGTTGACGCTGGACCGGCTGTGCTCGCTTTGTGCCCATCACGGGCGGCGCCCGCTGATCCGGCATGGGTTGGGCTGTGTCTGCCTTGGCGCGGATGAAAACTGTTTCGCCCAGATGATTGCGGCGGCATCAGAAGGCGCGCGCGAAGACGCTATGATGATGGCGTCCCTGATCGTCCGTCCCGATTTTGCCCCCGCATTGGCCGCTTTGTCTGAGGAATTAGGGCTGGCTTTGCGACGCATGACGGTCTCGATCCCGATGCCAACCCCAAGACATCAGAACCCCACTGCCACGCTGCACTAAGCAGCAGGGCAGGTGCAGAACCCCGGCGAATGCGCGCCGGGGTTCCGTGCCCTCAGCAGCAGCCGCACCCTGCGTGGTGATGGTCATGATCGCATGAGGGTGGCGGGCTGTAATCACCAACTTCTGCCAGCACATCCCGTAATGCCCACAGGATCATGTCCACATCTTCCGCCTCGATCGTCAGCGGCGGGCGAATTTTCAGGATGCTGTCCTTTGGGCCTTCGCTGCCAATAAGAATCCGGTGGTCGCGCATCCGGTTTTTGACATATTGGCAGATCTCACGGCCTTCAGAGCCATCGGGGTTGATCAGTTCGACTCCAACGAACAGGCCCATGCCGCGCACATCACCGACAGATCCGAAATCGGTCTCGATCTGACGCAGGCCTGTCATCAACCTGTCGCCCATCAGGCGGGCATTGTCCTGCAAGCCTTCATCATCGACGATATCCAGAACTTCTTTGCCGATGCGGCAGGACAGGGTCGATCCGCCAAAGGTCGAAAAGAACTCGATCCCGTTATCAAAGCTGCGGGCGATCTCTTTGGTAGTAACCAGAACGCCCAATGGATGACCGTTGCCAATGGGTTTGCCCATGACCACGATATCCGGCAGCGCGCCTTGATGCTCAAAGCCGAAATAATATTCGCCCAGACGCCCCAGACCTGTCTGCACCTCGTCGGCGATGCAGACACCACCAGCGGCGCGGATTTTCTCATAAACCGCGGGCAGATAGCCTTTGGGTGGTATGATCTGCCCGCCAACTGAAGGGAAGGTCTCGGCAATGAAACCGGCAACGCCCTGACCTTTGTCCTGTAGGGCTGCAATCGCTGGGTCCACTAGATCTGCAAACTTCTGGGCGCGATCGGGGTCGTCGCGCCGGAAAGACCCTCGGTAGTCATCCGCGACCTCAACCAGTTCCACCCAATCCGCCTGACCAACTCCGCCCGGTTTGTTGAACTTATAGGCCGAAATTGCCACGGCGGCGGTGGTATTGCCGTGATACCCGTGATCGGGCGTCACGATCCCTTTGGCGCCGGTATGGGCGCGGGCCAGCCGCAGGGCGAGCTCATTGGCTTCGGTGCCGGAATTCACAAAGAAGCAGACCTCGAGGTGATCGGGCAGCTTGGACAGAACCTTATCGGCAAAAGCCGTCTGGGCCGGATGCAGATACCGGGTGTTGGAATTCATCCGCTTGAGCTGATCTGCTGCGACAGCCTGAATGCGCGGGTGGGCGTGGCCCACATGGGGTACATTATTATACGCATCCAGATAAGGGCGACCCCATTCGTCAAACAGGTGATGCTTCCAACCGCGTACCAGCATGACTGGATCGTCATAGGTCAGGGACAGGTTGCCTCCGAAGTGGTCCTGCCGTCCCTGCAGGATCGCCTGTTTATCGGTCGGCCGATAGAACACCTTGTCATCGGGAAGGTTCAGCAGAGCCGCCGGATTCGGGCAGACGGCGTGCCACAGTTCAAGCTCGTCAGGGTCGCCAACACCCGGCCAGTTGGCCCGCATCCCGTTCGTAGTCAGGGCCAGCTGGAAATGTACATGTGGGGCCCAGCCCCCGTTCTGTGTGACATCCCCAAGCCGTGCAAACGCCGCTCCCTGTGCGACTGGATCGCCCGGGTTCAGCCTGTCGCAGACCTCGGGGTCCAAATGTCCGTAGAGTGTATAGAACGGATCGCCTTGGGGTGTTTCGTGATGCAGGATCACCACCCCGCCATAGTCAAGGTGACTGTCGCGATTCTCGACCGCCTCGACCCGGCCACTGATCGGGGCATTCAGGACAGTGCCGGCAGGCGCGAACACATCCACCGCCAGATGCACGGTGCGTCGGTCCGAAGCTTTCCATGGCCCTTTGCGGAACCCCGGCTCTGCGTAAATCAGGCGGGGTTCATTGTAATATCCCAACCAGAAGTCTGTGCCATTTTCCTCGCCAACACGTGCCGCCTCGGCCAGGGGCATGTGGAAAGGATTTTGCGGCCACACCGAGTTTTCGACCGATAGCGAGCCAATGGGCACATCTTTTAGTCCCTGTCCAAACATCTCGGCGAATTGACCACGATGCGCGGACAGATAGGCATGGATGCGTTCGGCCCCATCGGTGACCGGCAGACTACAGGCGACGCGCAGGCGCGCTGGCATCAATCCGCCGTTGACGCTTTGGTCCTCAAGAAACCGCCAGGCCGGCGCCTGACTGATAGTGACATAAGGATCATCCGGGTTTTCAAGGGCCATCAGGGTCGAGTTCACAACCGACACAGCCAGTCGCATCCGCAAGAGAGGCCAGATCAGTTCGACTTCGTCCGCGCGCAGGGGGTTTGCCGCCTGATAGCCGCGCACCAGTGCCGCCAATGCGCGATCGGGTTGCGGATGATCCAATACGATATAGGCCCCGGCAATCGCCAGATCGCAAACGCGTGGCGCGGCACACATATCGCCAAGGTCAATCAAGCCCGACACCCCCGGGCGCTGGCCAGGCTCTGCTTCGACCAGAACGTTATAATCATTGGCGTCATTATGAATCGCCTGACTGGGCAAGCCTGCCAACTTGTCTGATATCGCATTGAATTCGGAACATATCTCGGCCAGCACTGCCTGCCGTGCGGGGCTACTAACGGTGTCCAGATGCTGTTCGATCCACCCTGCCTGCGTCAGATTCCATTTGAAATCGCCCCGGGCCAAACCCTCATGAGTGAACCGCTCTAATGCACGGTCTGTAGCACCCAGAACGCGACCCAGCTTTAGGATCAACTCTTCGGATTTGGGTGCCGATTTCGCATAGCATTGCCCAGGCAGGCATTCCAGCAACCAAACAAGGCGCGGTACCCCCTCGTGATCTTCGATCCGGGGCAGATAATCCCCCTGCAAATCGGGAAACACTGTAGGAAATGGCAGCCCCGGTGCTTCTGAGGCGATATGTTCCAAGGCTTTGACCTGGAGGTCCACAAGCTCTGCTTCGCATCCGGGGCGCATGACTTTCAGAACATAATCCTGTCCGTTGGTTGCCCGGACCAGAAAATTAAGATCGTATTCGCCGTCCAATCGGGTCAGCCGCGCGTCCAGCCCCCAGTTTTGCCGCAAAGCATTAGCCCAAAATGCGATGATGTCGTTCATTTGAAACCCTGTCCCAGTAAACCGGGGTCCTTTTCATCTGGCTAAAAATATCTTCGGGAGTGAATTGGCCCTGCAGGCCAAGAGGGGGCAGACAGCCCCCTTTTCCCGTTACCCCAATGCGCGCAACCGTTTAATAAGCGAGGAAGTATCCCACCGATTCCCGCCCATTTTCTGCACATCCTTATAGAACTGATCAACCAAAGCCGTCACCGGCAGGGATGCCCCTGTTTCATCTGCGGTATCCAAGCAAATTCCCAGATCCTTGCGCATCCAGTCCACCGCGAAACCGTGCTCGAAATGATCGTCCAACATGGTTTCATAGCGGTTCGCCATCTGCCAACTGCCTGCGGCCCCCTGACTGATCACTTCCACAACCGCCCGGCCATCCAGCCCGGCTTTTTCGGCAAAATGCAGCGCCTCGCTGAGGCCCTGAACCAGTCCGGCAATGGCGATCTGGTTGCACATCTTGGTCATCTGACCGGCGCCACTGTCCCCAATGCGGCGACAGATTTTGGAATAGACCTGCATAATGGGCTCGGCCGCGTCATAGGCAGCCTGATCCCCCCCGCACATGATCGACAGAACGCCGTTTTCAGCCCCGGCCTGACCGCCCGAAACCGGCGCGTCCACAAAGGCAATCCCTGCGGCTTTGCCCGCGCCATAAAGCTCTCGGGTTACCTTTGCTGAGACGGTCGTATGGTCGACGAAAACCGCGCCGCTTGACATTGCGCCGAAGGCACCATCGTCGCCGGCGCAGACCATGCGAAGGTCATCATCATTGCCCACACAAGCCATGACAAACTCGGCTCGCTCAGCCGCCTCGCGCGGGGTAGCGGCCATTGAGCCGCCATATTGGGCGACCCAAGCCTCGGCCTTAGCGGTGGTTCGGTTGAAAACCGTGACCTCATGACCTGCAGCCTGCAGGTGGCCGGCCATTGGATATCCCATGACACCCAAACCAAGGAACGCAACTTTTGCCATTTGGTGAACCTCTCTGCTGTCCGGGTCCGGTCAGACGCCGCAAGCCGGATTGTTTGGCAGAGACAAAGCAAAGCTGAAGACAAAGGGCAACCCCGTGTCAGGGTTGTCGGCCCAAATCCTTCAGGATCGGACAATCAGGCCTGTCGTCGCCGGCGCAGGCGTCAATTAAATGACCCAACGTATCGCGCATCGCATTAAGGTCGGCAATCTTCGCTTCGATCTGGACCATATGCGCGCGGGCAACCTTCTTCACATCAGCACTTGCGCGGGTTTCATCCTCATACAAGGCCATCAGGGTCCGGCAATCTTCGATCGTAAATCCCAATGCGCGGGCCCGGCCTAAAAAGTTCAGTTTGTGCACATCCTGACTGCGGAACCGGCGATAGCCATTATCATCGCGCAGCGGTTTGATCAGTCCGATATCTTCGTAATAGCGGATGGTCTTGGCCGGGAGACCGGTTTGGTTGGAAACGTCGCCGATATTCATGACGTCACCATTTGTGGAGCCGCCGGGTGTGATCCCTCGGGCAGGCTGGCGCGAACCCTGCGAAGTCGCAACGCGTTGGTGACGACAAAGACGCTGGACAAAGCCATGGCTCCAGCCGCCAGAACCGGGGAAAGAAGCGGGCCGCCAAAAGGATACAGAATCCCGGCGGCGACAGGGATCAGCAAAACATTATATCCAAACGCCCAGCCCAGATTCTGTTGGATATTGCTCATGGTCCGGCGACTGATTTCGACTGCATTGGCAACCGCGCGCAGATCGCCCGACATCAGCACCACATCCGCCGTTTCAATCGCCACATCTGTACCCGTGCCGATAGCGATGCCGACATCCGCCGCAGCCAATGCCGGGGCGTCGTTAATCCCGTCACCGACAAAGGCCAGCTCTCCGAACTGGCCGCGCAGGGCGTTGATTGTAGCGAGCTTTCCGTCCGGCAGGACCTCGGCTGTGACATGATCGATGCCCAGCTTGTCTGCCAAAGCCTGCGCAGTCAGGGCGTTGTCCCCGGTGACCATCGCCAGCGTTAGGCCCATAGTGTGCAGCCGGTGCAAAGCTTCGATCGTGCCCGGTTTGACCGGATCCGAGACCGTAAGAAGTGCCGCAGCCTGACCGTTGATCGCGACGAATACGGGGGTTGCCCCTTCGGCGGCATGCTGGTCGGCCTGTTGGCTCAGCGCGGATAGATCAATGCCGTTCTGCGCCATTAATCTGGGTGAGCCGATCAGCAGATCGTGCCCATCGACAGACGCGCGGGCGCCCAGCCCAGTCAACGATTCAAAGCCGGCGATAGGGGGCAGGTCCGCCGGTCCGGCCCGCGTGATGGCCGTGGCAATCGGATGCTCGGATCGCGCCTCGACCGCAGCGGCCAGCCGTAAAACGGTATCGCGGTCAAACCCATTTATGGTCGTGACATTCGCCAGTTCAGGGCGCCCCAGTGTCAGAGTCCCGGTCTTGTCCAAAGCGATGATCTTGGCCTGTTGCAACTGCTGCAAAGCATCGCCTTTGCGGAACAGCACGCCCAGTTCAGCCGCGCGCCCCGTGCCCACCATGATCGACGTCGGAGTCGCCAGCCCCATGGCGCAGGGGCAGGCAATGATCAAAACCGAAACCCCTGCGACCAGCGCCATCGGCAAGGCAGGCGCAGGGCCAAAGATCAGCCAGATCGCAATGGTCAGTAGGGCAACGCCAATCACAACGGGAACAAACCACGCCGTGATCCGGTCGACTAGCCCCTGTATCGGCAACTTGGCACCCTGAGCTTGCTGAACCATCTGGATGACCTGCGCCAGCACCGTTTCGGACCCAACACGCGTGGCGCGCACGCGCAGCGCGCCCGTGCCGTTGACCGTGCCCCCTATCACCTGATCTTCGGCCGATTTCCCTATAGGAACGGGTTCGCCGGTAATCATGCTTTCATCCACGTATGAGGTGCCGTCCAACACCTGAGCATCGACTGGGACGCGCTCTCCGGGTCGGATCTGCAGCACATCGCCAACCAGTATTTCGGATATGGGTCGATCGACCGTGCCCCCGTCCTGTTCTAGCCGGGCTGTTTTCGGTTGAAGCCCGACCAGTTTGCGAATGGCGGCCCCGGTCCGGCCTTTTGCCCGCGCCTCCATCGCGCGACCCAGCAGGATAAGGACCACGATGACCGAGGCGGCCTCGTAATACACATTTGCACTGCCTTGTGGCAGAACCTGAGGCGCAAAGGTGGCCAGGACGGAATACAGATAGGCGGCACCGGTTCCCATCGCGACCAGAGCATTCATATCAGGTGTCCCGCGCAGCAAGGCCGGGATACCCTTGGCATAGAACACCCTTCCGGGGCCGATCAGCAGAACCGACGTCAGGACAAACTGGATGATATGGCTGGTCTGAATCCCGATTGTTGCCTGAACCCAGTGATGAAAGGCTGGGATCATGTGCCCGCCCATCTCGAGTATAAACACGGGCAAAGCCAGCGCCGCAGCGATCAGGGTGGTGCGGATCAGCGCAGAGGCTTCGCCCGGTTTCTCATCGTTGCTTTCGGCCATCCTGGAAGGGTGCGCCGGATAGCCCGCTTTAGTGCTTAGCTGCGCCAGCTTCACAGGATCAGTTGCCCCGTCGGCAAAACGAATGGTCGCGGTTTCAGTGGCCAGGTTGACCCGAGCACTTATGACGGCCGGATCTGCGCAGAGTGCTCGTTCAATCCTTGCGACGCAAGAAGCACAACTCATTCCGTCAATCTGCAGAACGGCTTCTGCCACTGACACCGGATAACCAGCTTTGTCCAGCGCGCCGGTCAGGTCGCTGATCGGCCCGTCATAAGTGACCTGTGCAGTCTCGGTTGGGAAGTTGACCGAAGCCTCGGTAACCCCGGGAACATTGCGCAACGCAGATTCCACGCGGCCTACGCAGGATGCGCAGCTCATTCCGGTGACCTTCAGTCTGATAGTATGTGAGTTGGCCAATCGACTCATCCTGTCCTGTTTCCAACCCTAGATGGGGGTTCCAGTCACAGGAAGGTCAAGGGCAGAGATCATGATTCAGGCACAATCTTTTGTTTCGAGGGCCGTACGGTTCTTAGTCTTGGGCCAGTTTTTCCAGCAGCAGCGAATTATAAAGCGCGGGCGGGGATGTCCGAACAGCTTCGGGAGATGCGAAAAACCCCAGCATAAGAAAGGCAATCGACAGAGCGAAACCAAACAGGACTATGAAGGCTCGGTGAAGCGTTAACGTTATCATGGTGTCAGTCCTTGAATCACAAGTTGGGGAATGCTTGGCACTGGGGCTTATTTCTTATTTTCCAGTTCCCGTTTCAGCCGGTCATTTTCCGCCTGAAGTTGGGCCAGCTGCTGGCCCAATTCGTTCAGGTGGGGGCGCAGCTCGGCCTCGGTGAATCGTGGGGTAATGTGACTTGGGCAATTCCAGTCCAGACCTTCGACCTTGATAATGACGGCGCGTTCGGCCGGGGTCTGGGTGCCTTCGGGGGAGAGGCTGGCAGCCGCCGCAGCGCCTTCGGCAATTTCGACACGCCCAAGTATTTTCAGGCGTCGCTGGTTGGCATAATCCATCAGGATCAGCGCAACCCGGTCATTGCCATCCAAATTCCCGCGCGAGATATACTGTTTGTTGCCCGAAAGATCAGCATACCCAATGGTCTGCGCATCAAGTACTCGTAAAAACCCCGCGGGTCCGCCGCGATACTGCACATATGGCCAGCCGGTCTCGGACACGGTTGATTGGTAGAACCCGTCGCGGGCCTCGATGAACTCTTTTTCGGCGGCTCTGATTTCGTGACCCTGCACAGGGCCGCTTTCCAGGAATTTCGCATAGGTTTTTGCCGATCCCATCCTTTCTTGATGGGTGAGAACGGCAGGCGTGAAGGTTAGTTTGGAAAAAGCACGTGGCATAATAGGTCCTTTCTACAGGCCCAGATCAGACAGGCCGGGATGGTCGTCAGGGCGCGGACCAAGAGGCCAAAGGAAAACCCGATCCTGTTGCCTGATCGGAAGGTCGTTCAGCGAGGCATGACGTTTGGCCATCCGACCATCCCTATCGAATTCCCAGTTCTCGTTACCATATGAGCGGAACCACTGGCCGCTGTCGCTCCGCCATTCATAGGCATAGCGCACGGCAATACGGTTTTCCGAATAGGCCCAGAGTTCTTTGATCAGCCGGTACTCCTGCTCATTTCTCCACTTGCGGGTCAAAAGCGCGTGAATTTCAGCATGGCCCGCGACAAACTCGGCCCGATTCCGCCATTGGCTGTCCTCGGTATAGGCGGGCGTCACGATATCCGGATCGCGGCTGTTCCAAGCATTTTCAGCCATGCGGACCTTTTGTGTAGCGGTCTCAGCAGTGAATGGCGGCAGAGGGGGGCGGCTCATGTCATGATCCTTCAGGTCAGCGATGCAGCGAGCAGCGCAAGGGTCAACAGAATTGGGATGTACTGGCGGTTGAAGGGGCTGGTACGGCGTTTCATGACGGCTCCATAGTTAACTGATCGGTACATCATGTTGTTAAGGTGTACTGATCGGTACCTATTTGCAAGGGGTGCCTGTAAAATATCTAAAATTTTTCTCTATCCAGGTGGAAAATAAAGAGAATTTTCTGAACATTGATGGCCCTTGCGGATTATGGAGGGTACAATTATGTACAGATCGGTACGTATAGGAGGCGAATCATGCGCCCAAACAAAAGGGATGAGCTGGTCCGCAAGGCCCTGAAGGTCTTTTATCGCGACGGTTTTCATGCGACCGGCATGGACAAGCTGGTGGCTGAGACGGGTGTGTCGAAGACTTCGATGTACAAACATTTCCGCACCAAGGAAGATCTGATACTGGCGGCTTTGCGCCTGCGGGACGAGAATTTCCGCAACTGGTTCATGCGTCGTGTCGAGGAATTGGCCGACACCCCTGCGGACCAGTTGATTTCAAGCTTTGATGCACTGGGCGAGTGGTTCGCCGAAGACGGGTTTCGCGGCTGCATGTTCATCAAGGCTGGCGCCGAGTTCCAGGAGAAAGAGCACCCGATCCACGTGCAGGCGGCGGAGCACAAGCGGTTGTTGTTGGAATATTTCACGGATCTGGCCCGCAAAGCCGGTGCCTTCGACCCTGAAAGCCTGGGATGTCAGATTCTTCTGCTGAAAGAAGGGGCAATCGTGACGGCGGTTCTGTTGAAAAGCTGTGATCCCGCGCAAGATGCCAAAGCTGCAGCGCGGGTCTTGCTGGAAAACGCGTTGGCCGCACCGATCCAGTGACCCGGCGAAATCTTCCAAAAGACGTTGCGTAGCGTTTCATCCAACGCATTGGATTACTTGGCGGTCCAACTTACGCTGGCGGCAAGTTGATCTTGGAGGATGCGCAATGTCTCTTATTACCCCTACATCCAGCTGGGTGTCCGAAGAGCACCAGATGTTTGCCGAAATGGCGAACCGTTTCATGCAGGACGAACTGGTGCCCAATATCGAGCGCTGGACCGAAAACGGGGTTGTTGATCGTGCGTTCTGGCGCAAGGCCGGTGACATGGGACTGATGGCTGGCGCGATCACCGAAGAACACGGCGGTGTCGGTGGTGGCATGGGATTTGATGCTCTGACCATGTACGCCCAGACCTCGCACGGAGATTCCGGTTGGGGCTATGCGATCCAGTCGATTGTCATCCACTATATCACCGCTTATGGCAGCGAAGATCAAAAGTTGAAATGGCTGCCGAAACTCGCCTCGGGCGAGATGGTTGGCGCGCTGGCCATGACAGAGCCCGGAACCGGTTCGGATGTGCAGTCGATCCGCACAACTGCGGAAAAGAACGGTAACTCCTACTGTCTGAACGGATCCAAGATCTTTATCACCAATGGGCAATCTGCGGACTTGATCCTTGTGGCCGCAAAGACCGACAAGACCCAAGGGTCGAAAGGGGTATCGTTGGTCGCGGTCGAAACGCAGGGCGCAGATGGGTTCCGCAAGGGGCGGAACCTCAAGAAACTGGGCATGAAGTCCAATGACACGGCCGAGCTGTTCTTTGAGGACGTCAAGGTCCCGATGACAAACCTGATTGGTGCGGAAGAGGGGCAGGGTTTTTACCAGATGATGCGGCAACTTCCCTGGGAACGCCTGACGATTGCAATCGGTGCCCTGGGTGCGATTGATTTCGCGATTGCCGAAACAGTGAAATACACGCAGGAGCGCAAAGCCTTCGGTCAGCGCGTAATGGATTTCCAGAATACCCGCTTCAAGCTTGCCGAGTGTAAAACCAAGGCCGAAGTGCTGCGCAGTTTTGTCAACGACTGTATTGCCCGGCTTGAGGCTGGAACTTTGGATGCATCGACCGCGTCGATGGCCAAATACTGGGGGTCTGAGGTGCAGAATGAGATCATGCACGAATGTCTGCAGCTGTTTGGTGGCTATGGGTTCATGATGGAATATCCGATTGCTCGGCTTTACGCGGATGCGCGGGTTCAGATGATCTATGGCGGGACAAATGAGATCATGAAGGAACTCATTGCTCGGTCGTTGGACACATAATCCTGTTCGGGACGCTCCCGCCCCGCAGTTTTCTAGGGTGGTCGGAATGGCCCGGTCACGAGATTTGGTCGACTTGGCCTTGCAGCCAAGAACAGAACGACTTCAGCGGCTCGGATGCCACCCGGGATTGCGGCCAGACCAGAAAGAAATCGCCCAGACTGACGCCCGGGCCTTTCCAGGCGGGAACAAGCCGCCCGGTTTTCAAGTCGTCTTCGACCAGATAGCTGGGCAGCAGCGCCACCCCAAGCCCATGAATTGTGGCTTGTCCCATAGTCGAGAATTGGTCGAACAACATGCCGCCAAGCCCTGATGCCACAAGCCCTTGTGCGGCAAACCATTGCTCCCAGGCGTCAGGGCGCGTTTCCAGGTGCAGCAGTGGGGCATTCATTAGCCAGTCAATCTGTTCCGGGTTTTTTGGCAGAATTTCCGGGGCGCAAACCGGTACAACGTTTTCACGCATGATCGGCAGGTAGTTGACGCCGTGCCAATCTCGACGTCCGAAATGAATCGCGGCGTCGAAATGTTCCGTTTCGAAATCGAAGGGGCGAAGCCGGGTGTTCAGATTGACGGTCACCTCGGGATGTCGGCGAGCAAAGTCCTGAAGACGCGGCGCCAGCCAATGCATCCCAAACGCCGGGAGGATCGACAGGTTCAGCGATCCTCCGGTCGGATTGGCTCTGAGTTTTAGGGAGGCCTGCGCCAGTTGGTGCAAGCTTTTGCGCGCGACCTGAACGTATTCTTTTGCCGCCGGGGTAAGCTGCAGCCGCATCTGGGTTCGCTGGATCAGTTCGATGCCCAGCTGTTCCTCCATCGACTTGAGCTGTCGGCTGATGGCGCTTTGGGTCAGCGAAAGCTCTTCCGCTGCCGCCGAAGCACTGCCAAGGCGGTCAACGGCCTCGAGTGCCAGCAGAGAGGGGATAGACGGCAGAAAACGACGGGGAGCGATCATATGATAATTCCTCATACCTTTCGGATGGAATATCACTGGCTTTCAGGGCCCGCCAGCCCGATACCAAATGAATATTTTGGTCAAGAGAGACGTTGGCAGTGTCCAGGGAAATCGCAGCAGATAGTTTTAGGCGTGCAGACAGGCTGCGCGGGATTGAGTTGTCAGAGATTGTTCAGATCTCTGAGCAGGCTGCGCGCCTTAAGGCGCAGGGTGTCGATGTGGTCGCGCTCAGTACTGGCGAGCCTGATTTTCCGACCCCTGAACATGTGGTCGAGGCGGCCCATAAAGCGGCGCTGGCCGGGCAAACACGGTACCCGGCGACGGCAGGGGCGCCGGACCTTCGGACGGCTATCGCCGTCGGGGCCAGTGTCCAGCCGGAAAACGTGATCGTCTCGACCGGGGCCAAACAGGTATTGTCCGGGGCGCTGATGGCCACGCTCGATCCCGGGGATGAAGTTATTACCGCGGCGCCGTTCTGGACCAGCTATGCGGATATGGTCAGGCTGTCCGGCGGTATTCCGGTTGTCCTGGACTGTCCGGTTTCTCAGGGGTTCAAGCTGACCCCAGCACAGCTTGAGGCCGCAATTACGCCGCGCACTCGCTGGCTTTTGCTGAACACGCCCTCAAACCCGACCGGCGCGGTCTATACTGAATCGGAAATGCAGGCCCTGGGTCGTGTTTTGGACAGGCATCCCAATGTTTGGGTGATCTCGGATGAGATTTACCAACACCTGACCTATGTTCCCTTCACGCCATTTGTTCAGGCCGTGCCGCATCTGGCGGATAGAGTGCTGACCGTAAATGGAGTTTCCAAGGCCTATTCGATGACCGGGTGGCGGATCGGTTGGGGAATCGGGCCATCACCCTTGATCAAGGCGATGACCGCTGTTCAGGGGCAGATTACATCAGGCGCATGTTCCATCGCGCAGGCGGCAGCATTGGCTGCGATTACCGGGCCGCAAACGCTTTTGGGCGAACGCCTGCAGGCGATGCGAGCACGCCGTGATCTTGTGGTTGCTAGGTTGAATGCCGCGGGTCTGGAGTGTGCCGTTCCGGATGGCGCGTTCTATGTCTTTCCCAAAACACCGGCTGAAATGCCGGTCGATCATGAATTCTGCCGGTATCTGCTGGACGAAGTCGGGGTGGCACTGGTGCCGGGGCGTGCCTTTGGTTTGCCGGGCCATCTGCGGCTTTCTTTTGCTTATGCCACCGAAAGCCTGCAAGAAGGGTTGCGGCGCATTTCTGTTGCGACCGCCAGATTGAAGTAGAGGGGCCGCCATGGATCGCGCTCAGATCGTTCATGAGAATTTCCTGACACGTGTGGCGCAGCACCACCTGCCTGACGGCGCCGCACCGCGACCGGGATTAAGCAACGCCGATGCGGTGTCGCTGTACCGGTCTCAGGTTCTCAGCCGGGCACTGGACCGTACCAGCCGCGCGATGCAGAAGGCGGGGCAGGGGTTCTATACCATCGGCTCGTCCGGGCATGAGGGCATGGCGGCTGTCGCCCATGCTCTGCGGCCCACAGACATCGCGTTTCTGCACTACCGGGATGCCGCCTTTCAGATCGCACGTTCGGAACAAGTGCCGGGCCAGCAAATCGCTTGGGATATGTTGCTGAGTTTCGCCTGCTCGAAAGAGGACCCGATCTCGGGCGGTCGGCATAAGGTACTGGGCTCGAAGGCACTGATGATCCCGCCGCAGACCTCGACCATCGCCAGTCATCTGCCGAAAGCTGTGGGTGCGGCCTATTCCCTGGGTGCAGCGCGGCGGCACCCGCCCGAACATCGCGAGCTGCCACAGGACGGGATCGCGATGTGTTCGTTCGGGGATGCGTCGGCCAATCATTCCACTGCGCAGGGGGCGATCAATACGGCGGGGTGGACCAGCATACAGTCGACCCCTTTGCCCCTGTTGTTCGTCTGTGAGGATAATGGGATCGGTATCTCGGTCAGAACGCCAAAGGGATGGATTCAAGCGTCGATGCAGCACCGGCCGGGGATCAAATATTTTCAGGCCAACGGTTTGGATATTTTCGAAACCTATGCGGTTGCGAAAGAGGCAGCGGAATACGTGCGCACTCGGCGCAAACCGGCTTTTCTGCATCTAAGAACCGTTCGGCTTTATGGCCATGCGGGGGCGGACGTCCCGACGACCTATATGGCGAAATCCGAGGTCGAAGCTGATGAGGCTAATGATCCGCTTCTGCATTCGGTGCGGCTGTTGGATCAGGCTGGGGCGTTATCGTCGGATCAGGCGCTAAAGATATATCAGGATACCTGCGCCCGCACCGACAGGATCGCGGCCGAGGCCGTGACCCGCCCGCATCTGACTACCGCTTCCGAGGTCATGGCCAGCCTGATCCCGCCCAAACGTGCCTGCAAACCCACCAATGGTCCGGGGGCCGAGGCCCGTGCAGCCGCTTTTGGCAGCGATATGCGCGCGATGGACGACCCCCAACCCATGAGCCGCCTTATCAACTGGGCGCTGACCGATCTGATGCTGAACCATGCCGAGATCGTCTGTATGGGCGAGGATGTCGGGCGCAAGGGTGGCGTCTATGGCGTGACCCAAAAGCTGCAACAGAGGTTCGGTCCGGATCGGGTGATCGACACGCTGTTGGATGAACAGTCCATTCTGGGGCTGGCCATCGGCATGGGACATAACGGTTTCGTCCCGATCCCGGAGATTCAGTTTCTGGCCTATCTGCATAATGCCGAGGATCAGATCCGGGGTGAGGCCGCGACCTTGCCGTTTTTCTCGAACGGGCAATTCACCAACCCGATGGTCCTGCGGATCGCGGGGCTGGGATATCAGAAGGGGTTTGGAGGGCATTTCCACAACGACAACTCGCTGGCAGTACTGCGCGATATTCCCGGTGTGATCATTGCCTGCCCTTCGACCGGTGCGGACGCGGTGCAGATGCTGCGCGAATGCGTAAGGTTGGCGCGCGAAGAACAACGCGTTGTAGTATTCCTGGAACCCATCGCGCTTTATCCGATGCGGGACTTGCATCAGGCGCAGGATGCCGGGTGGATGACGACCTACCCCTCACCGGATCGCAGCATTCGACTGGGTGAGGTTGGGGTGCAAGGCGATGGCACCGATCTGGCGATTGTGACCTATGGCAACGGCCACTACCTGTCGCAGCAAGCCTTGCCCGAACTTGAGGCCGCAGGGATCCGAACCCGGATTATCGACATGCGATGGTTGGCTCCATTACCTGCAGAAGCGTTGCGCGAGGCCACCAAAACCTGTGCGCATATTCTGGTCGTTGACGAATGCCGTCGGACCGGAAGCCAGTCAGAGGCGCTGACAACTTTCTTCGTCGAAGAAAGCCCCGACACCCTGATCGCCCGAGTAGTGGCAGAAGACAGCTTTATCGCGACCGGGTCTGCATATGCTGCGCCATTGCCGTCAAAGGATAATATTGTCGCCGCTGCGCTCAATCTGACTGGAAACCGCTCATGACCCGTACCGCCGTTGTGATCTGCCCGGGTCGGGGCACCTATAACAAGGCCGAGCTGGGTTATTTACACCGTCATCACGCAAGCCGGATGCAAATGTTTGGCAATTTTGACGCTATCCGTGCCAGTGCGGGGCAAGAGACGGTCACGGAGCTGGACGGTGCCGATCGGTTCACGGTCAGCAAGTATTCGCGTGGAGATGTGGCCTCACCTCTGATCTACGCGGCATCTCTGGCTGATGCTCAGGTGCTGGCCGATGACATTGAAGTGGTGGCTGTCACCGGCAACTCGATGGGCTGGTACATCGCCCTCGCCGTCGGAGGCGCGGTGTCGCCCGAGAATGGCTTTCGTGTGGTGAACACAATGGGGACGCTGATGCAGGACCACCTAATTGGTGGGCAGCTCGTATACCCGTTTTCAGACGATAGCTGGGTGGCTGATCCTCAGCGTAAGGCTGAGTTGCTGGCGGATGTGGCGCAGATCAACGCGCAAGACGGTCAGGTTCTGGCATTGTCGATTGATCTGGGCGGAATGCTGGTTCTAGCGGGTAACGAAGAGGGCTTGCGTGCGTTCGAGGCATCGTGGCCGAGTGTGCAAGACAGGTTCCCCATGAGGTTGGCAAATCACGCCGCATTTCACACCTACCTTCAAGCTCCGGTGGCTGCGGAAGGGCGCACGCAACTTGGTGCGGAGCTGTTCAAACAGCCTGACCGGCCTCTGATCGACGGGCGTGGCAAAATCTGGTGGCCGGGTGCGACGGACACGCAGGCACTGTGGGATTACACCCTGGGGCATCAGGTGACCGCGGCCTATGACTTCACCCGCGCAATCCAGACCGCCGCGCGCGAATTCGCGCCTGACCTGTTCATCGTGACAGGCCCCGGAGCGACTTTGGGCGGTGCCGTTGCGCAATCGCTGGTTCTGGCCGGGTGGCAGGGGATGTGCGATCGGGCAGCGTTTCAGTCGCAGCAAGAGGCGCGGCCTTTCCTGATCGCGATGGGGCGTGAGGATCAAAGGGCTCTTGTGACGACCTGATCCCGCGTCCTAATGGTTTTTGACACCGCAAGGAGCCCGCATTGAGCGACTACGATCAATCCCTTTGGCTAAACACCTGCCGCGAGCATGTGGAGAGCGCCCCGCTGACCAGCGATTTGTCTGTGGACCTTGCGGTGATCGGCTGCGGTTATACTGGCAGTTCCGCGGCTTTGACGGCCGCACGGGCCGGAGCCTCGGTCTGTGTCTTGGAGGCGCAGGAGATCGGGCATGGGGGATCCGGGCGCAATGTGGGGCTGGTCAATGCCGGACTCTGGGTGCGCCCTGCTGACATTTGCGCCCATCTGGGGGATGCGGACGGAACGCGTCTTATCGAAATCCTTGCGGCGGCCCCAAGTGAAGTATTCAGCGTGATCCAGACACATGGGATCGAGTGCGAGCCGATGCGCAAGGGCACGTTGCATTGTGCGCATTCTGGCTCTGGTCTTGCTGATTTGAAAATACGCCATGCACAGTTGCGTCAGGCAGGCGCTCCGGTCGAGTTGCTGTCGTCGGACAAGACGTACCAGCGCACGGGCAGCGCCACCTTTCGTGGAGCTCTGTTCGATCCGCGCGCCGGAACGATCCAGCCGATGGCATATGTGCGCGGTCTGGCCCGTGCGGCTGCCGCTGCGGGGGCACGCGTTCACACGCATAGCCCAGTGATGACGATGCGCCATGTCGATGGCCAGTGGCTGTTGGAAACCCCGCAGGCCACGGTGCGCGCCAAATCAGTGATCCAAGCCACCAACGCGTATCATCGGAACCTGCCCGATACGGCACCGGCCTATGTTCCTGTCTCGTATTTTCAATTCACTACTGCGCCGTTGTCCGACAATCTGCGCGCGAGTATTCTTCCCGGAGCCGAAGGATGTTGGGATACCGGCCTGATCATGACCTCTTTCCGAATGGATCACGAAGGGCGCTTTATCCTCGGCGCAATGGGCAATCTAGAACATGCGGGCAGCGCCGCGCACACCGGATGGATCAAGCGCAAACTGTCAGAGCTTTATCCTCAGCTTGCGGATCAACCCTTGCAGCAGGGATGGCATGGCCGCATTGCGATGACCTCGGACCACATTCCCAAGATCACTCGGATCGGACCGGATGCGGTTTCGATCCATGGCTATTCAGGCCGGGGTATCGGGCCGGGCACGGTGTTTGGCCGTATGGCGGCTGAGAGCCTTTTGGCCGGGGATCCAGCGTTGCTGCCAGTTCCCGCTGTGGCGGAACATACTGAACGCTGGACCCGCCTGCGTCACGCCTACTTTGAAACCGGTGCTGCACTGACCCATTTGATCAAGGCGCGCTGATGTCAGCTGCTATGGCTTCGATCCTTCTGCGCAGCCAACGATGCGCCGGGTCATTGGCCGACCTTTGGTGCCAGACCATGTAAAGCGGAACCGGGGTGCATTCGAAGGGCAAATGCGCACAGTCCAACCCGGCCAGAGGACCTTGTCTCATCAAGGCGGTATCGGTCGAGATCAACGAGCTGCCCCGCACAAAGGCCGGTATCGCGTTGAAATGGGGCAGGGTAACAATCGGCGCTCTGATCTGGCTTTGATCAACACCCCGCATGACGGCACGGGCGTTGCGACCATCGGAAAAGCGCACCTCGATATGGTCGCTCTCGCAGTAGGTCTGCCAACTGTTTGGCGGGGTGCAATGGCCGGCATCATAAAACATCATCAGCGGGCTTTCGAGCAGCCGTTTCTGGTAAATGTCCGGCCCATCCGGCGGCAGAGGGGTGACCATCAACTGACACCGGTCGCTGCGCAACAGGTCCGGATCGGGAACGCCCGATGGGATGAACTCCAACCGTAGCCGTGCACCCTCGGCGCGTGTGTCGCGCAACAGCCTTGGGAATATCACTTCGCGTGGCATGTCATTTGTGGCGATGCGAATGTCGATTTGTTCGGATAACGCGTCAAAGGGGCGACCGTCGGTCAAGGCACGCATCCCGTCCAGCACCGTTTGAATAGGGTCCTTCAGGGACAAGGCCCGTTCGGTCGGGGTCAGGCCCTGACCTGAACGTACAAACAACGGATCGCCCAGCACCTGCCGCAGTTTGGACAGCGTGTGGCTGATTGCCGATTGCGTGACCCCCAGCCGATCGGCTGCTTTCGAGACCGAGCTTTCCTCGAGTATTGTCAGAAAGACCCGCAGGACTTTGCCGTCCAAATCAGTGAAATCATTTTTATTCATATTATTTATGATTAAGTATGAATGGTATTGCTGTCTACCGGGCATTAAGGGTCAGACGGGCAAGGGGAGGCACGCTATGGGAATCCGTTTCTTTTCAGACCGGAACAGGCCAGTTCATATGGGCGGCTACCCGCTAGAGCGGTTGGCGCGGCAGGACACAATGCCGGACCTTTCGCAGGTGACGCCTATGGGCGATCTTAGCTTTCGCCGACCCGACAAACCCCAAAGCATCGTTAATGCGATGGGTGAATTTCAGGCTATGATGGATGCGATCCGCAACGGGCTGGTGAACACGGCAATGGCCGATATCCCGTCAGAGCCGCGCGAACGTGCCAACCATTTGAAGGCCTTTGGTTATTTCAACGATGCGTCGATGATCGGATGCGGTCCGCTGCCGTCCGACGCGCTGTTATCCGCGCCACGCCGTAATCCCGATATCGACCGGCTGTCAGATGCCTTAAGAACTCGGCAGACCAAGACACTGGCCTCGGGTATTGACGTCATCATGGCGGATTTGAAAGACAGTATCGAGGCTGCACCCAAACCGATTGACAGCCACCGCCATGCAATCGTGTTCCTATATGAACACAACCGTGACCCGGACCCGTCCGAGCCCGGAGCCGATTGGATCGTGGATGCGCAGGATCATCGCGCTTGTTTGTTGGCGACCGAAAATGCGGTGGTTATTGCCAACTACATCCGCCTGCTTGGCTTTGATGCGCGGGCGCATACGGCGATGTCGTCGGACGTTGATCTGGGCAAACTGGCGGTCGCTGCGGGTCTTGCCACGGTTGAAGGCGGAAAGCTTGTCGCCCCTTGGCTTGGGACTCGGTTCGGGCTGGCCGTAGTGACGACCGAGATGGAGATCGCCCATGACCGCCCGCTGTGCCCGATGGCCCAGCAACCGCGGATTCGCACACAAGGGCCGGCATGGTGGTTGGGGGCGGGTTTTGCCAAGAATGCGTTGAACCGAGACTCCTATGCCAAACGGCGCTATGTCGACGGCGCGCATCCCTTCGAAAAGCTTAAGCGTGTCGAAACGCCGACAACTTATATTGACGAGGAAAACGTTGCACGCGTCCCCAAACGGGCTGACATGTTTGCCCGGGCGCAATTCGGCGACATGGGTAAGACTCTGCAGGACGCCGCCAAGGGTGGGCATTATGTGCGCAAGGCGGCCCCCAGTTTCGCGCAACGGCGCGCGCTGGGCGCGTTTGTTCTGCTGCAGGATGGCGACAGTGCCCAGACCACGCCACCGACAGATGCCGCCCGGAACGCCGCCAATATCAAGGCCGCGACCTATTTTCTGGGTGCGGATGCCGTCGGTCTCAGCCGGTGCCCCGATTGGGCGTGGTATTCACATGATGCTGCCGGAGAAGAGATCACGCCGCCGCATGATCAAGCCATCAGCATGATCATTGATCAGGGTTACGAGACCATGGAAGGGTCCAGTGGTGACGACTGGATTGCAGTGGCCCAATCCATGCGCGCCTATCTGCGGTTCTCGCTTTTGGGTGGGGTCGTTGCACAGCAGATCCGCAACCTTGGGTACAAGGCAAAGGCCCATACGGTGATGGATGGCGAGGTGCTGCAGCCTCCGCTTTTGCTGTTGTCGGGACTGGGAGAGGTCAGCCGGATTGGCGAGGTCATCCTGAACCCCTATTTGGGCCCGCGTCTGAAATCCGGTGCGGTCACAACAGATATGCCTCTGGCTCATGACAAGCCGATAGATTTCGGACTGCAGAGTTTTTGTGAAAGCTGCAACAAATGCGCGCGAGAATGCCCCTCGGGGGCGATCACCGCCGGGCCAAAACTGATGTTCAACGGCTATGAAATCTGGAAATCCGACAGCCAGAAATGCGCCACTTACCGGGTGACAACATCGGGTGGTGCGATGTGCGGGCGGTGCATGAAGACCTGCCCATGGAATCTGGAAGGCATCTTCAAGGAACGTCCCTTCCGCTGGGCCGCGATGAACTTCCCCCAAGCCGCGCCAGCGCTGGCGAAACTGGACGATGCGGTGGGCAATGGCGGCTTGAACGACACCAAGAAATGGTGGTGGGATATCGAATTGCAGCCCGACGGCGCGTATCGCCCGACCCAGCATCCGCTGAACCGGCGCAACCTGCAGACGGACCTTGCCCTGAAATATGAGGATCAGACGCTGGCGGTCTATCCCGCCTATCTGGCCCCGCATCCCTGGCCCTATCCTTTTGCCATGGACCGCGAAGCCGGGATTGCAGCTTATGAAGCGATGGTCACGGCAGAGGAGTACAAGGCACGCAAGGCCGCCGGGGACATGTCTGTTGTTCACAGCTATACGATCGCCGGGGATGCCCCTGTCATGCGGGTCGAGCTGAGCATGGTCGACCGGATGACGGATGATGTGACCAAATATGAGTTCGCGACGCTGGATGGCGCGCCGCTGCCTCAGTGGACCGCAGGCGCCCATCTGGACGTGCTGGTCGCGCCAGAGTTCCTGCGGCAATATTCAATGTCCGGCAATCCGGCGAACGCAGCGACCTATCAGATCGGTGTCTTGCGCGAGGATAAGGGGCGGGGCGGCTCGGCCCTGTTGCATCGGATTTTTACCGAAGGGCGCAAGGTTTTCATCTCGAAACCGATCAACCATTTCGAACTGGATGAGACCGCCACCAGGACATTCCTGATGGGCGGCGGGATCGGTATCACGCCGATGATCGCTTTTGCCCACCGCCTGCACAGTCTGGGCAAACCCTTTGCGCTGCATTACTCGGCCAGTACCCGCGCCGGGGCGGGGTATCTGGACGATCTGGCCGCAATGCCCTGGGCCGATCACGTGCACTATCATTTCTCGGACGAAGGTACGCGCGCTGATTTACAGTCAATCCTGTCGGGATATCAGGCAGGTTGGCACGTCTATACCTGCGGCCCGGATCGGTACATGGAAGGCGTGATGCAGGCAGCGGAACGTCAGGGGTTCCCAGACGAGGCGCGGCATCTGGAGTATTTCTCCGTTCCCGAGCAGCCCGAATATGAGAACCATTCTTTCACGCTGAAACTGGCCAAATCGGGGCGAGAGCTGCAGGTTCCCGCCGACAAACACGCGGCGCAGGTGCTGAACGAAGCCGGAATTCAGGTCGACGTGAAATGTTCGGACGGAATTTGCGGCGTCTGTAAATGCGGTGTGATTTCGGGTGAAATCGAGCACAGGGATTTCGTGCTATCGAACAAGCAGCGCGAAGGCGCAATCATCCTGTGCCAAAGCCGTGCTGCGGACCCGGACGGGGTGGTCGAGATCGACCTCTGATCCGAGGTCTGGAAACGACATTTCGGGATCGAAAAATAGGTCGTTCTTGCCATGGACGCCAGTGTGTTGCTGCACTAACGTCCCTGCGAACCCCAGTGGATCCTGACCAACAGGCGCGAGGTAAAATCATGGATTATCACAGCCCTGCCAGCTTTGCCGAGGCGTCGGCTCTGGCAGAAAATGCAAATGGCGTTACACGGTTTCTTGCCGGTGGCACCGATGTTCTGGTGCAGTTGCGCTCGGAATTGGTGACGCCTGATACATTGATAGACATCAAGAAAATCAATGGCGTAAGCGATATCACCCGCAATGCTGACGGCAGCTGGACGCTGGGCGTGGCGGCGACGGGTGCGGAAATGAGCGAACATCCCGGGTTGGGCCGCGATTGGCCCGGCGTGGTCGAAGCGATGGATTTGATCGGATCGACTCAGGTGCAGGGGCGGGCGACGCTGACTGGCAACCTGTGCAATGGCTCGCCTGCGGCGGATTCGGTGCCAGCCATGGTGGCAGCGGGCGTGACCGTGACAGTAACCGGACCAGGTGGCATCCGTGAGGTTGCCGTCGAAGATATTCCGACCGGCCCGGGCAGAACGTCCTTGGCCAAGGGTGAACTGATCTCGGCGGTCAATATTCCTGCACGCGGCGAAAACGGAGGTGATGCCTATCTGCGGTTCATCCCCAGGACCGAGATGGATATTGCGGTGGTTGGCGTAGGTGTGAATCTCCGTCTGGACGGGGATACCATCACCGAGGTCCGCGTGTCGCTGGGCGCTGTGGCTCCGACTGTTCTGCTTGTCGAAGACTGCGCCAAGGCGATCATGGGCAGCACCCTTGACGATGCTGCATTGGACGCGCTTGCCGCTGCCGCATCTACTGCCTGTAACCCGATCGACGATAAGCGCGGCACAATCGCATTCCGTACCGAAGTGGCCGGGGTTCTGGCCAAACGCGCCGCGAAAATCGCCTATGCCCGCGCCAAGGGAGAGCAAGCATGAGCAAGTTCCACGTATCCACCACCGTCAATGGTGACACGGTCGAATACCTGTGTGACCCACGCGAGACCCTGCTGGACTGTCTGCGCGACAAGCTGAACCTGACCGGTGCGAAAGAAGGCTGCGGCACCGGCGATTGCGGTGCCTGCTCGGTAACTGTCGATGGCCGTTTGGTTTGTTCCTGCCTGATGCTTGGGATCGAAGCAGAGGGTAAACAGATCGAGACGGTCGAAGGTATTGCAGACGGGGACGTTCTGCATCCGCTGCAGAAGAAGATGATTGAATATGCTGCTCTTCAATGCGGTATCTGCACCCCCGGTATTCTGGTCGCGGCCAAATCGTTGCTGGAAAAGAACCCGAACCCGACCGAGGAAGAGACACGGTATTGGTTGGCTGGTAATCTCTGCCGCTGCACTGGGTATGACAAGATCATTCGCGCCGTGATGGATACAGCGGCTGAACTTCGGGAGGCTTCGTAATGGCACTCGACGATCGCAAATCTGAATTCACTTTCGTTGGCACCCGACCGAACCGCCCTGACGGGCTGGACAAGGTCACGGGGCGCGCGAAATTTGGCGCTGACGCCACCGCGCCGGGCATGTTGCACGGGGCTATTCTGCGCTCACCCCATGCCCATGCGCGGATCGTAAAGATCGACACCTCCAAGGCCCAAGCGCATAAAGACGTCAAAGCCGTTGTGACCCGTGACGATTTCGCTGAGGTGCCGTTTAAGCCCGGTCTTGAAGGTGAGTTCTGGAACGTGCTGGAAAACGTTATGGCAGGCGAGAAGGCCTTGTATGACGGCCACGCGGTGGCAGCTATTGCGGCAACTTCGGCGCTGTCGGCGCGTGACGCACTCAAACTGATTGAGGTCGAATATGAGGTGCTGCCCCATGTGACCGATGTCGACAAAGCGATGGCTCCGGACGCTCCGGTTATACGCGAGGGGGCGGCGGATTATTCCGTGCCCGAAGGAATGCACCCAAACGTCGTGCGCTATCACGAAAGCGGGCATGGCGATGTCGAGGTCGGTTTTGCCGAAGCGGATCTGGTCGTTGAAGACAGCTTTGTCACCGAGGCAACCCATCAGGGCTATATCGAACCTCATGCCTGTTTGGCGACGCTGGGAAATGACGGCAAGGGTGAGCTGTGGTGCACCACCCAAGGGCACTGGATCGCGCAGAAAACCTGTGCGGCTTTGCTGGGGATCGAAACATCGCAACTGCGGGTGACGGCGTCCGAGATTGGCGGCGGCTTTGGTGGCAAGACAACCGTATTCATCGAGCCGGTCGCGCTGGCGCTGAGCCGCAAGGCCAACCGCCCGGTCAAGCTGGTGATGACCCGATCCGAGGTATTCCGGGCCACCGGTCCGACGGCCTCCGCGTCGATGGATATCAAGATCGGGATGAAGAATGACGGCACGATCACCGCAGCGCAAGGCGTGTTCCGCCTGCAGGGTGGGGCCTTCCCCGGCGCGCCGGGTGATATGACGGCCATGTGTGCCTTTGCTCCTTATAACCTGACTAACGTCAAGCAGGTGGGCTATGATGTCATGGCCAACCGCCCGAAACAGGCCGCCTATCGCGCGCCCGGCGCGCCGATGGGGGCGTTTGCGGTTGAATCGGTGATTGACGAGCTGTGCAAGAAGCTGGGGCTGGACCCCGTGGATGTGCGCCTGAAAAACGCCGCCTACGAAGGTACCAAGGCCAGCTATGGCCCGCGCTACGAACGCATCGGTCTGGTCGAAACGCTTGAGGCCGCCAAGGCGCATCCGCACTATTCTGCGCCACTGAAACCAGGGCAGGGGCGTGGGATATCCTGTGGATTCTGGTTCAATCACGGGGGCGAGACATCCGTGTCGCTGGCCCTGTCCGAGGATGGTTCGGCCCAGCTGATGGTCGGCACGCCCGATATCGGCGGTTCGCGCGCGTCGATGGCGCTGATGGCAGCCGAGGTGTTGGGCATTCCCTACGAGAATATTCGCGTAACCATCGCGGACACGGCAACACTCGGCTATAACGACGTTTCGCACGGCTCGCGCGTGACTTATGCCTCAGGGCTGGCCACGATCAAGGCGGCCCGGCATGCGGTTGAAAAGCTGAGCGAACGCGCGGCGGCCAAGTGGGGCATCTCGGTAGATGCGGTGAAATGGGAAAACGGCTGCGCGGTGCCCTCGGGCCCCAATGCGGGCGATTTCGATCCGATGCCGCTGGCCGATATCACCGCCGATATGGGTGCGACCGGTGGTCCGATCTCGGGCCATTTCGAAGCGACCCCGGAAGGCGCAGGCGTGTCATTCGGCACACATATCGTCGATGCCGAGGTCGACCCGGAAACCGGCAAGACCAGCATCACCCGCTATACGGTCATTCAAGACGCCGGAAAGGCGATCCACCCGACCTATGTGGAAGGCCAGTATCAGGGTGGCGCGGCGCAGGGCATCGGTTGGGCGCTGAACGAGGAATATGTCTATGGCGAGGATGGTCGTCTGCAGAACTCGATCTTCCTCGATTATCGTATCCCGGTCGCCAGCGACTTGCCGATGATCGATACGGTGATCGTCGAAGTTCCCAACCCCGGCCACCCGTTTGGGGTGCGTGGTGTGGGTGAAACCGGCATTGTGCCGCCGCTGGCAGCCATCGCCAACGCGGTTTCGAACGCTGCAGGAGTGCGGATGAAGCAACTGCCAATGTCACCGCCGCGCATTTTGGCGGCGCTCAAGGACAATGGTTGAGGTCCACCTTTGGTCCGGCCTCCGGTCTCTGACCGGGGGTCAACAGGTGGTCGAGGTCGAGGCCAAAACCACCGGCGAGCTGCTGCGGGAACTTGCGCGGGTTCATCCGCAGCTTCAGGCGCCGATTGATGCCGGGGTTTCCATCTCAATCAACGGGCGCGTGATCGCCAGCGGGCTGACCGAACCGATCCCCGAGGGCAGCGAAGTGTATCTGATGCAAAGGCTGCGCGGCGGTTAGCCTTGGGGAGACCAAGGTTCGCGACCGACCATCCTGTCTGCTTCGGCGGTGATGTCGTTCATATGCGCCTCAAGGCTGAGGCGAAGGGCCTCGAGTTCTTCTTCACTGGCCTTGCGGGGAACGTTTTCGGTCCATTCCCGGCACAGAAACACGCCTTTGTTGCGCCAGGGGCGCGGCATCAGCAGGCGATCCCAGGTACCGGCCTCGCTGCCGTGGCGGGCGGAATAAGTGATACCGAAGACCCGCTTGCCCGAGGTGCGTGCCCAAACCAGAGGCACTGTCGACAGCACCCGTTCCGGACCGCGCGGGCCGTCAGCGGCGATACCGATGGAAATGCCCCGCTTGATCTTACCGATCACTTCGCGTGACACCGCGATGTTGTTGGCGTTTTTGCTGGTCATGGCGATGGTGTCCATGCCGAACAGTTTCTGCACCCGACCAACCATGCTGCCAGCGCGTGCCGAAGACGTGATCGAGCAGATGCTCCCCTTGTCCAGCGGGAAGAAATAGGGCGATTGCGCCAGCCGCTGATGCCAAAGGACAACGATGACCGGTTCGCCCTGATCGGCCAGCTGGTCCAGCTCTTCATAGCCGATGCGTTGCCATTGGGTGTTGCGGTTGACCATCCGAATATAGCTCGCGATGCGGCGGGCGGTCCAATTCAGGACGGCCTCGCTATCGGCGATTTTCTTGCGGATACTCACTAATGGTGACCCTCATATTAATCAAACCGTGTCTTATAGAACTCAACGCCATACGCAACTTGTTTGTCGTGCGCATAACTAAGGAGGAATCTGAAAAAGCCTCTTGAGTCCGCCGCGCGGCTGGCATATTTGAGGCGCACCTTAGGGGTATAGCTCAGTTGGTAGAGCGACGGTCTCCAAAACCGTAGGTCGCGGGTTCGAACCCTGCTGCCCCTGCCATTCTCTCCATTGCCAGAAGTTTGTGCCAGCTTGGGCGGAATGGGACACGCGTGACCGTTTGCGCAGCCTAGCTGTTACAACTTGGACCAGCAGAGCATTCGACCGATGCGATAAACCGTGTTCTGGTTGCTCAACAAATCACGGTCTAACCCAAAATCGGTGATATGCCACCGGCAAAAGCGGCCAAGATTGGGGCCGTCAGGGCGAAGCCGGCGCGGATGATGTCACCTGTTCCTTCTGTCAGCTTATGCGACGATCTCCAGTCATCAATGTCGAATGCCTGGTCTGTGCCGCCCTGATTTCGGGCAGCCAAAGCGAGGTTAGAAATTCTTCCGTCCAGAAGGACTGCCACGGGAAGAAAGTAGCTGAGCATTAGCAAGCAAAAATATGTGCCGGTGAACAAGGCCGATGCGTTGAGCAATGCGCTATAGGCGGCCCTTTCTGATTCAGCGATCATGGGCAAGGGCCAGTACATCCAGCTTGCGGCAAAGAACATGCCGAAGGTCAGCACCAGACTGGACAGGTAGAGTTGCTGCCGCATATGCCGCAGGTTTTGCGCCAGCTCAACTGCTGTTGCTTCGATGTCCTGAGATTCATGCCGTCCAAGACACAATATCATTCCGACAATCAGCGACCCGATCGCAAGGCCGGCCATTGCATTCACCAGGTCCAGAATACGGTTGAACAGTGAAAGAACAGGGGCCTGCCCGCATTTCCCAAACATCCAGCTATCTTCCGAACCGGAACATGCCGGTAAGGTGCCTTGCGACAATGCTGTTTCAAAAACGGCTTTGCCGATCTGGTGGTAAATCTGCGGGCTTTGGTCGGTCATATGCTTTTGAATGGTCGGCACGAGAGCCAGAAACACGATGGCGACTACAATCGCGATTGCCGCGATCCGGGTGTTTTTTTCGATCGGGCGTGACAGGGTCCGGAACAAGACTGCCACGGGCAACAAGGCCAGCGATAAAAAGAACCAGGACGCGGCAAGAAACCGAAACCGACCAACGGCTTCCTGCCAAGAGCTACCGCTCAACACAAAGTTCACTGGTACGTCCAGTTCATTGGCGATCATTTGGTTCTGGATCAGTTTATGGATTGCGAAAACACATACCGGCAGCAGGGCGATGGCAAAATAGCGCGGTTTTACTCGGCTTTTTGACACGTGATACCTTTCTAGCCCGGGCGTTGCACAGCACACAGTTTAGCACAAAACTCGTACATCGATGCCTGGAGTTTCAGGCGGGCTTTCTGATGGTGACAATCGAACGGCCGGTACGTTTGCCCATTTGCCCCAGCCAGACCGCCAGAAGTACAATACAGACACCGGCGATCTGCACAAAGGTCAGGTTTTGCCCAAGCATGACCCAACCAATCATTACGGCGGATAGCGGGCTGAGAAAGCCAAGTGCCGAGACCGCAGAGGGTTCGATCCGGGCGAGGCCTCGGAACCACAGGATATAGGTCAGGGCAGCCCCGATGACGCTCAGATATCCAATTCCGAGAAGGTTGTTTTTTTCAAGCGCTGGTAAGGCGGGCTCAAACATCAGTGCAAGCGGCACCAGCAACAGCCCGCCGGCGGTTAGTTGCCAAGCGGTAAATGTCAGCAGCGGCACTGGCGGTTGCCATTTGCGCGTCAGGACAGTTCCTGCTCCCATCGAAAGGGCGCCACCCAGTCCAGCGATCAGGCCAACCGTATCAAGATTGATAGCTGTTCCGAGGACAAGGCACCCGACGCCGATCACCCCCAGCAGCGCTGCGCCGACCGATCTCAGCCCAACCGGGGTGTTCAGCAGAAATGCCGACAGGAAGACTACAATAAGAGGTTGTACCGCGCCGACAGTGGCTGCGACCCCACCGGGGAGCCTGTAAGCCGCGACGAAAAGCAGGGTCCAGAACACGGTGAAATTGAGCGCGCCCAGAATGAATATGCGGCCCCACCAATGACCCCTTGGAAGTTGACGGGACAAAACTAGCAGCAGCAGCCCGGCAGGCAGCGCACGCAGCGCGGCCATCGTGATCGGATATCCGACGGGCAAAAATTCGGTCGTAACATAATAGGTGCTACCCCAGATCAAAGGGGCAACAGCAGTTAGGGCGATGTCGGTTTGGTGTCTCATGGCGAATCCCTTTATCTTGATGTCAAGATATATTGCAAAATCTTGACGTCAAGATAAAGTTGGGCTAGCCAGAACTCATGGATCATGTGGAGCGAATTATCGCGCAGTGGAACAGTGCCCGGCCCGACCTGGATGTGGGGCCAATGGAAACCGTTGGTCGACTGACGCGGTTGGCGGTTCAGTTGCGAAGGGCGATGGAGCATACTTGGGCTCTTCATGACATGAACGCTGCCAGCTTTGATGTCCTTGCCACGTTGCGAAGGTCTGGCAAGCCAGAGGGTCTTTCACCTGGCGAGCTTTTGGAGCTTACAATGGTGACGTCCGGCACAATGACGAATCGCGTCGATCAACTGGTTAAGGCGGGGATGGTCGAAAGAGTGCAAAACCCTGAGGATGGCCGGGGCTTCCTGATCCGTCTTACCCAAAACGGATTCAAAGCGATTGAGGCCGCCGTTTCGGATCATGTAGAGACTCAGCAGCGCCTGGTTCAGGGTTTGTCCCTGCAACAGCGCGATCAACTCAATCACCTGCTCAGATCGTTGTCTGAAACGCTGGACTGATCCGGGCAGGTAAGCATTCTGGATCGGGGTGCCAATTCCGATGTGGCATAAGCCGTTTTAGTGCGCACGGCTCAAATTCTATAATTCTTGGGCTATGCGGTTTCCTCGGTCAGGGGATTGGCATATTGTCCAAACGAATTTCAGGTAGCCGGATGAGGATACATGTCGCGCTTCGATGGATATTTCCTGCGGCAACTGCTGATTCTGTTCGGCTTTTTCACTCTGATTCTGGTGGGGGTTTTCTGGATCACCCGCTCGGTCAGCCTGTTTGACCGTGTCATCAGCGGTGGTCAATCGGCCATGGTGTTTCTTGAATTTACCGCTCTTACTTTGCCGACGCTGATCCGTACGGTGATGCCCATGGCCGTGTTCGCAGCGGCCGTCTATGCCACCAACCGCCTGAGCCGTGAAAGCGAGCTAACGGTGATGCTGGCCACAGGCTCCAGCCCGTGGCGGCTGGCTCGCGCTGTGGTTCTGTTCGGTCTTGTTGCTGGTCTGATGATGGCCTCGATCAGTGTTTTCCTGCGCCCGGCCTCGGTCGATCTACTGGAAAAACGGCAGGCCGAAGTGGCGGGTGACGTCACAGCGCAGTTATTGAATGAAGGCGAATTCCTGCATCCTGCAAGTGACGTGACCGTCTATATTGGGGGAATTGATCTGGACGGGACTTTGCGCGAAGTTTTTGTTTCGGACCGGCGGGATAAAACCAGCCCGGTCAGCTATTCCAGCCAAACAGCTTATCTGGTCAATAACGGCTCGGGCATTCATCTGGTGATGGTTGACGGAGTTGCCCTGCGTCAGGACAGGCAGGGACGTACCCTGTCGTCTACACTGTTTCAGGACGCGTCCTATGACATCTCAGAATTGACGAGTACCGACAACGCGGCCGAGCGAAGCCTCGAGGCCATTCCCACCGCAGAGCTGTTGCGCGACCGGGCTGCGATCGCGGCAGCAGAAGGGTTCACTGAGGGCGCGTTGATCGACGAGCTGCATCAGCGATTTTCGTGGATCACCATTTGTATCGCGGTCGCGATGGCGGGCTATGCAACCCTTATGTTGGGCAGCTTTTCCAGATTTGGCCTGTGGCCACAGATTTTTGGAGCATTCATAATTCTGGTCCTTTTGGAAGGTATGCGCGGCTTTGTGTCTCCGTTGGTGATCGAAGACCCGAAATTGTGGCTATTGCTCTATTTGCCTGCTGTCATGGGCATATTGATCTCGTGCCTGTTTCTTTTGATTGCAGGTCGTCCGCTTCTGCGCGTGCGCGCAAGAAAACACTCGCGGGCATTGTCCCAAGCCTGAAGCTACGGCGCATTTCGGCGCAATGTTCTTCGGCCAAGCTAATTCGTTTTTTCGCTCAGGTTTTCTGCGTTAGGCTGCGGTTGGATGATCAGTCAAAAGGACCGGACCATGCTGGACAAAACCCACAAACCCACCTGGACCAGCTTTGAAGAGGCGACCAAGGCCGATTGGGACGCCGTCATGGAATACGAAGAGGCCTATAACGCCGCGTTGCCGGACAGGATACTGGATGCGATCCGTTCGCTGGACGAGGATTGGACGCCCTATCCCGTGAACCGCTATCAGCACAGCCTGCAGGCCGCGACGCGCGCCTATGAGGATGGGGCGGAAGAAGAGCTGGTCGTCGCAGCGCTGATCCACGACACCGGCGATATCCTGTCTCCCTATAACCATGGAGAGCTGTCAGCGGCGATGATGAAGCCCTATGTCAGCCAGAAAACCCATTGGATCCTCAAACATCACTGCGTGTTCCAGGGCTATTACTACAATCACCACCTGGGCGGAGACCGCAACGCCCGAGACAAGTACCGCGACAGTCCTTATTGGGAGGACTGCCGCTATTTCTGCCATGAATACGACCAAAAGGCGTTCGATCCGGATTACCCGACCAAACCGTTGGAGTTCTTCGAGCCGATGCTGCGCCGTGTCCTAAGCCGCGGCGAGGGGCATATGGAGTTGAACGAAACCGCCGAAGGTTAGCAGGCGGCCATCAGACGGTAGACGATCTGTGCGGCGGTAAAGTCCCAAGCGGCATTGCCGTCCGGGGCGAGTTCGACCACGTCGAACCCCACGCATTTGCGCCCCCGAAGGGCATGCTCGACCAGTTGTAGCGCCTGATAATAGCCCAAGCCGCCGGGCACGGGTGTTCCTGTGGCCGGCATTTGCGAAGGGTCCAGCCCGTCGACATCGAAGCTGACATAGACCAGTTCGGGGAAATCCTTGGGCAGATCGACCGCGTTGATGTTACCGGTGACCAGCTCCTCGGCATCAATGTGGAACACGTTGTTCTTCACCCGGCTCTGCGCCTCTTCGGTCGAAAAGGCCCGGACGCCGAATTGGGCCAGTCGGACGCCTTCTTCGGCCAGTAGATGCATGACCGAAGCATGGCTGTGTTTTTCACCCTGATACGTGTCGCGCAGGTCCGCATGCGCATCAATCTGGACGATCCCGATCGGTTGGTTCAACGCGCGGGCCACGCCCATCACCGCACCGTAGCTCAGCGAATGCTCACCGCCCAGAGTGACCGGTACTTTACCAGCGCGAATGGCGGCTTCGGTGCGCAGGGCAAGGCGTTCCATCACTGCAGGCATAGGGCCGTCACAGTTCAAAGGTTCCTCAGTGAAAATACCCTTTGTGCAAGGCTCGGCAAGGCCGGTGATGCGCTCAAGCTCGTTGCTGGCCTCGATGATCGCCGCCGGGCCACCGGCAGTACCCGAGCCGTAGGATACCGTGCGCTCCAGCGGTACTGGGATTACACGAAACCGGGCGTTTTCGGTCCGTTCCGATGTGGTCAGTTCACTGTCGAGGAAAACGCTCATGAGAGCCTCTCTTTAAAGTCGTCATAGCCGAACTGTTTGATGAGTTTCAGTTCGTCCGTCGCACTGTTCCACAAGGCAATGGTCGGCAAGGGGACGCCGTTGAACGTGTTGGTCTTGACCATCGAATAATGCGCCTGATCGAGGAAGGCAAAACGCTGGCCGATCTGCAGCGGTTTGTCCCACGCATAGTCGCCGATCACATCCCCGGCCAGACAGGAGGGGCCACCCAGACGGTAGGTATGCCCTGCCTCGGCCTCGTCCATCAGGGCAGGGCGATAGGGGGCTTCGATCACATCGGGCATGTGGCATGTGGCCGAGATGTCGGTGATCGCAAGGGCCATGCCATTGGTCGGCAGGTCGAGAATTTCGCCCACCAGAATGCCCGCATCCAGTGCCACAGCCTCGCCGGGTTCAAGATAGACGTCGACGTCATGGGTTTCGCGGATCGCCTTGATGAACGCGATCAACCCATCACGATCATAGTCGTCGCGGGTGATATGGTGGCCACCGCCGAAGTTCAGCCATTTGAGATGACCCAGGAACGGGGCGAGTTTTGGTGCAACGGCTTCCCATGTGCGCATCAAGGGCTCGAACCCTTGTTCGCAAAGTGTATGCATATGAAGGCCGTCCACACCAACCATGATTTCATGGCTTAGTTGGCTGACCGGTGTGCCCAGACGCGAACAGGGCGCGCAGGGGTCGTATTTTGCAATCTCGCCCTCGGAATGTTCCGGGTTGATGCGCAAACCGACCTGCACACCTGCTGCTTGGGCTTTGGCCAGGAACCGATCCTTTTGAGCTATAGAATTAAAGATGACATGGTTGGACAGCGACAGGATTTCATCCATGTCCGCTTCCTTGTAGCCCGCGCAGAAGGTGGCGACTTCGCCGCCATATTCTTCGCGGCCTAAACGCGCCTCATAGATACCGCTGGCGCAGGTGCCGTCAAGATGTTGGCGGACCAGCGGTGCAAGCGAGAACATCGAAAACGCTTTGAGCGCACTCAGCACTTGCGCACCTGACTGACTGCCGACGTCGGACAAGATAGCCAGATTTTGCTCAACTGCTTTTTCGTCGACCACAAAGCAAGGCGTTGGCACGCGGTTGAGGTCGAAATTGCGGAAGGCTCCAGCATCCCCGGCTTGTGTGGTCATCATTTCTGCCATGATAATCCAGTCCCTTTCATTCTAACTGCGGCCCCTTAAAGTTCGACGCAGTTTCAGATGAGGCCCATCATCCAAAGTGGTATAATGAATGACAGGATATGAGTAGTGGTAGCGACAGGATTTTCTACTGCCACAAGAATGCTGGACTTTTCCAAGCGGAACATTTTGACCGTGTCTGTCCTGTACCGCTTCGATAAAATAAGAAGGAGCGCATAGGTTCCGAACATCGACCCGATCAGAATTGCCATTTGCTGATCTGACGACATTGCTTCTATTCGCTCCCTCTTTAATATGATGACGGTTAAGCTTTAGAATTCGACCGGACCATCCAGTTCGTGAACCTGCCATGGCAAGCCATGTGCGTTTAGCATGTCCATGAAATCATCCGGGTCGAGCTGTTCCATGTTCCACACTCCCGGCTGCGTCCAGTTGCCTTTCAACACCTGCGCGGCACCAATCATGGCCGGGACACCAGTGGTGTAGCTGACGGCTTGGCTACCGACTTCGGCGTAGCATTCCTCGTGGTCGCAGATATTATAGATGTAATATGTTTTCTCGCCCGAACCATCCTTGGCCTGACCTGTAGCGATGTCGCCAATGCAGGCCTTACCCTTGGTTTCCGCACCCAGATCGCCGGGATCAGGCAGCAGGGTTTTCAGGAACTGGATCGGGATGATTTCCTTGCCGTCATGCATTACCGGGTCGATGCGGGTCATGCCGACATTTTCCAGCACTTTGGCATGGGTGATATAGGCGTCGCCGAAGGTCATCCAGAAGCGGGCGCGCTCGATCTCGGGGAAATGGGTGGAGAGGCTCTCCAGCTCCTCGTGATACATCAGGTACATGTTTTTGGGGCCGATGGCGGGAAAGTCGAACTCGACCTTATGGGTCATGGCGGGGGAGTGTTTCCATTCGCCAGCTTCCCAATGGCGCACTTCGGCCAACACTTCGCGCAGGTTGATCTCGGGGTTGAAGTTGGTGGCGAATTCCTGATCGTTGCTGCCACCATTGGCGTCCAGCACGTCGATCTGGCGGATCGTATCCAACTTGTGTTTCTTTAACCACGTCGCAAAGACAGACGTCACGCCCGGATCAAAGCCCGAACCGAGGATGGCGGTCAGTCCTGCCTGTTTGAACCGATCCTGATAGGCCCATTGCCAGTGATACTCGAACTTGGCTTCGTCCTCGGGCTCGTAATTCGCGGTGTCGATGTAGTGGATGCCCGCCTCAAGGCACGCGTCCATCAACACGAGGTCCTGATAGGGCAGGGCCAGGTTCACGAGGACCTCGGCACCGGTGTCCTTGATCAGTTTGACCGTGTCCGCGACCTTATAAGCGTCCAGCTCTGCAGTAGCGATATCAACGCCCACACGCTCTTTCACGGCCTTGGCAATGGCGTCGCATTTCGACTTGGTGCGGCTGGCCAGCGTGATTTCAGTGAAGATGTCCGAATTCATCGCCATCTTGTGCACCGCAGCGTGAGAGACGCCGCCCGCGCCGACAACCAGCGTTTTGCCACTCAAAGTTCCCATGGGGTCATCTCCTCTCGGGGGTTATTCGTAATAGGTGTAGCCATTGATCGAGTCGCGATATGCGCTCATCAGGGTTTTGCGGTCTTTGGCCAGCAGAGTACCGGTCGAGATCGCCTCGTCCACCATTTTGCGGAAGGCGGCGACACAGTCGGCCGGATCAAACTCGACATAGGACAGGACCTGACCAATGGTGTCGCCCTCTTGCTCGTGCAGCAGATCGAAACCGCCATCGGAGCGCAGGTCGATGGTAACCACGTTGGTGTCGCCGAACAGGTTGTGCAGATCGCCTAGCGTTTCCTGATAAGCACCAACAAAGAAGACGCCCATGAAGTATTCGTCATTCTCGGGCAGGGAATGTACCGGCAGGCTGGGCGAGACACCGTCGGCCAGAATAAACCGGTCGATCTTGCCGTCGCTGTCGCAAGTGATATCGGACAGCACCGCGCGGCGGTCGGGCGTTTCGTTCAGACCCTGCAGCGGCACGATCGGGTGTAGCTGGTCAATGGCCCAGACGTCGGGCAGCGATTGGAACAGTGAGAAGTTGCAGTGATAGATATCAGCCACTTTTTCCAACTGTTCGTCGACATCCGTGTCGAGCTCATCACTGGCAGCCAACGCCTTGAGGCGGGCCATCAATGACAGATAAATGCGTTCGGCGCGCGCCATCTGGCGCAGGTCGATATATCCGCGGCGGAACAGTGCGCGCAGCTCGTTGCGATAAAAAGTGGCGTCGTTCCAGCATTCCTGAAGACGGTCGCTGGAGAGGTATCCGTGCACGGCGGCAAGGTCCGAGACTAGGTGATGATCATCCGCCTCGACCTCAGGGCCGTCTGGCGCGTCATAAAGCGTGCTTTCCAGCACGTTGAACACCAGCATGGATGAGGTCGCAACGATTGCGCGCCCACTTTCAGTGACCAATGTGGGGTGCTCGACCTCGGCTTCATCCATGGCATAGGCCACGGTTTCGACCACGTTGGCGCAGTATTCTTCGACCGTGTAGTTGATCGAGTTTTCGGCGGCTTTCTTTTCGCCCGTGTAGTCCACGCCCATGCCGCCACCCAAGTCCAGATGGGTCAGCGGTACGCCTTCGCGGGTCAGTTCGGTATAGTATCGGCAGGCCTCACCCACGGCGCGGCGCACGTCATTGACGTCCTGCACCTGCGATCCAAGATGCGAGTGCTGCAGCTTCAGGCAGTGCAGCAATCCGGCGGCCTTCAGCTTGTCCACCGTGGCGACCAGTTGATCGGTGTTCATGCCAAAGGCGGAACGGTCGCCCGAGCTTTCTTCCCATTTTCCGCTGATCTGGTTGGTCAGTTTAACCCGTACGCCGATCAGCGGTTCGATGCCGAGTTGGTTATAGACTTCGATCACCGTGTCGGCCTCTTTCGGGCTTTCCAGCACGATCACCGTATTGAACCCGATTTTGCGGCTGAGGATGGCCAGCTGGATAAACTCGGCATCCTTGACGCCGTTGCAGACGATCAGCGCCTCATTGGCCAGACGATGGGCAAGCGCGACCACAAGTTCCGGTTTCGAGCCAGCCTCAAGGCCATAATTGTACTTCTTCCCAAACTCGACGATCCGGTCGACCACCTGAGCCTGTTGGTTGACCTTGATCGGAAAGACACCGCGATAGCTGCTTTTGTACCCAACCCGGGCAATCGCCTCTGCAAAGCTTTCGTTAATATGGACAATCTCGTGCTCCAGATAGGAGCTGACGCGCAGGATCATCGGAGCTTTGATGCCGCGATCGTCCAGATCACGCAGAATACCGGGCAGGCTGATTGCAGCAGTCTCTGGTGCAAGGGGATTGCGCAGACCGATTTCGCCGTCTTCCGTCACCTCGATGAGGTCTTTGCCCCATTTCTCAACCCCGTAGATGGAATGCGGTGCGTCGGGCGTCTGTTTCAATCAAGTCTGTCCTTAACTTAGGGTGCCTGCTTCGCGCCCGCCAATACGGCAGCAATTCGATTCGTCCAAGTGTAATCTATGTGACGGGTATTTCCGAATTTATACAGGCAGACCAACGGGAACCAGATGGTTATCCCACTGACAATCCGGCCGGGCGGAAATGCGGGCCTTGGCAGTAAGCGCTCCGACCAGCCCGGTGCCTGTGGTGAAAACAAAACCGGAAGGCCCGGCACCCAGGCCGCAAACATCCTCAAGCGGGGTCGTGTCGTTAAGTTGACCGGTCAAGCTGTCGAACCGAAGCAAACTGTTGCCGCGAGGGCAAGTGATGGCGATGGTTTTGCCGTCCCCGGCAAAAGCAATGCTGCCAGCGTAACCCTGCAAGGCACTTTGCACCGATTCCGGGGCTGCAAGCAGGCGCGGAGCCTCGCCTCTTTTGTGCAGTCCCAGCAAAGGCGGGTGGTTTGACTTGTTGCCCTGCCATTGCATTGCAAACCCGACCAGACCGTCGGATCGAACGGCAAGGTGTCGGATCGAATTTTTATGCAGTGTCCGGGGCAACTCTATCTGTTCCAGGACCGAGCCTGACAGACTCAGATAACTTAGGCGCGGTTGCATGATGGGCAGATTCAGCTTGGTTCGGCCCATTTCAGGATGTGTTTCAATGCCGCCATTTGCGATGATCAGAGTTTCCCCATCCGGCATGATCCGCATATCATGCGGCCCGACCCCGCCCGAAGAAAACTCGCCCAACCGCGTGTAGTCCTCCGAGTCCCAAACGCCAATCACACCCTCACCGGCCTCATAGTCGTTTTCGGTGGTGAACAGATGGGTTCCATCCCGGGAAAACACGCCATGGCCATAGAAATGGCGGCCTTTGGGAGCATCCATCCGTGCGGTTTGGGTTCCGCTCTTGCAATCGATCGCCACGCCAAAGGTGCCAGGGCGGCGGGCGAAAGCCACGGCTTGCGCGCGCAAGGGATGCGCCGCAGCGGCATGGCCGCGCGCCGGCAGGGGGAGAGAGAATAAGATACCGCCTTCAGAACTCAGGCCCGCCAGCCGATAGGTGCCGTCCGGAAACAGCGCCGCCGCCAGGAAATCTGGCGCGCCGACAGTCGACCAACCTTGTGTTGGGGCAAGGCTAGCTGCAGCCAGGCCCGCAAGGAATTGACGGCGGCTTGTCATGGCTTAGTCCCCGTCCAGCGAATTGAATCCGGCACTGATACCCAAGGTCGGGCCCAGCTCGGTTGCTGCAATCGTGAGGATGTCGTTGATCATCTGCTGCAAGGCTTCGACCCGTATCCGACCCGAAGGTGTCGAGACACCGGCCAGTGTAGGGTCGTCTAACTCACGCGTGCGGATGATAGCCTTGTCGAACGCATTATCCAAATCAGCGGCAATCTGCGGATGATCTGCGGACAGCCCGGTGGCCAGATCGCGCAGCGTGATCAATGACAGTTCGACCTGGCGTAGTGACCGTTCAGACCTGCGCGCTTCGGCCCGATTGGGACGGGGGCGCTCTAGGGTGCCCATGGGGCGTCCAAGGCGTGTTTCGGCAGTGAATTCCAATCCGGTGATCAGAGCTTTGTAAAGTTCCTGCATGGCCTCATCAGCAGACCGGTAAGGACTATCTCCGCCGGGCATGGTCAGGTTGGCAGAGAAAGGTTGCCAGTCGTGGTCCATCGCCTTCGCATTGCGGTTTAAATCTGCAGCAATCGCCCGGATCAAAGCGCATCGATAGGCCCTGTCACCCTGATCCGCGAGGGCTGGGTCGAATAGCATCAATTCAAGTGCAAGAAACCCGCGTCCCGCGATCGAAGCCTCGGCATAAGCCTCGGGGGTGTCAACCACCGCGTCTTGGGTGGCAATCAGGCCGGATAGGGTTTTGGGTGTAAACCCTTTTGTGTCTGGCCAGAATGCCATCGCAAATGCGCGGTCATCGACCTCGGAGGGGCCAAAGCGCAAGTGGCTTACCGTGACCCAGCGGTCGAATGCCAGGTGATAGGCTGCACGAAGGTTCGGTGAAGCGGCTATGCAATCCGCCTGCGCTGCCGCATCCAGCGCAGCTGTTGCGTCAGATAGCTGTGCGTATCCGGGGAGAATGTGCCCTTCAACAACATCTGTCAGGATCTGGCTGGGATTTTGCGCCAAGGCTGACAGGGGCAGAATAAGGGCAATGGCCAGGCCGAGGGCACGCATCAGAGGCTCTCCAGAAAGCGGATCAAAGCGTCGCGGTCGGGTTTGGGCATCGAGACAACGGTGTCGCGCGCCGTCTGCGCCTCTCCGCCGTGCCACAGAACGGCCTCCAGCAGCGATTGCGCCCGCCCGTCATGCAGGAATTGGGTATGACCCGAGACCTGCTCGGTCAGGCCGACACCCCAAAGAGGTGGCGTGCGCCATTCCCGGCCTGTTGCCCGCGCTTCGGGGCGGTTGTCGGCCAGACCATCGCCCATGTCGTGCAACAGCAGATCGGTATAGGGCCAGATCAGCTGAAAACTGTGCTCGGGCCGGTCGTCCATCCGGTGGGTGACATAAGACGGCGTGTGGCACGAGGTGCAGCCGGTATCGAAGAACACCTGCTTGCCGTGCAGGACCTGCGGGTCACCGATATCGCGCCGCGCGGGTACGCCCAGATTGCGGCTGTAAAACGCAACGAGGTCCATGCCCAGTTGGTCGATTTCAAACACGCGGTCATCGTTGTCCCCATGGGGCGCGCCAACGCAATCCACCTGCAATTCCGTACACTCCCCATGGCCAGCAGGGTAAAGCGGGCTTGAGATGCCGATATCCCCTGCAAAAGCTGCAGCAGACTGCTCCATTATCGTAGGCATCCCGGCTTTGTGGCCGAACCGGCCCATCATCGGTTCACCGTATTCGGTTGACCAAACGATGTTGGGGCGGCCGGAAATACCATCGCCATCCGCGTCGTCCGGGTCGGCCTTTGCCAGCAGGTCCGCGACCGGAATCGCTTCAAGCAATCCCAGACCGATCATCTGTGGGGCCACGCGCGGGCTCAGCATCGCCTCGGGGTGCAGCGGGCCATATCCAAGATCCGCCGCGGTATAGGTCGGGCTGCGGAGAATGACCGTTTCGCCGTCTGATAGCGCGACAGGAAGGTTTTCATAGGTGATGTCCAGCCGGTACTCGGCGGGGTGGCCCGCGAGGGCCAGATCCTGCATCTGCCCGCCGTAATTGGGTTCGGGCTGAGTGGCGATGTAGTCCGCGATTTCATCGATTGTGCCGCCACCGGGGATTGAGACCCGAAGGAACATCGAAACAGCCCCGTCATAGGGCCCATTTGGTGTGTGGCCGCGCCCGTCCTTGATGTGACACCGTTGGCAAGAGCGCGCGTTGTACAATGGCCCCAAGCCGTCCGAGGCCAGGGTCGAGGAAGGCGAAGACACCCAGATTTTCTTGAACAGCCCGTTGCCGACCTTGAAATCCAGTTCCTGTTCGAATTTCAGATTGCCCGAAGGTTGCGAAAATGCATCTGCGTCCTGACGTGCCCTTACGGTTGCGGCACCGGCGGGCAGGTCCTCGAACCGTTGCGCGGCGTCGAAATCCGTGGGCGCGGCGATCACATCCGCGATCCGGGCCTTTTCATCTTCGGTTCTGGGTTGGAAGTTGAGATGCAGATCCTGCAGTTCAGCGGACAGGATCGGGGTGGCTGCAATCGCAGCCACCGCTACAAGCGAGAGCTTACTCGCCTTCGTCCATTTTCGATGCGTTAAGTTGCGCATAATTGGCTTCGCCAATCCTTTCGTACAAATCAAGCTGTGTTTCGAGGAAGTCGATATGGCCTTCTTCGTCACTGATCAGGTTCTCGAACAGAGACATAGTGACGTAGTCGCCCGCCTCTCGACAATATTCACGGGCCTCAACGTACAGGGCACGCGCATCATTCTCGGCAGCCAAATCACATTCCAGAGTTTCCTTCGGGGTCTGTCCAATCCGAAGCGGGTCCAGTTTCTGCAGGTTGGGGTGACCTTCCAGAAAGATTATGCGCTCGATCAGCTTGTCGGCATGACCCATCTCTTCGATGCTTTCCTCACGGCTTTTCTTTGCCATGTGGGTCAGGCCCCAATCCTCTTGCAGACGGTAATGCAGCCAATACTGGCTGACTGCCGTCAATTCATGCCGCAGAGATTTGTTGAGGTATTCTATGACTTTGGGATCGCCCTTCATCTACACTCTCCTGTGATGCCTTGGTGCGTAATACACAAAGCTGCATGGGGACTTCCAGATTATCGCTGGCGCGCATGGTGTCTAGGAAAAGCGGCATGCATCCTCCACAATCCGCTGATTTTCCAAGGGCATGATAGATCTTGCCAGGGGTTATGACTGCCCTAGGGTCGGAAACGCGCATCCAGTCGATGGCGGCATGAATCTCGGTGTCTGTGATCTTGGTGCAATGGCAGACGATCATGGAGGTGGCGCTCTGGTTTGTATTCTGACTATATTAGTCAGTTATTAAGTGCGTGTCCTGCGGCATACTGTCAATTAGCCGAAAATAAGTTGGGGGCGGGATAGTCCTCCGCCCCCGAACCGCTAGGTTTACTGGAAAACAGCCGTCGGGTTGTCCAGGCTTTCAGAACCTTCGAACTCAATCTGATCGACGTCCAGAATGGTGACGATCCGCTCGATTGTCTTGGTCTGGTCCACCAGCCCGTTCACACCGCCCATGATCAAAACTTCGCCACCTTCATTGCCGCGTTCCAGCATCTGGTCATAGGCGAACCCGGCCTCGGCTGTGGATTTGATCCGACCCAGCGCCTGCATTGTGTTGGCCAGCTTCAGCTTCATCTCGGCGTCCAGAGATGGGTCGGAGGCAATCACCAAGTCCGAAAGCGATGCGCCGCTGACAGGAGTTCCGTCGATGCGGGTATAGTTGCCCAAATAGACGTTCTGAATGCCAAGACCATCATAGTAGTGGCTGTTATGCGTGTTGTCCGAGAAGCAGTCATGCTCTTCCTCGGGATCGTTCAACATCAAGCCAAGACGCATCCGCTCACCGGCCTGCTCACCATAGGACAGCGAGCCCATTCCGGTGAGGATCGCGCTTATTCCTGCGCTCTCATTTTCGGTCAGGGCGGTTCGTGCCGCACCTCCGTCCTGCCACTGGGTCGCCATCCATTCCAATTCGGTGACCAGCAGTTCAGTCACGGCCTCAAGGTACTGGGCGCGACGGTCACAGTTGCCGCCGGTGCAGGCATCACCTTGGGCATAGTCCGTCCATGGGCGGCTACCCGCGCCTTCACCGTGGCCGTTCAGGTCCTGGCCCCACAACAGGAACTCAATCGCGTGGTAACCAGTGGCGACGTTGGCCTCGATCCCGTCTGCCTCGTGCAAAGTGCCCGACAGCAGTTCCGGGGTGATGTCGTTGGCATCGATTGGTTCGCCTGAAAGTTCAAAGCTTGGGTTGGCGATGACGTTCAATGCGGCGAACTCATTCTCGTCGCTCGGGCCGCCGTAGGTTGTTTCTACATAGTCGATCAAGCCCTCATCCAGGGGCCATGCGTTCACTTTACCTTCCCAATCATCAACGATCGCATTTCCGAACCGATAAACCTCGGTCTGCTGATAAGGGACGCGGGCCGCAATCCAAGCGGAACGGGCGGCATTCAGTGTTGCGTCGTTTGGTTCGGAAATCAGCTCGGTCACGGCGCGCTGCAGCGATTTGGCTGCAATCAGGCTGTCATCGTACTTCGCCTCGGCGATATTGGCGTAGGTATTCAGAACATCTGCTTTCGAGGGGGTCTCGGTTGCAAAAGCAGATGTGGCGGTCATCAGAGCCACGGCGCTTGTCAGGATCAGGGGGGTATTCATTGGGGGGTAGTCTTTCTTGTCAGATAACAATGGGTTCGCGCGATGCGACGCTCGACCAAATAACTGATAGAAATAGTCAACTAAGTCAACCTGAGTTTTATAGTCAGGTAAATTGTGAGCGAAAATAGCTCATTCCTACCCAATTCTAGTGGGCTTTGGTGTATCGTGACGCGATTGCTCGAATGTTTTTTCAGTTTAGAGTCGCTTAGTTGATTCTTTTCAGATGGTTCCATGGTCATGAAGTTCTTAGTGTTTGTATTAACGCTTTTCCCGGTAAACGCGTTGCCTCAGTCCCAGGTTGCAAATCAGCACGAGCATGGGCAGGGACGATTGGCGGTTTCCTTTTCGGAAGCCGGGATTTCAATTTCCCTTGTGGTTCCTGGTCTTGACGTCCTGGGGTTCGAAGGCCCAGCGGAAACCGAAGGCGATCAGGCCTCGGTCGCCGGAGCCATTTCCGAATTGTCCAACCCCCTTGATCTGTTCAGTTTGCCTGAAGAGGCGGGGTGTTTCACTGTCTCGGCCAATGTCACGCTGTCTGGTGAAGGGTTGGGACCGGTCGTAGACAACGGATCAAATGTGCATACCGAATTCAGGGCAGACTATCAGATGCAGTGCCAGGACATGACGCATCTGGACCACGTCAACTTTCCTTATTTTGACCGCTTTCAACGTGCTGAGTCTCTGATTGTTCAGATCAACAAATCCGGGAAGGTTGATCGTCACACCGTGACGCGCGACGCGCCTGATTTAGACCTCAACACAGGCCTGTAATTCGGCAAAGAAAGCAATAGCTTTGCTGTCAGAATAGGTAGAGCTTTCCTGCGTTCTTCAGCACCAGTTCCCAGTGCAAAGGCCATCGCATGTCTGAAGCCACAGGACCCCGCATCCAACGTTAGTCTTCTTGCACCCACCGGCAAGACATTCCTGCATTGCCCCACAATCATTGTGCCACCACATACAGGATCTCGAAGACGAACATGTGCAGGTAGGCGGCGCGCCTTTGGCAATTTCGATAATCGGGCTTTCGCAAGCATTGTCGCCGAGTTGCTGCGTATATTTATGAAACACCGAGTGATCTGGAAAAACCTTCTCGATCACGGGCGACAACTCCTCAAGACGAGAAGTGGCCGTATGGTTCGCTTTGTCTTCGGAGTAGCAGTCAGGATTGAGTAAATCCTGTAGCTCGGAAAGTAACCGGCACTGAGACCTGTCAGACAGTGCCGCAATGCCTTCACTAAGCCGGTCTTGCCACACTGCCGCCTGAACAGTGGCGGGAAGGCAGTCAAAAATTGACTTCTGTTCGGCGATGTTCAAAGCCGACAAGCCGATCCGAAATTTTGAGATAGATGATACGGGATTGTACATAGTAGCCCCCTTTTCTAAGGGGCCATCATAACACATTTTTCGTTTGCGCGTTTGTCACGACCTTCTGAGGGCGCAGAGAACAGGCTGAAGCAAGGGCTCGATAAGCCTTGGTATGTCCTTAGAAGCGAGATCGAGGACAAAGTCGGAAAGAGAGCGTTTTGGCTTGCTTTTGTGATGGCAGAGTCGCCAGCACCATCACAAATTAACCGGGTTTCTTTAGGTCTTGGTGCAGCGCATCAGCTGCACCGGTGCAAACCCGGATTCCCGCTGATTTGAACTGTGAACTCAACGCTCAGTTATGAAGGACAATCCAGACACGAGCTGTCTCAATCCAAGTGCTGCGCCTGCAAAGATTGCAGCGAATGTTACGGGCGCGCTGTAGGCCAGAAGTGAGAATGCAGATATGCCTTGACCGACGCTGCAACCAACCGCGATGATCGCACCTGGACCCATAATCGCAGCGCCCAGCATTTGCCGCTTGAGTTCACGTGGATCTTCGCATGCTTCCCATCGGAAATGGCCCTTAGACCACGACCCCAGAAACGCGCCAATGAGAACGCCGGAGACTGATCCGACCGCAAAGGACAAAGTGTTTCCGGACGCAGTCATAAGGTAGAAAATAGTGTCACCCAGGGGTGCCGCGAAGGTATGGGTTTGCACCGGCTCACCATCGAAACCATGTGTCGCAACCCAATTCGTGCCAAGCCAGCCCGAAACGATTGCCAGTCCAACTACAGACCCCCAAAACACCTGTGCCGGAGTGCGGCGGAAGCGATGGCTTGCCAAAGCAAAAAACACCAAAGCCACACCGATAACAGAGCCAACGCGCCAAGCTGGAATAGAGGTCAACCGTTCGGCAAGAAAGCTAATGCTCTGGGGGCCATTGAGATCCATTTCCTCTGGAAAGATCCATACCCGCAGATAGGCGAGGGGTCCGGACATTACGACGTAAGCGGAAAGACCCATGATCAAAACAATTACGAATGATCGAAGGTCACCACCTCCCAGCCTTGCCAGCGCGCCATAGCCGCAGTTACCGCAGATGGCCATTCCGTACCCGAACATGAGGCCCCCCACGATCGAACCGAGGGGGTTCCAGGTCTGTGCAAGATACCTTGTTCCGACAGGGTCAAGTCCCCCCAATGCCATAGCTGTGTGGCTGCCGACAATCGCAACACCGATTGCCATTGCCCACATGCGCAGCCGCCGGTCATCATCTGCGTAAAGGTAGTCTTCGATTGCACCCAACGTGCAAAAACGGCCGATGCGTGCGGCCAATCCCAATACGATGCCACCAATCAAACCGATCAGAGCAACGGTATTTGTGTCTCCCAATGCTTCGAGCATTGCCAGTCTCCTCCCAAAGCTGGCGGCTTTCTGACCGGCTTCTACTTCTCCCTGCAGAAAAGGTCGTAAACGACTTCCAGGATTTGGGTCGAACGATCATCAGCCAATCTGTAGTAGATCGTTTTCCCCTCGCGTCGTGTCTTCACCAAGCCCTCGAAGCGTAAGCGGGAGAGTTGTTGAGATACCGCGGCTTGACGCGCTGAGAGCATTTCCTCCATCTGCGTGACCGATTTTTCCCCTGACGACAGATAACACAAAATCATCAGGCGCCCCTCATGGCTGATTGCCTTGAGGAAATTTGACGCGGTCTGAGCATTCTCCATCATTCTGTCCATGTCTTCGGCGCACATGTCCTTGGAGAACACAGGCAGGTTCGAAGATTTGTCCAACAAGATCGCCTCGCTTTCATGGCTTCACGCATTCAAAACAGTTTATGTAATATACCGCAGTTTATCCAGAGGTCTCAATTAGTATCCCAGCGTCACGCAGTAAAACGCCCAACACACCCCAGAAAAAATCTTCACCGGGATAGCCTTCGATTCGTCCGACCTCTCGGCCATTGTCCAACAGAACAAAGGTTGGTGTGTAGTAGAGAGGCCGTTCCAATGTGATGTCGTCAGGCATGGCTGCGTGGATATCGACACGCCGAAGCGGTGCGGCATTTCCTTCAGGTGTCTTAGTGTAGATTTCTGAAATTTCGGAGTCCCAGCGGGCGCACCACATGCACCCATCTTCTTCTGCCATCAGAAGTGTCATTTCGGCCCGTAAAGCCACGGGAAAAACAAGCAACGTGATCGCAAGCAAACGTGGGATTAGGTGGCGCATCCAAAGCTCCGATTGACCGCAGTGACATATCTTTATAATTTTGAATGTGTGAATGATAGCGCGCCAGGACAGGTTTGACCATGCTCGACATTACATTTGCAGGAGCTTTGGTCGCCGGACTTTTGTCCTTTCTGTCGCCCTGCATCCTGCCAATTGTGCCGTTTTACCTCGGTTATCTGGCGGGTGTCGGGATGGAGCAGATTACAGCGACATCCGCCATTTCCAGCGAGGTTCGCCGCCGGGCAACGCTTGCTGCAATCGCATTTGCGGCTGGAATCATAACCATCTTTATGGCTCTCGGGGCCACGGCTTCGATATTTGGTCAGCTGGTACGAGAATACTTCGATATTCTGCGTTGGATTGCTGCAGCCATCATCATAGCGATGGGCCTGCATTTCCTGGGGTTAATTCGCATCGGGTTCCTGTATTGGCAGTTACGTGCAGATATTGGCGAGACATCAAACGTGAGCCTCACTGGGGCATATGTACTTGGATTGGCATTTGCTTTTGGCTGGACGCCCTGTGTTGGGCCGGTGCTCGCTGCAATCCTGTTTACAGCGGCCGGAACCGAAACGGCTTGGCGGGGCGCGGGGCTTCTGTTCGTTTATGGGGTTGGAATGACTGCACCGTTTGTTCTGGCGGCCTTTTTGGTTCGCCCCTTCATGCAATGGATGGTGCGGTTCAGGAAGCACTTGCCGCAGATCGAAATGGCAATGGGGGGGCTGTTGATCCTGTTCGGGGTCCTGATCGCAACCAACTCGATCAATCACATCGCACAATGGATGCTAGACTATATGCCCTGGCTTGCGGCCATAGGTTAATCCGGGAGGAAGACATGAAACGCACTTTGTCAGTTTTGATCGCATGCATGATAGGGGCTGCAGTCTCTGCTGCTGATCTGGGCGACGATGGATTGCATAAAACACCGTGGATGCGTGACACGTTCAAAGATCTTCGCGAGGATCTTGAAGAAGCGTCAGGTGAAGGTAAGCGGTTGGTTTTGTTCATTGAACAACGGGGCTGCATCTACTGTAAAAAGATGCACGAAGAGGTTTTCCCACAGCCCGACATGGCGGCGTTTATCGAAGAGAACTTTTTTGTCGTCCAGCTGGATTTGCATGGAAGCACCACGGCCACTGATTTTGACGGAGAAGAGAATGAGCAGAGAGCGCTGATGCGCAAATGGGGGATTCTGTTTACCCCAACGCTTGTATTTCTGCCGGAAGAGGTGCCCGAGGATGCCTCAGCCATCGATGCTGCCGTTGCTGTAATGCCGGGAGCATTCTCCAAGGGAACAACCTTAGACCTTTTCACCTGGGTCGATCAGAAGCGATATGAACTTGATAATGGCGAAGATTTCCAAAGGTATCACGCGCGGCGCATTCAGGAGCGAAACAATATTTCGCAGGAGTGAGATTGGGCGTTACAGATAAAAAAATTCATTATGATGAATTTGATGTTGCGATAAACCATGTTCGTCGACTACGGTGCACAAAGTCTTTGGGTCGCAAAGCGCCACAGGCGCGGTAGCAAATGGGAGGGATCATGAAGCTGAGACTCTTAACACTGGCATCCGCTATGATGGGCGTTGCCGCATTTGCCGAAGAGACAAGTCCGAAAGACGTACCCTATGACGACTATGGTGCAATCGAGGTCTCTCTGACCGATGTTAATGGGGACGCGGCAAATGGCGCACTCATCGTTGGCGACAAGTCCAAAGGTAATTGCGTGGCCTGCCACGCGGTCTCAGCTTTGGCGGACATTCCGTTCCATGGTGAGGTTGGCCCGATGCTGGATGGCGCCGGTGATCGTTGGACCGAAGCAGAGCTTCGCGGTTTAGTCGCAAACGCGAAAATGACGTTCGAAGGCACGGTAATGCCGGCGTTCTACAAGGATGACGGATATATCCGTCCAGGCGATGCCTATACGGGCAAAGCGCCAACGGCGCCTTTAACGACGATCCTGACTGCACAGGAAATCGAGGACGTGGTCGCGTTTCTAGCGACACTGAAAGAGGAATAATCTCGCCTTCTGGCGTGACTTTTCGAAGATTCAAAGGAGATTGAAAATGGAACTCTCTCGCCGCGAGACTCTGGCCCTTGGGCTGGGCGCCGCGTTCCTGACAATTATGCCGCTACGAGCGAATGCAGCTGCTGAAGATGCGATCTCCGCATTTTCAGGCGGGGCAGATGTGGCTGATGGCGGTGTTACACTGACGGCACCGGAAATCGCGGAAAACGGAAACACCGTACCAATCGAAGTCAGTGCTCCGGGCGCAGCTGCAATTCTGATCGTGGCCGCAGGCAACCCCGAACCGGGCGTGGCAACGTTCAATTTCGGCCCGCTGGCTGCTGAACAAGCCGCTTCAACCCGCATCCGTCTTGCCGGAACGCAGGATGTCATTGCCGTGGCGAAGATGGCAGATGGCAGTTTTGCCAAAGCGTCCGCGACCGTAAAAGTGACAATCGGAGGGTGCGGCGGTTAATCGCCACGCGCCCTGAAGAACAGGAGATTAACCAATGGCATCCGGTGTAAAGCCCCGCGTCAAGGTTCCAAAGACAGCCGCTGCTGGCGAAGCTGTTACGATCAAGACACTGATCAGCCACAAGATGGAAAGCGGCCAGCGCAAGGATAAAGAAGGCAACGTCATCCCGCGTTCGATCATCAACCGTTTCACCTGCGAGTTTAACGGAGAAATGGTGATTGATGTGACTATGGAGCCTGCGATTTCGACAAATCCGTACTTCCAGTTCGAAGCAACCGTGCCCGAGGCCGGTGAGTTTGTCTTCACCTGGTACGATGATGATGGCTCAGTTTACGACGAGAAGAAAACGATCGAGATCGCCTGACGGCTCGACCACTAAGGAAGGCTAGCGCTGGTTGTGATTTCTGGCGCTGGCCCACCAAGGGAGGAACGTAATGAATACCAAGGCACTTACGGCGATCGCGGCTGTTCTGGCTTTCCCAGTGGCAGCAATGGCTGGACCGGACGAAGATAATCTTGTGATCAATGACGAGCTGAATATGACCTCGGTCACCGAGGCCTCGGCGCATCTGGAGAATTTGGACACGATCTATTCGGGTTGGCATTTCCGCACAGATGAAACTCAGGCACTGCAGATTGATGATTTTGACAATCCGGCAATGATCTTCGTCGATCAGGCAGCCGACCTCTATGAGGCAGTTGATGGTGCTGCAGGTGAAAGTTGTGCCTCGTGCCATGATGGAGTGGAAAGCTTCAAAGGACTGCAGGCGTCCATGCCCAAGGTCGATGCTGAAAGCGGCGAGCTGGTGGTTATGGAAGATCTGATCAACAAGTGCCGTACCGATCGCATGGAGGCCGATGCCTGGAAATGGTCTGGTGGTGACATGCAGGGTATGGTCGCATTGATCGGTCTGCAGTCACGCGGGATGCCCATGAACGTTGCTATTGATGGTAATGCCGCGCCATTCTGGCAAGAGGGCAAGGAAATCTATTATACCCGCTACGGTCAGTTGGAACTGAGCTGCGCCAACTGTCATGAAGAAAACTGGGGCAATATGATCCGAGCGGATCACCTGAGCCAGGGGATGATAAATGGATTCCCTACCTATCGTTTGAAGCAGGCCAAACTGATCTCGCGCCACAATCGGTTCCGCGGTTGTATTCGCGATACGCGTGCGGAAACCTTTGCCGAAGGGTCGGACGAGTTCCGGGCACTGGAGCTCTATGTCGCTTCGCGTGGCAACGGGCTTTCAGTCGAAACCCCAGCTGTACGTCAATAACGAATGACCCGCCTGGGCAATGCCCGGAGCGGGTTTTTCACTTATATAACATTCACACATATATATGTGTAAAAGGAAAGCTGATAGATGATTTCTCGACGTGACTTCTTGCAGGTTTCAATGGCGGCCTCGGCTCTGTTCGGAGCGTCCGGGTTTGGCAACTGGGCCAAGCTTGCTGCGCAGCAAAGTCTAACGCAGGATCAACTGCTAGAGTTCGAGACCTTTGGCAATATCAGCCTGATTCATGTCACCGACATTCACGCGCAACTCAAACCAATTTATTTCCGTGAACCCGAAGTCAATCTTGGTATTGGCGATGCAAGAGGACAGATGCCGCATGTTACTGGCGCCGCGTTCCGCAAGGCATACGGGATAGAAGATGGAAGCCCGTCGGCCTATGCGCTGACCTACACCGATTTTGAGTCACTGGCCAAGACCTACGGTCGGGTGGGTGGCTTGGATCGGGTCTCAACTGTCATCAACGCCATTCGAGCGGACCGTCCTGATGCGTTGCTTCTTGACGGGGGTGATACTTGGCACGGTTCTTACACCTGCTATCAGACGGCCGGTCAGGACATGGTCAACGTCATGAATGCGCTGAAACCCGATGCGATGACTTTCCATTGGGAGTTCACGTTGGGCAGTGATCGGGTCAATGAGATTGTCGAAGGTTTGCCTTTTGCCGCCTTGGGGCAGAACATTTTTGATGCGGAATGGGATGAACCCGCAGAGATGTTCAAACCCTACAAGTTCTTTGATCGGGGCGGTTCCAAGATTGCGGTGATCGGACAGGCCTTCCCTTACATGCCGATTGCAAATCCGGGATGGATGTTCCCCGAATACTCGTTCGGGATCCGGGATGAGAACATGCAGGAAATGGTGGACGAAGTTCGCGATGCCGGCGCCGATGTCGTTGTTGTCCTAAGCCATAACGGCTTTGATGTGGATAAGAAGATGGCGGGTCGTGTTCAGGGGATAGACGTTATCCTCAGTGGCCACACCCATGACGCGCTGCCCGAGCCGGTTCTGGTGGGTGAAACGCATATCATCGCCTCTGGATCGAACGGCAAATTCGTCAGCCGTGTAGATCTCGACGTGCGCGATGGGCAGATGATGGGGCTAAAGCACAAGCTTATCCCGATTTTCTCTGATGTTATTGCACCAGATCCTGCGATCACTGCTCTGATAAATGATCAGCGCGCGCCTTATGAGGCGGCGCTGAGTGAGGTGATCGGCAAAACGGACTCGTTGCTGTACCGCCGCGGCAACTTCAACGGCACTTGGGATGACCTGATCTGCGATGCTCTGATCAATGAGCGTGAGGCAGATATCGCAATGTCGCCCGGCGTCCGTTGGGGGCCGTCAATCCTGCCGGGGCAAGAAATAACGCGAGAGGATATTTGGAACGTCACCTCGATGTCCTATCCGAACGCCTATCGCACAGAAATGACCGGGGAGTTCATCCATGTCATCCTGGAAGATGTCGGCGACAATCTGTTCAATCCCGACCCCTATTACCAGCAGGGTGGCGACATGGTCCGCGTTGGCGGGTTGGGTTATCGGATCGACGTAACCAAGCCGCAGGGGCAGAGGATCAGCGACATGACGCTGTTGAAAACCGGTGAGGCGATCGACCCGGCCAAGTCCTATGTCGTGGCCGGTTGGGCCAGCGTCAACGAAGGCACCGAGGGCCCGCCGATTTGGGATGTCGTCGAAAACCATGTTCGCAACCTTGGCACCGTAACGGTGCAAGAGAACACCAGTGTCGAAGTAATCGGCGCTTAAGAAACCGATGGAGACCTAAGAGATATGGATGACGCGTTCAAACCGTCCCGCCGGGCCTTCCTGAAAGGCAGTGCCGCGGTCGCCGCAGGATCCGTTGCAGGTGCGGCAGCGGCAGAAACACCCGACCCACTGATAACAGAGCTTCAGGATTGGGCATCTTATACGGGGGCAGGTGTTGATGAGACGCCTTATGGCATGCCGATCAGCTTTGAATCCCATGTCGTGCGCCGCAATGTGGAATGGCTGACCGCCTCTCCGATTTCGTCGATCAACTTCACGCCGATCCACGCGCTCGATGGCACGATCACTCCGCAGGGATGCGCCTTTGAGCGTCACCATTCAGGTGCGATCGAGCTGCGCAAGGAGGACTACCGCCTGATGATCAACGGGCTGGTTGATCGCCCGCTTGTCTTTACATACGAAGACATTGAGCGGTTCCCGCGCGAAAACCACGTGTATTTCTGCGAATGTGCGGCGAACACGGGTATGGAGTGGGCTGGTGCGCAACTCAACGGCGTCCAATTTACTCATGGCATGATTCACAACATGGAATACACCGGTGTTCCGCTGCGCACGCTGTTGCAGGAAGCAGGTGCCGACATCTCACCTGACAAATGGGTCTATGTTGAGGGCGCAGATGCGTCGTCCAATGGCCGCTCTATCCCGATGGAAAAAGCGCTGGATGACGTGTTGGTTGCATTCAAGGCGAATGGCGAAGCGCTGCGGATGGAGCATGGGTACCCTGTGCGTCTCGTGGTGCCGGGTTGGGAAGGCAACATGTGGGTCAAGTGGCTGCGCCGGATCGAGGTTGTCGATATGGCGGTCGAAAGCCGCGAAGAAACATCAAAATACACTGATGTTTACGTCGATGGCACGGCCCAGAAATGGACTTGGGTGATGGATGCTAAGTCTGTCATCACCTCACCCAGCCCGCAAATGCCGATCAAACACGGACCGGGTCCGCTGGTCATTTCCGGGCTTGCCTGGTCAGGCCACGGACAAATTACACGGGTCGATGTGTCAAAGGACGGTGGGATCACATGGGAGACAGCGCGTCTTGGTAAGCAGGGCGACACCAAGGCTCTTACACGTTTCTATCTCGATACGAACTGGGACGGGGCGCCAATGCTCTTGCAGGCCCGGGCGATAGACGAGACCGGTTATGTGCAGCCAACCAAAGACCAGTTGCGTGAAAAACGCGGAGAAAACTCGGTCTACCACAACAACTGTATCCAGACTTGGTACGTGAGCGCAGAAGGGATCGCCGAGAATGTTGAAGTCTCTTAGTCATGTTTTCCTGCCCGTATTTGGCGGTACGGCGTTGGTGCTTGCGGTAGCTGTGTCTTTCGCGAACCGGAACTACGGCCACTCGAAGATTGAGACATTGGAGACCCGGATAGGGCAGGTTGAGGCGCATGCAGCAGTTGCCCAGGAGAATGCGGAAGCAGAATCCAAACGAGCAGCCGAACTGGAGATCAAAGTCGAAGAAATCCAGGCTGCGGCGGCAGAACGGGTCGCCAATGGTGCGAACTTGACCGCATCCGCGCCCATCCGCGAGAGTAGCCTTGGGCTTGGGCGGTCGGCACTGAAGGAAGAGATCGCGGCCTGGGACGTTGACGTCTTGCCTGATGGGCGTGGCCTACCCGTAGGTTCAGGCGACGTCTGGACCGGAGAAGAGGTGTTTGTGGCCCGCTGTGCGTCGTGCCACGGTGAATTTGCCGAAGGTGCCGATAACTGGCCTGTTCTGGCCGGTGGGTTTGACACGCTTGCAGACGAAGATCCTGTAAAAACCGTTGGGTCATATTGGCCACATTTGTCGACTGCCTGGGATTACATTTCCCGCTCAATGCCCTTTGGTGAAGCGGGCACGCTGGCAGCGGATGAGACCTACGCAATTGTCGCATACATCCTCTACTCCAATGATTTGGTGGATGACGATTTCGAGCTAAACAACGAAAACTTCGCCGAGTTCAAAATGTACAATATGGACGGTTTCGTAGTCGATGTACGACCCGAGACCGAATACACTGAATGGCGCAAAGAGCCTTGCATGGAGAACTGCAAGGCAGAGACCGCCGTCACGATGCGTTCTGTTTTTCTGGTTGAGACTCCCGCGGAGGGTGGTTCGAACTCGGTCATGAATAATGCCAGCCCGGATGAGTTGCCGACGTTTTCGGCAGAAGGCCCCTCGTTCATTCCAACTGCAGCGCCAAAGCCTGATGAAGAGGCCGCAGCCATACCGGCCGCTCAAGAAACCGAAGTGACAGACGAGGTTACAGAACTGGCTGCTGCCGGAGAGAAAGTCTTTAAGAAATGTAAATCCTGCCATCAAATTGGTGAAGGTGCAAAGCACAGCACTGGGCCTGCTCTGAACGGGGTAATCGGAGCTAATGCTGGATCGGTCGAGGGCTTCAAATACTCCAAAGCGATGCAGGCGTCTGCGGAGGCAGGACTAGTCTGGACCGATGAAGAAATGGCTGCCTTTCTTGCGAAGCCCAAGGAATACATGAAAGGCACAAGGATGTCTTTTGCAGGTCTCAGAAAACAGGACGATATCGAAGCTTTGATCATCTATCTAAAGACGTTTGGAAGTTGACGATGCGTTGGTCGAACGCGCTTGTCTGTGCCGCGTTCTTTGGGGCTACTGCTTCATCGACATACGCTGCAGAAGACCTTGGCGATGCTGAGGCAGGGAAAGCCGTGTTTGCCAAATGCAAAGGCTGTCATCAGGTTGGAAAAGGGGCCGAAAACAAAATCGGTCCGCATCTGAATGGGATTTTTGGGCGCAGGGCAGCTGGTCTGGATGGCTTTAGCTATTCCAAAAGCCTTGCGCGCGCGGGTAGCTCGGGTCTGGAGTGGCACGCTGACACACTGTCTGCGTACATCGAAAACCCACGTGCATTCGCGTCAGGCACAAGGATGAGTTTTGGTGGCCTGAAAGACCCGGAAGACCGCGCCAACGTGATCGCCTATTTGCGGGATTTTTCCGACAATCCTCAGGACATCCCAGAAGCGGACCCGACGGCGAAGGGCACGGATCATTCTATCGACCCCGCGATCTTGGCGATTCAAGGAGATCCTGAGTACGGCGCATATCTCAGCAGCGAATGTACAACGTGCCATCAGATCGACGGAGGTGATGAGGGCATTCCCTCGATCGTGTACTGGCCTGACGAAGACTTCGTGGTCGCCATGCACGCATATAAAGACAAACAGCGGCCACACCCGGTCATGCGAATGATTGCCGGACGGCTGAGCAATGACGAGATCGCGGCATTGGCTGCCTACTTCAATAATCCATAGTGACTGTGTCCAAGAGGAGGAAACGCGATGACGCTAAATAGACGAGTATTTCTTGGAGCCGCCGGGGTGGTAGCAGCCGGGTTATCGGCACCGATGGTGTTGGCGCAAGGCAAACCACGCGTGGTAGTTGTCGGCGGCGGTGCGGGCGGTGCAACTGCTGCGCGCTACATCGCAAAAGACAGCAGGGGTGAGATCGACGTAACGTTGATCGAGCCGTCGCGGACCTATTACACCTGTTTCTTCTCAAACCTGTATCTGGGAGGGTTTCAGGAGCTTTCGGACATTGCCCACAGCTATGGCACGCTTGCCGCGAACTACGGCATCAACGTGGTGCATGATTGGGCCACAGGGGTGGATCGCGATGCCAAGACGGTGTCCTTGGCAGGTGGCGGATCCGTTCCATATGACAAGCTGATCCTGAGCCCGGGTATCGACTTTGTTGATGGTGCGGTCGAGGGCTGGGACGTCTCGGCGCAAAATAAAATGCCGCATGCCTACAAGGCTGGATCTCAGACCGAGCTTCTCAAGGCGCAGATCATGGCAATGCCCGAAGGCGGTACATTTGCAATGGTCGCGCCACCGAATCCGTACCGTTGCCCACCCGGACCGTATGAGCGGGTTTCAATGGTTGCGCATGTTCTGAAGGCGAACAACCCGACAGCAAAGATCATCGTTGCCGACCCGAAACCGAAGTTTTCCAAGATGTCATTGTTCCAAGAGGGTTGGGCCAACCACTACGAAGGAATGGTTGACTGGATTGGCGAAGATTTCGGCGGCGGCAATGTCGCCGTAAACCCGGATGCAATGACCGTTACTATCGACGGCGAAGAAACCAAGGTCGATGTCTGCAACGTGATCCCAGCGATGAAAGCCGGGCGCATTGCGGAAATGGCAGGGGTGACCGATGGCAACTGGGCACCCGTGAACGCCGCGGATATGTCCTCCAAAGCCGACCTGGATATCTACGTTCTTGGTGACGCCAGCCAACAGGGTGACATGCCCAAATCCGGCTTCTCGGCCAACAGTCAGGCGAAAGTCTGTGCGAATGCCGTGCGAGGTGCGTTGACCGGGTCCAAAGTGTTTCCGGCCAAGTTCTCCAACACGTGCTGGTCGCTCATCGACACCGATGATGGCGTCAAGGTTGGCGCAACTTACGAAGCGACTCCCGAAAAGATTGCCAAAGTGGACGGCTTTATCAGCCAGACCGGCGAAGATGCGGACTTGAGAAAAGCAACTTATGAAGAGTCGCTGGGTTGGTACGCTGGTATCACTTCAGACATGTTCGGTTAAGGTATTCAGGGGTTTTGACTGGTGTCAAAGACCTTGATGAGCAATCTGAGAAGATGCGGCTCAAGAGGAGGATTAAAATCATGAAACACTTTATCGCTGTAGCCGCGTTTTTCACTGTTCTGGTGAGCCATGCGTTTGCGGAAGAGATCATCACTGCCCCATTTGACGGCAGTTTTGATGATGCAACCTTCGCCGTCGAGTCCGCGATTGTCGGACAGGGACTGGTCATCGACCATGTAAGCCACGTAGGCGACATGTTGAATCGCACGGGCGCTGATGTCGGCAGTGACAAGCAGATATTTGCGGCCGCAGATATCTTCATTTTCTGCTCGGCAAAAATCTCGCGCGAGGTGATGGAAGCCGACCCTATGAATATCGGATTCTGCCCCTACGGGATTTTTGTAGCCGAAGACGACAGTGGCGTGATGGTGGGATATCGAGGCTACCCTGACGGGCCAATGCAAAAGGTTCAGACCCTGTTATCCGAGATCGTCGAAGAGGCCGTAGGGAATTGAAATGAACTATCAGCAGTTTTTTCGTGATCAACTGGACCAGCTTCAAGAGGAAGGGAACTATAGGGTCTTTGCGGATCTCGGAAGGCAGTGCGGTGCATTCCCGACCGCGCGCAATTACGCAGAAGACGGTCCCGAAAAAGTCACTGTCTGGTGCTCAAATGATTATCTTGGCATGGGTCAACACTCCTGCATTCTTGCAGCAATGCACCAAGCGATTGATGAGTGTGGTGCCGGGGCGGGTGGTACGCGGAATATCTCTGGAACCACTCATGAGCACGTTTTGCTGGAACAGGAACTTGCCGACTTGCACTGCAAAGAGGCGGCATTGCTATTTACGTCCGGCTACGTTTCAAACTGGGCGGCTCTCGGAACTTTGGCCTCCCGCATTCCTGGTATCACCGTACTGTCAGACGAGTTGAACCATGCCTCGATGATTGAGGGAATTCGCCACAGCCGTTGTCAAAAGCGGATCTGGAAGCACAATGATATTGCAGACCTTGAAAGGCAGCTTGCTGACATACCAGCCAACGCACCAAAGCTCATTGCGTTCGAAAGCGTCTATTCCATGGATGGTGATATAGCGCCAGTTGCCGAGATCTGTGATCTGGCGGATCGCTATGACGCGATGACCTATTTGGATGAGGTTCACGCCGTAGGGCTTTATGGACCGCGCGGCGGTGGCATCGCCGAACGTGAAGGCCTGATGGATCGCCTAACCGTTATCGAGGGGACATTAGGCAAAGCCTTCGGTGTCGTCGGTGGATACATCGCGGCGTCGAAAGAGCTTGTGGACTTCGTCCGGTCCTTTGCCAGCGGGTTTATCTTTACCACTGCATTGCCTCCGGCCGTAGCCGCAGGTGCGGCAGCCTCGGTTCGGCACCTGAAGCAAAGCAATGCGGAACGATATCTGCACCAGCAGCGAGTGCGCGAAGTTCGAGACAGGCTGGACGAACTGAGTATTCCCCATACTCCGAACCCAAGTCACATCATTCCGGTCATGGTCGGCGATCCGGTTAAGTGTCGCTTCATCTCTGATGTACTGATGCGTGACTATGGAATTTACATCCAGCCGATCAACTATCCAACCGTTCCCAAGGGAACGGAGCGTCTACGGATTACTCCGTCGCCGGTGCATTCTGCTGAAGACGTGGATCGACTGGTATCTGCATTGGGTGAGTTGTGGACGCAATGCCAGTTGGCGCGCAGGCCAATGGTCGCGCAATGACAACTTGACCGAAGACAAGGATGCACACGCTACGAAGTGAGAGTTTCTGTTGATGGAGAGACTCATCGATCTGTTGGGAGACTCTGGCGCCTTGGCATTTGCCGGAGTGCTCGTCGGTATCTTGTTTGGCGTGACGGCTCAGAAGTCTCACTTTTGTTTAAGAGCGTCGGCAGTCGAAGTCGCCGAAGGCGAGCTAGGTCCCCGCTTGGCGGTTTGGCTGATCGCCTTCACCACTGCGCTCGCCTTGGTACAGGCGCTTATCGCGTTTGACTGGCTAGACCTTTCCGAGACACGTGCAATCGCGTCGACAGGTAGCCTGAGCGGCGCGGTAATCGGTGGAGCGATGTTCGGCGCAGGCATGGTTCTGGCGTGTGGATGTGCATCTCGCCTTTTGGTATTAGCCTCCTGCGGTAATCTGCGCGCCCTGGTTACGGGATTGGTTTTGACCTTAGTGGCTCAAGCCGCCTATACCGGTGTTCTTAGTCCCGCCCGCGAGTTGCTGTCTGGTATCTGGGCTGTCCCAGGAGGCGCGCCGCGTGATCTTTCAGAAATACTTGGGCTCTCGCCAACGGTTTATACAGCAGTTGCAGCGTTGGGACTGGTGTCGGCCATTGTCTTTGCGTCCCACCGGAAAGTCGCGCCTATAAGGATCATAGCGGCCGCAGGAGTTGGCCTGGCTGTGGCGCTCGGCTGGTTGATAACATTTGCCATCGCGCAAGCATCTTTTGAAGTCGTGCCTGTGTCTTCAGTCACGTTTACCGGACCGGCCACGGACACACTAATGGCGTTGGTTGCAAGTCGAAACGTTGTGTTGTCCTTCGGTATCGGCCTTGTCCCAGGCGTAGTAATTGGCGCGGCAGGCTCAGCCTTGACTGCAGGGGAGTGGAGGATCGAACGATTTGGCTCGGAAACTCCGATGGAACGCTACCTCGTAGGGGCTGTTCTCATGGGGTTTGGGGCCATGCTGGCGGGAGGTTGCGCGGTGGGTGCCGGGCTTTCAGGAGGGTCCGCCCTGTCATTGACCGCATGGGTTGCCGTATTTTTCATGTGGGTCGGGGCGATCAGCACGCATAGATTATTGATGCTAATCCCTGTTCCGCAACATTCCTGAGCTACTCGAATTCCATCTGTTCGAAAACGCGCCCTGCATTTTTCGTGGCCAGTTCTTCAAACGTGTCCAGGTTGGCGTAAGGTGACTGATCGACGTAGTAAGCCTCAGCCAGATCACCTCCTGCATCCATATGCTCTTGAATCTTGCCGCGCAGATATATCAGGTAGTCGCGTGTATAGCGGCGCACCTGATCCATGTTCGTAGGATGGCCGTGTCCCGGTATCACATAAGTAGCATCTAAAGCCTCGAATTCGGTGTCCCAAGTTTCAAGCCAATCCGCTGTATAGGTGTCTTGAAAGATTGGCAGCATGCGTTCGTGAAACGCCATGTCTCCCGCAATGACAAGGCTTTGGTTCGGCAACCAGATCGAGATATCGCCGGGACTATGGGCGGGGCCGAGGTACTTTGCCTCAATCCGGAATTCACCCATCTCAACCACGTATTCATCATCGAATGTCTCGGTTGGGCCGGCCAGGAATGTTCCGTCTGCCTTGTCCTGATTGTATCGCTGCATTCCTTGCAGAATTTGCAGGCCATATTCCTCGAATTCAGCCGCTGCTTCTGAATGTGCGATGATCGGAATGCCGAGTTCTGACCAGTAAGCGTTGCCAAGCATCGCGTGCCCCTGGCCATTCTCGTTGAAGACAAGTCTGACCGGCTGATCCGTGATGGCCTGAATTTCCTTGTGAAGCGCTTCGGCAAGGACATAGGCTGCACCGCCGTTTATGACGACCACACCTTCACCGGTTACAATGAAACTGAGATTGTTGTTGTGACCAGAGTTTTCATAGGTCGGTGGGGCGGTTGCGCCAATGGCGGAATAGACGCCAGGGAAATACTCGACCGGTTTGGAATACAGCACGCTTTGCGGATATTGGTCTGCAATTTCCTCGCTTGCCCAAGCTGGTGCGGCCAAGGCCAAGGCAATCGCAAGCGTTCGTATCATGTTGGTTCTCCAATGAACTTATACGCAGAGCCAGTTTTTTCGACCCGGCCGATTCCACCATTCGGCAGGTGGAAGCCAATTATCTTCATTTGCTCGCGAGAAATCTGATCTAGCAGCAAACTACGAGTTGCTGCAGCTGTCTGTGGATCCTGATCCGTACCACTGTGCCAATCAGGCCGTTCAAAAGCCACGTGTGGATTTCCCAACGCGTCGCCGACAATCATCACGGATTCACTGCCGCTGCGGATTTCAAACGCCATGTGGCCGGGTGTGTGCCCAAAGCTTGCACGGGCGGCAATGCCTGGAAGGATCTCTTGTCCGTCGTCAAAGAACGCCACCTGATCCTCAATTTCTGCCATCCGGCGCTTCGCGCCTACAGCGAACGCAGCGCGATCTTCTCCTATCGAATCCACCGTTGAAGGGTTCCACCAATAATCCCACTCTTTACGGCCAAAGTGATGCGTCGCGTTGGGGAAAAGCAGGTCGTCGAAGTCATCCAAAATGCCCCAGATGTGATCCGGGTGCGCATGGGTGAAAACCACGTGTGAAACGTCTTCGGGCGACAGGCCGATTGTTTCAACAGTTTCCAAAAGTTTGCCAGACGTGGGCATGAAATCCGGCCCAGCTCCGACATCGAATAGCACCGTGTTTTTACCATCACGATAGAGCGCCACGTTGCACTCTGGCTCGTACTTGGTCGCGTCCACTCGATTGCGATTCAGAAGCTGCTCGAGTTCTTCTTTCGGCATGGACCCAAAGACCATTTCCGGTGGCAATGACAGGTACCCGTCTGATACGGTTGAAATCCGAGCTGAAGAGCCGAGTTGCAACTCGGCCCTTACGATCCTGGATTGAGTACCAAGCATCCCAAGGCAAGCGGCGCTGTACAAGAAAGTGCGGCGAGAAAATGTATTTCCATCCATACACAATCAATAAAATGAATGTTATTATTTGTAAATGGAGAAAGAAAGGCTGTGTGTGCAAGGCTGCTTTCGTCCTGATACTAAGAAGTCTACTCAACTTCTTCGGTACCGGCGGGTAAGTCAGCGATTACACCGGTGCCTGGGCTCTGCTCAAAAGCATACCGAATGTGGGCTGGCTACTTGGTGATCGCGGCTATGATTCTGATTGGTTCCGAGACGCGTTAAAAGGCATGGGGATGCGCGCCTGTAAATGTTTGCATTCCGGAAATCAGCGGAGCGACGGAGGAGGAGCCCCTGAGAGCCTGCATCTCAACTCATGGAGCGAAATAGGACTGGCTGTGGTGTGTGGCGGCTTCCCGCTTTTTCGTGACGATTCCCAGTTCTTTTCGACCACAAAATTCGTCTGCTGTTACCTAAAATGCCACCCAAACCATCTTTGCGGTACGTGAGAGCAACGCTGAGTTCACGTTTCTAACTGATATGTTATGGGAATTTGGTAGCGGAGGAGGGACTTGAACCCCCGACACGCGGATTATGATTCCGCTGCTCTAACCAACTGAGCTACTCCGCCATGAGTGAATGGCGATTTAAGGGAGGGGTTGGGGAGGGTCAAGAGGGAAATGGCGCCTTTGTTGGGAATATTTTAGCTGGGACTAATCCGAATTCGGCACAACCGTCGCCCTGGGTTCTGTATTTTGTACCACGCCGCGAATGAAGTTGTTGCAGATGTCCGGGACTGTCAGGGGGATCATATGGCCCAGCCCTTCGATCTGTTCAAAACTCAGACCAAACGCCTGCATTGATTCACCGTGTTGCGTGGCTGACAAGAGCGCATCCTGTGCTCCAAACAATATGGAGCCAGGCACTTTCAGGTCGCCATAACGGGCGACTTGCGCCGGCATGCTCTGTTCAATCCCGATCACATCCTGTGAGGCGCTGATAAACGCGGATGGACGCATCCCCAAAGCGCCGCCGGCGCGGTCCAGAAAGTCTTGGGGCGCGGGTTCTGGCGCAAAAGCCGCGCTAAGGGTGTGCGGTGCGGTTTTTGCGGCCAGCGGGACGGCAATCGTGTTGCCGATCAGACTGCGCAGCCATTCTGTCCGGATTTCAAGCGGTTTGAACACGGCGGGCGGCCCGGGCATCGCCTGAGTAAGCGGAGCTAGCAGGGCCAGCGCTTTGATCTTGTCCGGGTAATCCAGCGCCATCGCCAGAGAAACCGCGCCACCCAGCGAATGGCCGACCAGAATTGGGTTGCTAACCCCCTTTGCCTCTAGAAATTCATGTATCATGCGGCCCTGTTCGGGCAACCGCCCAAGCTCTGCCGTCTCACGAGTTGAGTATCCGCAACCGGGGCGATCCACGGCAATGACGTGAAAATCCTCGGCCAGTTTATCCATCAAGGCGTAGGTGAAATGTTGCAACTGCCCGGCCAGCCCATGAATGAGCACAACCGTCTGATTGGAAGGGTCGCCCTTTTCCACATAGTGGATATTGCCGCCGCGCACGGGAATGATAACCCCCGGTTGTGGGACACGCATCCGGCCGTCACGGGTCAGCTTGCGTGTCCAAAGATTCATCGCAACAAGAAACAGCGCAATGAACAGCGCAATAGTCAGGAAGATTGTCATCAGCCTATCCTCTGGATGGAGCAGATCAGATTACTGACCGGATAGCGCCACAACCCGAAGGCAATGTCCACAGCTCGCTTAAAGGATCTAATGCGGACTGGGTTAGCCGCGCAAGATCGTCCCAGTTGGATCAAAGGGCGGTTCTTTCAGGATCGTTGCCCTATGCGGGCGCCCTAATACCATGACCTCGACCCTATCGCCGGCCTCGGCACCCGAAACATAGCCCAAGGCCAGCGACATACCCACGGAATAGCCATAAGCGCCCGATGTCACCCGACCGATTCCGCGCCCGTCCATGAAAATGGGTTCGCCTCCGGTCGCGTCAGCGTTCGAAGCTGCGGTGTCGGCTTCGTCCAGATGCAGCAGGACAAGCTGCTCTCTGGCCGGAGAGGTCATGGCAGAATTGGCGGCATCTTTGTTTAGGAACGATTTGTCGAATTTGCACAACCGGTCCAAACCGACCTCGTGTGGCCAGTATTCGGGGCTGTATTCGCGCCCCCAAGACCCATAGCCCTTTTCGATCCTCAGCGACATCAGTGCGCGGCTGCCAACTGGGCCTGCGCCGAACTCTTTTCCGGTCTCGATCAGCGCCTCATACAGGCGGAGCTGATCTTTCGCGGCGCAATGCACCTCCCAGCCCAGATCGCCGGTGAAGGAGACACGCAGCGCCAGGACCGCAATTCCGGCGATTTCGATCTGTTGCGAGCGCATGAAGGGGAAATCCTCGGGGCTGAGCGAGGTATTCGTAAGCCGTTGCAGGATTTCCCGCGATTTCGGGCCAGCCACGTTAAAGCCGCAAGTCTCTTCGGTGCGGCTTTCGAAACGGGTGCCATCGGGCAGAGGAACCTGTTTGAAGAACCGTTTGTGATAGCGCTCGGCCATGCCCGAGCCGATGATCCAGAATTCGTCGTCGGCCACGCGGGTCACGGTGAAATCGCCGGCAATACCTCCCCGTTTTGAGATCAGCGGGGTCAGGCAGGATCGACCAACCGATCTCGGCATGGAATTTGCGAATACGGCATTAAGCCAACCCTCGGCTCCCGGACCTTTGCAAACATATTTGGCAAAGTTTGAGATGTCGATGATCCCGGCCCGATCGCGCAGCATCCGGCATTCCGCGCCCACCGGTTCCCACCAGTTCTGGCGTATGAATCCGTTGGTGTCCGTGGCGCCGGGCGCCTCTGCGAACCACAGCGGGTGTTCCCATCCGACATTCAGGCCAAAGACGGCACCCATGTCCTTTTGCCTGTCATAAATCGGGCGGGTCCGGGCAGGGCGTCCTGCGCTGCGTTCTTCATTTGGGAAGTGGATGGCAAAGCGGTGTGCGTACTGATCCTGCACGCGGGCCTTGGTGAAATCTTTGGTAGCCCATGTGTCGAACCGCGCCACGTCCCAGGCGAACATGTCGTATTGGGTTTCGCCTTCGATGATCCACTGCGCCGCCATCAGGCCCATGCCACCCGATTGCGAGAATCCCGGGATGATGCCGTTGCAGCAGAAATAGCCGTCGACCTCGGGCACTGGTCCCATCAGAACGTTGGCATCCGGTGACCAGATCATCGGTCCGTTGATGACCCGTTTGATCCCGGCGTCGCCCACGGCAGGTACGCGTTCGATGGCGTTCATCATATTCTCTTCGATCCGCTCCAGATCGTCGGGAAACAGATCATGGGCAAAATCCAGGGGTGTGCCGTCCTCGGCCCAGAATTTCATATCCTTTTCATAAGCCCCCACCAAAAGGCCCTGACCTTCCTGCCGCAAATAGTACTCGCCATCGCGGTCACTGACCGAGGGCAGGCGGGTATCATGCGCCGCGACGTCAGCCATGGTTTCGGTGACGAAATACTGATGCTCGGTCGGTTGCAGGGGTAGCTCGATCCCGGCCAACATGGCAACTTCGCGGCCCCAAAGACCGGCGGCATTCACAACCCACGGCGTTTGGATGTCCCCCTTAGGGGTGCGTACGATCCAGGTGCCGTCTTCTTGCTGATCTGTCGCAGTGACCGGCGTAAAGCGGTGGATTTCGGCCCCACGCTGGCGCGCGCCGACAGCGTAGGCGTTGGTGACCCCCGAGGGATCAACATTACCGCCATCAGGTTCGTACATGACACATCGGATGCCATCGTAATTGACCAGCGGGTTCAGACGCTGCGCCTCTTCGATGCTGATCTCATAGAAATTCATCCCGTACAGCTTGGCCTTGGCGGCCTGCAGCCTCAGCTGGTGCTCGCGCTCTTCGGTTTGGGCCAGATATAACGAGCCGGGCTGGAACACGCCGCAGCTTTGGCCGGTTTCAGCCTCAAGCTCTTTGTACAGCGTCATCGTATAGTGTTGGATGCGGCTGATATTGGTGCTGTCATGCAGTCCGTGGATGTTCGCCGCCGCGTGCCAGGTCGAGCCGGATGTCAGTTCATCCCGTTCCAACAGCACCACGTCTGACCACCCCGATTTGGTCAGGTGATACAGGATCGAGCACCCAATCACACCACCGCCGATTACCACTGCCTGTGCATTTGTCTTCATGAGTCTGTCATCCAAAATTTTGGTCTTGTCGTCATGTGTTACCAGTACTGAACCCAAGACAACGGGTTTAAATTTCACGTGGGATTGAACAGATATAAACCAAGGTTAGTCTCCGATGCCCACCACTATGCACGTCCATACTCGACCAGTCTGTGGTTCAATTCATCTGTTTCAGAGGCCCCGGCTTCCAGGGCGAATATAAAGGCGTGGGTCAGGTAAAAACAGGCCGCGTCGATATCTTGCACCGCTTCGCATTCATCTGCTGCAATAGTGTAATAGCGGACCAACGCGGCAGGATCATCATGATCATGCGCCTCAAGTAGCAAGCGATCCAGTTCTGTTCTGTCCATCGGGTCTCCGTCGCGTCTGGCCAGTCGTGCGTGGCCAGACAGCTGGTTCAGTCGGCGCGACCGCTTTCAATCTGTGTCGCAACCCAGTGATGGAAATTATGGGTCGGACCATCCATCACCGGAGAGAATCGACCGCCGTCGAACAACATTCCGTGCCGACCCTTTTGCATCCCTTCAACAACGAACACATCCTCTTCAAACACAGTTTTCCATTGCTGGGCGTTTGCCGCCCTCAGGCCATCATGTTCAGGTGTGTCTTCGATGCTTTTGGCATAATAAAGCTCGATATGCTCAACGGTATTTTCGTGATCAACCGGTTCCAGGACAATGGCAAACGCATGGTCACGCTGCACACCCAAAAGAACATTCGGATACACGGCCACATACTCTGCACCCTCATTCCATCGATCGCTGAGCCCGTCGAAATCGGCGAATGTGGTGCCGTCATGGTCAGTGAGTTGTCGATAGACAAGCGTGCCTTGACCGGAATAGTGCCCGCGCACTTCGATGTTATAGTGATCCTCAAGTCGCGAATAGCTGTTCAGGCCGGGATGCACCCAGGGCAGGTGATAGCTTTCGCAATAGTTCTCAACCGCCAGCTTCCAGTTGGTCTTGACCTCCAACTTGAACGAAGAGGCCTCACCGCCGTGATGTACTGGTTGATCAAACTCTTTCCAGCGTTCCAATAGGGCGGCGTGCGCCTCTTCGAATTCGGGTGCATTGCCGTCCACATTCACAAAGACCACGTCCCGCCAGACATAAGAGCGAATACGGATCAGGCCCAGAGATTTGCGATCCACGTCCTCATGGGTGTTGTGACCGGCGCCGCCAACATGTGGCGTCGCACGCAGCTCTCCCTTCAGGCTGTAGCACCAGCTGTGATAGGGGCAACGGATCGCGCCACTTATCTTGCGAGGGGTATCGACAAGGATCATCCCGCGGTGACGGCAGGTATTTTGAAATACGCCAACCTCACCATCCCGATCCCGCACGATTAGTAAAGGCATGCCTAGGAAATCGACCGGCATGGCATCGCCTTCCTCGGGCACGTCTTTGCCAAAGCCGATCCCGGACCAGTTGGCGTACAAAACCGATCTACGCTCTTCGGCGAAAAGTGCCGGGTCGATATAGTGTTCGTTTGGCAGGCCGTTTGCGACATTCACATCGACCAGAACGGAAGACAACGCAGTATGCTTGTTCATCGGGCTCTCCTGCAGGTGTTGTTTGGTCTCTATTGGCGGATACGCTGGCATCCACTCAATATCAGAAAACCTCATCACAGGGTGATTTCACCTAAACCGAACCGTCCTGAACCTCTTGAATGATCCAATCTTTCAGCGCCCGGGCACTTTCGGACAAGTCTTCATCCGAGCGGCCAACCAGATAAAACTGGTTTGGAGCGATCTGGAGGTGGGGCCCGATTGCCACCAGCTTTCCCGATTGCAGCATGGGTTGGATCAAGCGTTGCCATCCAAGAACCAGCCCGGCCCCCTTACGCGCCCGCTGGAGGGCTACCGAATAGCTGTTCACACGAGAATCGATCGGAATGGTTCCCGTGTACCCGAGTTGTTGAAACCATTCGGGCCAAGTGGTCCAGCTGCGGTCTTCAGAGTCCAGATGTATCAGTCGTTCAGCGGCGAGATCTTCAAGGCTTGCACCGGCCAACCGATCCGCCACCTCTGGGCAGGCGACGGGGACCAGACAATCCCGAAACAGAGGAGTGTGCGAAAGGTCACCGTTGCCGTCCCGGCCGTAGCGAATAAAGAAATCGATATCCGGCCGATCCCGAAATGGTCGATCCTGTGAAAGCTGGTCAACATTTACTTCAGGCATTTCGCGCCAGAACCGGATTACCGATGGCGACAACCAAAGAGCAGCCACTGCAGTGGTTGATCCTACGGTTACCTTTTCGACGGTGGCACGGTCGCGGATTGTTGCCAGTGTTTTTGAGATGCGGGTAAACGAAGAAGCCAGCACGTCATACAGCGCTTTGCCGTCTTCCGTCAGTTCGACCCCTCGGTGTTTGCGCTGGAACAAGGCGGTGCCAAGATCACCTTCCAACGCTTTGATCTGATGACTGACCGCGCCCGGCGTTACCGACAGTTCTTCAGCCGCATTCTTAAAGCTTAGATGGCGCGCAGCGGCTTCGAAGGCCGACAGCGTGGTGAGTGGCGGCAGATTATAGTGGCGTCTGGACATGACAGGTGTAGCCGTTGGTGGTCTTCAGGTTAATTCTTCTCACTCAAATATTGGACTTTTTAAGATTGTGCGCCAGAAGAAATTTTCCAAAACGATGATGTTGAGTGCCGTGTTTCCGATACGTGCGGTAAAGATCAGGCAATGTTTCTGTGACGACCGGGTTTGGTGTCAGCCAGTTCATTGACGGTTCTTATGCCATCACCGACATGGAGTGGATCATGGATATGGGCGGAGATGATCCCGCGCTAAGCATGGCAGAACTGATAGCAGGTCTGGTCGTCATCATGGGTCTGTAGATCATTTCGGCGGTTTCGGGTGCGGGTCGCTTCCTGCAAACATGTATCGCAATTAGTGAGGCTTGCTTTGACCAAATACCGCAATCTTTTGGGGAGGATTGGAGGATCGCCCTGTGAATATGCGTACCATGACCCGAACCGGTGGCCGTGCGGCCCGGCGCGCGCTGCGCTCTGCTCCGAATTTCGAGATGTTGCCCGGCCTGACCCGAGGCATCCCCCTATGCGAGGTGATGGATGGCAGCCAGATCGACCGGATCGACAGCGCCTCAATGGATATTCTCGAGAATGTCGGTGTTCAGTTTCGCGATGCAATCGCACTGGAGGATTGGAAAAAAGCTGGTGCAACAGTCGAGGGCGAACTGGTCTATCTGGACCGGGGCCTGGTCCGAGAGCTGATCGCCACCATTCCCAGCACCTTCACTTATCATGCTCGCGATCCGAACAAGAACGTGCGACTGGGCGGACGGCACTCGATCTTTGTGCCGATGACCGGCGCGCCCTTTCTGCGCGATCTCGATGACGTGAGGCGCAATCCGACGCTCGATGATCTAGCAATGTTCCACAAACTAAGCCACATGCTGCCGGCGATGCATTCCTCGGCGCATCACATTGTCGAACCTTACGACCACCCGATCAGTCAGCGACATCTGCGGATTACCTATTCGTCGATGAAACATTCGGACAAGACGTTTATGGGAATGACCACCTCGCCCAGAAACGCCGAAGACGTCATTGAGATGTGTGCGATCCTGTTCGGGGAAGATTTCATTGAAGATCATCCGGTCACCACGGGCAACTGCAACGGAAACTCTCCGCTGGTCTGGGACGAAACGATGCTGGGCGCGATGCGGGCCTTTTCTCGCCGCAATCAGCCTGTGTTGTGCTCGCCCTTTGTTTTGGGCGGGGCCAATACGCCCGCATCGGTTCCCGCCACCGTGGCGCAATTGAACGCCGAAGCACTGAGCGCGCTGGCCTATACCCAAGTCATTCGCAAAGGTGCTCCGGCGATTTACGGGCACTACCTGTCGACGGTGTCGATGAAATCAGGTGCCCCGATGGCCGGCACGCCCGAGATCAGCCTGATGAACTTTATGATCGGGCAGATGGCCCGGTTCTACGACGTTCCATGGCGCACCTCGAACACGCTGGGTGGGGCCAAGACATTTGATGCGCAGGCCGGGTACGAATCCGCCACGACGCTGCAGGCGGTTCTTCATTCCGGTGCGAACTATATTTGGCATTCGGCTGGCTGGAATGAGGCTGGGATGCATTGTTCCACCGCCAAGTTCATTGTCGATGCTGAACAATGTGCGATGGCTTATCGCATGGCAGAAGGCCCGCAATGGGATGATTTCGACCAAGCTCTTGCCGCCATTCCAGAGGTCGGTCCAGGCGGGCACTATCTGGGTCATCCGCACACGCAGGACAATTTTCAAACGGCGTTTTTCATGCCCGAGATGTTCGACAATAACTCGATTGAACAATGGGTGGCAGAAGGCGGGGTTGAGATCACTGAGCGCGCGTTGAAGCACGCGCGCAAGCTGCTGGCCGAATACCAGGAACCGACACTGGACGTGGCCAAAAACGAGGCCCTGCTGGACTATATTGCCCGGCGAGAACGGGAAATTCCCGCCGCTGACGAGCTGAACCAAACCTATTAAAGATTTCGCCTTGGACCTATCCCGACTGCATTGTCGGGTGGGTTTCTATTTAGCACTCGGAGGGAAAATGGAGCTGACGGGCAAAACAGCGCTCATCACAGGGGCTGCGGGTGGCATCGGATCTGCCATTGCACAGCGGATGCGGCAGGCAGGGGCACGAGTTGCGGTTGCGGACGTTTCGGTTGAGGGTATCGAAGCCGACGCCCATTTGCCCGGCGATTTGCGCGAGAGTGCTTATGCAGATGCATTGCCGCAACATGCGGCGGATGCGCTGGGCGGGCTGGATATCGTCGTCAACAATGCGGGGGTCATCACCCGCGGAGCGGTGACCGAGACTTCGGATACCGACTGGGCATTGTCGCTGGGCGTAAATGTCGAGGCGCCCTTTCGCATCTGTCGCGCCGCAATCCCGATCATGGCGGCGCGTGGTGGTGGCGCGATCGTGAACACCGCGTCATGCTGGGGGCTGCGCCCTGGGCCGAACCACGCGGTCTATTGCATGACCAAGGCAGCTATTGCGTCGTTGACACAATGCATGGGTATGGACCACGCGCATCAGGGCATCCGCATTAACGCCGTCTGCCCGAATGAAGTAAACACGCCGATGCTGCGGTCGGGGTTTGAAAAACGCGGCTTCGATCCGGATACTGCCGTGGCCGAGCTGGGCCGGACGGTGCCCTTGGGGCGTATCGCCGAGCCCGAGGATATTGCTGATGTGGTGATGTTTCTTGCCTCGGACGCCGCACGCTATGTGTGCGGGGCATTGCTGGAAGTGAACGGAGGAAAACCGGTTTCATGACGCGATTTACCGGCAAAACCGCGCTGGTCACGGGCGGGCGCAGCGGTATCGGACGCGCCATCGCGGAACGTTTGCAACACGAAGGTGCACGGGTCTTTACCGCGCAACGTGGGAGCGATCCGGAATTCGAAGGGTTCGAGGCGGATTTCAGAGATCCCCTCAGCCCGCAAACGGTGGTCAATCAGGTCGTTGATCTGTCCGGGCGATTGGACATTCTGGTCAATAATGCAGGCATGATGCAGGAAGCCGGCGTCGAGCAGATGAGCCTTGCAGACTGGCAGCGCACGCTGACAGTCAACCTCACGGCCCCGTTCCTGCTGATCAAGGCGGCGCTGCCCCATCTACGGCGGGCGGGCGGGGCGATTGTCAATATCGGCTCGATTGAGGGGCTGGGCAGCAATCCCGGCCATGCTGCCTATTGCGCATCCAAAGCCGGGTTGCATGGCCTGACACGAGCGGTGGCCGTGGATCATGGAGCAGAGGGCATTCGTTGCAACGCCGTGGCCCCTGGCTGGATCGACACCGAGTTGAACGTGGATTTCATCGCCTCAATGCCGGACCCGGAGACATTTCACGAGGATATCAAGCGCATACACCCCGTTGCCCGAACCGGAAGCCCGCAAGAGGTTGCGGCGCTGGTCGCCTTCCTGGCGTCGGATGATGCCAGCTTTATCACCGGGCAGGTCTACACAGTCGACGGAGGCCGCATGGCCAAGCTGAGCCTGCCCTGATCACTCGTCCCGCGCGCGCCATTCTTTCCAGCGCAGCACTGCATTGGCACCGATCTCTCGGAATGGCTTTGGGGGCAGGCGTTTGGGTTGATCCTGGGCGTCGAAATACCGGGTGATATTCGAGCTGTGGCCGCAGGTGCGTTCTGCTGCCGCGATACCGGTCAGGGTGCCGCGCGCCGTGCCCAGCCCGTTCTGGACACAGCCGGAAATCACGCCCTGTTCGACCTCTCGCGCGACGGAAACGCCGTTCAGGCTGAGGCAGAGATGACCGGCCCAGTGATATTGCATGTCCAGCCCCGCCAACTGCGGAAATCGCTGGTCGAATTTGCGCTGCATCACCCGCGAGGCGCGCGCCAGATCACCAGCAGTTGAGGTCATGCCCGGGCGCAGGGCCGCGCAGGTACGGGTTATGATCCGATTGCCGCCCTGCGCCGTATCAATGCGCCGCATCGTTGTACCCAACGGATCAGATGGTGTGACACTCCAGCGGGGTTGCCCCCCAAGCCGCGACAGCACTTCGGCGTCCAGCTCAGGGGTCATTGCCGCAAAAAGGAACAGTTGCATCAGCCGGTCGCGCTCGATCCCAAAGCTTTCCAGATGCCCGTTCACCGTCAGGATGACTGTACCAGTGCTGACGGTACCGCGCGCGGTTTTTACCAGCCACGCACCGCCTTGCTTCTCAAACCCGGTCACGCCAGAGCTCTCGTACAATGCAATGCCATCCTTGATCAGTCCCGCAGCCAGACCGCGAATATAGCCTGCTGGTTGCAACATAACCGTGCCGGGTGTGTATAGCCCCGACCGATAGTGGCGCGACCCTGTCAGGGCGTGCATCTGCTGTTGGTCGAGCATTTCACTGGTCTCACCCAAAGTGCTGAGATGATGCGCATAGCTGATATTATGTGCATGTCCCGCCGCGCTCACCGCTCCGTTAACCTTGCCAGCCGGATCAAAGAAATTCGGGTCGATCTGATATTGCTCGACCGCCGATCGGGCAAAATCAATTGCAAGTCGGTTTAATGTGATCATGGTGCGATCATCCCCCGGCCCGGAATAATTGTCCGAGGCCAGGTCATGTGGCAGATCGATCATAAAACCCGTATTGCGCCCCGCAGCCCCTTCGGCCACGCGGCCAGCCTCAAGCACGATGATCTTTGCGTCGCTTTGCAGCTGCCTCAAACGCTGTGCCGCTGACAGGCCTGCGAAACCGGCACCAACAATCACGACATCCGCCGTCAGATCACCATCCAGTTCTTGGGCTGGGGGTGGATCGCCTAATATGACGCTCCAGGCCGCAGGTCCGCGATGGACAGGCAGGGTTCGGGCGGCATAGCTGCTCAATCCACGGCCTCATCCGCATCGTCGGACAGGTCGACCCAGATGGTTTTTAGCTGGGTATACTGGTCATGCGCATGGATCGAGTTGTCGCGCCCACCAAAGCCAGACTGTTTATAACCGCCAAAGGGCGTGGTGATATCGCCCTCTCCAAAACTGTTTACAGTCACCGTTCCCGCCCGGATCATCCGCGCCCCGCGGATGGCGCGTTTCGCATTGGCTGTGAAGATCGACGCACACAAACCATACTCGGTATCGTTGGCGATCTTGATGGCCTCATCGAAGCTGGAAACCGTGATCACCGAAAGAATAGGACCAAAGATTTCGTCACGTGCCAGGATGGCGTCATTGCCAGGGAGTTCGACTACGGTGGCCTCGACAAAGCCATTGTCCGCTTTGCCTCCGATCACCACGTTTTCGGCCTGATCCAGATATCCGCAGATCTTATCGAAATGAGCTTCGCTGACCATTGCGCCCAATCGTGTTTCCGGGTTCAGAGGCTCGCCGACATTCCATTGCTTTACATGATGGGCGATGCGGTCGAGCAACTCGGCCTTTACGGCCTTGTGGACAATCAGGCGGGACGTGGCCGAGCAGTTCTCACCCATGTTCCAGAACGCACCATTGACGATATGTGCCGCCACGCGGTCCAGATTTTCTGCATCTTCCATCACAATGGCCGGATTCTTGCCGCCCATTTCAAGCACCACCTCTTTGGCGTTGCTTTCCGCCGAATAGCTCAGAAACCGTTTGCCAGTCACGGTTGAACCGGTGAAGGACACCATATCGATATCCATGTGCCGTCCGATAGGTTCGCCCACCTCGGCACCTGCGCCGGGGACGATGTTTAGGACGCCGCGTGGCAGACCGGCCTCCATCGCCAGTTCGGCCAGCCGCAATGCCGTCAGTGAAGTTTCCTCGGCCGGTTTCACAACCACCGAGCAGCCCGCAGCCAGAGCGGGCCCGATTTTCCATGCCAGCATCAGCAATGGGAAATTCCAGGGCAGGACTAGCCCGACAACGCCAATCGGCTCGCGCACGACCAAAGCGATGTGGTCGTCACTGGCGGGCGAGACCTGATCATAGATCTTGTCGATCGCCTCAGCATGCCATTTCAGGCAATGAATGGTCTCGGGCAGGTCGACGGTCTCGCAGTCAAAGATGGTCTTGCCACTGTCGATACTTTCCATCACCGCCAGTTCACGTGCATTGCGTGTGATCAGTTTGGTCAACCGGATCAGCACATTTTTGCGCTCGGATGGGTGCAGCCTCGACCAGCGGCCATCTTCGAACGCTTCGCGCGCCTTCTCGACGGCGAAATCCACGTCCGCTACACTGCAGGCGGCAATGTTGGCCAATTTCTTATTGGTCGCCGGGTTAACCGTTGTGAAGGACTGCCCGGAAATCGCCGGGCGATACGCGCCATCAATAAAGGCGCCGGTTGGCAAGGTCAGACCCGCGGCGATGGAGTCGTATTCGTCCTGCGTCAGCAATGTCATACCTTACTCCTCTGCCATGATGTCAGCGATTTTCTGTTTCAGCACGCGCGTCACTTGCTCTAGCGCGCGTTTGTCATCTTTGTTCAAAGATTTCAGCGGCGGCCGAACGATGCCCGCGTCAATCCCATTCATTGTGACACCATGCTTGATGGTCTGGATGAATTTGCCACCCTGTTCTAATACCCGCATCAAGGGCATCAGCGCCGACATGATCCGACGGCCCTTGGCAAAATCGCCCTCGATTACACAGGCCTGGTATAGCGCCACATGCTCGGCAGGCAGAAAGTTCGAGCCGCCACAGACCCAGAACGGCGCGCCCCAGGCAAAGAACTCCAGCGCCTGATCGTCCATACCGCATCCCAGTTGGATATGCGGATAGTCCCGCGCCAGAAGATGAACCCGGTTGATATCGCCCGAACTTTCCTTGATGCCGCAGAAATTCCTGCTGCGTCCGACGCGGTCCAGGAATTCCTCGCCCATCATCGTGCCTGTGCGGTGAGGATAATTGTACAGCATTACCGGCAGGTCGGCGGCCTTGTCGATGGCCAGCGCATTCAGCGCATTTTCGCGGTCGGTGGGCACCGAATAGGGCGGGCTGGCCAACAGGATCGCATCTGCCCCGATTTCCTTTGCACCCGACGCCAGCGCAACCGAGTCCGACGTCAACATCGCGCCCGTGCCAACAACCAGAGGCAAACGGCCTTTCAGACGCACATGGGTGAACCGCGCCAATTCCAGCCGTTCCTCCACGGTCTGCGCATAATTCTCACCGGTCGACCCGCCCGAGATCAGACCATGCACGCCATTCTTGATCAGAAGCTCGATCACCTGCGCCAGCGCGTCCCAGTTGACGCTGTCATCGGCCTGATAGGGCGTGACCACCGGGGTATAGACCCCCTCAAATCGGAAAATTGGATTCATTCCGTCCTCATGCAGGTTTCGAAAGCGGTGGGAGGCCCATTGGGACATCCAGCGCATCGGGCATCACGAACAGTTCGATCTGATCGCGTGACAGGTTCCAGTGATCTTCGGCCAGCTGCGCAGCAGCCGTTTCATCGCGTGTCTCTATGGCGTCGATGATGGCGTCGTGTTGCTGGCTTGCCTCGGACAGGTTTTCGACCATCCTGCCCGACTGTGGCCGGTAGAAGGTCATGCCGATACGGGCATGGTCTATCAGCAAACGGTTGAAAGAGGGCAATAGATAGACATTGCCCGACATTTCGCCGGTCACTTCGTGAAAGCGGTTATTGGCCAGGGCGCGCTCTTCGGCTGCCCCATCCCGCAGCGCGGCCTTGAATGCCTGCTGTGCGGTTTTCAGGGCTTCAATCTGCACAGGCTTTGCATTCGCCGCTGCCAGTCGCAGGATTGCACCATAGATCATCGGAGCGGCCAGAAAGAAATCGCGCAAGGTGGTATACGACATTTCGGACACGCGCGCGCTGCGGTTTGTTCGCAGGTCCAGATATCCTTCTCCGGCGAGTTGTCGGAACACTTCGCGTAAAGGCGTTCTCGACAGGCCAAACGCATCGGACAGATGCACCTCGTCCAGATCGGTGCCAGGTTGCAGGCGCAAAGTCAGGATCGAGACCTTCAAGTGCTCGGCCAGCTGCGTTTTGCGGGTTTTTGCGACGTCCTTCATCCGGATCCTCCAGCCCAGCCAGCAAGAATCGATTGGGTTCGATTGCCTCCTTTTTGTATCCGAATAAAATACATATTGTATACATGGAAATTTCGTGCAGCATAATCCAACGACAAAGACTCAGCCAATCCGGCCGAACAAAGTGGAAAACCCTATGCCTCAGATGCGGCACATCACCATTGTTCTGATCGAGGAGTTCTCGCATCTCGCCTTTTCCTGTGCCGTCGAACCACTGCGGATCGCCAATCTGGTCAGTGAGAAAACGCTATATGATTGGACGCTGATATCGGAGGACGCAGAGCGTGCAGTATGTTCCAATAAGGTGGTGACACTTGTGCATGGCGGGTTGGGCGATATTCCAAAGACTGATCAGCTGTTTGTCTTGTCGGGCATCCACATGCGCAACCATGTCTCACGCGACCTTCTGGCGACGTTGCGACGCGAACGTGCGCGGGGCACGCCGATCGGGGCATTGTGTTCTGGTGCTTGGCTTCTAGCAGAGGCTGGATTTCTGGATGGCTCTCAGGCTGCGATCCACTGGGAATATCACGATGCGTTTATGGAAGCGTTCCCAGAGGTGAACCTTGTGCGCAGTGTCTTCGTGGCAGACGCGAAACACATCACGGCATCGGGTGGGACGGCAACTGCCGATCTTATGCTGCATCTGATCGGACGCGACCACGGCGAGGAGCTGGCGATCGCGGTTGCAGACCAGATGGTGTATAATGCTGCCCGCAACGCAACGGCCAAACAAAGGGTATCATTGCAATCGCGCAACGGGATGCGTAACGCACATCTGGCTCGGGCTATCCATACCATGCGCGAATGCCTTGAAGCACCGGTTTCTCCGTCAAAGATCGCGGATGATCTTGGCATATCCACGCGCCAGTTAGAGCGGTTATTTGGTAAGTATCTCAACACTTCGCCCAAAAAATACTTTATGGAATTGCGCCTGGAACGCGCGCAAAAGCTTTTGCTTCAGACCGAAGCATCCGTCACCGAGGTCGCCTTGGCTTGTGGCTTTGAAAATCCCGGTCATTTCTCGCGGGTTTATCGATCCAGTTTTGGTGTCACACCGCATTCGCAAAAAAGCAAAATCGACTGACGGAAGGCGGCGGGGGGAGCTGCTCTGCCCTAGGGCGAGCCCGGCCCGGCAGGCGCTCACCCCCTAGTCCCGCTTGTACCCCCTCGTTAAATTCAAACTCGTAAACTGATCAGCAGGATTGACTGTTTGTATTTGGTAAAAAGGGCACAAATTCTGCAAGATCGTGTCAGATGTAAGGGAGTTTAGGGCGACATAAAGGCCCAGATTTCAGCAAAAAATGCGGCCCAAATCCCACACAATTAATAACTCAATTAGCCAAGTTTGTCCTTGAGTTTGCGTTACATATGAAAAATGACTTTTAAGTTTAGCCAAAATACCGGGTATACTTACAAACTATGGCAGAGATTCACATCGGGATGCATTTTCGAACCCCCATGTTCCCTTCAGCAACCAAAGCCGGAGGCCATGCATGAATTTCGAAACTTACCAGCCGGTCGTGACACCAGTCCCGCCAGTCATACCCGTAGACGTGCGCGAGGTTCAGATTATTCAGGCCTCTCAGGCGGCCAGTGCAGCATTTGAAAAGTTATCCGCCACGGCATTATTTGAGGTGGATACAGTCACTGATACCCAGAAGCGCATACTTGCGATCTTTCGCTGGTATTTTCTGGCGGCCTATTGCACGCGGATGTTGTCTGGGGCAACGCATCGGCTGGATCATTTGACGATGCAAGTAGGCATGGATGTATACAGTGCGGTTGGTATGATTTTGTCCCGCGATGAGATCGAGTATTCGAGAAACCTGATTGAAAAAATGCCGGATTCTGCGGCTGATGCACGGATGAAGGCGATCGGTGCGCGGGGGCACAAGGCAGGTTGGATCGCGGCCAATCAATATAAACAGGGCAGAGGCATGCCCTTAGAGATCAAGGTCGCTCTGTCGGGTGCTTTGGCGGCTGTGGATCGTTTGAATTGAACAGCGGTCCCAATTTGACATGAATTTACAAGTGTAGGTGAATTTGCCTCACAGCAGGCAGGCGCGCTCCTTTCGTTGAAGCTCAGGTCGAAGGGTGGAAATGCTGCCCATTCACAGTAGGGGATTGAAAACCGTACCAAATCACTACATTCACCCCTGATAGATCCAACAGGTTAATTCTACATGCCCCTTTCAAAAAGATTGCTAGCCTATGGCTCGGTTCCCGTGGTTGCGATTGTATGCTTTGCCGTTTGGTATACCAGTATCGGTTCCAAACCAGGTCCTGAGTTTGTCCGGCTGGATGGTGGAGAATTCCTGATGGGTTCGCAAAACTTTCAAGCGGAAGAGACTCCGGTCCATCCAGTGAATGTCAGGTCCTTTGACATTACGCGGACAGAAATTACCAACGACCAATTTGCGAAATTTGTCGAAGAAACCGGGTATCAGACAACGGCAGAGCGTGGCTTGTCGGCGGAGGATTTCCCGGGTCTGCCTGCAGATTTGCTTGAGCCTGGGTCGATGGTCTTCGCCCAGCCTAAGGAAGCGGTGTCGCTGAATAATCCCAACGCATGGTGGCGCTATGTCAAAGGTGCAAGCTGGCAACACCCGGCAGGACCGGGCAGTTCGATTGCGGAACTGGGCGACCATCCGGTGGTGCATGTGTCACCCGAGGATGCCGCAGAATTTGCAGAGTGGATCGGAGGTCGTCTGCCGACCGAGGCCGAATGGGAATTTGCAGCTCGCGGCGGGATCGAAGGCGCCGACTACACCTGGGGTGACAGCTATGATCCCAGCAATGGGTGGAAGGCAAACACCTGGCAAGGACAGTTCCCAAGCGAAAACCTGGCTGACGATGGCCATGTCGGAACCGCACCCGTAGCTTCATATGTGGCCAATGGCTACGGCCTGTATGACATGGCGGGCAATGTCTGGGAGCACGTGGCCGACTGGTGGGTGCCGGGGCACATTCCTGGCGACCAAATTGATCCTACCGGCCCGGAAAAGGCCTTTGCCGCCCAGTTCGGTAGCGCATCGATGGGTGCAATGCGGTTGGTCAAAGGGGGCTCATGGCTTTGCGCGCCGAATTTCTGTCTGCGTTACCGACCTGCAGCGCGGCAGCCGGTTGAGATGTCGTTGGGCAGCAATCATGTCGGATTTCGCGTTGTCCGCGATGTAGACTAACCGCCGGGCATTCCGGTCATGCGGCGGGCTTATTCCGCCCCGTACCGGTGGCACAATCGATTCCAGAACATATCAAGCGCGGCAAATTTAACGCCCTTGCGACGGGCAGCGCATATGTTCCAGGTCAGAGGTTGCGTGGTTCGTATCTCTTTCAACATCCCCAATTTCAGGTGCTGATCAAAATCTTCCTTCATTCCTCCGGCAATCAGGTCTGCTCTGCAGGCCATATCGGCAACTAAAGAGAAATCGTCACTTTCGATCTGGGGCAATCGGTCAACAATATGCCAGGCTTTCTCGTCATTCCCCAGAGTGGCGGCAATGGCAGAGCGCCAGTGGCGATGCATATGCGCGGTTATAAACGGATGCCGAAACACCTCAGCGATTGAGACCGGAGTTGCCTGATGAATGGGATGGTCGGGGCGAGCGCAGAAGAAAACGGGTTCCTTTCGAACGACCTGAATGTCCAGATCGCTTAGGTTGGGCGTGTGCGTCAGATCGCAAACCGCCACGTCCAGGCGCCCTATCCGCAATGCTTCGAGGGGTTCCATGGTGGCCCGCACATCAACGCGGACACGAAGATCTGGCCAGTTATCAAGCAGCTCTGCCAGAAGCGGCGTGATGATCGTCCGGGTCGTCAGGGGTCCGCAGCCGATATTCAGCACCTCCGGGCCGACCGAACGCAACCGTTTGACTCCTGCTTCAAACTGGCTGGTCGCATCGTGCAGCGCGTCCAGAAGTTGCAGAAAGCGTTTCCCCGCCGGTCTGATGGTTGCGCCGCGGCCTGTCCGTTCAAATAGCGCCTGACCGGCATAAGTTTCTGCCTGGCCGATATAGCGTGAGAAACTTGCAGGAGAGGTTCCGATTGCATCCGCTGCCACACGAAAGTTGCCGTGTCTGGCCAATGAGCGCACCGCATCTATGGCTTTGGAATCAATCATTTGCACCCTCGTTCCAATATTCAGAACGCTCATACCAATTGATGGAATGGTCGTCTCTTTCTGTAGTCGGAATTGTCGTTTCCTGCGACATTATTGTCGACCGTGGCACGACGCCCCGGACTTCCCACATAACGGAGGATTCAATGGTTCCTTTAAGGAATATATTAGCTGTGCTTGGCGCTTCGGCGTTATCAACGACTGCAGCACTTGCCGATTCTGAGGATACACGCCCAAACGTTCTTATTCTAATCGCAGATGACATGGGGTTTTCCGATGTTGGCGCATTTGGCAGTGAAATCGAAACGCCCTCGATCGACCAACTGGCAGATGACGGTATGCTGTTCACCAATTTCCACGTCGGAGCGTCTTGCTCGCCCACTCGGACTATGCTGATCAGCGGTGTCGACAACCATCTCGCAGGCCTCGGCAATATGTTAGAGATTCAGGCCGATAACCAATTCGGCAAGCCTGGCTATGAAGGTCATTTGAACGACAAAGTTGTTGCGTTGCCGCGTCTGTTGCGCGACGCAGGATACCACACCTATATGACCGGCAAATGGCACCTAGGTCATGAGCCTGGCACGATCGCTTATGACCGCGGATTTGAGAAATCCTTTATGCTGGGCGAAAGCGGTGCGGATAACTGGGTCGAGCAGCCCTATGCCCCGTTCTATACGCGGGTGCACTATTACGAGGACGACAAGCTTGTCAGCCTGCCAACGGACGACTACTTCTCGTCGGATTTTTATACCCAAACGATGATCGATTACATCGACAGCAACCTGGATGACGGTAAACCATTTTTGGCCTGGGTCGGGTATCAGGCCGTCCATTACCCTCATCAGGCGCCAAAAGAATTCATCGACAAATATGACGGCGTTTATGACGAAGGGTTCGAGGCCCTGCGGGTTTCGCGTGTGGAAAAGCAGAAGGAACTTGGGCTTATCTCTCCGGATGTGGAATTGGACCCGGAATTTGCGAAAACCTCTTATGAACCGTGGCAGATGCCGGATTGGGAAAAGCTTAACGACGAAGAAAAAGCATTCAACGCGCGACGGATGCAGACCTATGCCGGAATGCTGGACAATATGGATGTCAATATCGGCAGGATTCTGAGCTATCTGGATGAAAAAGGTATTGCGGACAACACCATCGTCATTTTCCTTGCGGATAACGGCCCGGATCCGAACCAGTTGCCGCTGTCTGAAGCCTATCGTGATTGGTACAAAGCCCATTACGACAAGGTCTATATCGAGGATTTTGACGGCGATTATTCGGATATGGGGCAGCAGGGTGTCTATGCTGATTACGGCCCTGGCTGGGCGGCAGCCGCAGCGGTTCCGGGCAGCTACTTTAAGACATTCTCGACCGAGGGTGGTTTGCGTGTCCCTTTGATCGTGAAATTCCCGGGTGTTGTCGAGCCCGGATCGCAAGTCGATAAATTTGCCTTTGTTCGCGATATCGTTCCAACACTTCTTGACGTTGCCGGCGTAGACGTTCCCGGACCGGTCTATGACGGTCGCGAAATTTATACGCCAGACGGTATCAGTATGATGCCGGTCCTGAAGGGTGAGACGGAAACCGTGCGCGACGATAACAACCCGGTCGGATATGAGCTTGCAGGGTCTTCGGCAGTATTCCAGGGCAAATATAAACTGATGCAGAATCTGGCCCCTAAAGGCACAGGCGAATGGGAGCTGTTTGATATCGAAGCTGATCCGTCGGAATTACACAATCTGGCGGACCAGATGCCCGAGCGTGTCGCAGCGATGCAGGCCTATTTTGAGGACTATGCAAAAAGGGTAAATCTTGTGCCTGTTCCCGAAGGCTATAACCCTCTGGAGCAGACGGTCGTCAACGCCAAGCGCAGTGGCGCGCATTAACTGAAATGTCATCGCGCCGTTTCGGGACGGAAACGGCGCGATGCGTATATTTGAAAAAGGCACAGTGCTGGTTGGTCCGCCGATAGATATGTGGCGCTGCTGCGGGTGCAGCCACTGTTTGCCGCAAGCACACGCCCATGGAACAGGCCGGCGCATTGTTAGGAGGAGATGCGGGTTATTGCCCTGTGATTTCCGTGCAAGTTCCTTTGCCCCAACCGGTTCTACTACCAGAGGCAGAGAAATCGAACGTGCCTTTCTGGGGGTGGACGTTATAACTCAACGTGTGATCCTCGCCGATATACAGGTAGGTCAAGGTATCGAGCCCCGGGAAAACATCGACCTCTTTGTCGATGTCACCGATCTTGATACGACCTTTGTTTTGATCTTCATATTTGATCAGTTTCGCAGCCATTTCGGGATGCTGTTCGTCTGGTGACTGACATTCAAACACCCGCTCTTCTGCAAGCGCCGTGAAGGGCATAAATATAAGAAGAATGGCCAACTTTTTCATTTGATCTCACCTAGAGCAGATTCGTTTCGAACGCCGCAGCTAGGTGTGATTTCTGTCATAAATTTGCTGAAATTTTGGCCAGAGTGTGCCTTGGGCACAACCAAAGAAAATATGGGTGTTGGACCGTCTGCAAAATCAAAATTCTAGTGTCTCGGCAAGAAGCCTGTGGCAAAGATCGCATCCCAGAACAGAATGCAGGTCGGCTCCGCTGAGCATTGCATTCACTACCAATCAAATCTCTCATAAGTATCTGTTTCAATACAAGTAATATTTGCATCTCCGAGGGTTGAGATCGGCTCGTCCAGAACATCCACCTCTGGGGCATTGTCGGTCGAATGGATTGCATCCCAAGGCAGGGTTCCAGGAGTACTCGAGTACAGCGCTTCGTAAGCCAGTTCTTCGTCCAAAGAATTCCCTGCGCTGACAGGGTCGTCACCGACGGTCAGGGCAAATGGGTTTTCCGAAGTGATGAGAGTGCCGGCGCTGTCTATGTCTGACACAACGATCTGACCATGAATTACGCCCTCGAAACCTATTGGCGGGGGAAGCTCCAGGTGGTTCAGATTACAACCCGACAAATCCACCGGATCACCTTTGGTGATCACCGAATGCTCACCACTGATTATCAGGGTATTTGCCGGCAACCCCTCCAGTGTAACATTCGCCTGATCAGACGCATGCGACACTTGGATGCCAACTTGGATCGCGTCGTCCTTGGGAACCGACAAACCGGGATCGGCCTGCATCACCTCACGGCCATCGGTATCCGGACCGTCCCATTCCAGCTTCAGCCCCGCATGGCCGTGGTTCTCGACATATCGGACTTCGATGCCATAAGTCCCAGGCTCAAGGTTGACCTCTTCTGAATACGTGCGAAACCCATGTGGCTTATCTCCTGTGTTGGAGACATCATCTCCGTTTAAGTGCAGCGGAGGCGCAGCGGACACAGTTTCATGCGCAGCACAGCAAAAGGTGCTAGCCGCGTAAGACCTTGATACATTGTAGGGAAAGAATGGTGGGTGATGAGAGACTCGAACTCCCGACATCTTCGGTGTAAACGAAGCGCTCTACCAACTGAGCTAATCACCCGTGAGGCTGCATTTAGCCAAGCCGGCGCGCGGGCGCAAGAGGGTCCGGCACAATTTCTTTCACTGAATTTAGACAAGGCGGGGATCTGGGGTGATTTAACCGCCAACCGGGCTCTGATTTATCAGACTTTTTGAGGGATCACGAAATCTGAACCGGTCGTTTCGGACCAGGCACCTTCAAAATATCTTGGGTGTTGTAGCGGCTATGGATTGCCCGTTTCAAAGGTTCTTATTCACGATGCGTCCTATCGATGCTTGCGCGCCCCCCGCCGCCTCAGATATCCCCTGATGGAACCTTAACCTACGAGACGGGAACAATATGACCCTGTCATCCGCAAGCCGTTTTCTGGCTGCTGCTATTGTTTTGGGTAGTTTGATATCGACTCCGCAGCGTGCAGAGGCCGACGATGTTTTGGTTTTTGCTGCTGCCAGTCTGAAAAATGCTCTGGATTCACTTGTACCGGGTTTTGAACGGCAAAGCGGTCAGGAGGTTGTCATATCGTATGCGGCGTCTTCTATACTGGCACGTCAAATTCAACAGGGCGCCCCGGCGGATGTGTATATTTCAGCCAACAGTGACTGGATGGATGTCCTTCAGGAGAATCGGCTGATTGATGCTGGATCGCGGGTTAACCTTTTGGGAAATGGGCTTGTCCTGATCGGTGGGCCGACGGCCGTTGAAATTGAGGGGTTTTCCCCGCAGACGGACATCTCAGCCGCTTTGTCAGGTGGGCATCTTGCGATGGCCCTGGTCGATGCCGTGCCTGCGGGAATTTACGGCAAAGCGGCGCTGCAAAACCTAGGTCTTTGGGATAGTGTTCAGCAGCAGGTGGCGCAGACCGACAATGTACGCGCGGCTCTGGCATTGGTTGCCGCGGGGGCTGCCCCCTTGGGTGTTGTCTACCGATCGGATGCCCAGGCCGAGGATCGGGTGCGGGTGGTGGCCTCTTTCCCTGCAAATCTTCACCCGGAAATTGTCTACCCGGCCGCTGTAACAACGCAAGCCTCAGCCGAGGCATATGCATTCCTAAGCTACCTACAGACGGACGCAGCGATGGCTGTCTTTGCAGAGCAGGGATTTGCCCTGCCGGGCGACTAGCCGATGGGTTGGTTGGGACCGGAAGAACTTGAGGCGCTGAAATTGTCGCTGCGTGTCTCTTTCTGGGCAACGCTGGTTACTTTGCCCTTTGGTATATTCGTTGCCTATGCACTGGCGCGCTGGCGCTTTCCCGGACGACAAGTGTTGAATGGGTTGGTGCATTTGCCATTGATCCTGCCGCCGGTTGTTACGGGATATCTGCTGCTATTGACCTTTGGTATTCAGGGCCCGATTGGTGGACCTCTGGCGGGGCTTGGAATTGTCTTTGCGTTTCGCTGGACCGGCGCGGCGCTGGCCGCTGGAATCATGGCGTTTCCGCTGATGGTCCGTGCTATTCGCCTTTCGATCGAAGCCGTCGACCCTAAGCTGGAACAGGCTGGAGCCACGCTGGGTGCCTCGCGTCTGTGGGTTTTTGTCACCGTGACCTTGCCGATGATTCTGCCGGGGGTGATCGCCGGGACCATCCTTGCCTTTGCAAAAGCCATGGGTGAGTTCGGCGCGACGATCACCTTTGTTTCGAACATACCTGGACAGACACAGACATTGCCATCGGCCGTTTATGCGTTTCTGCAGGTTCCGGGTGGAGAGGCGGCGGCGATGCGGCTAGTGGTGATATCGGTCATCATCGCGATGGGGGCGCTCCTGTTGTCAGAGTTTGTCGGTCGTCGCGCCGCGGCAAGGGTGTCGGGGACATGAGCCTTTCGGTCAATCTGCAACATGATCTGCCAGGTATTCAGTTGGATGCCAAATTTGATGCGCCTGCCGGGGTGACAGTTCTGTATGGAAGGTCCGGCGCCGGTAAGACGACAATCGTTAACGCTGTTGCGGGATTGCTGGAGCCCAAAGCTGGTCGCGTATCCGTGGACGGGTGGACGTTGTTCGATACGGAAAAGCGCCTTTGGCTGCCTCCACATAAACGCCGCTTGGGGTATATTTTTCAGGAAGGACGGCTGTTCCCGCATCTGACAGTGCGCCAGAACCTGTCCTATGGGCGCTGGTTTGCGCCCAAAAGCGTGCCGCGCGAAGACCCCGATAAGGTGATTGAAATGTTGGGGATCGGGCATCTTTTGGACCGTCGTCCACTGAGCTTGTCAGGTGGCGAGAAGCAGCGTGTCGCCATAGGCCGCGCCTTATTGGCCAGCCCGCGTCTGATCCTCGCGGATGAGCCTCTGGCCGCTTTGGATGATGCACGGAAGGCCGAGATACTGCCCTATTTCGAACGGCTTCGGGATGAGATTTCGGTACCGATCCTTTATGTGACCCACTCGGCAGCCGAAGTTGCCCGGCTGGCAACTTCTGTCGTTGCCCTGCAGGACGGCAAGGTGGTTCGGCAAGGCCCGGCTTCCGAAGTGATGGCTGATCCTTCTGTGGCCCCGCTCGGTGTCAGAGCCGTTGGTGCGGTGCTTCAGGTGCAGGTATCAGCTCACCATGCAGATGGGTTGACCGAGTTGGCAGCCGAAGAGGCGCGCCTATTTCTGCCGCGTATTCCCCATAGGGTCGGTGAAAGCCTGCGTATTCGCATCCCCGCACAAGAGGTGATCCTTGCCAGTAAGCGGCCCGAGGGCCTGTCAGCGCTGAATGTACTGGAGGGCAGGGTTGATACGATCCGAGCCGGGGAAGGCCCCGGTGCGATCGTCTCTGTCATTACACCTGCAGGGACTATTCTGGCTCGGATCACCCGACGTTCGGTTGAAGCCCTTGGGCTTGCTGCGGGTAAACCTTGCTTTGCGGTGATAAAAACCGTGGCGCTTGCGCCGCAGGATGTCGGTGGGCGGCTGCACTTTGAGAATTGAAACTGCGCTTTACGGAAAGAGTATCTGTTCTATGATTTCCCAAGGAAATCTTTTTTGCCCGGGGTCAAGCATCATGAAATACTTAATATCAACATGTGCTCTAACGCTGATGATGGTGCCTGCCATGGCCCAGGCTGTTGGGTTCGGGGTCGGTATAAACCCCGCATTCCGAACGACAGTGACACCACGTGACAATGGCGTTTACGAGGTCGCAACCAGCGGCAGCTCTGCGCCTGTGGCCTATTGGTGCGGGATCGGGGATTTTGCGATACGCACGCTTAGAACCAAATCGAACCAGCGTATTTACATAACCCGGGCCTATGACAAACAGACACGGACGGTGCAATTCTCGCTGACTGCGCCCGAAGGGGTTGATACGACGCCGGGCTATTCGGTTACTGTCAAACGCGTTGGCGAGAACATGTCAGCGGCATCGGCGCAGCGCTATTGCTCTGACAATTTCATGGATTTCGGGTTCTGAAACCCCGGAAGTAGAAAGCACCGCAGAGGCAGGTCAGGCGTTAGACCCATTTGGCCAAGGGCGGCAGGCTCATAAGCACTGCGTCCGGGTCGTGCCCGGTCTCTAGCCCGAATTTGGTTCCGCGGTCATAGACAAGGTTGTATTCGGCATAGAGCCCGCGATGAATCAGTTGGGTATCCTTATCGGCGGCGTCAAAGCTCTGTTGCCTGCGCTTTTCAACCAAAGGCAGAAAGGCTGGCAAGAAGGCCCGCCCGATATCCTGTGTCAGGGCAAAGTCCGATGACCAGTCTCCGGTGCAATAGTCATCCAGAAAGATACCGCCGACACCGCGGGCGCGCTTGCGGTGCGGGATAAAGAAATACTCGTCGGCCCACTCTTTCAAACGCGGATAGTGGCCCGGTCCGTGGGGATCCAGATGGGCCTTCTGGGTTGCGTGGAAATGGGCAGTGTCTTCGTCATATTCGATACAGGGGTTCAGGTCTGATCCGCCGCCGAACCACCAGGCGTGAGGTGTCCAGAACATGCGCGTATTCATGTGAACAGCGGGAGCGTGCGGGTTCTGCATATGGGCAACCAGGCTGATACCCGAGGCCCAGAACCGCGGGTCCTCGGTCATTCCGGGAATGCCTTTTCGGGTAGCCATTGCCTGTTGCGCCCGTTCCCCGAGCTGGCCGAATACTGTCGAGACATTGACGCCGACTTTCTCGAACACGCGGCCGCCGCGCATCACGGACATCAAACCGCCACCGGCGTCCGCCCCGTCATCGGAATGCCGTTTGGTCTCTTTGACTTCGAAGCGACCGGGTTGAGCATCGGAAAAAGGTCCGGTGTCGTGGGAATCCTCAAGCTGCTCAAAAACGCTTACGATTTCATTGCGCAAGTCGCGAAACCAGGCTGCGGCGGTGGCTTTTTCAGTATCGAACATCTGTTTAATGGGCCGGGGCTGCGACGGGGTCCAGCAAAGTGCGTCCACCGTCAATGGTTAGGATTTGTCCAGTGATGAAACCTGCGGCGTCCGAGGCAAGGTACTGTGCGGTTTCGGCCAGTTCGTTTGGCGCGGCAATCCGGGAAAGGGGGGTGTGCTTTTCGATATCATCCCGAAATGTGCGATTTTCCTTGAGCGTGGATTGCAGCGAAGCGCTCATCACCGATCCCAGCGCGATCGAGTTCACGCGGATGCGGTTTGGGGCAAGGGCAACGGCTAGGGATCGGGTCAACTGATCAAGCGCTGCTGTAGACACCGAATAGGCCATCAGATCGGGATGAGTGCGACGGGCAGCAATCGAAGATAAATTGATGATGGATCCCGCAGGGTTTTCGTTTTCATCATCACCGGATTGCTTGATCATCCGTTTGGCAACAAGTTGGCTCAGTCGCAAGGCAGGCATCAGGTTCTGGTTCAACAAGGTGCGGACCGAGTCGTCTTCCATGTCCAATGGATCAGACGGGATAACCTGGCGCGAGCCATTTATCAGGATGTCGACCTGTTCGAAAGCGTCAATCGTGGCCGAAAGCAGGTTCGCAATCGTCAGCTTTTCACGCAGATCCCCGGCGAAGAAACGGATGTTGCTGTCATCTGCCTGCTCGCCCAGTTCATTGGCCAGTCGTTTTTCATCCATGTCGGCGAACATGACATTGGCCCCGGCATCCGCGAAGTGACGTCCGATGGCCAATCCGACACCATTTGCACCACCTGTGACGATCGCGGTCTTGCCGGCTATGGAAAAGGACATGCGTGTTCTCCTGATGTGCGGTGCAGGTTAGCGGGTATCACCGCCGAGGGCGAGAGGCGTGGAAGACCTTGAAACGATTGTCCCCGGTCACTTCCTTCATCTGCGCGAAGGCCTCGTTCAGCGTAATTTCATAGGGTAGGTGTCGATTGGCGACCATCCAAAGGGAACCGCCCCGTGTCAGACTGCGCGCAGCAGATTTGATGAATCCCTGACCCAACGTGGGATCAGCACTGCGCGATGTGTGAAACGGCGGGTTCATAATGACCGTATCCAGCGGCTCAGGCGCGCGCCAGGTGACCGCGTCAGCCCAGTGGAACTGTGCACGGTCGTCTTTTACATTTGCACGAGCACATTGCAGGGCGATGTGATCGGCCTCGACCAGATGCAATTCCTGCAGCCCCTTTGCACCCATTAGCCCTGTGGATAGGTATCCCCAGCCAGCCCCCAGATCGGCGACCCGACCGCCCAGTTTTTCAGGCAGGGCGGCAAGCAGCATTACTGAGGCCGGGTCGACCCCGTCTGCAGAAAATACTCCGGGCGCTGTCTGAAATCCGTCGGCGGATTGGGTGGCGGGTGCGGCCCAGTCCTCGAACGCGTTTACGTCGGACTGGAACCAAAAGATCTTGCCATGTGCTTTTGCGATGGGCCCCTGCACGGTTACGCGTTTGCGAATATCCTTCAACAGGCTGTCGACGCCATTTGTCTTGGCGCCGTCGACCACAACCAATCCGGCCGAACGCTGGCAAGCCTGATACACGAGGCTGCGGGCCAAAGCCTTGGCACGCGGCAGGAAAACGATGGCATCCTGGCACAGGTCATCGGCCTCGGGCGTGGCCCTGAATCCGTGATCCGCAAAATGGTCGTGAAACGGCTTGAATGGCTGGACTACCTGCGTATCTGAAGCCAGCCCAGCGAGGTCTTCCTCGGGCGTTGGCCCAATCAACGACAGGGGTTGCGCGATTTCAAGGCCGCTTTGCAAGGCAAGATCTAGGCGAAGGGACATTGGCAATTCCGAAAAGAGGTCAGGCGTCGCCTTACTCTTCGCGTTCCATAGTGCACTGCAGGGGGTGTTGATGGCGGCGAGCAAAATCCATGACTTGCCCGACCTTGGTTTCGGCAATCTCATGACTGAAGACACCAACAACGGCGACGCCCTTCTTGTGGACGGTTAGCATGATCTCGAACGCCTCTGCGTGGGTCATGCCGAAAAAACGTTCCAATACGTGAACGACAAACTCCATCGGGGTGTAGTCGTCATTCAAAAGCAGCACTTTGTACAGCGGCGGGCGTTTGGTCTTGGGGCGCGTCTGTACCAGGATCGACGAATCTGCATCGTCGTCCGGTTTGTCAGACATCATCCATTGGTTCTCAAACATTAGGCGCAAACGTCCGATTCAGGCTTCGGTTTATCTGTGCGCTTATATAACGTCCAATGCGTCAGATAAAAGAGCCAGCAGGACGTTATCCAAATGGGCGAAAAACTAACCACAATCGGGTTCGATGCCGATGACACGCTGTGGCACAACGAACGGTTCTTTCAGCTGACGCAGGCACATTTTGTCGACCTGCTATCAGATCATGCCGAATCGGATCACCTGATGGACCGATTGCTGGCTGCCGAAAAACGCAATATCCGGCATTATGGGTATGGAATCAAAGGCTTCACCCTCTCCATGATCGAAACGGCGATCGAAGTGACCGAAGACCGTGTTCCTGCAGCGGTCATTCGCCAACTGATCGAAGCGGGGCAAGAGATGTTGGCCCATCCGATCGAGCTGTTGCCCTATGCCCGGCAGGCCATCGAAAGCGCTGCCGACACCCACCGCGTAATCCTTATCACCAAGGGCGATCTGATAGACCAGGAACGCAAACTTGCGCAGTCCGGTTTGGGCGATCTGTTCGACGGGGTAGAGATCGTGTCTGAAAAAACACCGGAAATCTATCGCCAGATCTTCGCGCAGCATGGCGAGGGGCCCGCTGCGGCTATGATGGTCGGAAATTCGATGCGGTCCGATGTGGTTGCTCCGATTCAAGCCGGATGCTGGGGCGTATACGTGCCGCATGGGCTGGTCTGGGAGATCGAGCAGGCCGATGTGCCGGCCGTCAGTTCCAGATACCACGAATTGCCCGATCTTGGTGGATTGACGGCGCTTGTTCGCTCTTTGAGTTGATGTTGCCATTTGGTCGCAGTTTCCGAAAATAGGGGTCGGCCGACGACACAGTCTTGACGAAATGGCAGGTTTAGCGGTGCGCCACCGTTTGCACCGCCACATCTAGTGGGTCATTGACATACGCTGAAAGCGTTAAAGATATGAGCTTTCGGTTTCTTTCGCGGGGGTGCTGTGCTACGCTGATGGGTAATAAAATAAATAGTAGCTGACCGGGAAAACCCGGCGGCCTGAGGTAGACAGAGGCAAAAATCGTGCAGGTACGGCGGACAGTTCCGGCCCCTATGGGCGTATTCCTTGCAGCATTCCTGTTGTTGTTTTCCTTCGCTCCGGCGCAGGGCATTGCTGCCCCATATGCGGCGATGGTGATCGACGCGCGAACGGGCGAAGTGCTGCATTCCCGAAACGCCGATACACGCCTCCATCCGGCCTCGTTAACCAAAATGATGACACTGTACATCGCATTTGAAGCGGTTCGGAACGGCGAAATCACTCTCGATACGCAGGTGACCATCACCAAAAAGGCTTCCTCTGAACCGCCTTCAAAGCTGGGTTTGCGTTCGGGGCAGAAAATTGCTTTCCGCTATTTGATCCGTGCGGCGGCGGTGAAGTCGGCCAATGACGCTGCCACTGCCATTGGTGTTGCCCTCAGCGGGTCCGAGGCCGCCTTTGCGCGCCGCATGACACGTACCGCCAAGGCGATGGGAATGAGCCGTACAACCTTTAAGAACGCACATGGTCTGACCGAGGCCGGACATCTGTCGACCGCACGGGACATGACCACGCTGGGGCGGCATCTGCTGTATGATTACCCGCAATATTACAACCTGTTTTCGCGCCAATCCACGAATGCGGGGATCAAAACCGTTCCCAATACGAACCGTCGCCTGCTAGCGGCCTATCGCGGTGCGGATGGGATCAAGACGGGCTATACCCGTGCAGCTGGGTTCAATCTGGTTGCCTCGGCCAAGCGCAAGGACGAACGGATTATCGCGACTGTCTTTGGTGGCAATTCCGGCGCATCGCGCAATGCCAAAGTAGCCGAGCTGTTGGACATGGGTTTCCGCCGCGCCCCGTCGCGCGCGCCGATCCGCAAACCAGCCCGGCCGGCCTATGCCGGTAATGCAGGTTTGAATGCGAAAGTCGCCAGCGTAAGCGGCGCGCCCACCAGAAGCCTGCGACCGGTTCTTCGACCCCAGCGGGGGAGTACCGTTCTAGTGGCGAACAATGTCGCCGCAACCGCAGCCAAGAACGACGCGCGGATTCAGGACGGTATCGCCGCAGCCATCGCCTCGGCCGGTGTAGAGACGCCGACCGAAGGAACGACGCGCCCGACGGTCCGCACGGATGATCTGGTGCTGGCCTCGGCAGAACAGCCCGAGCCAGAGCAGGAAATCGTCACACGCTTGTCGACCTCTGGCGGTCATTTGTGGGGCGTGAATGTGGGGCGCTATACGACCCGGTACGAGGCTGAAAAGGTTCTACTGAAAACGGCCCTGTCGGAAATGACTACATTGGAAGGCACGCTGCGCAAGGTCAATCAAAACTCACGCGGGTTCGACGCGACGTTCCAGGGCATGACCCGAGAGCAAGCCGATCTGGCCTGCCGCAGACTTCAGGCCCGCAATGTCACCTGTTTCATGATCGGGCCGTCATAAGACCCGACATATACTCTCCTGGATGGGTCTGGCCACGGAATTCCGTGGCCCTTTTTTTCTGAGCGAGCGTGCCGTAGTAGGTGGCAGGGGTCAGGTCAGTCGAATACGTGGCCGTGCTGATATTGCTCATCCTGACCGGCGGCCGCAGTCAGGGCCGCGACGTTATCTTTGGTAAAGAACCCATCATACTTATGACAGCGCTCTATATACTCGGTGATCAGCAGAGTGTTCTTCGAATGTTTTGAGAAAATCTGCTTGAGGTTCGGATCGTCTTTGCACTCTCCAACCACATGGGCCAGGAATGGCACCCCCTGGTCTTTCAGAGTGTTCACAACGAAATCCACATTCTTTTCGCCCGCACCGTGATCGCCGTCCAGAATCTCGATCGCCATGTGATGCAGCCGACGTCCGAAATTGCGGACGAAATCCTCGGTTGGCATGGGCCGTTTGGCAAAAGAGTTTACAAACGAAGGCGTATTATTGGCTGTAAATACCTTAGCCGGGGATTTCTTGTCATCATCCACACCGGCATTGCGGTTCACATTGGTCGACGAATTCATGTCGAAAATGTTGTACGCCCCCCAGAAATAGTAGGGCACCATCGTCAGAAATTCGAGGATCGCATCCTCGCGCTCACCAGCCAGAACGCGTGTCGCCAGATGGTCGATGCCCAACATCAGTGAAGAGATATTGCTATCGGCACCAAAGGCAGCAGCCTCATCCAGTCGCGCTTGTTCTGCGCTGCTGAGCAATACCCTGTCGCCCAGACCCAAACTGTCGGTATCGTTGAAATCCAGCGTTGAATAACCGACCCGGTTGCAGGTGAAATCAGAAGGGGTGGTGAACCGAAGGCCCTTTAGCGTGTAAAACGGGTTCTCGGTGTCGCCGGAATATTCGAACCGGATATTCTGATCCTCCAGCGTTTTGGTCAGCGTGTTCAGGTCAGTGGCGCCAAACACTTCGCCAACATAGCGCGTTTGCGGCGTGTTTCGTGCCAACGGGTACATGCGGTTGATGCGCGGGATGAAGTCTTCGAATGTCGGGCTAAGCGGAGCCATCACGATGAGCGCCGGGTAGTTCAGGTGTGAATGCAGGACCGAGTATTTATGCGTCCGTCCAAGATAGCTGGCCGTGTGACGGTATGGCGACATCACATATAGCTCGACCAGAGTGTCGAAAAGAACGTCAGTTTCGACCTGAAGCACGACAGCGCGCATGGGCCCAACCTGCTGGGCGACACCAGAGCTGGCACGGCGTTCGTAAATTTTTGGCAAATACTCGTTGAAGAAGTCCGAATTCTTCTTGTCGCCGCGTGGTTCGTAAGACGCTAAATCAAAAGACATAAAGTTACTCCTTGCCCAGACTAGGCAAACCAGGTGCGGTTCGTTGCCGGGATTGTGGTATTCAGAACATATGCTTGCTGACATGCTAGGGAGGGAATTCAGCCTCGGCAACAGTCTGAGTACGGGCGGACGCATTGCACCCGCGGGATTACCGCAGGAACTTTGTCACCTCGACACCGCCCGCGATCAGGTTTTCGCGGACCGAATGCGCAATCTGAACGGCGGTTGGTCCATCCCCGTGCAGGCAGATCGTGTCGATCGCGGTATTAAGCCTTTTGCCGGTTTCGGTAATGATGGCCCCTTCGCTGACCATTTCCAGAATTCGAGGCCCTGCAATTTCGGGGTCGTGGATGACGGCGCCGGGCAAGCTTCGGTCGACCAGAGTGCCATCGTCGTTATAGGCGCGGTCGGCAAAGATTTCGCCGACCCACTTGCAGCCCAATTCCCGAACGGCTTCTTCCTGCTTGGTGACGGCCAGCACCATGATGATGATATCTGGGTTCACGTCCAGCGCGCCCTGATAACAGGCCCGCGCCATGTCGATATCGACCGAACACATGTTGGACAATGCACCGTGCAGCTTCAGATGCCGGACCTGCGTTCCAACGGCGTTTGCCATACCGATCGCCGATCCCAACTGATACCGAACAAGATTTCGCAGGCTATCATGGGGTATTTTCATATTGCGGCGGCCAAACCCCTGTAGGTCAGGAAAGCCGGGATGCGCGCCAATGCCGACACCGTTTTCCGCAGCCAGGGTCATCGTTTGCGCCATGACGTCCGGATCGCCCGCGTGAACGCCACAGGCAATGTTGGCCGAAGTGATAATCCGCAACAGGCTTTTGTCATCGCCCATGCTCCAGGGGCCAAAGCTTTCCCCCATATCGGCATTAAGATCTACGCTGGGCATCGGCAAACTCCTTAGTCTGTGGCAGAGATCATTCCGCTGACCAGTTGATAAGATAGCAGGTCAGCAATGTCATGAGGATCACGGATCAGCGGTTCGACCTTGGATGGCAGGTTGGCCAGTTCTTTTTGAAAAGCCGCCTGCAGGGAAATGGCCTCGTCCATTTCGACCAGCCTGAACTGAAGCTGTACGCCCGCCGGGGTTTGCGCAGCCCGCGGCAGGTCACAGGGAAGGACGGTCGCAATTCTGGGATACCCGCCGGTTGTCTGACACTCGGGCAGCAGAATAAAGGGATTGCCAGTGCCGGTCATCTGAATGTCGCCGGGGGTGATGACCTCGGACAATATGTTCAGCTGCCCTTTCACGGCGAAGCCCTCTCCGTCGCTTTCCAACTGCATCCCCATGCGATTTGCGCGGGGCCCGCGAGTGAATGTCGTGCGCAAAAAGCGGTCCAGCGTTTGCCGGTCGAACAGTTCGGTCTGAAAGCTGGCCACAACCCGCAGCGAACCGCCCGAGAACCGATCTTCAGCCCGCAACTTCTGTCCTGCCTGCTGTGACGCTGCCCCGGCGGATAAGCTGTCTCCGGCCTGTAGGGCGCGCCCGATTTTGGCAGTAAGGTGAGTTGAGCGGGATCCCAGAAACTCCTGCACCTCAATACCGCCGCCCAGGTGCAAATATCCATAGGTTCCCCGTGTGGCGGCCCCGACTATCACCCGCTGTCCGGTCTCAAGGTGGTAGGTGGCATTCCACGAAATGGCAGCGCCATCAATACTGGCCTGCATCGGTGCGCCCGTCAGTGCAATCTGTATGGGATGAGTGGCCTCAAACTCACCGCCCATTCCGGCCATTTCAAGCGCGGCAAGTTTAGGACTTTGTCTCAACAATGCGGCGCCTTCGTGCAGGGCCAGTAAATCTGCTGCGCCAGATCGGGAAAGCCCTTGATCCAGATATCCGTGGCGGCCTTGGTCCTGTATTGTACAAGCAGGCCCTATGCGCAGGACAGACAGGCTCAAACCGCGATCTCCTGACAGGTCGCGCCGCCTGATCCATCAACGTCATTGGCGCGTATCGCCTCTAGTTCCTCACGCGTGACTGACACGAACTGCATTTCGTCGCCGGGTTTCAGGGCAAAGCTGTTCTGTGCTTCAGGACGAAAACAGCGAAAAGCGGTTTGGCCAATATGTCGCCACCCGGTTGGTGTGGGTCCCGAGAAAAGGACAAATTGCGAAATCGCCAATACCAAAGCGCCCTCGGGCACCATCGGGGTCAACTTCTTGAGGCGCGGTATGTTGAACTCGGGGCCGAGCGGGCCAAGATATGGCTGACCGGGAGCAAATCCGATCGTCAGGACGCGGACGGTTGTGGCGCTCAATCGATGAACGGCTTCATCGGGGGACAGCTTGGCCGCAGCCGCAGCCTCATCTAATTGAGGGGCAAGCGCGCCGCCATAAACCGTGGGGACACTCCATAACCTGCGCCCCTGGGGGAGGGGCGCTTTGTACCAATCCTGCCGCCGCAACAGCTGCTCGACCCGGTCGCGAAGGTTTGCGTGGGCAAACTGGGATGGTTCAAATCGGATATAAGTCGACGCCAGCGTCGCAGAGGTTTCAATGACACCTTCCCACCGTTCAGAATCCACCGCAGCTCGAAACGCCAATGCTGCCCGGTTCGATGGCTCGGCCATGGTTTCGGCGAAAGAGACCAGCAGGCCGTCAAAGCCGACGGTGCATATGCGTGGGAAGATGGCGGCGTGTGTTCGTGTCATCTCGCTGCGTGCCAGTATGTAACTAGTCAGGTGACCTGAACGCAATCCAGAGCGTTTCGCAAGAGAGGGTGCAAAGTATTTGCCGGTGCATCCTCGTTTCAGACCGCGTGCAGGCAAATTCCGACTCGGTGCGGGTGTGTTTCATACCCGGCGACTCATACGAGTCTTGTAGTAGACGTGGGGAGCTCAACAATATGTTGATATCGGGCATAGCTCGTACGGAACGCGGTGTGGATACCTTAGGCGCGATAATCGGCTTTCCTGGGTGCATCGGCCTAATTTATCACCTTAATTATCTGAATTTATTGAGTAAAATAAGAAAGTACAAAAAAGTTGCTCAGGGCGTGATTTTCTGCTTGCGGTGTATGTTTGTAATGCTTAGAACCCCCTTCACCGGCGCTGCTGAGGCGCTTGTGACACACTGGAGAGACGGTGGGACGGGCTGGAGAGACGGTCGGACGC
>NZ_JBXWOB010000003.1:0-360472 GCF_059610685.1 Ruegeria sp. CDSC052
TGTTATACCCCTGAAACTCACGGGTATGAATCACGCAGGCGGGATGACGGCAACCAAATTAATAGGTCCAGAACCTAAGCCCATCGCACGGCGTCCAGCTTGGGCGTCAAAAAGGGGGGCGTGGCCGCCTGATTGGCAGAACCAAAGGCGGCATGAATACCAAGCTGCAAGCTATCTGTGATAGCCAAGGTCGCCCGCTCAACCTGTTCGTTACCGCCGGGCAGGTCAGCGATTACATCGATGCTCGGGCTCTGCTCAGCAGCATACTGAACGTGTATTGGCTGCTCGGGGATCGCGGCTATGACGCCGACTGGTTCCGTGAAGCGTTAAAAGACAAAAGGATACGCGCCTGCATCCCAGGCCGTAAGCAACGCAAGACACCGGTCAAATACGATAAGCGCAAATACAAACGCCGCAACCGGATCGAGATCATGTTCGGCAGGCTCAAGGATTGGAGGCGCGTGGCGACACGTTATGACGGTAGTCCCAAGGTCTTCCTCTCAGCCTTCGCACTCGAGGCAACCGTTATGTACTGGTTATGAATCCTGACCCTAAGTAGAATTGGTCAAGTTGAGAACTCTGTCGGTTTCAGCGCCAAGCCTTGTTGCAACAAACGTCATTGAGCCGCCTGGCGCTCTTTTTCCGGCCAGAATTCATCTACCACGACATATGCGATGATTACAAAGAAGGCGGCGCTGGCAACTTGCAAAACTCGAATGATGCTCTTGACGTCAGCCTCGTCTGAAAACGGCGCAACCGACCCGCCATATACTATGAGAGCCGTTGTAATAGCAGAGCCGGCAGCGGTGGCGAGCGGGGCTTGAGATTTACCGAGTGCTCCGAGTGTCAGGCAAAAGAAAAAACACAGCAGAATGGGCGTTAGAATAACCGGCGCTATTACGTTTATCTCATAGCAAATGATGGATACTGCCGCCCCAAGCAGGTTTGCCGTCAGCATAGCTTTTGCAACCGATTTACCCGCGGCAGGCATCGCTGCAAGTTGTTGGCTCAGCAGCGCGACAAAGAACAGAACCAGCAATGCAGACGCGCCGGAAACAAAAAATGCCATAGCAAACGGGACTGTGACAAGCGACATCCTGACTATGCGACGATATGGGTCGAAGCTTGGCGGCGCTGCAGCTTTTTTTTGAGCCGCCGTTTGAGGTTCAGCGGGTATCAATACGAACATCAGTGTCGATACGAAGCCTGCGAACAGCAGGTTCAACGGTATCCAATACACGAGCACCAAAGCCAGGTCCTGTGATTGCAGAACCAGGTTCGGAATCATCAATGCGCCCATGAGAGCTATGACACCGGGTAATACTCCGGCGCCGGAAACTGACCACATGAAAGACAGGATTATTCCAATCGCCACCAGCATCAGAAATACAAGCGGATATGGTGAGAAGATTGACGACAACAGGAACGAAATGAACATCAACCCAATAGAGAAGACAAAGAGCTTCGCAAATGCTGTCAAAGGCAATGCGGCAGGTGCTTGCAGAAAAAGGGCGGCGAACACCGCCCCAACGACGGCAAGCGGCCACCCAAGAAATAGGCCCAATGAAAAGACGCCGGTAACACCCAGCGCAAGCCGGGTGACAGAGCGTTGGTCCTCAGTACGCATAGGACAGAATTGAAACCACGTGGATATAGGTGCGACCTACGAGGTTCAGCAACGAGTTGTCGCTTAGGTACATGATCACATCGGCTTGCCCATTCAGTTGAAAGCGAAGGTCATCTTCGGTGCTTCCGGCTTCATAGCCAGGTAAAACGATCCTGACTGGGAACCTCTCAGGCTCCCGCAAAAAACCTTTTGTGCTTGGCGGGCTCGCTAATTGCCCGGGCACATCACCGCCACTTAGGGAAACAGCTGCACTAAAGCTCTCAATGACGCCCGGAATAACCTGACCTGGATGCATGTCCAACACTACATCAACCGGAGACCCTATCGAGGCTCTTCCTAGGTTGTTCTCGGAAAAATACGCCTCAATCCAGACGTCAGTTGCGTCCAGAAACGTCAACAGATCCTGACCGGATCGCGCATATGTTCCGGGGGCTATCAGCAAATTAGAGATGACACCTGTCGCCGGAGCGCGCAACTCAGTCCACTCAAGGTTAAGCTCTGCATCCGCCAAGGCGGCCAACGCGCGCTGGATTTTCGGGTTTTCAATCCCGTCGTCACCAAGTCTCTGTTTTGCTTTTTCCAGATCTGCTTTTGCGTTCTCATAGTTTGCCTCGGACTCTGCCAGTTGCCCTCGCGCATCATCGGCCTTTGAGACGGCAATCAACCCTTTCTTTTCGAGCGCAAATACGCGTTCTGTTTGAATGCGCATCGTATCCAGATCGCTCTGCGCCCTTGCTAGTTTGGCCTGTGCCGCTCTTACTTCTGCCGAAGATGCACCGACTTCTTGAGTGGCTGCTTCGAGATCAGCTTCCGCCTTGTCGCGCTGAATTTCGTAGGGTCGCGCGTCGATCCGGACGAGGACATCTCCGGCCGAGACGATTTGACCATTTTCGACCAAGACTTCAGTCACAGTTCCAGTCACCTGCGGGACGATCTGGGTCGCCACGGCTTTTACTCTGGCGTTCCCGGTGAATGGCGTTTTCCGATCAGCGACCAGGTACCAGACAAGAAAAATCAGAATGACCGCCAGGGTTGTCCAAATTGTCTTCCTCATTTCGCCGCGCCTTCAGCAGTGCCCTCGGCTTCGGGCGAGGTATCAATCCAAACTTTGAATAGCTCATAGAAAACAGCGAAGAGAACCGGCCCCATAAAGACGCCGATCAAACCGTACGCCATCATACCTCCGAGAACACCGATGAGGATGACCAACATGGGAGTCTCAAGGCCTTTTGAAATGAACACGGGTCTTAGAAAACTGTCCATTATCATGACGGGAACGGCCAATATGGTGAAGATCAAAGCAGTCCCGCCGGACATGGAACTCCAAGCGTAGATAATTACCGGTATTAGAACCAATCCGGGCCCGATTTGGATAATCGAGAGTATCAGGCAGATGAATGCCAACGTGGCGGCCGAAGAAATCCCAAACAAAGCCAACAGTATCCAAACGCAGACCGCTTGAATGGCAGCTACGCCAATCACGCCTTTTGTAACGTTCCGAATTGTTGCGCCTGCCAGTGTTACGAATTCTCCACCGCGCGGAGCGAAAACACGGTTGGCAAAGCGCTGAAGACCTTGGACCATATTTGGCCCGGGGCTGAACAACGCCCCCATTATCAATACGGACAGAGCTAAGCCAAGAAGCCCGATGCCGATGCCCAACACCTTTCCAAACAGCGACTTGGTGATCTCAAGGATTTGCGCGCCATATTTCGTAAGCGCGCCGTCAAGATTGCGCTCAAACATCCCCCAGACATCGGAAATTTTGTCTCCAACCAATGGTAATTCCTTGAGGCCCTCGGGCGCAGGAGGGACTTTCAGCTCACCCTTGTCTGCTTGTTCCGCGAATTCAGCCCCTAGTTCTGCAGCACCAGACACCGCAGTTGCGACTGGCCCCAGGGTCAAAACAAGGCCGAGCAAAACCAAGATCGTTGTGGCAAGCTTTTTCCGACCTCCCAGCTTGGACTGCAGCCAATCAAATGCCGGGTAAAGCGCCACACAGAGGATAGTTGCCCAGATAACCACGCTTGCAAGCGGGGCCACCATGACCAAAGCGCTGTAGAGAAATAGTCCGAGAAAGAGCAATCGTATTGCCAGATCGACAATCTTTGCGTCCTGTGTCTTTTCCATTCCATCCCTCCATATGTTTCTTGAATGTTATACTCAAAAAACATAATATGTATATTTTTTTAGTTTTAGTGATCATCTATCAGCTTGAAGACGCAAATGAATCCAGGCCGCAGCTTGAGATGCACAAACGGGCCAATGCCTGTGCAGGAACTCGGTTTGGCTCATTTGAGTGCAGTCTATTAGTCCGCTTTTTTGTCGTCCTGGGACAAGATTGTATCCGCCACTGTGGTCGCCGCGGTCACGAAGACACCGAGGCCCACTATGATGTAAATCATTGTGAAGATCTTCCCTGCCGCGGTTTCAGGTGAGAAGTCACCAAACCCCACAGTCGAAATCGTCACGACAGAAAAGTAGATTGAGTCGAGCCAACTCCAACCCTCGACAAAGTGGTAAAAGACCGAGGCCCATAAAATCATTCCAACCGTGAAGGCAAGAATGCCTTTCACTCTACCGTCTTTGAAAGCGACGCCTATCCCACGTGTTATTCTAGTTAGTGAGTTCATCCTGTCCTCGTCGTTTGAAGAATTCACATATAACAGTAATTAGATAAATGTGGGAAATCGAGGAAATCTGGCTGCCAATAGCTTGGGGATGCGTCGAGCCGCTGAAATCGCAACCCCTGCAACGTGTCCAGTTCTGGTCGGTCAAACTCGCTTCAAGCCAGCTGATTGGAAGCTGGGTCAGCGGTACAAAAGTTATTTTGTCATCTACCCGTGATTTAGCTGTCCGACCAAATCAGCGAGAGTTATCAGCTGTACGGTCAAGATCATTCAGAGGTCGGGAAATCTTTCGACCATATAATCCATTAACCTAACAAATAAATGGTTTAGGTTGCCCAAGGTATGAATCGGAACATTAGGAGAAAAGCGTGCGATACGTTGCAAAAGGTGTATTGGTTTGTTGCGCTGTCGCGTTTATGGCTGTGTTAGCAGCTTGGCTTTTCCTGTCTTCTACGTTGTTTTCTTCTGTAAGGACCACCTTCGTCGAAAACCTGATCTCCAAGAAACTTGGTCAGGACGTCATCATAGAGGATGAAGTGCGTCTGGGCCTTGGCCGGCACTTGCAGGTGTCAGCGGCGGGGCTGGTACTACCCGGTTCGCGGAGAGCGAACGAGAATCTGGCAGCTATCGACGAACTTGAGTTCGAAATTTCCACGCGCGACCTCTGGAACAGTAATCTATCGCTGAGCAACCTTTTTCTCTCGGGCGTTCACCTGAACCTGATCACAGGCAAAGACGGCGTCGGAAACTGGCAGTCCCTTTCCCAATCAGATGTAGAAGCCGGGCAAGCTGCTAAGTCTCCGAAAATGCCGTTGGCTGGAGTTCTAACGGACCATAAAATTGACCTGACCGATATCACCGTTTTTTACCAAAACGATCTAAACGGGCTTGAGCTGGATCTGCAGCTTTCTGAGCTGCTTCTAGAACGCGATACGGAAACCGACGTTGCGACCGCAGTTGGGGCCGGTTCGCTAAACGGAGAGAGGTTTGATCTGTACGCGACATTCCCTGCGGAAGACCCGTTTCAGGTAGCGGTGAGCTTCGAACAGATTTCGATTACCGCAGAGGAATCCCCCATAGAAGACGGGCTGCAAGTGAAGACGACCCTAGAGGTTGTAGAACTTGGCCAGCTTCTCGATATCCTGAAGCTTGACCGTGTCCTGGAAGGTTCAGGAAGTATTGGTGCAACATTCAAATCGGTCGACGGCGTTGCTCGGATTGATGATCTAAGTGTTTTGACGGAGTTGGATGGCGGGCAAAGCCTGACGCTGACAGGACAAATCGGAGAATTGGGAAATCCGGAAGACGTATCGTTGACAACCCGCATTCGGTTGTATCCTGAAGATGCTGAACCAGCCCCCGCCGCATCGCGGTATGATCTTAAACTTATCGCTGTCGACATGGTTATCGACAGCGTCCCCGGGCAGATTCCGCAGCGGCAAATGGTCATTAAGACCAACGGATTCACATTGGACACGTCTGGCGAGGGCCCGCCTCCGATCAAGTTCTCCGAACTTTCCAGAACACCAGAAGGCAGCTTAAGGGTCGGAAGCATCAACTTGAGAATTGGGGACCCGGCTGATCCGTTTATCATTTTGGACGGTTCGGTCGATGACGCGCTGCAGTTACAAGGAATATCAGCAGAAGGTCTAATGGATATTCCGGCAAGCAGTTTGATCTCACCAGAACTGTTAGGACCGGACGACCAACTCGGCAGATTTTCCGGCGACTTTCATTTGAATGGCGACATCAATCAGCTATCGCTGACGAATTTAGATGGAAAGACAAGTGAAACAGAAGTCTGGAACCTCGAAGTACATGGCACTGTGAAGAATGTACTCAAATTCGAGGACCTGGATTTAGCAATTGATGTCGAAGTCCCATCAGGAGCGGACCTTTTGGAGGCACTATCGCTTGAACGTGTGGAAACCGGACAGGCTCGCCTTGAGATTGACCTCGCTAGCGAAGGCACCGATTGGAACGCGAGTGCCAATGTAGAGGTTGCTGAATCTGTCCTCGAAATTGTCGCCGATCTTGATGATGCAACAAGTGATCCTGTGCTGAAGGGTTCCATAGAGAGTGACCTGATAAAGATAGATCATATCCGAACCATCGTTCAGGCCGCCGCACAGTTGCGGAAGCTAGGCGGTACGGAGCCCGATGAGGAAGATGTCAATCAAGAAGCAGATGACACTGGCCCTTTGAGAGATGTGACGCTTAAACCAATTGGACGTTCAGTTCTCTTGTCCGGTATGGATATGGATGTCGACATTGACCTTCGGCACATAGAGGGCGCCAAAGGCATTAGCAGTTTGCAGAGCGAACTGACGCTTAACAAAAATGAGCTTAAGGCCGGACCTTTGAAATTTGAATACGGTGGCGCTCATTTCGACGTCAGCGGGCAAATGGATCTATCGAACGATGCGCACCTGCTCACGTTGACCGGCAAGGCAGGCGGCTGGCAGCTGGATGACATTCTTCACGGACTGAACTTCAAAAAAGGTGCAAACGGTACGATTTATGCAGATTTTTCGGTGTCAGGAGGAACCGATTCACCCAAGCACTTTGCCAACAGCATGAACGGCAACGCCACAGTTTCATTACGTGATGGCTCGATCGAGACCCAGCTTTTGGATTTGGCGGGGCTGGGTGTGCTACCTTGGGTGTTTACCAAAGAAAAACAAAAGGTTGCTCCGATCGTGTGCTTGCGCGCGCCGATTAGTATCTCCAATGGAAGTATTTCGACGAAACAAACGACTTTGGAAACGGATCATGTCCAAGTTGTCGTTTTTGGCGGGGTCGATGTGGCTGGCAAGGTCTTGGATTTAGATCTACAGCCCCGCAAGATTGGCGAACCTCTTTCGAAAAGCCCCTGGCCAGTGACTCTAAAAGGCCCGCTAGCTAAGCCGAAAATCAAGGTCAAGGACGGCCCGAAGCGACTGAAACGATCAGATGGTGCAGACAAAATGCCTGCCAAAAGAAAACTCTGCGTCCCGGATATTTTGCAACTGCAGTAGTAGTAGTGGAGGCAGTTGGTTCGGGAATATATCTAGAATTAAAGAAAGATGGCAGTGCTCCCGAAAATGGATTTCCGCTTTGAGACCAAAGCGGACACCAAAGAAAATGCCAGGCGACGCCAACAATTAGCGTCGCCCGATAGTCGTGGCCGTCGCTTTATTCTACCAATTTCAGATCACCAGGACGCCAGGTTTTGTCGAACCAAGGCTCGAGCGGTCCGTTGAGGCGCATCATCACGTTGAAGCTTTGCCCTGGCATGGTTTGCGCCCAGTTGTTCTCCCAACCTTCTGGGGCTTTTGGTCCCATATGCGCTGACTTCAGACAGCTTTTTCAAGAGACCAACTCAGGCTCTTGGTAATATTGCTTACACAATGCGACCACAGACAGCCGGATGGGTCACTTGGTTAACCGATCTTCTGAGTATACGTGAGGGTCAATGATCGCGACTATGTCGTTTCCACTGTCCTCCAAGCCAAGTCTTTCGCAAAGCCGTGCAGAGGGAATGTTACCCGGAGCGATGCCTGTCTTGAACCCTGTGGCGCCAAGCTTTTCATGCGAGTGTATTAGAGCTATCGCCCCCAAGACTTTTGCAATGCCCTCGCCCATGCGTTCAGGTTTGGTCGAGAGTTGCCCCCATTGTGCGCGACTATGCAGCCGACTGCTGGAGGGATGACACAGAACTGAACCCGCAGTTGCAATTGGAGCACCTGATCGATCAACGACGACCATAGCAAACCCGGGACGAGACAATCCGCGCATCACCGGCCCTATTGGCGGTAGAACACCATGGCTCAACGCGACTTCCGCGAAAGCTTCAAGCCATTCTGGTGGAGAGCTGCGATCAATCACTCGTAGCGTTAAATCCTCGGGCAAAGCATGAGTTGCGACCACTTGGCGAGCGGCTTCGACACAGTTCAGACCGCCAAGATAGCAAGCAATCGTGTCGGTTTTTAAACCCTCGCTTTCAATTCGTTCTCGCGCCGTCGCCACCTCCTCACGCGGTATGCTTTCTATCGCCGTGATGCCAAGAATTCGGGCCATTGCGACGGCATCATCCAACGCCCCGCTATACTCGTTGGCAATCTGTATACCACGCCCATGGCTACAAAACCGAGGGTCATCACCCAACAGCTGCATAAGATGCTCGCCCATGGTTGACATGCGTCGCTGTGCTTCACTTCCGAATACTTCCATGAGATCTCCCTTGAAGTACCACATGACAGTTCTGAGATGATCGTTTGATAGGGGTCGTGTCGTCAAGCGGACGTCACGCGCAAGACTGCGACACAAAGAGGATTTTGGGAAAGGGCGAATTGCAGCTATGTCCGCAGGGCCGCCGTTCGTTCCTCATTGTGAACTGGATGTGTCGCAAACTTTTGCAACGACCATAGGCAGTCAACTACCGGACACACCTATTCTGCGATCTCGGCAAACAGCCGAAAGCCCGACGTGGTAGTGCTGGGGAATTGCCGCTTCCGGATCATTTTGGCGACCTAGATGCCGTCCAAAGTAGCTGATGCGGATCTGAACGATTTGAACCCACACATATGCCGTACACGACGCTTGATAAACCGATGACCCTGTTCGATTAGGTTATTCAAATACTTGGACCTGACCGTTTGGATTTTGGCTGGGCAGCCAAACCGATTAAGGATTTTGTTCACCACTCGAATGCCAGCCGCGTTGGCGCCGCTTTTGTCGATGACGATCTTGCTCGGGATTCCATTTGAAGACAGCGCTTTGGCAAAGAACCTTGCTGCTGCTGGACGGTTCCTGCGCTCAGACAACATGAAATCAAGAGTATTCCCAGCTTTGTCGACGGCCCGATAGAGGTACATCCAGTTGCCGCGAACACGAATATAGGTTTCGTCCATGCGCCATGAACTCGGCGTTGGACGCTTCTTTGACAGCGCACGAGCTGCGACGATTGGCGAGTATTTCACCACCCACCTATAAAAAGTGGCATGGTCAACTCGGACACCGCGCTCAGCCATGATCTCTTCCAAGTCACGATAGGACACCGTGTACCGCAGATAGAAGAAAACAGCGTACAAAACTGCATCCTTGGGGAAATGACAGCCCTTTAACGAGATCATGCTCAAATAACCTGTTCGAAAATTATTCGACCAGTAAAAACCTCAGATCATGCATGCTCGTCAACTAGACACCAGAGTTTGCGACACATCCTGTTTTTTTCAGTCATGTCCGTATCTCCTGTTCGAGCGAAAGAACAAAACCAGACCAAATTTGGGAACTTGCTGATAGAAGAAAATTGATAGATAAAACGATCTATCGCGAATTTTTCTTGGTGGTAAATGCCGTCCAACCAGATAAGTCTAACCTGGCTGCGTAGCTTTGAAGCCGCGGCCCGACATCTGAATTTTACCAGTGCAAGCGTCGAATTGGGGCTGACGCAGGCTGCCGTCAGCCTGCACATCCGATCATTGGAACAGCAGTTGCAGCACAAGTTATTTGTGAGGCGCGCAAGACACCTGTCTCTCACAGAGCTTGGTCAGGCTTATTGTTCAACTGTCCGGCAGGCGCTTGCTGATATCGATATGGCCTCGGCAAACCTTTTCGGGTCGATGGCGACGAAGACAGTTACGATCAAAGCGCCGATATCGACCGCTTCACTTTGGCTTGCGCCCCGTCTTCCGTCGTTCAAGAAAGACCACCCGACGATAAATCTTCGCCTTGTGACAAATATCTGGACAGAGACCACCAATTTAGAAGAGATCGACGTAGAGCTGCGCTTGGGTCGTGGCAACTGGACCGACGCACTCTCCGAGAAACTCTCTGATGAAGCGATCGTCCCGATATGCGCTAAAGGCCGGAAGAACAGTTCAAAGCAAGTGCAGGATCTGCTGTCTGGTCCATTTGTTCACATATTAGGCCATGAAGGCCATTGGGAACGATACTTGAGCGCATATGACTGCACCAAGCCGCAAGACGCCCCGCAATACCTGGTAGACACAACCATTTCTGCGCTGCAACTTGTCGCGAGTGGCGGTGGCTATGCCCTAGTGTTCTCGCGACTGGTTAATACCGAAAATGGGCTCGCCTCGGGCGTTCGATTTGCCGGCAAACCGTTGCCACACCCGGATGCACATTTCCTAATGCAACCTGTTTCCAAAAAAGCTGTACGACCAGAGGTCGAGATCTTTGTGGACTGGTTGCGTAACCAGTATAAAGAAGATGTTTGATCTTGGAATGAAAACAGATTTTGCAGCGAGAGGGGCGGTTTTGTCGACCACGATCTGCAACGGAATGCCTTTGTTGGCCAATGCCTCCGCGAAGAATTGCTTGGCCGTCGCGATCAACCGCCCGATACCGATACATCCAATGGCCGCGCACTTTGAGATAGGTTTCGTCCATGCGCCATGAAACTGCACCAGGGCGCTTACGTTTATGCGTCTCAATCTTGACCTGGGGCGAGAATTTCACCACCCAATCTGCTGATTGTCACATGATCAACCGCAACGCACCGCTCAGCCAATATCTGCTCCAGGTCGCGTTAAGGCACTGAGTATCGTGAGTAAAAGTAGATTGCGTGAACAACGATGTGCTTTGGAAAATGGCATCCTTTGAACGAGAGCGTGTTGAGCGTCCGCTTTGCAGATTGACTCACGCATCATGCCGGTCGGGGTTATTCCAGGCAATCAAGTTGAAAAGTTTGCGGCAGAGCCTGCAGGCGAAATTCCACCTGACTAAACCGGCAACGCGGTGCTTCAGGTGCCACTAGATGCGTTGAAAGATTAACTGTCGGGATTGCTGGTTTCTGCCAGCTCGTGAACAGGTGGCATTTGGTCGGGTAACCGATTTCAATGGCCAAAAAGTGCTGCATAGAGTCCGAATGCTCCGACGGCGATGAGGCTGAGTGCCCAAACGACATCAAGATTGAACCATGTCTTTGAGAGGAACCTGAGCCCCAGCCAAAGGTAGATCACAACTGCGATGGTGCCGCCAGCAACTGTCATCGACAACGTGTGTACCGCTGCAACAAGAAACGCAGTCGTCACGTTGCTGCTCATAAGTGTTTGTGCTGCGGCATGACCGGTTTCGTTCGCTCCAATCGCACAGATGCCCAGAAAAATCGGCACCAGCATCAAACCAGCCCCATGCGCCATCGCAGCGAGGAATGACCAGAGCGCCAACCGGGCAGGGTGCACGCGCGCCAGAATTCTCGGATGTCTTCGGTTGATCAGCAGATAGAGGCCCATGGCGATAACCAAAAGCCCGGCGACCACGCGGATTTGAACTTCCCACTGAACAAGGAACATCATCAGTGAGAATGGCAACAAGATGCCAATCATCGCGAGGAAATGCCCCGTGGCCAACATTGCCAGCGCTTTTGGCAGGGCGCTGTGCTTTCGCTCCATCAACGCCGCCGTAACGGCCAACGGCCAACCCATGCCGGGGTTGATACCGTGGTAGAGTCCAGAAAAAATGACAGCCCACCAAAGGGCTGTCATTGTTGTTATGTCGCCCATTTCTTAGACGGACGGATAGCAGAAGCTGTCGGTCGAACAGTCACCGCCTTCTAGGCGAATTTGGTGGCTGCGCAGACCTTTGGGGAAGTCGACATAAAAGTCATTGTTCAGAGTCAGCCCCCCGTTTTCGCCCACATCGGCCATCACCATTTGTCCGCCTTCGTCGTCGGGATAGAATTGGTTGTCCCAGGTGGAATAAAGCGAGTTGGTCCAGTAGACGCGCTTGCCGTCGCGGCTGATTTCTACCATTTGCGGGCCATAGGCAAAATCCTTGCCGTTGGAGTGCTTGGTGCCGCGGGCGATGCCGCCCAGCTCGACTTTTCCGGTCAGCTTCGGGTTCATCGGGTCGCTGACATCGTATTGATGCATCTCGCCCAGCCCCCAGCACGCAACATAGAGGTATTTGTCGTCTAGGCTCAGGTCGATATCGGTGACCAGCGGCGGCACGGCCTCGAACCCTTGCAACAGTGGCGGCAGGTTCTCGGGCTTTTCGGGGCGCGGGTCGATGGTGATCGTTTTCTTGGACTGCCATTTGCCGTCGTCACCGCGCCACCATGTGAAAATTGCGCCTTGCAGGTTGGTGGTGTCCACTACGACACCACAGAAACCATAAGATTTTGTCGGGTCATGCGCAGGGCGAATTTCCAGTGCCATCTGGTAATTGTCGCCGAAATCCATCGTCTGGATATTCTTGCGCGCGCGCAAGTCCCAGAAGTGGATCGAATGGCCATACTTGTTCGACAACAGGTCCTCGGGCACCACACCGTTTTCAAACTGCGGCGGCAAACCCCATTCGGAACTAACCATGTAGTCCTGCGGCAGATTCCACCAGAAATCATAGTGCTTGTCCTGCTTGCCGCGATCCATCTCGTATTGCCCGATTATTTCGAACGTCTCGCAATCCATGATGAAGATGCCCGGAGGTCCGTCTGTACCGTCTTCGCCGCCACCTCCAAGGCAGGAAACATAGATCCCTTCGGGACCGCAATGGATGGTGTGCGGGCGCGAATAACCGGTTTTTGCAAATAGTTCTTCGGGTTCGATCGTCTTGTGGATCTTGGCCTTCAACGGGTCTTTCACGTCGATGACGTAAATACGTGAGGATCGGATTCCAGGTACGATCAGATAACGACGTTCCAGAAAGGCGTGCCCGGTCAGAGGAGACAGAGATGACGAACAGGCGTTCCAGCCGAAATGGTGAAATTCGTCGCCTTTGTTGGGAACAATGACCTGATGTACGATCTGGCCATAGGTGTCGGAGTCCGGTTTGAGGTCAATGACCGCGATGCCATCAGATTGCGATCCGTCCGGGCTGAGCATTACAGTGAAGGCGTAGTTTTCCACCGGTGCCTGCATTGCAAGCTTAGGCGAGGCGTGAAACGTTGGATCTGGTCTCAGGTTCATTTGGTTTCCTCCGGTTTGTTGAATTTTTCCTATTCTCAGTGTCATCCTTTTGGCCAAAAGGGCCCTTAGTTATTCGTTTCCTTATGTATCCGTTACGTTGCACAGCTGGATTGCGCCACTGACCTTCTTGGACAAGCCTTTCAGTTTCTCGCCGATCTCGATGCGGTATTCGGTGCGGAACCGGCGAATGGGGCCAACCGCACCAATACTGAACGTAGCTCCGATGTTGCCGATCGATACCGGTGCCGCAACGCTGGCAATTCCGATGTCGATTTCCTGATCACAATCGGCAAAGCCGCGTTCGCTAATTATCTCGAATTCGCGGCGTAGCTCATCTTCGGTCGTCTTGGTGTGTTCAGTATACGCCTTCAGGCTCCCTGACATGATGCTTTCGCGAAATTCCGGTTCCGCAAAGGCGGCAATGGCTTTCGAGCACGAGCAGGCATGCATGGGACGTACGCCCAAGCCCGGATGAATGAAGGCACGAGCGGGATCATCGGGTGTTTCTACGTGGATGATTTCAACTTTGTTGTCGCGAAAGCGCGCAAGAAAAACCGTTTCATTAAAATTTGTCGCTGCGAGGCGCATGAGGGGGGCTGCACAGCGTCGGACATCGGCATCGGACTTTCCAAGCAAGGCAATCCTGATCATCCGCTCGCCAATGATGTATTTTCCGTCATCAGAGGGTTCGTCGAGGAGATTTTGTTCAACAAGTGACTGAATGAGCCGGTAACATGTGGGCTTGGGCAGATCGGTTGCACGCTGAACCTCTGCCACCGAAACAGGGCGTCCGGCGACTGCGATGATTTCAAGTATCTGGATCAGACGTTCTAGGTGCATGTTAACGAGATTCTCACAATACGAGACTGAATATCGAATGATGGGAATCTTTCGTCCAAACGCAAGTATAATCTTTGGGAAATCTATATGCGGACAATGGCGGTGGCTGCGATTGAGACCGAAAAATTCCTTGAGATCATTGAGGTGGAGTTAGATGGATCACAGGCTGGCGAAGCCCTGATAGAGATCTATGCGACGGGGACTGTAGCTGTTACCAACCCGGCCGAGGCCGAAATTGACTGAACCGGTTTCGCGTCGGATAGGGCGGGATAGGCCCAACGCTATACAAAGGTTACGACTTGTTGGCGCGGTTCAGATCATTAGTATCGACCCTATGCATGCACCTAAGTAGATCCGTGCGGTTGTTGAATTCTGGCAAGGAAAGTTACCGACTTCATCTTTGCTGAAGTTAATTAAAGCTAATTGAGTTTGACTGATATCGCCCTGTAGCTGCATTCTGCTCTGAATCGGAATTGCCGAATTTGGAGCCAGACGTGACCACTTCTGAACCTGATCGCGTCGTTTCAGTCGGCGAGCAATGCTCGCCTGCCAGATGTGAACCGTCGGTAATCCTTGAATGTGCCGCTACCGGAGACGTAGCGCTAACCGCCACGCTGCATGAGAAGATCGGCACGTGTGTTCGAACCAAAGGCCCGTCGGGTTCATGGTACAAAGCCAACTAACCTGTGCGGAAAAATAATGAAAAAGTGACAACTGGGAGGAACCTTATGTCATTACCTGAACCATTTACGGATCTAGAGATAGAAACGGCGGATGCCGGTTTCTATGAGAATTACAGCGTACCGATTGCGCTGATCAGCAAGGGCATCATGGTTGCCCTTGTGCTATGGGCACTTGTCTTTCCGGCCAATGCCAACAGCACACTTGGCAGCTGGAACGGAAAGTTGCTGGAAGTCTTCAACAGCTTCTACGTGGTCATTGTCGGCCTGTTTGTCATCTTCCTCGTCATTGTTGCCGTCCTTCCGTCGACCGGAAAACGGGTTATGGGAACAGCGGGCGAAAAGCCCGAGTTTTCGAACTTCTCCTGGTTCTCGATGATGTTCGGAGCAGGTCTGGGTGTCGGCCTGATGGTTTTTGCCACCGCTGAACCGTTGGGTCTGTGGGGATCGAACCCCGAGGTCGTCGCCGGTGCAGTTGCAGGCAATGATCCAGAGTCCGTTCAATCCGCGTATCGGTATACCTTCCTGCATTATGGCTTTCATGCCTGGGCAATTTACGTGGTGACCGGCCTGTCGCTGGCCTACTACGCCTATACCCGTGACATGCCTCTGACCATTCGCGCGGCTCTTACCCCGCTTTTTGGTCGTCTGATGAACGGTTTCCTCGGCCACGTCGTTGACGTTCTGGGCGTTGTTGCAACGATCCTGGGTGTGTCCGTTACGATCGGATTTGGTGTCAGCCAGTTCATCGATGGTCTGTATGCAATCACCGGCATGGAATGGATCATGGATTTTGGTGGTGAAGTACCCACACCAAGCAAAGTTGGTCTGATCGCAGGTCTGGTCGTCATCATGGGTCTGTCGATTATTTCGGCGGTTTCGGGTGTGGGACGCGGTGTTAAATACCTCTCGAACCTGAACCTTGTCCTGTCGATCATCCTGTTGGGCACGTTCGTGATCTTCGGGTCCTTCGTCTTTGCCATGACCACATATGGTACGGCCCTGGTTGACTACCTTCTGCACTTCCTTTCGCTGAGCTTTGGTGCATATGGTCCGTTGTCGACCGAAGCCTTTGCGGCGGCTCTTCCGGCCGAAGCGCAGGCGCATGCGGACGCCCTGATGGGTGGCGCTACCAATGCCTGGGGCAGCTTTGACGGCTTCAAGAGCGGTCTGGAAGGCGCAGCTGCGGAGTTGGACGAAGCAACTTTGGCCGCAGCTTATGCAGCGGGCGAGCAGGGCCGTCAATTCGGCTGGCAGTCTGGCTGGACCACGTTCTACTGGGCCTGGTGGATTGCGTTCTCGCCGTTTGTGGGCCTGTTCCTGGCGCGTATCTCCAAAGGTCGCTCCGTGCGTGAGTTCATTCTGGGCTGTGTCTTCGCACCGGCACTGGTGTGCTTCGCCTGGATGACAGTACTGGGTGGCACCGCGATTGATCTGGAACTGGCCGGTGCCGCAGAAGGCGCGATCATTGGTGCCTCGAACACCAACAAGCTGTTCGTGACTCTGTCCTACATGATCGACGGAGGGCTGCTGTCCATGCTGAACGTCATGTGCGTGATCCTGATCATGACCTTCCTGGTGACCTCAGCTGACTCGGGCATTCTGGTGATGAACACCATCATGTCCGGCGGCAGCCAGGAGACCGGCATCAAGCACCGCATCATCTGGGGGGTGATCCTGACGGCTGTGATCGGCGCGCTGATCCTTGCTGCAGGGGAAAACAACCCGATGGATGCGTTGCGCAACGCGATGATCATCGGTGCATTGCCATTTACCATGGTGATGGCCCTGATGATGGTCTCGCTGACCAAAGCGCTTTACCGCGACGGACAGCGTGACAAGCATGCTGACGCAAGCACACAGGCTGCCGAGTAATCAACCTATAGCGTTACGAACCTTGCGCCGCCCCTTTGATCGGGGGTGGCGTTTTCGTGCAGCGGTGGGTTAAGTTCTGACCAGTGTTTCGTGCCAGACGTCAGACAGGCAGCATGTTTGCAGAAGCAGCACAAATGCTACTGCACACACATGGTATTGCCAGATCGGTGGTGATGCCTGGGTCATAATCCGCCTCTTCGCTGCAATCAGAGACGAACATTACCCGTTGCACGAGCTAGACTTGCGGCATTGTCAGTGCTGTCTCGAAGAACTGGTACGAATTGATCTCGTACAGTTTGGACGAAAAATTGCTATCGGAATTGGAGTCGGCACCTAAAGAACGGTGCTGCCGCTTATGTGAATCCGGCGATTCAGACCTCGGTCAGGTGCTTTCTGACAGTTGGATCAATCCTATTACTTTGAATTGGGTAAATGCCACAAGCTGCGATCGCCTCGCGCGCTGTTACACGTTCGTGCAGACGTTTCCAGATTGTTTTGGCTGCGTATGGATGGGGGTATGGGCGCCAAGCAACGCCCATGGTCATCCCTCGCAAATACTTCAGTTGCTGGCGATGCGCCGAGTACAAGATTGTATTGGAAACGCTGCCTTCGCGCGCGAGCTCGTGTTCGGTCACGAATATCCTGTTCCCGCGCATAGTTACAAAGCCAGCGTAGCGCGAAATCTGATGCATGCTCTTGTCTGGAGACGTGGCAATTTCACGGGACCGGATCGTGATTAGCCCTTCAACTTCCTGAATGCGGATCAATGAACAGAAGATTTTTCCTTCCCAAGATGGCGTGCAGAAATAGGAATGATAAAAACCTATATAGCGCCTCAGGTTCTTCTGTTGCCCCCGGAAGGGTTCCAAAAATGCATCTGTGGGCGTTTTCCCAACTTGTGGCAGGACGCCTCTTAGCATTCGTTCGAAGCTTGCAGTTTCCTCGAAAAGCTGTGCTTCGGTCAGGTCGAAATGACGTGCAATGCGGCGCATGTTATGGGCAGAGGGCAGGCTGGAGCCATTCAAATAGCGATTGAATTGCTGTCTATTGACGCCGATTTCGCGGCAAATCTGCGAAATGTTTCCATGCTCTGCGCACAACGATCGTAAGTTGGCAGAAAAATACTCGGACACAAGAAAAACCTTTCGCGTTTTGACGCTATATCACTGCAAACTGCGTCAACTCGCATAAGATTGCACAATTTGATTTATCTGCAAATCGGTTTCTTCTTCAGCATCAGATCGTAACAGACAAGCTTCAGATGCCAATCGAAACAATCGAAAACACATGGATCACACTCGCCGATGGGCGACGGCTTGCGGCGCGCCTCTGGTTGCCCGAGACAGGCCCCACACCGGCCATTCTGGAATATCTGCCATATCGCAAACGTGACGGTACCGCGCCCAGAGACGAAACAACACACACGGTTTTTGCAAAGGCGGGCTATGCCTGTATTCGGGTCGACATAGCTGGCACCGGGGACAGCGAAGGGCAATTCGACGACGAATACTCGGAACAGGAACTGCATGATGGTGAGCAAGTCATAGCCTGGATTGCCGCGCAGGATTGGTGTGACGGCAATGTCGGGATGATTGGGATATCTTGGGGCGGGTTTAATGGTCTGCAGCTGGCCTTCAGGCAACCACCTGCACTGAAAGCCATCGTCAGTGTCGCTTCGACTGTGGATCGATATGCCGATGACATCCATTTCATGGGTGGGTGCCTGCTGAGTGACAACATGAATTGGGGCAGTCAGATGTTTGCCTATCTGACGCGCCCAGCTGATCCAGAGCTTCGAGCAGATTGGCGACAGGACTGGCTTGCCCGACTGCAAAACGTCCCATTCTCTTCTGCAGATTGGCTGCGACATCAGACGCGCGACCCATATTGGAAGCACGGCTCAGTTTGCGAGGATTGGACCGCGATCCAAACCCCTGTCTTGGCGATTACAGGCTGGGCAGATGCTTACGTCAATGCGCCTCCGGCTTTGGCAGCCAACCTGACGGCGCCAACCAAAGCTATCATTGGGCCGTGGGAACACCGCTATCCGCACATCTCAAAGCTTGATCCCGCAGATTTTCATTCCGAAGTCGTCGGATGGTTTGACCGCTGGCTGAAGGGACAACAAAACGGCGCCGAGGACTTGCCTGCCTATCGGACATACATGCAGGAACACTTCAATCCGACTGCGCAAAACGGTCCTCGGAAAGGTCGTTGGATTGCAGAGACGGCATGGCCGTCACCTCATGTCTCAGAACGGGTCTGGCATCTGGTTCCTGGTGGGTTTTCGCGGGACCCGGTGGTTGGCACGGTCGTTGTCACGTCGCCCAACCATGTTGGTGGGGAAGGCGGATATTTCTGTGCGGGCATGCGTATCGACAATGAACTTGCAGGGGATCAGTCCGGTGATGATGCCTTATCGGTCTGTTTTGACAGCTCGCCGCTGCAAGCACCGCTCGAGCTGCTGGGTCGGGCAAAGCTAAAGTTCCAGTTTTCAGTGGATCAGCCTGTTGCCCAGCTTGTCGCGCGGCTGTGTGATGTTTCACCCGAAGGTGTGTCACAGCGGATCAGCTATCGTCCGTTGAACCTGTGTCACTCCCACAGTCATGAGACGCCGCAGGCCCTGCAACCAGGTGAGCTCTACGAGGCTGAAATCACGCTGAACGAATGTGCGCACCATTTGCGCGAGGGCCACGTTTTGCGACTGGCGTTGTCGACGTCTTATTGGCCGATTGTCTGGCCAGCACCTCAATCGGCCACGGTAACTTTACACTTGCTGGATTGTGCTCTTCATCTGCCGGTGCGCGAAGTTGCGCATGAAATTCAAGCCTCTGAACCCGGCCCGGCGCAGGCGTATCCGGTTCTGGCAGCTGAGCAGTTGCGTTTACCTTCAGCGCAATCAGAACGCACGGTGACGGAAAGCGGTTGCGTGGTTCTGGAGACGTTTGATGACTATGGTAAAACGCGCGATCCCTACCACGATCTGATTGTTGGTAGCGACGTACGCATGCTTTACCGCATTCACCCCGATGATCCGAAAATCGCGTATTTCGAGACCGCTTGGAGTTTTTCGTTCGAGCGCGAAGAATGGCAGGTCGCCATCACGACCGAGTGCCGCATGAGCTGTGACACCGAGAATTTCTATCTCTACCGCAAACTACGCGCCGCTGAAGGCGCAAATGAAATCGAAGTCCTAACAAGGGAATGGTCCGAAACCGTTCCACGCGGACTTCTCTGACTTAATCTAAGGGAGGATACTATGAAGATCGAATGGACAAAGGCCAATGTTGGTCGCCGGAGGTTTCTGAAAGGTGCAACTGCGCTAGGGGCCGCTACAGCGCTTCCGATGGGGTGGGCGAACCGCGCGTTTGCAGCAGACGACGGTGTTCTGCGGGTGCGGGCTTATGGTGATGCACAGAACATGGATCCAGCACATTCCGTTGGTGTCGTTGAAGAAGAAGTGCATGCCTCCATCTACAACAAGCTGATCCAATACAAGCCGGGCGAGGAATGGGGTTGGCAAATGGATGCGGCAACTATGATCGAGCAGGTTGACCCGACCCATATCAAGTTTGCATTGCGTGACGATATTGGATTCACTAACGGATTTGGCGCGATGACTGCTGAAGACGTCAAATTCAGCATGGAACGGATCGTGGACGACGCGACCGACAGTCCGAATAAGCCCGACCTAGGGCCATTCAGCCATGTTGAAGTGACAGGAGACCGTGAAGGGACAATCGTTCTGAACAGCCCGTTTGCCCCGATCTGGTCGATTGCCCTGCCGTATATTACTGGCAACATCGTCTCCAAGGCAGCGGTCGAAGCCGCCGGTGGCCGGATCGGTGCTGATCCGGTTGCGGAATCCGGCCCGTATCTGCGAGACAGTTGGTCGCCCAAAGAAAAGACCGTTCTAAAGCGCAACCCTGACTGGAAAGGGGATGCCCCCGCTTGGGATACCGTCGAGATCTATCCGATCGATGATGAAAACACGGCCGAGATTGCGTTCGAGGCAGGCGAGTTGGACGTAACTCGCGTGTCGCTGGGCTCAGTTGAGCGGTATCGCGCCGGGGTTCCCAATGGTGGGTCGCTGGTTGAGAAACCCTCGCTTTACTATGTCTGGATGGGAATGAACGTCGAGCATCCAAAGCTGCAAAATCAAAAACTGCGGCAGGCAATTCAGCACGCAGTGGATGTTCCGAGCATCCTGGAGGCAGCATATTTTGGAGCTGCTGAACCGGCTACCGGCATCATCGCACCGGGCCTTGCTGGCCATCGGCCATCTTCGCTTGTACCACCTGAGGCGAACTTCGAGAAAGCCGCGCAGTTGCTCGCGGAATCCGGTGAAACCAATGTCACGCTAACCCTCGATACGTTGAACAAGACGACCTTTACAACAACTGCACAGATTATTCAGGCGACGCTGGCGCAGATCGGAATCACGGTTGAGGTTAACGTTCTGGAATCCGGGGCATTCTGGGCGTCTGGTGACAATGAGAACCTACAGCTTGTTCTGAACCGTTTCTCGATGACGCCTGATCCGTATTATGCGACGTCGTGGTTCACACCAGAACAGATCGGGAAATGGAACTGGGAACGGTTTAACAGCCCGGAATTTAACGAAATCCATGAATCTGCGGCTGCTGAAACGGACATCGCAAAGCGAGCTGAAATGTATCAGCGTGCGCAGGATCTGATGGAAGAAAGCGGTGCTTATCGCTTTATCACTCACGAGGCGACACCGGTTATTCACAGCGCACGCGTCATTCCAGCGCTGCGGCCAGATGGCCTGTCCCTGCTTCGCTATTTTGGCAAGGCGACCTGATCTCCCCAGGTCGACCAGGTGCGGCGGGTGCATAACGCTCGCCGTGCCAACACCAACGCCATCAAGCCAAAAGGAGCCAGTTGGCCATGCTGAAATTCGCAACCCGTCGGTTCGGGCTGTCGCTGCTTATCCTGTTCGTGGCGGTCACCGTCATGTTCCTGATGATCCGCGCCGTGCCAGGCGACCCGGTCCAAATCATGCTCGGCCCACGCGCCACGCCCGAGCTTCAGGCCCAACTCACAGTAGCGTTGGGGCTGGACCAGCCAATCTGGAAACAGCTTTTGATTTTTTACGGAAACCTCTTGCAGGGAGACTTGGGAACCGATGTCTTTTCGGGTCGTTCCGTGACTGACATCGTGTTCCAGCAACTACCATTCACATTGGAACTGATTTTCGCGTCGATCCTGTGGTCAGCTACGCTGGGCATCGCACTCGGCGCCTATGCGGCTGCGCATCCCAATACGTTGGTCGACCGGGTTGCCGCCGCGATATCTGTTAGTTTTGTGGCCGCTCCGGCCTTTGTTGTCGCGCTCTTGGCTCTTTTGGTTTTTGCAGTGCATCTACAGTGGTTTCCCGCGATCGGTGCCGGGGAAGGCTTCCTTGACCGTCTTGACCATTTGGTCCTGCCCGCCTTTGCCATCGGGCTCAGTTGGGTTGGCTATATTGCCCGGTTGGTACGCGCCTCGATGCTGGAGGTTATGGGTGAAAGCCATGTCCGCACGGCCCGAGCCTTTGGTATCGCCGAACGTCGCGTGGTCATGGTGTACGCGCTGCGGATCGCCATTTTGCCCGTGGTTACCGTGATCGGTGTTGGGATGGGTTTTCTTCTCAGCTCGGCGGTTTTCGCTGAAATCGTCTTTGCCCGACCTGGTTTGGGCAAACTGGTCATCGACAGCATTACGACCCGAAACTACCCGATTGTGATGGGCTCTGTCCTAGTATCTACAGCTTTGTTCGTGGTGTCGACCGCATTGGCCGATCTGATCAATGCGCTGCTTGATCCACGCGCGCGCACGGCTCATTGAGGAGGCAGGCACATGGAAAAATCTCGTTCCGAAATGGGCCAGATCATAGTCGGCGTTGCGCGCGACCCGCTTGGTCTCATGGGCTTAATCATCGTCGGTGTCATCGTTTTCTGCGCAATCTTTGCGTATTGGATCGTACCCTATGATCCGATTGCGATGGATATCAAATCCCGCTTGCAGGGACCGTCTATGGCACACCTGCTGGGCACAGATCAGTTAGGGCGCGATACGTTTTCGCGGGTCATCGCGGGGGGCCAAGTTGCGCTCAAGGTGGCATTGCCCGCCGTGTTCGGAGCAATGGCGATTGGCCTGACACTGGGCATGATTGCAGGGTATGGGCCGAAATGGCTCGATAATCTTCTAATGCTGTTCTTCGATACCATCCGGTCCTTTCCGACAGTGATGTTCGCGCTGGCCGTTGTGGCCCTGATCGGGCCCAGTCTGCAGACGGTCGTGTTTGTCGTCATGGCGACATCGATCCCAACATATGGGCGTGTGGCGCGGACCCAAACGCTGACACTTCGCAACTCTGAGTTCATCCTGGCTGAACGTTCAATGGGGGCCAGCATGGCGCGCATTCTAGGCGTTCATATGCTGCCCAACATCATTGGCGTTCTGGCTGTGTTGGCAGCCATGGATATCCCTACAGTCATCGCGCTTGAGGCCGGCCTGTCCTTCCTGGGTCTGGGCGTTAAGCCTCCGACCCCAAGCTGGGGTGCTTTGCTTAAGGATGGCTATTCCCTGATCCGCCAAACTCCTTGGTTGGTTGTTGGCGGAGGCCTGCCGATCATTCTGGCAACGCTTGGCTTCACGTTTCTGGGTGAAAGCCTGCGCGATGTAGTTGACCCGAAACTGAGGAAACAGCGATGACCGAGACACTTCTGGAAATCGACCAGCTTTGCGTCGATTACGAAACAGGCCGTGGCGACCTCAGGGCATTGAGGGACATCACATTCAACGTCAACAAAGGTGAAATCGTTGGCATCGTGGGAGAGTCCGGTTGTGGTAAATCCACATTGATCTCATCCATTCTGCGTTTGACCGCGCCCAATACCCGGTTCCGTGAAGGAGAAATTAGGTTCAAGGGGAAGGATTTGCTGCAAGCTTCTGATCGGCACATGCGGGACCTGCGCGGGGCGGATATATCCATCGTCTTTCAGGATCCGATGCAAACGCACAACCCGGTTCTGACTATCGGTCAGCAGATGCTGGATATTCAGCACCGATCCAGACAGTCCAAGGCTGACAAGTTGGCGCACGCGGCCAAAATGTTGGGCGCTGTTGGCATTCCTGACCCTGAGGCGCGTCTGGCGCAATATCCGCATGAATTCTCTGGCGGGATGCGTCAACGGATCGCCATCGCGATGGCGTTGATGTCCGAACCTGATCTTTTGATTGCGGATGAGCCGACAACTGCACTGGATGCGACACTGGAGGTGCAGATCATTGAGCGCCTGCAAGAGCTGCAGCGCGAGTTTCACTGTGCCATCCTGTTCATCTCGCACCATTTGGGCGTGATCGCAGAACTCTGCGACCGGGTTGTTGTGATGTATGCTGGCGCAGTTGTTGAAAGCGGGGACGTGCGGGAGATTTTTCACAATCCTAAACACCCTTACACACGCCGACTGATCGAATGCGACCCCGGTCACATCAAAGAGCGAGCCCGTGTATTGCCAACCATTCCCGGTGAAGTGCCCGACTTGGCCAACCTGCCTGGGGGCTGCATTTTCAGGGATCGTTGTGATCAGGCCATGGCGCGCTGCGCCACCGAAGTGCCGCCACTGGATCAATTGAAAGAAGGCCATCACGCTGCGTGCTGGCTGAACCATCAGGAGGTCGCATCATGAGCTTGCTGAACGTTGTGGACCTCAATACCAGCTATGGCCCGGTCAATGTACTGGCGGGTGTCAGCTTTACCGTAGAACCCGGAGAGACTTACGCGCTGGTTGGTGAAAGTGGGTCTGGTAAAACCACGGTCATTCGCGCCATTGCCGGGTTAGCACCTGCGCAAGATGGCTCGGTCACCTTCGAAGGTCAGGAAATTCGGGGCGCACCCGAAAGTGTCATGCGCCCGTTGCGCAAAGACATGGCGATGATGTTTCAAGACCCGGTTGGAAGCCTGTCGCCGCGTCTGACCATCCGCAGTCTGATTACCGAGCCTTACCGCATTCAGGGCATGAAAGACCGTGACATGGACGCCGAAGCCAAGCGCCTGTTGGAAATGGTCAACTTGCCCACGCATTTCGCGGACCGCTATCCTTATCAGCTATCTGGTGGCCAAGCTCGGCGTGTGGGTGTGGCACGTGCACTGGCACTGGAACCCAAATTGATCCTTGCGGATGAGCCCACTGCAGGTCTCGATGTGTCGGTTCAGGGCGAGCTGCTGAACCTGCTCAACGACCTGCGCGAAAGGCTGGGGCTTGCGATGGTGATTATCACGCATAACCTTAGCGTCGTACGCCATGTGGCTGACAGAATGGGCATCATGTATTTGGGCCGATTGGTTGAAGAAGGTACAACCGAGGCCATCTTTAACGAGCCGCGCCATCCCTATACCCGCTGCCTGCTGAGTGCCAACCCAGAGCCGGACCCGGATGCGCGGTTGGAACGGATCGCTCTCAAAGGTGAGCCCCCCAGTTTGCTCAAACGCCCGTCCGGTTGTGAGTTCCGCGAGCGTTGTCCCTTTGCCAAGGATATCTGCACCCAGACTCCGGAATGGGAAGTAAATGGCGGCCACGGGCTGCGTTGTCTGGCCCCGCTGTCGTAGTAGGAAACCCAATGCCAAGCACACTATATTTTAACGGCACAATCCTGACTATGGATGCACAGAACTCCTCTCCCGAGGCCGTTCTGACCGAGGGCAAAAGAATTCAGGCCGTCGGTGCTGAAGCAGATCTGCGCGCACGCATGCCGGCTGACTCACATGAGTATAACCTACAAGGTCGTACACTGATGCCGGCGTTTATCGACCCGCACGGGCATTTCCCGGATCCAGGGTTCATACGGCTGTTCCGTGTCGACTTATCTTCGCCCCCTTTAGGGGACTGCAAGCACATGGCGCAGGCGTTGAACAGGATTCGGGAAAAGGCTGGCGAGACGCCCGAGGGTGAGTGGGTCATGGGCGTGTTGTTTGATAATACTGCCATTCGCGAAGGCCGCATGCCTACGCGGGCTGAGCTGGACGATGTATCACAGCGTCATCCAATCTGGGTTATTCATGCGTCGGGGCACTGTGGCGTGGCCAATTCTGTTGCCCTTCAGAGGCGCGGGTTAACCTGTCAAACACCTGATCCAGAAGGCGGCCGCTTTGGCCGTGATCCTGAAACCGGAGCCCTGACGGGATTGATCGAAGGATTATCGGCCATGGGCGAGATGGGCGATACTGATTTCCTGATCGACCGCGAAAGGTTCTGGCTAGGCTTTGAGGCCTGTCGTGACGAATACCTATCCTATGGTGTGACCTATGCCCAAAACGCCTGGGCGTCGCAAACCATGTTGGAACACTTTGCCAGCCAGCCCGCGGATCTGGATCCGGGAATAGACATTGAGCTCTTACCCGTCGGAAGTCTGGAACCCGAATTGTCCGAGCATTGGATCGGTACGAACTGGCCCGGCAACCCGCATTTCACACTGGGTCCGCGCAAATTGTTCACGGACGGGGCTTTTCAGTTGCAGACCGCGTTTTTGTCTACCCCGTATTTCAAGCCGTCCGATCCCTGCCACCCTTGTGGGATGGTTTACACCTCACAAGAACAGCTAGATGCCGACGTCAGAAAACTCCACGGCAAGGGCTTCCAAATGCATTGCCACTGCAATGGTGATGCCGGTGCCGAGATGTTCATAGATGCGGTGGAAAAGGCGCTTATTGCGCATCCTCGCCAAGATCATCGCCACACCATTATCCACGGTCAGGCTCTGCGGGATGATCAGTTGGAGCGTATGGCCCAGCTTGGACTTACCGTCAGTTTCTTTCCGGCTCATATACATTTTTGGGGTGATCGCCACTACGATACATTCTTGGGGCCGCAGCGCTCCGAGCGGATATCCCCTGCGGCGTCTGCCGAGCGGTTTGGCTTGCGATATACAATCCACAATGATGCCTCGGTCACTCCGACGCGTCCGATCCATCTGGCCCACTGTGCGGTAAATCGAAAATCCGTTTCTGGTCGCGTGCTCGGTGAAGATCAGAAGATCAGCGTTCTGTCAGCCTTACGCGCTCAGACCATCGACGCTGCTTGGCAAGTCTTCAAGGACGAGCAGCGCGGTTCTGTCGAACCGGGTAAAGTTGCTGACTTTGTTGTCCTTTCGCGTAATCCACTGCACGATCCGGACCGCCTGACAGATACGCGGGTGCTTGAAACGATCCGCAATGGCCAAAGTGTTTTTGCTGCGCCCCATGCCGAACAAGAAATCGAGCACACATGATGGCGACCAAGCGTATTGCAATCGCGGGTTTTCAGCATGAAACTAATTGCTTTGGTGTGACGCAGGCCGGTCTGCACGAGTTTGAGATGGCCGATTCCTGGCCCAGCATGTTGCACGGTGCGCAGGTGATATCGGAAACGTTTGGCATGAACCTACCTATCGCCGGTTTTGCGAAGGCTGCAGCGGCAGCAGGATTTGAAGTCGCACCAACCCTGTGGTGTTCTGCCGAACCGTCCGCACATGTAACCGATCACGCATTCGAAACAATTTGCGAGATGTTGTTGGATCGCATCCGGGATGTGGGCGACATTGATGGCGTTTATCTCGATCTCCACGGGGCAATGGTCACCGAAAGCTTCGCTGACGGTGAGGGAGAGCTTCTGCGTCGTGTACGTGAAGTTGTGGGCTTCGAAGTGCCAGTGGTCGCAAGTTTGGACCTTCACGCCAACATCTCGGCTGAGATGGTCGACAATGCAGACTATTTGTCTGTTTTCAGAACCTATCCCCACTTGGATATGGCGGAAACGGGCGCACGATGCGTTCCTGTCCTGCAGCGGTTGCTAGCGGGCGAAACGCTCTACAAGGCTTTCCAACCGGTGCCTTACCTCATCCCTCTGCATGCGCAACATACGGGCTCCAAGCCATTCAGCGAGATCTATCAATTGCCGAAAAGATTTGAGAAGCAGGAAATTCTGGCAGAAATCGCCCTTGGCTTCACCGCTGCGGACTTCTCAGACACAGGCCCATCATGTCTTGCCTACGCGGCCACAGCCCAGAAAGCTGCTGCTGCCGCGGAAGAAGTCGTGCATTTGTTCGTATCTCGCGAAGCCGATCTTGATTGTTCAATGTTGTCTCTAGAGGAAACGGTTTCGATATGTCGCGAGAGGCGGGGAAAACCCATTGTTGTCGCAGATGTCCAGGACAACGCTGGTGCGGGCGGGACATCAGATACTACTGGCCTGCTGGCAGCACTGATTGAGGGCGGGACAAAGAGTGTCTTAATGGGTCTGTTCCATGACCCTGAAAGTGCAAAACAAGCCCATAAGGCCGGAGAAGGTGCACGGATAAAACTTGCGGTCGGTGCAAAGTCCAACTTGGCTGGGCACGTTCCAGTCAAAGCAGAGTTTGAAGTTCTGGCTTTGGGTGATGGCGTTTGTCGCTATACCGGAAAAATGTATGGCGGTGGGGTAGCTATGCTGGGCGAGACAGCTGCCCTACGTTTGGTTGGGCACGAGGCAAGTATTGACCTTGTTGTCACAAGTATACGGAACCAATGTCTTGATCGCGCGCATTTTACTCATATCGGATTAGACCCAACGAACTACGCGGTTATCTGTGTAAAAAGCACCGTACATTTCCGAGCGGACTTCGAACCTATTGCAGGAGATATCTGTTCCGTTTCTTCGCCAGGTGCCTTTCTCTGCGACCTGAAAGAAATCCCCTACACATGTATCACCAGAAGGCTGGCGAACACTCGCTGCGGTACCGTTGCCTCAACTGGCACAGGCTAGCGAATTCCGCTGATCTTGCGGGTCCATTATCATCTGTGAAGCGCGCCTTTTGCGGGCTGTGTGGGGTTTTGAGCGAGGCAGTTAACTGCCTCGCATTGTGCCCTTATTCTCGACGGTCAAAGTCTAGGTGGTGATTTCGGCCAAGAGAGTTTCAGCTCTCTGCCAGCAGACAATAGATGATCATCGTCATCCGCTCGGTTGGAATGTGAAACCAGGCGAACTTCTCAAAGACGGATAACGGATTTTGCGCCAGGACTTCATCCATGGACATGCCCTGATCGACGAGGGGTTTCATCGTGTCCTTGATCGCAAGCATCAAATCGACCGAAGCCTGCATGTCGAACTTGTTATGTACGTGTATCTTCGCGACCTAAACCCATCTCCTTGATCCGACTGTCTGGATGTAGACTCCGTTCCTAGTGAGGATGTTTCGATCAGAGCCTGCGGATTTCCGATCAGATCACGGGAAATTTCAAAGACCGCATGGTACTTTCCTTTTCAACATAAGTTCCATTTCTTTCCCGCGCAGGGTATGTCAGGCCTGACCCAGCGAACCTGGTTCGTGAAAATGATAGAGGTCGTGAAGCAAACTATGGTCGGTGAATTGAGTTCCGAGCAGGCCGTGCGCGGCGCGATCCAGACGCATTCGAGGCGCGTCTGGCGGTTTGGGCTTGCCCTGTCGGGTGCTTCCGATGTGGCCGATGATCTGTTGCAGGCCACTTGCCTGCGTGCACTTGAACGCCACCACCAGGTGACGTCATTTGAGCGGTTGGACAGTTGGCTGATGACGATCTGCCGTTCAATCTGGTTGAATGAGCTGCGTGCCCGCTCGGTCCGAAAAGCGCAGGCACTGTCGTTGACCCCAGAGTCAGAGCTGATTGCATCCGGACCGGACTCGGAAACGAATATATTCGCCGCCGAAGTGTTTACCCAAGTGATGCAGTTGCCAGAAGCACAGCGAGAAACGGTGATGCTGGTCTATGTCGAAGGCTATAGCTACCGCGAGGCCGCAGCATTGCTGGAGGTGCCAATAGGAACGATCATGAGCAGGCTGTCCAATGCGCGACAAAAACTGAAAGTCGTGATGCAGCATGAGGCGGCAGATGCCGTTCGACGGAGTCGCAAATGAAGTTTTCCGATGAAGTTCTCAAAGCGTACCTGGAAGGCAAAGCGAATGAAGCCGAGGCTCAGGCGATAGAAGCTGCGGTTGCGGCCGAACCCGAGCTTGAGGCGCGCCTGATGGGGCTTGATCCATTCGCACCGGTGGTACAAGCGGTGTTTGAACATGTCCCGGCCGAGATGCCCCGGATGGTTTTGCCTGACCCAAATGCCGAGATACAAACCAGTGGCGGTCCTCTGCGCCTGTTGGCAGTAGCTGCATCTGTCGCGGTGATTTCTGTGTCGGCCACATATTGGGTAACCAGGCCTCAGCCCATGGGGTGGGCTGAGCAGGCGGCGATCTATCAATCACTATATGCGGCGGACACGATCGCGGGGATGGACAGCTCGGAACAGGCGTTGACAACTCAGTTTGATCAGGCCGAGGCACAGCTGGGTCTGTCCTTGAGACGTGACACTCTTGAGGCGTTGCCGGGGATGGAATTGAAGCGTGCGCAGGTGTTGTCCTTCAGGGGCAAACCGTTGGTTCAAGTGGTCTTTGCGAATGAACAGGGCCAGCCTTTTGCCTTCTGTGTCATTCGTCAGGGTGAAGGCGCGCCAAGCAAGGATTTGAAAGAGGCAGTGCTCAGTGGGTTGGCGACGGCGACCTGGTCCAAAGACGGTTATGGCTATATGTTGATTGGTGACAGCGATCAGACTGACCTGGAAAGTAAGCTGGATATTCTGACCGCGACCTTTGCAAGCTGAGGTCGCGTCAAAAACGCCTTGTGAACCTGCGGAAATACCAGAAATATAGCGGACATGACCACCACACCCGTCATTCCCGATCCGGATGAGGACGAGGACCCCCTCGGCCCGCGCAGCATCTATGATGATGACGACGCTGATGAGGATGATCTGTGGTTCCTGCCACCTGACGAAGAGGCTGTCGAGGATTTCCTGCCGCCCGGTCCAAGGGTCGACCGCAGTCTTTTGTTTGATCCCAGGGACTGGCGTGCGGCGCAGGCAGATCTGTCGTTGGAACTGGCCGACCTGGCAGTTAGTTTCGGCGCCTTGGACGAACGTTTGCGCGCCGGTCCGGATGGGTGGACACACCGGCTGGCGCTGATGGATGTATCCGATTTGGGATGGTGGACCGGAGACCGGATCAGCGTTGATCGGCTGGCGCTTTGGACCGGGCTTCGGATTGGTGCAACCGGGGATGATGTGCAGGCCCTGTACCGCGCGGGTTGGGCCGTACGGCGGCTAACATCCGGCGCCGCGCCATCGGATGGCGGGTGGGAGACCGGCCTGACAGCCTTTTTAGATCGTATTGCGCAGGGGATTGACGAAGTCCCCGAAGCCATCGCCGATCTTGCCGAAGTCATGCGCAATTCCGAGGGGCTGCATCCGGTGACGCAGGCCGCCATCGGTTTTCATGCCTGGCGGGCCCTGTCTCAAGGCATCGGACAGGATACCGAGGCTGCAATCATTGCCGCCCGTCATGCGGCCAAGATGGGGCGGGGCGGGGCTGTGTTCATGCCCTTGGTTCTGTCGGGTCCGGGTGCGTTGAGAGGTGTTGGTGAACCATCAGAAAAGCTTGCTGCCTGGATCAGGGGAACAGGGCAGGCGGTATTGTCCGCCTTGCTGCACCTGGACCGGGTCAGCGCCTGGGAGCAGCGCGCCAGAGAGACCACTGCAGAGTTGAGCGGGCGCACACCACCAAGACTGATCGACATGTTTACGGCCTGGCCAATGGTTTCGGCCCCATTGGCGGAAGAGCTGACTAAAGCCTCACGCGCTGCGGTTCAGCGCAACATTGACCGTTTCAGCCGGAGGGGCTTGATCCGCGAGGTGACAGGGCAGGGACGTTACAGAGTTTGGACAGCGGCGCTGTAGCCCAAACAGGGCCATCAGACCAAAATGCCCGGTCTGCCGCATTGAATACTAGCTTCCGCAGGTTTTTGCCTGTGCAGATGTGAATGCCCGTCCCATTTTTGCCCCCGCATTACTGGCTAGTGGGAACAGGTCTGAGGGCGGCAAAGTGTTTGGCCGGGTCGTATATATGTCAAAAGTGGTTCTTAAATCAAAAGTTTAACTCGCAATTTGTGAAAACTATTCTTGGTTGACGGTGTGGATGGCAAGCCACCTCAGGAGCAGTACTCCTTCGAAGGGTCCGGGCAGTGCTGTTGTCGAACAAACCATCATTTTAAATTGGGCTGCTGAAACATTGTCCGGCCTATTGCCGTCAGCAGAGGATCGGCTAGAGGTAGGTGAACGTGTTATTGGCGAAGGTATGGATCCGCCATCCGATCTGGAGGATTTGGCACAGGTCGAATAGTGACCGAGAATGCCCCGCTCCGCGACCCGCCGCCAATTCCGAGGCATGCCGATGCACCGTCTGAAAAAAGGCCTGACCAAATGAAGATCCAGGAAAACCGAACCTTTTCACAGCTCGAGGTCGGAGACGAAGCCCAGCTGACACGATTGTGCACGGTTGACGATCTTTACGCCTTCGCCTCGGCATCGGGGGATCACAATCCTCTGCATCTGGCGGCCTATGATGGTGACGGCGACGGCCACCCCGAGGCGGTGGCCCCTGCGCTTTGGCCCGCCGGTCTGGTGGCTGCCGTCTTGGGGAATACTTTGCCGGGTGCGGGAACCCAGACCCGAGCGGCCAATCTACGGTTTCACGCGATCGTTCTGGCCGGAGATGAGTTGACCGCAGTTGTTCGGGTTACAGAAAAATCCGACGATGGTGATGTTATCTGCACCGCCGAGGTTCGGCGTGTTGGCGACAGCACCCTGGTCCTGAGCGGAGATGTCCGAGTCACGCCGCCCGCAAAGCATATGGAATTCGATTCGATCGAGGTGCCGGGACTTATCGTTCAACGCCACCGCCATTTCGAAGCGTTACTGGCGAAAGCCAGACCCCTTGACCCGATGCCAACTGCTGTTGTTGCACCTGAAGAGCCAAACTCATTGGGGGGTGCTTTGCTGGGGTATAGCAACAGCATTATCACGCCGATCCTTGTGGGTGATCCCGGCAAAATCGCTGCCGCAGCCGAGGCACTGGGTGCCGATCTGTCCGGATTTGAAATTATCGAGGCCTATGGCCACCAAGCCGCCGCCCATCGCGCGGTTGACCTGGTGGTTGAGGGCAGGGCGCAAACACTGATGAAGGGGCATTTGCACACCGATGACCTGTTGCGCGCGGTTCTGCGCCGCGAAAACGGGTTGAGAACCGGGCGAAGGCTGTCACATATATTCGTTATGGATGTTCCAGGGATGTCGCGTCCGATCATGGTCACTGACGCGGCCGTGAATATTGCCCCTGACCTCGAAACCAAGGCTGATATTGTTCAGAATGCGATCCATCTGGCACATTCCATCGGGATTGAGACCCCAAAGGTAGGCGTGCTTTCAGCCATTGAGACGATCAACCCGCGCATGGCGTCGTCAGTTGATGCCGCCTTGCTGTCGAAGATGGCCGAACGGGGTCAGATCACAGGAGGGTTGGTTGACGGCCCCCTGGCTATGGACAACGCGGTCGATCTGAATGCGGCACGCACCAAAGGGATTACGTCCGAGGTGGCTGGTGCAGCGGACATTCTTGTCGCCCCAAACATAGAAGCAGGCAATATGGTGGCGAAACAACTGACATTCATCTCTCATGCCGAGGCGGCAGGGATCGTGGTCGGGGCTGCGGCTCCGATTATCCTGACCTCGCGTTCGGATGATGACGACTCGCGTCTGGCGTCCTGCGCGGTGGCGGCGCTTCATGCATATGCAAGTAAAGGCAAACTCCATGGCTGACCATGTTCTGGCACTGAACGCCGGGTCCTCATCACTGAAATTCGCGCTGTACGAACTGGTTGACGACAACCGTCCCAGCATGCGGTGGCGCGGACAAATAGAACGTTTAGGTGATGCACCACGCCTATTGGCCCAGTCGGCAGGCGGCAGATCAGTAGATCGTCCCCTGTCGAGCACCAAAAGCCATGATGAAGCAATCCACGCATTTCTTGAAATGGCGCGGGAATATCTTCCTGACATTCATGTGTGCGCGATAGGTCATCGCGTAGTGCATGGGGGCACGGTCTATTCCGAGCCTGTGCGCGTGGATGACACCGTCATCAACACTTTAGAAGGGTTTATTCCCTTTGCTCCTTTGCATCAGCCCTACAGTCTTGCGGGTATTCGCGCAGCCAGCGCTGCCTTCCCCGGAACAACTCAGGTTGCCTGTTTTGACACGGCGTTTCATCGCACCCATCCGTGGGTAAACGACACCTTTGCCTTGCCGAAAAGCTACTATGACAAAGGCGTTCGCCGCTATGGGTTCCATGGGCTGAGCTATGACTACATTTCGAACAAGCTGAAAAAAACGGCACCGGGTCTGTATGATGGCCGTGTGGTTATCGCCCATCTTGGAAACGGGGCATCCATGTGCGCGGTTTCAGGTGGGCGCGCTGTGGCTTCGACCATGGGGTTCTCGGCGCTTGACGGGTTGCCGATGGGCACGCGCTGCGGTCAGCTGGATCCAGGTGTCGTGCTGTATATGCTGCAGCAGGACGGAATGACCGCAGAAGAGATTGCCGAAATGTTGTACAGAAAATCCGGCCTGCTGGGCCTGTCGGGGATATCATCGGATATGCGCACGTTGCTGGCCGCTGATACGCCCGAAGCCCGAAAGGCAATCGACTATTACGTCTTCCGTATTCGGCGAGAGCTTGGCGCCCTGTCCGCTGCACTTGAAGGGATTGATGCGCTTGTCTTCACCGGTGGCGTTGGTGAGAACGCTGCCCAGATCCGGCAGATGGTGTGTGATGGAATGCGATGGATCGGGATTGAAATGGATCACGCCAGGAATGCCGATGGTGGAACAGTCCTGTCCACGGATTTCAGCCGTGTCCGGATTCTGACGATCCCCACAAATGAGGAGATGGTGATCGCGCGGGCTGCGGTGAATTTTCTGGAATAGGTCTTATTCGTTCGGCGTTTCTTTCCGGCGCCGGGCGTATTTCAGCAGCATGCTCAGCAAGGTCGTGATGGCTTCGGGCGCCAGTACGCCAACCGGGTCGCGGCGAATTCCGGCTACGGTGTTTTGGACCTCGGCCAGGGAATCCCTGATTTCAGATTCAATGTCTTGCAGCGCCATATCCCGAAGTTCGACTGCGGCCGAGGCATCGCCGTGTTGGTTTATCGAATTGGCGAGCAGAACCAGAATCAAAGCAAGTACCAGATTGGTCCCCGCCACAAGTATCGCAGCAACGGGTTTCGACAGGATCGCGGAAAGCCAGAAAAATCCGGCGAGATTCAGCATGATGATCGCCAGGCCCACCGCCACTCCGGCGGCTATGTAAAACCCGGCCCGTTTCACGGAGATCGCAAGCTGTGCGCGTGCGATCAAGCGTTCAGCGCGCAAAATGACTGAGACATTGCGGGATATGCGGCTCATGGGCGTCTCCTAGCGTGACCGGCCAAGCATGTAGCCTAGGGCAAAAATACCAGCGGCAAACAGAATTGATTTTCTGTGCGGCAGATCTTCGAATTCCTCAAGTATATCGTCAAGCTGTGTGGACCAGGATTCGAGGTTATCTGTAAGCCGGTCGGCGATGGTTTCGCGCGGCGGGGCGTCAGCCCCTTTATCTGGCGAAGCGTTTTTTGCCGGTGGCTGCTCGGCAAGCTGCCGTCGCAACTCTGCGATCTCTGCTTCAAGCTCGGCTTTTGTCACCATTGCTCAGGCTCCTTCCCGGCAGACCACTATCTGCGTGCCAGTATCGCCCATGGTAGACTGATTTTCCGATTTAGTAAAAGGGGCTTATCGGGTTCAAAGCCGGTGCCAGCGCGCCTATGCGCCAATGTCAATAATCCGCAACCAGCAGGAAATCCGGGATGGCGTCTTCCTCGATTGTCGCAAAGCGAGGGATCGGCTGTTCGAAGACGTTGTCGGTTCGGTCGTCATTGACGGTAGACACTTCGCCAATCAAACAATCGCCTTTTTCCGCCCAGAACGCGTGCCAGATACCCGGCATCAAGGTCACGCTTTGACCGGGCTTTAGCCGCAGCAGTTCGCCAGGTTGAAGCGTCACAGGGCAGTTGTCGCTAGGCACGGTCACAGGGGTATCGCGGTCAATGCCGCCCTGAGGGTCTGAGGCGTAGATTTCCATCACCAGATCGCCACCGCCCCGGTTGATGATATCCTCGGCTTTGACGATGTGCCGGTGCATCGGCGAAAGCTGCTTGTCCCGCGACACCAGCAGTTTCTCGGCATAGAGCATGCCTTGCCCCTTGTTCAGATCGCTGACATCGCCATTGCGTAGGGTGAACAGGAACAGGCCAAGTTCGTCAAACCGACCCTGGCCATAGTCGGTTATGTCCCACCCAAGCCCGCGTTCACGGATACCGGCGGCCTGTTCGCTGCGCATTTTCTCGGGCGACCAATCCGCAAAGGGCGGCAGCACCGCGCCAAAGGAACGGATAAAGGCCTCGGCCTCGGATTTGATTTCGTTGATTTCGGAACGTTTCATCGGCTTCTTCGTTGGGTCAGAGTTCATGGGCCCAGGGCGGGTTTGCCCCGGCGCGCGCGACAGTTACAGCGGCGACTTCCGCCCCTTTCGAAAGGGCTACGCGCAGGGCGTTTGCTGGCAATGTGCGCAATTCGGATTTTGTTAAGTGGCCTGATTGATCTAGGGCGGACAAGACGCCTGCGTTGAAAGTGTCACCGGCGCCAACGGTGTCGACGACCTCGACCTTTTTTACGGGAACAGAAACGTCGGACCCGTCCGCCAGATACCCGATCGCGCCTTCGCTGCCCCGGGTGACGATCACCACCGAAGGTCCTGCCTGCAGCAACAGCGGAACTTTCTCAGCAAGGCTTTCTGGGCCCGGAATGATCCAGTTCAGATCTTCGTCCGAGACCTTGACGATATCCGCTTGCGCAATCATGCGGTTCAGCCGGGTGCGATACCGGGTCTGATCCCGGATGAAATCCGGGCGAATGTTTGGGTCCAACATGACGGCGCGCTCTGATCCAAAGCGGTCAAGCACCGCCGCATAGGCATCTGCGCAAGGCTCGCATGCCAGACTGATCCCGCCCAGATACAGCGCCGAGACCGAGGGCAGATGGGTTGGCATATCCTCTGGCGTCAACATCCGTCCGGCCGAGTTTTCATCGACGAAACTGTAGGCTGCCTGCCCATCCTTGAGCTGTACAAATGCCAATGTAGTCGGGCGGTCCGAGTGGATTACCCGGTCGGAGTCAACATGGCTGGCCTTGAGGGCGGCCATAAGCTGTTGCCCGAACATGTCAGAGGAAAGCCCGGTCAGCAGACCCACCGGCGTATCCAATCGACCCAGGGCAATAGCCGTGTTGAAAATCGCACCGCCAGAATGGGGCACAAACCCCAGTTCGCCCGAGATCGTGGGCGTCTCGATCATATCGATCAGGGCTTCACCACAGCATAGGATCATGCCGGGACCTTTCTGTTTCTGAAACGTGCGGTCAGACTACCGCCTTAGCGCATTTTTACAGAAATTGTTAGCGCCAACAATGCCAAATTCATCCTGTTCCGAGACATACAGGTTCATGGATCGGCGCAACTCGCTGAACCGGCCTCCGGCATTAAAGGCGTCTCGGAAGGCGTCCTTGAACAGCCAGCGGTTCTTTTCGGCCACGCCGCCCACAAGGAACACGCCACCGGCAGGCATCATGACGACCGCCAGATCGCCCATGACCGCGCCTAGATGTGTGGTGAACATATGCGCGGCCTTGACGGCATGGGCATCGGTTCCGTCGCGTGCATCCTGAAGGATATCGCGCGCGGTTCGGGGCTCGGCCTTTGCCCGACCCCCTGCCAGTTCGATGGCCTGATAGAGGATCGGCAAACCCGTACCGCTGAGAAACATTTCCGCCTCAAGTGTCAGGGTGTCGTCAAAAAAACACTCGGGGGCCACCAGCCGCGCGGCGTTGAATATTTCGACCTCGTCCTGACTTCGGGGCGAGAGGCCGATATGGCCGCCTTCGCCGGACACCGTGTGATAGCGGCCATTCGAATATAGCAGCGATCCGACACCTAGCCCGGTTCCAGGCCCGACGACCAGACGAGTGCCGGTCGGCGGATGCTTGGCCCCTTGCAAGACTTCAACATTGTCATGGGAAATTTCGGCAACAGACCACGCAGCGGCAGTGAAGTCGTTGATCACAAAGGTATGTCGGGCGCCCGTTGCCCGGGCGATATCATCCTCTGACAGATCAAGTTGGGCGTTGGTCAGCCTGATTGTACCGTTGCGGACAGGTCCTGCCCCGGCGGCAACCACGGCCCGTGGGTCGGTTCCGATCTCGTCGCGCAGGCTATGAAAGGCCTCAAGCAATTCGGGCAGTTTGCCGGTGGGGTATTTGCGCAGGTCCGTCAGTTCACCATTGGTGATAACGCCAAGCCGCGTATTGGTGCCGCCGATATCGGCCACGAGGTTCCAATGGTCGTGCATGGCCCCAGCCGGTTGCGCCAGCGGTAAGGACACTGTGCTTCCCGTCAGGGCGTTTTGTACTGCGGTATAGGACGCCTTGGGTGTGCGCTCCATCGTCTGAAAGTCCACATCCACAAGGCCAAACCTCTTCTCATATCCCAGCGCCCATTCGTAATTGTCCAGCAGGGACCAGATGAAGTAGCCCTTGATCGGCGCGCCCTGTGCCAAGGCGTCCTGTACCGCCGAAAGATGTTGGTTCAGATAGTCGATCCGGTCGCTATCCTGCTGCCGTTCGGGGCTGGCCATGCCATTTTCCGTCACCAGAATCGGCAGGTCCCCGGTGTAATCCTGCTTGGTGCGGGTCAGAAACCGGGTCAGGGCGGCGGGTTCGATCTCCCACCCCATCTGAGTTTTGGGCAGCGGTCCGGCGATTTCCTGCAGACTGGGCCAGGTGGTCTCCGAAGGCGCAATCAACTTGCGGGTATAGTAGTTCAGACCACACCAATCGACCGGCGTACCGATGATGTCGAAATCATCCTGCCAGCCAGCGGGCAGGTAGGGCTCTAACCCCTCCAGAACGTTGTCTGGATAGGCCTTGTTGAAAACGCCGCCCAGAAAGAACCGGTTGTAGATGCCGTCATACAGATCAGCCGCGCGGCGCGCTTCGGGGCTGTCATCTGCGGGTTCGGCCCATTCCAGGTTGAAAACCGCGCCCAGGTTGGACATGCCAAGGCCCCGCATCGCGTCGATGGCGCTGCCATGGGCCAGAAGGACGTGGTGCATCGCGCGGGCGGTTGCACGGATGTCGCGCAGACCCGGGGCGTGATGGCCTTCGAAATGGCTCAGCCAGCTGACGCACCACGGCTCATTTATGGGGGCGACGCTGTACATCCGATCGCCGATGCGGCCCATGATGACCTCGGTGAAATCGGCGAACCACCCGGCGATATCTCGATTGCGCCAGCCGCCCAGATCGGCCAGAAACGAAGGTAGTTCCCAATGGTAAAGCGTGGCGCAGGGGCGGATACCGCGTTCCAGCAGCGCATCGGCCAGCCGATCATAGTAATCCAGCCCGGCCTCATTCACCTGACCACGGCCTTCGGGCAGAACCCGCGCCCAGCTGGTTGAAAACCGGTAGCAATCAAAGCCGCCATCGCGCACCAGATCCAGATCCTGCGGGAACCGGTTCAGGTGGTCACAGGCCAGATCCCCGTTTTCATTTCGCACAACATTGCCGGGGGTCCTGGCAAAGGTATCCCAATGGGTTTGCCCGGCCCCTCCCTGTGCGTGGCCTTCGATCTGATAGGCCGAGGTTGCGACGCCAAAGAGGAAATCTTTGGGGAAATCAGTGCGGTTGTATTTCATATTCAGAACCTGTTGGGGGCGGGGCCGGTCGAGCCGCCAACTACCAGCTCAGCCTCCAGCAATCTAGTTTTGGCCGGGTCTTCGGGCGCATTTATTCGTTCGATCAGCATTTCGGCAGCTATTTCACCGGCCAACCGAACCGAGGATCGCGTGGCGGTGAAGATCGGTACATCCTGCCCGTTTTTCAGATAGGACAGGTCGTCATCATGGGCGATCACCGAAACATCGCGGCCCATCTGCAGCCCTGCTTCGTTCAATGCCCGCCGAACTCCGATGGCCGAAATCATTGACGAAACCAGGATGGCGGTCGGAGGATTCTTAAGTTGAGCCATATCGCGCGCTTCGTGGTGGCCATATACCTCTGTCATCTCGGCGCTGCGCATCAATTCAGGGTCCGGTGACAGACCGGCTTGATTCAGGGCCTGCAGGTAACCGGCCCGGCGGCGTTGGGCAAAATCCATATCTTCAAGTCCGTTGATAAGGGCGATCCGTCGATGCCCCAGGTCGATCAGAAACTGGGTGGCGCGCTTGAACGAGCTTTTGTTGTTCACATCAACCCAGTCATAGGGCGCGTCTATTCCAGTGGATCGTCCGTGCACAATGAATGGCGCGCCCATGCGATTGAGGACTTCAATCCGCTGCTCGTTCACCTTGGGTCCCTGCAGAACGACACCGTCCACGGCACCACGCTGAAACAGGTCGCGATAAGCGCGTTCAATAGATGTGTCATCGGCGCTGGTGAACATCATGTCATAGCCGTGTTCGGCATATCTACGAGCAGCCCCGGCGACAAAATCGCCAAAGATTGGGTTCACCATTTCATGCTGGGATGAGCTGGGAATCACGTGCCCGATCACGTGTGATCGACCTGTCGCAAGACCCTTGGCCCGGCTGTTCGGGCGGTACCCGTGTTTTGTTGCGGCGGCCTGAACCCTTGTGCGCGTGGCTTCGCTGACCTCGGGGTATCCGTTCAGTGCGCGGCTGACGGTTGTTTGGGACAAACCAAGGATTTCAGAGAGCTGCTTTAGGTTCATATTTGTTCAAAGCGCCTACAAATTACTGCGTATTCCTGTTTTTGCGGGCATTTTCTCTGGTGGTCAACAGATTTCACGAACATCTCGTTTGATATTTATATTTATGGTCCTTCGCAAAGCAATCGTTGACAGGTGGAGGCTGTTAGCGCATAAACTCACTCCAGCCAAAGCGCTTTGGATATTTAAGACCAAAGGCCGAGATATCGTTGGGAGGAGAAATTCATGAAACACTCGCTTTATGCTGGCGTCGCCGCATTTACCCTGATCGGGGGCGTCGCACAGGCCGACAAGGTTACCGTATTCGGCCCGTGGCTGGGGCCGGACCAAGAGAATGTCGAAAAGGTTCTGGATGGGTTCGCGGCGGCGACCGGGCATGAGTACAGCTATGTCGGCTCGGACAGCTTTGAGCAGCAAATCAGAATTGATGCCGAAGCCGGATCGGCTCCCAACGTAGCAGTGTTCCCTCAGCCCGGTCTGGCGTCAGATATGGCCAAGGCAGGTTTCCTGACTCCCCTGAGTGAAGGAACCGCGGATTGGATTCGCGACAACTATGCGGCTGGTCAGTCCTGGGTGGATCTGGGAACCTACCAAGGTCCGGACGGGCAGGATCACCTATATGGCTTCTTCTACAAGGTCGACGTGAAGTCGCTGGTTTGGTTCGTGCCGGAAAACTTCGAAGATGCCGGTTATGAGATTCCGACTACGATGGAAGAGCTCAAGGCGCTGTCCGATCAGATCGTTGCTGATGGCGAAACGCCATGGTGCATCGGGCTGGGTTCCGGCGGAGCGACAGGTTGGCCAGCGACTGACTGGGTTGAAGACATGATGCTGCGCACGTTGCCGCCCGAAGATTATGACGCCTGGGTCGCCAACAAATTGAAATTTAACGATCCTAAGGTTGTCGCCGCGATTGAAGAATTCGGAGCGTTTGCGCGCAACGATGATTACGTGGCCGGCGGAGCCGGCGCGGTTGCAACGACTGACTTCCGTGACAGCCCGAAGGGCATGTTCAGCTCGCCTCCGCAATGCTACATGCACCGTCAGGCTTCGTTCATTCCGGCCTTCTTCCCTGAAGGCACGGTTGTGGGCGAGGATGCCGATTTCTTCTATTTCCCGGCCTATGAAGGTAAGGATCTCGGCAGCCCGGTCCTTGGGGCCGGAACAGTTTGGGCAATCACCAATGACAGCCCGGGCGCGCATGCGCTGATGAAATACCTGGAGACACCCGAGGCGCATGAAGCCTGGATGGCTCTGACCGGGTTCCTGACGCCGCACAAAGGCGTCGATACCTCGGTCTTCTCAGACCCAACGCTGAAGAAGATGAACGACATTCTTCTTGGTGCAACGACGTTCCGGTTTGACGGTTCTGACCTGATGCCGGGCGGCGTGGGTGCAGGCACCTTCTGGACTGGTATGGTCGACTATACGGGCGGAACACCTGCCCAGGACGTCGCCGACGAAATCCAATCCTCGTGGGACGCGCTGGACTAAAGCGTCTGAGATTGGGCAACCCGCTCTGCCGGGTTGCCCGAACCTATCGTCGCAAGGGAGAGCGGCATGCACCCGGCATTTCAAGGCCTGCTGACCATCGCCATCGGCGTGTCAGGTTGCGTGGGCTACTTCTATCTATCCAATCAGTTTCTGGACAAAGTTCTGTTCCCGCCTCGGGGGCCGAATGCTGGCCGGAATATCAACCGCGCGAACATGATCCGGCCTTGGTTGTTTCTGTTCCCAGCGCTGGCTGCTTTGGGCTTGTATCTGGCCTATCCGGTTGTCGAAACCCTACGCCTGTCACTGACTGATCGTGTCCCGGGCGGCGGCTACAAATGGGTCGGGCTGGACAACTATATCCAGATGGCCAAGGAGCCCAAGTTTTGGGAAGCCATGCGCAACAACATGTTATGGCTGATCGTGGTGCCTGCAATGTCGACAGCGTTTGGCCTATTGGTGGCTCAGCTGACCGACCGCATCCGCTGGGGCAACATCGCCAAGTCTCTGATTTTCATGCCGATGGCCATCTCGTTCGTGGGGGCCTCGGTGATCTGGAAGCTGGTCTATGACACCCGTCCGGTTGAGCAGGACCAGATCGGGATGCTGAACGCGCTTTACATCTTTTTCGGAGGGGTCGAGCCGCAGACATGGTTGACCATTCCCTTCTGGAACAGCTTTTTTCTTATGGTTGTGCTGGTCTGGATTCAGACTGGTTTTGCCATGGTCATCCTGTCAGCCGCCCTGCGCGGCATTCCCGAGGAAACCATCGAAGCTGCCATTCTGGATGGGGCCAATCCGTTCCAGATTTTCTTCCGTATCAAGGTGCCGCAGATCAAGACCACCATCCTGGTGGTCTGGACCACGATCACCATCACTGTGCTCAAGGTATTTGACATCGTGTTTGCCATGACAAACGGCCAGTGGGAAACGCAGGTTCTGGCCAATTACATGTATGACAAGCTGTTCCGCACCAATGACTGGGGCGTGGGCTCGGCTTCGGCCATGGTGATCATGCTGCTGGTGGCACCGATCCTTGTCTGGAATGTGCGCAATGCGCGCAAAGAGATGGAGTAGGCCATGAGCGAAATAGCAGGAACCAAACCCGCCCTTCGCTGGGCTGTCCATGCCTCGGTTCTTTTTCTGGTCGTGCTCTGGGTGGTGCCGACGCTGGGGCTGTTGATCTCATCCTTTCGTACTGCCGACCAGATTGCCACAAGCGGCTGGTGGCGGTCGTTGTTCCCATCCGAGCAGAACCTGACCCTGCGCGCTGCAGCACCTGAAACTCAGGTGCTGGAGAATGGCGTTTACGTGATCGAAGGCAACCTGTTCGAGGCGGGCACACAGGCGGCGATCTCAAAATGGGGCACCAGTTCCCGGGCGATTGATGATTTTGTACCCGGTGACACGGCAGAGCTGCGCAAGGGTGGCACGATCACGGTGGATGCCGACGGCAAATACCGGATGGAAAACACCGAAGAATTCACCGGCAGTCGCGGCACGCGCGTCTTTGTGACGGCGGAACTGCCTCCCGAGTTCACCCTGGCCAATTACCACAAGGTCCTGCTTGCTGAAGACAGCACTGACAGTATGGGGCGGGCGTTTTTCAACACGCTGACGGTCACGATACCGGCGACGATCATTCCGATCCTAGTAGCCGCCTTTGCCGCTTATGCGCTGGCTTGGATGGATTTCCCAGGTCGGGCACTGTTAATCGCCGCGGTTGTTGGCCTGTTGGTGGTGCCGCTGCAACTGGCACTGATCCCACTGCTGAAATTTCACCTGAGCATCGGAATTGAGAAAGGCTATCTGGGCGTCTGGATGGCCCATACCGGGTTCGGGATGCCATTGGCCATCTACCTGTTGCGCAACTACATGGCCGGGCTGCCGCGCGATCTGATCGAAAACGCACGTGTAGACGGCGCGACCGAGTTCCAGATCTTTACCAAACTGATCCTGCCACTCAGCTTTCCGGCATTGGCGTCTTTTGCCATCTTCCAATTTCTCTGGACTTGGAATGATCTGTTGGTTGCCAAAGTGTTCCTAATCGATGCGTCCGGCCAGACCACAGTGATGACAAACCGGATTGTCGAGCTGCTTGGAACGCGGGGTGGAAACTGGGAAATCCTTGCCACGGCGGCGTTCGTCTCGATCGCTGTGCCGTTGGCTGTTTTCTTCGCAATGCAAAAATACCTGGTCCGTGGTCTGCTGGCCGGGTCGGTCAAATAGAGGCGTCTGATGAACGTGCAGAACACAGCAGAACTTTCCAATGCAACCAAGGTGGCCGCTGACTGGTGGCGTGGTGGCGTCATCTATCAGATCTATCCGCGCAGCTTTCAGGACAGCAATGGTGACGGGATCGGAGACCTGAAAGGCATCACCCAGCGATTGGGGTACATTGCCTCTCTGGGCGTTGATGCGATCTGGATTTCGCCCTTCTTCAAATCTCCGATGAAGGATTTCGGATATGACGTCAGCGACTATCGCGATGTTGATCCGATGTTCGGCACGATGGAGGATTTTCGGGACCTGCTGGATCACGCCCATGCCCAGGGGTTGAAGGTGATGATTGATCTGGTTCTGTCGCACACGTCAGACCAGCACCCTTGGTTCAGCGAAAGCTGCGCCAGCCGTGAAAACGCCAAATCCGATTGGTATGTCTGGGCCGATCCAAAACCGGACGGTACGCCGCCGAACAACTGGTTGTCGATTTTCGGGGGCTCGGCCTGGCAGTGGGACTCGCGACGTTTGCAGTATTATTTGCACAACTTCCTCACCTCGCAGCCGGATCTGAACTTTCACTGTCCGGATGTGCAAGACGCCTTGCTGGATGTTGCCAGGTTCTGGCTTGATCTGGGTGTCGATGGGTTTCGTCTGGATACAATCAACTTCTATTTCCACGACGAACAGTTGCGAGATAATCCTGCCCTGCCCGTCGATCAGCGCAATGCCTCAATCGCGCCGATGGTAAACCCGTATAACCATCAGGACCACCTGTTCTCCAAAAGCCAGCCCGAGAACATTGCCTTTCTGGAACGCCTGCGGGCCCTGACCGATCAATATGAAGGTCGCGCCTGTCTGGGCGAGGTGGGCGACGCACAGCGCGGGCTTGAGATAATGGGCGAATACACCAGCGGTAATAAGCGCATGCACATGTGCTATGCGTTTGAGTTCCTTGAAAAGCGCGCTTTGACTGCCAGCTATGCACAGCAGGTATTTGATCAGCTCGAGGACAAAGCAGGTGATGCCTGGCCTTGCTGGGCATTTTCGAACCATGACGTGGAACGTCACGCGTCGCGCTGGCGTCTGGACGATGCAGCCGCCAGACAGCATGCAGTTTTGATGATGTGCATGCGCGGCTCGGCCTGCTTGTATCAAGGCGAAGAGTTGGGCCTGCCCGAGGCGGACGTGGCCTTTGACGATCTGCAAGACCCGTATGGCGTCGAATTCTGGCCTGAGTTCAAGGGCCGCGACGGATGCCGGACGCCGATGGTTTGGGCTGCGCAGGATGAACAATCGGGCTTTAGCACCGGCAAGCCTTGGTTGCCTGTCAGTGACCCTCAGGCCGAGCGTGCCGTGGATCGATCAGAGGCCGAGCCCGAATCTATGCTTCACCATTATCGTCGTGCGATTGCATTCCGCCATGCCCATTCGGCTTTGATGTTGGGGGCGCAAAAGAACATGACGCAGATCGGGACCGTTCTGACCTTCACACGTGAAGATCAAGCGGAAGAGGTGTTCTGCGCATTTAACCTCGGTACCGAACGTTCCGAAGTAATCTTGCCAGGCGGGAACTGGCGCGTGATCGGAGAAGAGCTGGGTGGCGTCGCGGGAACGGGGACAGTGTCTCTGGGTGCTGCACAATTCTGCCTGCTGTTGAGGGAGAAGGAATAAACCATGTCAGAGCTAAACCTCACAGATGTAGCCAAAACCTATGGCAATGTGGATGTTCTGAAGAACATCAATCTTGAGATTGAGCGGGGCGAGTTGATCGTTTTCGTCGGGCCTTCGGGCTGTGGCAAATCCACCTTGCTGCGCATGGTCGCCGGGTTGGAAAAGATCTCGGGCGGAACGCTCGAGATTGAAGGGCAGGTGATGAACGATGTGCCGCCAGCACAGCGAGGTATCGCGATGGTGTTCCAAAGCTATGCGCTGTACCCGCATATGACCGTTCGCGAAAACATGGCCTTTGCGCTGAAGATAGCCAAAATGCCGGCGGCTGAAGTTGGCGCCGCGGTCGATCGGGCGGCCCGCATCCTACAGCTTGAACCTTATCTGGACCGGCTGCCCAAAGCGCTATCCGGCGGTCAGCGTCAGCGTGTCGCAATCGGGCGCGCCATTGTTCGTGACCCCAAGGTTTACCTGTTCGACGAACCGCTTTCGAACCTGGACGCGGCGCTGCGTGTCGCCACCCGGATCGAAATCGCTCGCCTGAAAGAGGCGATGCCGGACAGCACGATGATCTATGTCACCCATGATCAGGTCGAAGCGATGACATTGGCCAGTCGGATCGTCGTGCTGGCCAACAAGGGGATCGCTCAGGTTGGGACGCCGTTGGAACTATATGAGACGCCCGACAATGAGTTTGTCGCGCAATTCATCGGTTCACCAGCAATGAACCTGCTGCCCGGAGTGATCACTCAAACTGGTGCGCAGACTGTCGTAAAACTGGACGGTGGCGGAAAGGCCGTTTCGGCGATTGCAACCGAGGCCGATGACGAAGGCAAGCAGGTGAAGATTGGCGTGCGCCCGGAAGATTTTGTGTCTGTTGACGGCGATCCAATTCTCGAAGGAGTCGTGGACTTTACCGAAGCCCTGGGTGAGGTGACGTTGTTATATTTCGCGGTCGAGGATGGGACGGATGCCCTTATTGCCAAGCTTCCGGGCGTTCAGAAGAATATGCGGGGCAAGACCGTGATGGTCTCTGCGAATCCTGACAAGGTTCATTTGTTCCATCAGGGTGTTTCCATGCGGAAATAACCCTTTCCAACACGGTTCTTGACAAGACCCCTGATGCTGTTTCAACTTGATTGAAACGTTTCATTTTGTGGTAGAACCGTGGAAATGCGAGTTTCAGCGCAGTTATACACAGTCCGGCAGGTTGGGGATTTGGCGGCCCAGCTTGACTTGGTGCGTGCCTGCGGGTTCACCGATATTGAAACGGTCGGGTTCCACGATCTTACCCCCAAGCAGGTTACCAATGTGGTTAGACAGGCTGGTTTCACTGTTCGATCGGCCCATTTTGACTGGGAAGAATTTGAAACACGGTTTGATGACATTCTTAGAATGCTTGAAGCTTTGGAATGCCCTGTGGCGGTCATGCCTTGGCTGTCGCCCAAGGCTCGGCCCGGCACCGCCGAGGGGTGGAAGGCAGTGTCGGGCCGGTTGGCGAAATGGGCTGATGCCCTGTCTGCCGACGGTGTGCGCCTTGCCTATCATAACCACGATTTTGACCTTGTCGATCTTGGGCAGGGCTCGCCATTGGATATGGTCCTGTCGCATGAGGCCATTGGATGGCAGCCGGATATCGGTTGGCTGTATTCGGCGCTTTCTGACCCCGCTGCACTGCTGAGCCGTTATTCCGACCGGATCGTTTCCGTCCATGCTAAAGACGTTGATCCATTGGCCGGACAAGGCGACGAGCGCTGGCGAAATCTGGGGCAGGGGGTTGTGGACTGGCCTCTGGTCCTGCGTGTTCTGGCTGACAGTCCCTGCGCTGACCTTTTTGTGGAACATGATGAAACTGCCGATCACGCGCAAACATTGCAGACGGGACATGACCTGTTGATGCGAATGCGCAGCGTTGAGGTGACATAGTGGCGCGCGCGACGATCAAGTCGATTGCAAAGCAGACGGGGTTTTCTGTCGGAACCGTCTCGAACGCGCTGCGTGGTGCGGAAACCGTCAAGAAAGAAACGCGGCAGCAGATTCAGTCCGCCGCCGAACAGCTTGGATACCGGGTCAATCTGGACGGGCTGAAGCTGCGGACAAAAAAGTCCTATCGCATCGGCGTTCTGGTCAGCGTGTCACCTGATTCAGATGAAGAATGGGAAGGTGTCGAATTCACACGCATTGTTGCGGGTATTTCGCGGGCTTTGAATGGGTCGCGTTATGAACTTGGCGTTCACAGCGTGGCGGGCCTGCAGGGAACGATGGCGACGCTGAAGGAAATCGTTCAGAACGGATTGGCGGACGGGGTGATATTCTCGGGTACGCGCCACGCCGATCCGCGCATTGCCTATCTGCAACAGAATGGTTTCCCCTTTGTCACCATGGGTATGAGCGACAGCGGCAGATCACATGCCTATGTCGATATCGACAGTCAGGCAGCAGGTCACGATGCAACGCAACGATTGCTAGCCTTGGGGCATAGCCGGATTGCCCTGGTGAACCCGCCGGATGACCTGGTTTATGCGACGCAACGCCGAACGGGCTATGCCCAGGCGTTCAGAGCGTCCGGTCTGACCGTTGACCCGGCCCTGATCTTCAGCGGGCCTACGACCGCACGAACGGGGTATAATGCCTTTGAGGCTTTGATGCGGCTATCCGACAGGCCAACCGCGATCATCTGCGCGAACGAAGCCATGACCTTGGGTGTGCTTTCTGCTGCCCATGCGGCGGGTGTTGAGGTCGGTCGCGAACTGACCGTGATCTCGACCGATGATCTGCAACTTAGCCGTTATTTTGTCCCTCCGCCCAGCACCTATTACGTCCCTATTGAGGAAACCAGTCGATTGCTGGGTGAGTATATGCTCAAGGCTTTGGACGGGGTTGACCCTTCCGAAACACAAAAAAAGATCAGGGCCATTTTGATCGAGCGGCAACCTGACACAGTCGCGCCGGAAGCGGCGCTAAACACCTGAACCAACAAAGGAGTAACCGGAGATGTTAAGAAACCTATTTGCCGCCGCCGCCCTGACCGCGCTTGCCGCGCCTGCTGTGTTTGCAGCGGATCTTGAAGGGCGCGTACTTAAGATCGGAACAGATGCCACCTATCCGCCCATGGAGACGGTCGATGAGTCCACGGGTCAGATTGTGGGATTTGATGTCGATGTCATGAATGCGATCTGTGAAAAGGTGAACTGCGTCCCGAATTTCGTAAATACAGCCTGGGATGGGATCTTTGCCGCGCTTCAGCAAGGGGAGTTCGACCTCGTGATCTCGGGCGTCTCGATCACGCCTGAACGCGAAGAAAACATGGATTTTTCCGAGCCTTATATCATTGTAAGTCAGGCGATCCTGCTGCAGGTCGACAATGCTGACATGACGTTGGATGACTTCAAAGCAGGTGGTCAGAAGCTAGCCGCGCAGACTGGCACCACCAATGCCCAGCTGGCCGAAGAACTGGTGGGACGCGAGAATGTCAGCCTGTATGACAATTTCTCTGCTGCGATCCTGGCGTTGCAGAATGCTGACGTACAGGGGGTAATCATTGATGGAACCTCGGCATCGGCATATGAACAGGAATTTGCCGGGGAATTGGCTGTAGGCATCACAGGCCTTCAGTCTGATCCGCTGGGTATTGTGTTTCAGGAAGGTGACGCAACCGTTGACGCCATAAACGAAGGGCTGGCCGCCATTCAGGCTGACGGTACGATGGACGCATTGGTTGCCAAATACTGGGGCACTGATTGAGCCGTTGAAACCCTTTCTGACCCGGCGGGAAAACCTGCCGGGTCACGCATAACCCGAGGGACGCCATGATCCGCCTAAGCTCGATCCGGCCGAGTAATCTTGTTTTGCTCGCCGCTGCCCCGTTCATCATCTACCTGTTTGCCTCATCCTCGAAATATCTGAGGTCATTGGTTGCCATTTTGGGGATTGGTGAAAATGCGGGGCCCATTTTTGTTGGGTTTCTTCTGATACTGGCCGTGGCCATATTGACCTATCTCTCGGCGCGCCGCATCCGGTTTCAAACCATCGCGCCGAACTGGTTGAGGATTGCGGCGGTTTTGGCAATCCCGGCCTCGGCCGGGTTGGCGATCCTTGGACTTTTCCAGCCTCAGGTGCTGATGCCCTTTGCGGAATCCGTCTTCTTTAATGCGCTCAGCGAAAATACGTCTGAGTTCATTGACCGATCTTCGCAACCTTGGGTCTTGTTTCCCGAGATCGTCGCAAAGGTGCAAATGAGACTACAGGCCCTGCTGGTAGGGTTTGCGATGGTGGTCGCGGTGATCCCTCTGACGGCCCGTTTCCCACGATCCATGAAAGCCTATGTTCAGATTGGACTCGAACTGCTGACCGGGCTGGTTTTGTTTTACCTGTTGTTTCTTGCGCATTGGCAATTTGCGACCGGGGTCGCGATAACGTTCCGTGCAGCGATCTTTGCCTATATCTTTGCGGCCATTATGGGTCTGGTCTGGGTCGGTTTGCAGTCCTTCAAGCCCAAAGCTCGGACAACCGTTGTCTATGGGTCCGTCAGCCTGACACTATTGGCCGTGTCGGCGTTCTTTTTTATGCAACCAAAGGTGAGCTTTGTTCTGGTTGGCAGTACTGAAGCAAGAATTGCCATTGTTCGGGGTACGCCGCAGGCCCAGGCGGATTTGATCCGCTTCGGAGAGTTCGACGGAGGTGAAGGCCAACAGTATCGCATTCGCAGCGCCCCCGATGCCGTCTCTGCGCTGGATCAGATCGCAACCGTCGACAGCGTATCTGGTGCTTTTGTTCCGGCTGGCGTTCATACGCAGGGCTATCCGGTGATCTGGCAATCCAGTTTTCTGCCAGACAAGTTTCGTAACCCGGCGCTGACTTTTGCGGTTTTTGGGTTTTTGCTTCTGACACTGACGGTCGGAGGCGCACAGCATAAGCTACATCCGCTGGCTGTAGGGGCCGAGTTTTTTGTCGATACCATTCGCGGCATTCCAATGCTGGTCATCATCCTCTATATCGGCTTGCCGCTTGCCGGTGCGGTCAAGGATGCGACAGGTGGCGGCATCGACATGACCAACATGACTCGCGGCATCATCGCCATTTCCATAGGGTATTCGGCCTATATGGCCGAGATTTTCCGATCAGGGATTGAGGCCATCCCACGAGGTCAGATCGAAGCAGGCGGCTCGCTTGGGCTGTCCCGCTGGCAAACTGCCCGGCTTATTATCCTGCCACAGGCATTGCGCATAGTGACGCCACCTTTGGGCAATGAATTTATCGCGATGATCAAGGATACCTCATTGCTGTCCATCCTGTCGGTCCGCGACATGACTCAGCGCATGCGCGAGTTTCAGGCCTCAAGTTTTCTGCCCTTCGCACCATTCAACACAGCGGCGATCCTCTATGTCGTGGTGACGCTTGGTTGCGCTAGTTTCCTCAAATGGATCGAACGCCGCAGCGCACGGGAAAACCGATGAGCAGGCTTGAGCTGGGCGTTTGCTATTACCCCGAGCAATGGGACAAATCGCAGTGGCGCGACGATGCTAAGCGCATGGTCGATATGGGTCTGGATTGGGTTCGGATTGCCGAGTTTACCTGGGGCCTGATCGAGCCGGAAAGAGGCCGGTTCGAATGGGGCTGGCTGGACGAGGTGATCGGCATTCTGGGCGATGCTGGTTTGCGCGTGATGATGTCGACGCCTACGGCTGCACCTCCGAAATGGCTAGTGGATGACTGCCCTGAGATTCTGCCAGTGGGGCCGGATGGCCGGGTGCGTGGGTTCGGGTCGCGCCGACACTATTGTTTTTCCAGCGATATCTACCTGACCGAGGCCCGTCGGATCACCACGGAATATGCCCGTCGATATGGCGAAAATCCATTTGTTTGTGCCTGGCAGATCGACAATGAATATAACGATCACGATACGGTTCTGAGCTATTCCAATGCCGCTCGCACCGGTTTTCGCAGATGGTTGCAAGACCGCTATGGCACGATTGAGGCGCTTAACCGAACATGGGGGACAGTGTTTTGGGGGTCGCTCTATTCCGATTTTGATCAGATCGAACTGCCTATAAGTTTGGTGGCCAGCCCGAACCCGACCCATGCTCTGGATTTTGCCCGCTATTCTTCGGACCGGGTGCGGGATTTCAATCGCGCTCAGGCGGATATTCTGCGCAGGTTTGCGCCGGGCCGCGATATTACCCATAATTTCATGGCAGGCAGCTTTGAGTTCGACCATCACGCTGTTGCGGCGGATCTGGATGTAGTCGGTTTTGACAGCTATCCGCTTGGCAACCTGTTGGGATCGTCGCTGTCTGATGAAGACAAACGTCGATACCTGCGAACAGGCGCGCCGGACTATCAGGGGTTTCACTGCGATTTGTATCGCAGCCAGGGCAGGGGCCGAATGTGGGTTCTGGAACAACAGCCCGGCCCGGTGGACTGGGCCGAAAAGAACCCCTCACCAGCGGATGGGATGGTCAGGCTTTGGACGTGGGCCGCTTTTGCCCACGGTGCACAGGCAGTGATGTTCTTCCGATGGCGTCAGGCGAAGTTCGCGCAGGAACAATTCCACACGGCGCTTCTGCGATCGGATGGCAGCCCGGATCAGGCCGCGCTTGAACTGGCGCAGGTTGCAAAAGAGCGTGCTGCCCTGCCGGAAGTCACCCGGCAGAAGGCAGCTGTGGCAATTCTGTTGGATTACGAATCCATCTGGGCTGCAGATATCCTGCCGCATGACGACGCATTCCCGAATGCCGGGATTTTCCGGGTTTGGTATGCTGGCCTGCGTGCATTGGGGGTCGATCTGGATTTCGTTGGTCCCGATGATGATCTGACGGGGTATTCATTGATCGTATTGCCGCAAAACATGATCATCTCGCCAGATCTGGCAAAGAGATTGCACCACAGCCAGGCCAAATTGCTGATCGGTGCCCGTGCGGGCAGCAAGACTGTGGACATGTGGACCCCTGAAAATCTCGCTCCCGGAGAGTTGGCCGATCTTGCAGGGATAAAAGTCATACGCGTCGAATCCCTGCCGGATCTGGCGGGTGAATCCGTAAGCCTCGAGAGCACCGGAACCTTTGATTTTAAAGGCTGGCGGGAAGTCATCGAGACCGAAAATCAGGTAATCGCGCATTTCGTAAGTGCTTACAGGGCTGGCAGCCCGGCGATTGTGCAATCGGACCGGGCTATGTATCTGGCGATGATCCCAAACGGGCCGTTGCTACGGGCGATCCTGATTAAAGCGCTGACATGGGCGGGCCTTCCGATACGGGAATGTGGCCCGGACCTTCGTGTTACACAGCGGGGTGACCTCGGCTTTGGGTTCAACTTCGGGGCTGCCGCACAGGTTCTGCCGGATGACGAAAATCGGCAATATATTGTTGGTACTTCAGAAATCCCATCCTATGGTGTCTCAGTCTGGAAGTGGAAGTAAACCAGAGCTTGCGGACATGATTGCAAACTGGACCTATGAATTCTGCAAACTGTCCCTTTTGGACTGACAGCTTTGCAGCAACCCTCTAGCCTGTGATTGCATAACAATAGGACTGAAAGTCCAACTATGGGAGAATCGAATATGGCCGAACGGAAAAACCTTTCCAGACGTACTATCTTGAAGAGCGCAGGGGCGGCAGCACTTGCTGCACCGCTGTACAGCAAAAGCGCGCTGGCGTCCTCGGGTGAGATCAACATCTTGATGTGGTCCGATTACCTGCCGCCAGCATTCTTGCAGGAATTCGAGACACTGACCGGAATTAAGGTGAACTATACCGGTATCGGGTCGAACGAAGAAATCATCAACAAGATGAAGGCCACCAAGGGTCAGGGTTTCGACATCGTGTCGCCGACCAATAACCGGTCTTTGCAGTGGGAACCGCTTGAGCTGTTGCAGCCTTTTGACATGAACAAGGTTCCGATTGATCTGGTGAACCCGGCGATGGCCGCGATTGGTACAGATGCCTGGAACTTTGCCGACTCGGGCGTGCACTGGTTGCCGCATATCTGGGGCACCGAAGGCATCGCATATCGGACTGACCTGTGGCTGCCTGAAGGTGATGCACCGTCCTATGGCGATGTCTGGTCCGAGGCAAACGCAGGTAAAACCATGGGCCGCGCGCACTCGATGATGCTGGGCGCAGGCCTGTACATGGAGCGCGCAGGCGAGATGGAGCCCGGTTCCGTCTGGGCCGCTTATGGCGACGAAGATACCATGCGCAAGGTTTGGGGTCAGATCGCAGATTGGTGTATCGAACGTAAGAACCGCATCAAGCTGATCTGGAACGACGCCGACACACAGAAGAACGGTCTGTTGAACGAAGGCGTGATTGTTGGCCAGACATGGGATGGCCCGCCGCTGGCACTTAAATCTGCAGGTGAGCCTGTGCATTATCAGGCTCCGGTTGAAGGGGCGATGGCCTGGGTTGATGGTATGGCAATTCCAACAGGTGCTGCCAATATCGACCAGATTTATGCCTTCATCGACTTTGCCTACCAGGCCAAACCGGCCGGTGTTGCGATCGACAGCCACGGGTACAACTCGCCCGTTCTGGGTGCCGACCAATATTCGGGCGACACCTACAAGAAGAACTTCGCCGAAGCCTATCCGGGCGACTCGCTGGCCAACCTCAACCCGTGGCCGGCCGAAGCGCCTTGGTATGCGGAAACCCGGACCGAGTTCGTCAACAAGTTCAAAAGCGCCTGATAGCTTTTCAAAGAAGTGCCCTCCGCTAAACGCGGGGGGCTCCCAACCCGCACGCCACTGCGTGACGGAACCCATTTGGGTGCGCACCACCAGCGCATCAATCGGAGATACCAAAAATGAGTGCAGGGGTCGGTGTAGATCTTGAAAACCTGTGGATCCGTTTCGGCGATTTTGTCGCGGTGCGGGACGCAAATGTGAACATAAACGGGGGCGATTTCTTTTCGTTCCTGGGACCATCCGGTTGCGGCAAGACAACGATTTTGCGCGCTGTTTCGGGGTTTCTGGACCCCAGCGAGGGTAAGGTTCTGATCGGTGGTAATGACATGCGCGGCATCGGGCCCAACAAGCGCCCGACTGCCCTGATCTTTCAGAACCTCGCGCTGTTCCCCCTGATGAAAGTCTGGGAAAACATCACTTTCTCGATGGAGATCAAAGGCGCCAGCGCGGCCGAGCGCCGCAAGCGGGCCGATGAGCTGTTGGACATGATCGCGCTGCCGGGACAGGGTGACAAGCTGCCCAGCGAGCTTTCGGGTGGTCAGCGTCAGCGCGTGGCGATTGCCCGCGCCCTATGTGCCGAACCCGATGTACTGCTGCTGGACGAACCGCTTTCGGCGTTGGACCTCAAGCTGCGCCAGCATATGCGCACCGAGCTGCGCGAGATTCAGAAGCGTGTCGGTATCACCTTCATCTATATCACCCACGACCAGGGCGAAGCGCTGACCATGTCGGACAATATCGCCGTAATGCGTGCAGGAGTGATCGACCAGATTGCCGATGGCAAGACAATTTACAATGACCCCAACACGGCTTTTGCGGCCTCGTTCGTGGGCGAAAACAACGTTTTCCGCGGCAAGATCAAGCAAGTCATGGGAGATGAGGCGCTGATTGCAACCAACCGATCCGGCGATCTGGTTGCACGGATTTCCACTGTAAATCAGGGCAAGCTGAAAGAAGGCGATGACGCGATGATGTTCATTCGCCCCGAGGCGCTGGCGATTGCCCCGGACGGTGCAGTGGGCGACCATTTTGTAACCGCCCGCGTGAACCATGAAGAATTCGAAGGTAACGCCTTCAATATTTTCACCGAAGGCGATGGCGGCAAGGAAATTAAGGTATCGCTGCCCAATCTAGGCCAATCTTTCGATGACCATACCGGGCAGACCATCACGTTGGAATATCAGACCCATAATGCGGTTCTGGTTCCAGCGGGTGAGCTGGCCGCGGAATAAGGGGATAAAAATATGCCCCATTTTCTGAAAGAATTCTTCAACCGCAACGGCACCGGCATGGGATTGATGATACTGGGTTTGGTCCTGTTCTGGACCATCGGCCTGATCATCCTGCCGCAGCTGTCGATGCTGGATTTCTCATTCCGGCCAAACCTGCCCCCGCCCGAGATCGGGGGGCCAAAAGATGTCTATACGCTGGAGAACTACAAATACCTGATCTATGGCCCGGAAGGCGGCAGCCAGGACTATAACGCCGTCGATCTGAGGGTGTTTTTCCGCACCCTTCTGGCCGCGGTATGCGTTACGATTTTCAACCTGATCCTGTGCTATCCGATCGCCTATTATCTGGGTCAGTCCAAGGGCAGTCACATCCGCATCTTTGCGATCATGCTGATCATCCCCTACTGGATCAATGAGATCCTGCGCGCCTTTGCCCTGCGGATCATCTTTGGCGAAACCGGTGTACTGAACACGCTGTTCACTGGGCTGGGGGTCTGGGATATGCCGTTTGATTTCATCCGCAATGACATCGCGCTCTATGCCGGGCTGGGCTATGCCTATATCTTGCTGATGATCTTCCCGATGTATAACGTCATAGAAAGTCTGGATAAAAACCAGATCGAGGCGGCGCGAGATTTGGGAGCCCCCTGGTGGCGTATCCATTGGCGCGTGGTCATTCCCTATGCCAAGCCAGGGATCAGTTCGGGCTGTACTATGGTGTTCATGCTGTCCGCGGGTGCGCTGGCCGCGCCGCAAATTCTGGGCGGGCCGTCCTCCCTGTGGTTCACGCAGCTGATCTATCAGCAGTTCAACGACAACAATGACTGGCCGCAGGGTGCCGCCTACGCCATCGTTCTGCTGGTGACCTGTATCTTGTTCGTGCTGGCCGTTATGCGCCTGTTCAAGGTGAATATGGGGGATATAGGGAAATGAATTTGTCCTTCCTCCGTGTAAGCATTTGGGTCTACCTGGTGCTGTTCTTCCTGTACCTTCTGGGTCCGCTGGTGATCATGTCGGTCACGGCCTTCAACTCGTCCGAATTCCCAAGGATGACACCGTGGGAGTGTCTGACCTTCCAGTGGTTTGGCGAATTGTTTCAGGACCAACGTATCCTGAACGGCATCAAGAACTCACTGATCATCGGCGCCGGAACGGTGGTTCTATCGGTGGCGATGGGTCTTGCGGGCGCGCTGATGCTGACGCAGATCTGGCCAAAACTGCGCGCGACCTACTATACGGTCATCATCGCGCCGATCCTGATCCCGGGCGTTGTTCTGGGTATCTCGACACTGGTGTTCTGGGACCGGATCAACCGGATGTTGGGCTTGGGTGCCGACAGTTTCCTGTCAAACGGGATATTCCTGACGGTGATCGGCCAATCCACCTTTATCGCCAGCTATTGCATGCTGGTGCTGGTGGCACGGTTGCAGCGCTATGATATGGCGCTGACCGAGGCCGCGCTGGATCTGGGTGCAACCCATGCTCAGGCGTTCCGCAAGATCATGCTTCCGTTCATGCGTCCGGCGATTGCCAGCGCGGCAGTGCTGGCGTTCTTGGCCTCGTTTGAGAACTACAACACCACCACCTTCACCTTTGGTGAATACCCGACGCTGACCATCGAACTGGCGCAGAAGGTGCGCTATGGCATCACGCCCTCGATCTCGGCGCTGGCCTTCATCATCGTGGCGCTGACGGTGTTCTTTGCCCTGCTGAACGAGGCCAAGCTGAAGCGACAGGAACTGGTGGCTGCTGCACGCAAGAACGCCACGGTCGAGGAACTGGCGGGCAAAATCAAGCTTCCCAGCTTCTTTGCCGGGAACCTTGCTGCGGTTCTGCTGGTTGTCTTTGCGGTTGCCACGATCACTGTGGTCGGAACCGCAACCGCCTATAATCCGGCTCAGTGTGTCGCAGATGTCAAAGAGCAAAAGCGCCTTGAAGCTGACCTGCGTATTCAAGAGCTGCGCAATCAGCGCGAAGAACAGCGCAAAAAGCGCGAGGCGGAAGCGGCTGAGCAAGAGGGAGAGGGTGCGCAGGAATCGGCCCCGAAACCCTCGAATAACAGCGGTTTCGGCAATGTGTTTGCGCCGAATACTCTGGGTGACGAAGAAGAGGATTCTGGTACTGAAACGCCTTCGGGCAATGGCGGTGCCTTTGATCCCAACAGTTTGCAGGCGAACTAAGCGCCTCGCAGTTTGCGCCCGCCGAGGTTACCCCTCGGCGGGCGTGTCATTTTCCTGAATGAACACATCACAGGCTTCGATCATCCGGCCGTTCCATTCAACCGGCGCCGAATTGTAGTTGATCAGGAATGTATGCCCGGACGTCTGGCGTCGCCGCAGACCCTGAGGCATCGGATGCAAGGCAATGCCTGTCCGAGCAGCGGCCTTGCTGATCACGCGATCCCATAACGTGTCATTCGGGAACCCGGCCAGATACCACATGTGGTCGGTCCCTTTCAGGGCAGGTGTTCCGTCTTGAAATGTCAAAATGTCCGGGGCCTTTCCTGACAGGCGATCGACCCAGTGAAGGGCTGCGCCGCCACCATCAACTTCCCGGGTCACCTGAGGGGGCAGGGTTTCCACAAGATCGACAGTGCAATCCAGTGCAGTCAGCCCGGGGCGACCAGTTGCGGGTATCTGAAAGTCCTGCGTGATGGCGCCAGAGCGCGGGCCCAGAACAGCCAGATCACAACCATCGGTCAGGCGCTGTTCCAGATCGGGTCCGATGGTCGCCAGACCCGGTGCAAGGATCACCTTATATCCCGCCTTTGGGATGTTATCCGCAGGCAGGAAGTCCACTGACAATCCAGCCCGGCGCAGGGCTTGGTAGGTTGAAAAGACCAGTTTGAAATAGTCGAACCCAGCCCCTTGAGGTTGCGTCGCCCAGGCCCAATCCGAGGCATAGTCGAACAGGATCGCGACATCCGCTCTGGCCTGTGTGATTGCTCCCAGCCCGGCCAGATCATCGGCGGTTTGGCGCGCCTCGGCCAAAGCCGGGGCAGAGCGGTTGTCCGGCGTCAGCAGTCCTGCATGCATCTGTTCTTGCGCAAAGGGCGCCTGCCGCCAGCGGAAATAGCTGACCACCTCGGCCCCATGCGCCACGGCCTCAAGCGACCACAGGCGCACCATGCCGGGCAGAGGTGCAGGGTTGTAAGGGGCCCAGTTCACCGGGCCGGGTTGCTGTTCCATCACCCACCAACGCCCGCGCCCCACAGCGCGATACAGATCGTGATGAAAGGCCTGCATGTCGGGATCGCCTTGCTGCAGAAAGGCCGACTTATGTGCCTTATCCGCCTCAAGCCGGTCAGATAGAAACCCGATCGGATAGCTGTCCCATGTGGCGACATCCAGATCGGTACCCACTGCGAAGTGGTCGAAATCGAGCACACGCCCCATGTAATTGTGCAGCAAAGGCGCATCGGTCAGGGGCCGCAGCACTTCGACCTGTGCCCTGTTGAAGGCCACCACCTGATCTGAACTGAACCGCCGGAAGGCCAGAACATGGGCCGGGTTGGGTTCTGTCACAGTCAGGTTCGGCAGGTCGATCTGATCAAACCTGTCATATTCCATTGACCAGAACACATTTCCCCACGCTGCATTCAGGGTTTCAATCGTGCTGTATTGACCTTCCAGCCAGTTTTGAAAGGCGTGTAGGGCGGGTTGGCTATAGCTGACAGTGGTTTCGTGGCAGCCATATTCATTGTCGATCTGCCATGCTGCGACATGCGGGTTGCGCCCATAGCGTTCGCCCATGACACGTGCGATCCGAACGCATTCTTCGATATACCCGGTGTGGCTAAAGCAATAATGTCTGCGTGAGCCGAACTTGCGCGGCTGACCCTGCGCATCCACGGCAAGCATGTCCGGGTGTTTGTCCAGCATCCAGCGTGGCGGCGTCGCTGTTGGCGTGCCCAGCACCACTTTCAACCCGGCAGAACCTAAGGTTTCGATTGCGCGATCCAGCCAGTCGAAGTGCAGATCGTCCGACGTGGGCTCCATCCGGCTCCAGCCGAACTCGCCTATCCGCACCCATGTCAGGCCGGTTTCGACCATACGTGCTGCATCGTCCGCCCACATCGCCTCTGGCCAATGTTCGGGGTAATAGCAAACGCCAAGTTCGGGGTTCATAGGATGACTCTGTGCTCTGCCTGACCTTTGCCTGCGTCGGGCGCGGCAAAGGTCATTCCGTTGGTAGGTTGGGTTTCAATCTGTGTCGCATCCAGCCCTTGGCGAGCGGTGGTGCAGAACAGCGTTGTCAGGTCTGGCCCGCCAAAAGCCGGGCACGAGGCATGGGCCGCGTCAAAACCGACCGCCTTCAGGAACCGACCCTCAGGCGAGTAAGCAGCCACGCGGTTGGCGCCCCATTGGGCGATCCAGATATTTCCGCTCGTATCGACCACTGCTCCATCAGGGTTCAGCTGGTCTTTGGTAAGGTCGAGGAACACGGTGCTTTGGCCTTCTGGCCACCCGGTTTCCGGGTCCAAACTCCAGCGCATGACCTGTCTGGTGACCGTGTCGGTGAAATAGGCGCAAGAGCGATCCGGCGCAAAACAGATGGCGTTCGAGATCGTGACATCCGGCACCAGCCGCCGCAGTTCTCCGCGCCAGAACCGATAGATGGACCCAGCGCCGGGTTCGGCGTTCTTGCCCATGGTGCCGATCCAGAAACCGCCCCAGGGATCAGCGCGGCCATCGTTGGAACGGGTGACCGTATCGTCCGCCTCTAGATGGGTGACCAAGCTACGCGCGCCGGTTTTCTGGTCAAAGCGCCACAGCCCGGTCTCGGAAGCCATCAACAGCGTGTCCCTGTCCACCCAGCCCGCTGCTGAAACATTTTCCGGGAACTGCCAGCTTTGCTGATGCCCGTCCTTCTGGGTCATCAGGCGGTTGCCGGTGATGTCGAACCAGAATAGCTGCGCCCGTTCCGGGTGCCACAAAGGCCCTTCGCCCAGATCGCAGGGACGGTCGTCAAACACGACACTCATTGGGCGGCCTTGTCATAGGCCAAGACGATCTTTCGCGCGCGCTCTGCAATGTCGGCAACGGCCATTCCCGGTTTATACAGGGCCGACCCGATCCCGAACCCGTCCGTCCCGGCCTTGAGCCATTCGGCAAAGTTTTCGGGGCCTGCCCCACCGACGGCAAAGACCAGCGCGTCCTTGGGCAGGATCGGGCGTATTGCGGCCAGGCCCGAGGGCCCCGCCATCACGCCCGGAAACAGTTTGAGCCCGGTTGCCCCTGCCCTGAGCGCGCCAAAGGCCTCGGTCGGGGTATAGACGCCTGGCCAGCTTTGTATGCCCAGTTTGATCGTCTGCTGTATCACCTCAGCGTCGAAATTTGGCGAGACAATCAGCTTGCCGCCGACCCCGGCCACCGCATCGACCTGTTCGATGGTCAGGACGGTTCCGGCGCCGATCAATGCGCGATCGCCGAAACGTTCCGCCAGAATGCCGATGCTGGTCAACGGATCGGGTGAGTTCAGGGGCACCTCGATCCGGTCTATGCCCGCGTCGATCAGGGCCTGCCCGACCTCGGCGGCCTCGGTGGGTTGCAGACCGCGCAGAATTGCAATGATAGGACGGCTCATGCGGTTTGCCTCGTCAGATTTCGGGCCTGCAAAAGACCTGCCAATGTAGATTGCGTGCTGTCGGCTATTTCAACAAATGCACCCTGCTGTTTCAGCGCGATGGCATAGATTTCCGAGAGGCTTTGGTCCCCGATAATGGCAATCTGCTGGCCCAACCAATAGGGACGGGACGCGGCCAGTTCCGCTCCGATCAGGTATCCCGACAGACGCGCGCGTGCGACACCGGAGTCCTGACCCTGCAGCAGATCAGTGGCCCGCAGGCCGAAAAGGCGCGCGGCAAGTTGTTCCGGTCGGGACAGGGAATCCGCCACAGCCTCGGCAAAAGCTGCGTCGTCCCAGCCTTCGCTGACCGTATGTTTCAGGACGGATTGATTGCTGAGCAATCCGAAGATTTCGCCTGTCATGAATGTGCGGAAGCTGACGACTTCATCCGCGCTGACCTGTACCCATTTGGTATGCGTTCCGGGCAGGCAAATGATGCCGTCCCAGTTTGGCCGGTGGGCCAGAAAACCGGCGATCTGTGTCTCTTCTCCGCGCATGACATCGGGGGGGCTTGTTTGCTTTAGCCCGGGTACGACAAAGGCGCGGATACGGGGATCTGTTGCCGGAACGCGGACAGGTGCATCGGGAACAGGAACCGAAGGTACAGCGGAATATGGTGCCTCGACCCAGCCTTGGCGCGCGCCCACCATACCGCAGGCGACCACATCCATGACCGTATCGCCAAGCCAGCCCACGATCAGGTCCAGCAGTGCTTTTTGAAACCCATCCCGGGGAATTTGATCCATGCCGCTTGCGGACTGAGCCTGGTCCAGAATGGTGTCACCCTGCATTGCCCATGCCCGCAGATGAGTTGTTCCCCAATCAACAGCGATCCATTCGATTGTCATGTTCTCATCCTGTTACTACAACACCGCCATCAACGGCCATGCATTGCCCGGTCATGGCGCGACTGGCTTCCGACGCAAGAAACAGGGTCGGTGCGATCATATCCTCGGGCGTCAGGTGGTCCTTTAGGCATTGGCGTTCCAGATGTGCGGACAGATCTTCTCGCGTGGCCCACATGTCCAGCTGTTTCTGTGTCAGAACCCATCCGGGGGCCAGCGCATTAACGCGGATTTTCTGCGGGCCAAGCTCGCGCGCCAACGACCGGGTCATCCCGGTGATCCCGGCATTTGATGTCGTATAGATCGGATAACCGGAATTACCCATCATATAGCTGATCGAGCTGAAATTGATGATTGATCCGCCCTTGTCCTGCATTTGACGTGCGGCTTCTTGGCAGGCAAAGAAATACGCCTTCAGATTCACCTCGATCATCCAGTCCCAGAATTTGGGCGTGGTTTCGTCAAGCGAATGGCGCTTGTCGTTGGCGGCATTGTTGATCAGCACACCAAGGGGGCCATGGGCCTCGGCGGCTTTGGCCATTGAGGCGCGCAACAGGTCGGTATCCGTCATGTCGCCCTGCAGGAACAGCGGCGCGCGCCCGTGTTTGGCGCGCATCTCTTCGACAAAATCGCTGGCGTCGGACCGGCCAATAAAGGCGACTTGTGCACCTTGGGCCAGAAACCCATCGGTCAATGCGGCCCCGACGCCGGAGCCTCCACCGGTGATAAAGACCGACGCACCGTTCAGGTCGTGGAAAGTGGCGGATTGGTCCATCAGTGGCTCTCTCTGGTCACAAGGCGGGTGTCTTTGCCGACAAGGAAATCAAGGTCCGCACCCTGATCGGCCTGCAGGACGTGGTCTATGTAAAGCTTGGCATAGCCGCGGGTGTAATGCGGAGCGTCCGGTTGCCATGCGGCGCGCCGGGCGTCCAGTTCGGTTTGGTCTACCAGCAGATCAAGCTGTCCGGTGCTGGCCGATACGCGGATACGGTCACCGGTCTTGACCAGCGCGAGCGTGCCGCCCGCCTGCGCCTCGGGGCTGACATGCAGGATGACCGTGCCAAAGGCCGTGCCGGACATCCGCGCGTCCGAGATGCGGATCATGTCACGCACGCCGTCCTTCACCAGCTTGGCCGGGATCGGCATATTGCCCACCTCGGGCATACCCGGATAGCCCTTGGGGCCACAGCCTTTCAGCACCAATAGGGTCTCGGGCGTAACCGGCAGGTCATCCCGGTCGATATTGGCCTTCATGTCTTCGATGTTTTCAAAGACATAGGCCTCAGCCTCGGTCTCCAAAAGCGCGTCGGTGGCTGCCGAGGGTTTCACAATGGCCCCATTCGGTGCCAGATTGCCGCGCAGCACACGCAGACCCGCAGCAGGTTTCACCGGGTCGTCAAAGGGGCGGATTACATCACGGTTGAAGCATTCCGCGCCCTCGTAATGGGCTGCGATGTCCTTGTTCAAAACCGTCTTGGTCGGGCGCAGGAACGGTTTGAGCTCGTTCAGAACAACCGGTACACCGCCTGCGTAACAGAAATCCTCCATCAGATATTGGCCCGAGGGCATGCAGTTCACCAGCAGCGGTATGTCCGACCCGATCTCAAAATCCTTGAGCGTCAGGTCGACGCCAACACGGCCTGCCAGGGCCAGCAAATGTACGACGGCGTTGGTTGATCCGCCCACGGCCGCATTGGCCAGAATGGCGTTTTCAAAGGCTTCTTTGGTCAGAATGTCAGAGGGTTTGAGGTCTTCATCCACCATCTCGACAATCCGCTTGCCGGTCAGATGCGCCAGCGCCATGCGGCGGGCATCGACGGCGGGCAGGGCGGCGTTTGTGGGCAGGGACATGCCCATCGCCTCGACCAGCGAGGCCATGGTGCTGGCGGTGCCCATGGTCATGCAGACCCCGGCGCTGCGCGACATGCCGGATTCAGCATTCATGAAATCTTGCAGGGTCATTTCCCCGGCGCGCACGGCTTCGGAAAACTTCCATACATCCGTGCCCGAGCCGATATCCTGCCCGCGATACTTACCGTTCAGCATCGGACCGGAACTGACAACGATGGCGGGCAGATCGACCGAGGCGGCACCCATAAGTTGCCCCGGCGTAGTTTTGTCACAGCCACCCAGCAGAACCACGCCGTCAATCCCATAGGCGCGGATGGATTCTTCGACATCCATGGCCAGTAGGTTGCGAAACAGCATGGCGGTGGGCTTCATCTGGGTTTCACCCAGCGACATGACCGGGAATTCGACCGGGAAGCCGCCGGCCTCCCACACGCCGCGTTTGACGCCTTCGGCCAGATCGCGCAGGCCGGAATTGCACGGCGTCAGTTCGGACCATGTATTGCAGATGCCGATAATGGGACGCCCGTCAAAGGCATGGTCGGGAAAGCCCTGGTTCTTCATCCAGGACCGGTGGATGAAACCATCCTTGTCCAGCTTGCCATACCAATGCTGCGAGCGGCGTTTTTTTGTCATTATTGTCAGCCCTTTAATATTTGGTCATGCCGCTTTGGCCGGTTTGCACCAGTCTGGCAACCAATCCGCATGCGCGATCAAAAGATCGCTGACCAGATTACGGATCTGGCGCAGGTCGAGCTCGGCGGCTGTGTGTGGGTCCATCATGGCGGCGTGGTAAATGTATTCGGGGTTCTGGTCGGTCAGCGCCCGCACGGTCAGTTCCTGCACGTTGATCTGGGTGCGCATCAGCGCAATCAGCTGCGGTGGGATGTCGGTCACGACCGAGGGTTGCACCCCGTTGCTGTCCACCAGGCATGGCGTTTCCACAGCAGCCCCCAAGGGCAGTTGCGGGATCTGGCCGGAATTGGGCAGGTTGCCATAGGCGGTGTAGGGCGTATTGGTCACGATGGCGTTCATCAGGTCCGCCGCGAATTCGTGGCTGCGGCACACCTCAACCGCACGCCCGTCGGTCAGGGTCTTGGCCTGTTCTTTCCAGTCCTCGACCTGCTCGACGCAGCGGGTGGGATATTCATCCAGTGGGATCGAGAACTGCTCGATCAGATCGTCGCGCCCGTCCTTGATGAACCAGGGCACATATTCGGCCAGATGTTCCGAGCTTTCGGTGCAGAAATAGCCCAGATGATCCATCACTTCGTATCGGACCTTGTTGGGGCAGCGTGGCATCAAAAGGGGCGGTTTCGGCAGCTGTCCACCGGCATATCCCTGTCGGAGCGCAGGATAGAGATCGCGGCCCCGATGCTCGAGCTTGAGGAAGAAAGCCACATGGTTGACGCCTGCGACCTTATAGCGAAACTCGTGCTTGGGCAGGTCCAGATCATGGGCCAGTTCCTCGACCGTATTTTGCACCGAATGGCACAGGCCGACATGTTTCAATGTCGGAAACCGTTCGGCCAAAGCCCACGTGTTGATCGCCATCGGGTTCACATATTGCAACAGCGTCGCGTTGGGGCAGAGCTGCATCATGTCCTGGGCCACGTCCCACAGGACCGGAACGGTGCGTAACCCGCGCATGATCCCTCCTACGCCCAGCGTATCGGCGATGGTCTGACGCAGGCCATATTGCTTGGGGATCTCGAAGTCAGTCACTGTGCAGGGGTCATACCCTCCGATCTGAAAGGCGGTAATCACGAAATCCGCCCCCTCCAATGCGGCGCGTCGATCGGTGTGGGTGGTTATGGTGGCCCCCGTGCCGACCGAGCGCACCATGGCGCGGGCCACGGATTCGCTCTCAGCCAGGCGCTGTGTGTCGATATCCATTAAGGCAAAATGGCTGTCGGCCAGGGCGGGGGTCAAAAGGGCATCGCCCACGATATTGCGCATGAAGATCGTGGAACCGGCCCCGATAAAAGTGATTTTGGTCATCAGGCAAACCTTTAGCTTGATGTTATTTCACGGCACCGAGTGTCAGGCCCGCGATAAAATGTTTCTGCATCAGAAAGAACATGGCAACCGGCGGCAGCGCCGCGACAATGGAACCGGCACTCATCAGCTGATAGGCGGCGCGGAACTGCGCGTTAAAGCTGGTGATCCCTGCGGTTACAGGCTGGCTCTCAGCACCTTGCGTCAGCACTACAGCCCAGAAATAGTCGTTCCATATGAAGGTAAAGATCAGCACACTGAGCGCCGCAATGGCGGGCTTCATCAGCGGCAGCACCACGTACCAGAAGATACGCCATTCACTGATCCCTTCGACCCGCGCCGCCTCGATCAGTTCAAAGGGCAGGGCGCGGATGAAATTCCGCATGAACAGGGTGCAAAACCCGGTCTGGAACGCGATGTGGAACAAGACCAGCCCGGTCTTGGTGTTGTACAGGCCCAGGTCCAGCGTCAGGTCGCGCACGGGCACCATGAGGATTTGGAAAGGCACGAAATTGCCCGCTACGAACAGGAAGAAGATCCAAAGGTTCGATTTGAATTTGTAGATGCCGAGTGCAAACCCCGTCATGCTACTGAGCGCGACGCACCCGATGACCGTGGGAACGGTGATCAGGAAGGAATTCATCAGATAGCGCGGCATATCCGAATTGAAAAACACCTGCCCGTAGTTGAATGCGCCCTCAAAGCTGGACGGCATCCCCCAGTAGTTGGCATTGGTGAAATCCGCGGCGGGTTTGACCGAGAACAGGGCGACGGCCAGCAGCGGCCCGAGCCACAAAAGCAAGGCCAGCGGCAGCAACGCCTGATAGGTGATCTGCGCTGCACGAGGTTGTTTTTCGATTGGCTTGGGAAACATCTCAGTGCCCCCTTTCTTCGCGGTACATTGACCACAGGAAATAACCGATGAAACACAGCATGATCAGGAACAGGATCACCGCGATAGCCGCGCCATATCCCATGCGGAATCCGTATTCGGACAAGGCGACCTCGAACATGTAATAGGCCAGCACGCGCGATGATCCGAACGGACCGCCCTGTGTCATGATTGAGATCAGGTCAAAGCTGCGAAGCGCACCAATGATGGTGACGACAAAGGCAATGAAGGTGGCGGGGCGCAGTTGCGGCAGGATGATATGCCACAACATCCGCCAGCTCTTGGCACCGTCCAGCCGCCCGGCTTCGATTTGTTCGGGGTCCACGGCGTTGAGGCCGGTCAGGTACAGGATCATGCAATAGGCGGTTTGTGGCCAGAGGCCAGCAAAGATGATGCCATAGGTGACGAAACGCTCGTCGCCCAGCACGTTCACCGGGCCCATGCCAAAGAATCCGAGGAATTCGTTCAACAGGCCGAATGTGGGGTCATAGAACCATGTGAACACTAGGCCAACGACCACCTGAGAAATCACGAAGGGGAAGAAAAACAGGGATTTATACAGGCGGATGCCCCAGACCGTCTGGTTCAGGAACAGCGCAATGAACAGACCCGCCGGAATCGCCGCCAGATAGAGCAGCAGCCAGATCAGGTTGTTTTTGAGCGAGATGTAAAAGGCATCCCGGTCCGACCATTCCCAGTACAGGTCTTCATAATTGCGAAAGCCGACATATTCGGCAGCCCCCAGGCCGTCCCATTCGTAAAGCGACAGGTTGAAGGACTGAAAGACCGGAATGATCACATAGACCATAAAGAACAACAGGCCTGGGGCCAAAAATAACCAGGGCGCGATGCGCTGTTGGTTTCGGTGGAACCAGCTTTCTTGTTCGTGGGTATCGACGGCGGTCATGGGCGTCCCCGGTTCTGGTAGGCGGAGTAAGGCGGGTTGATACCCGCCTTACGCAGGTCATGGCTCAGGATTGGCTTTGCCAATCCTGACCGGTTCAGTTGTCGTAGATGCGCTGACGCGCCCGTTCGAGTTTGGCCAGGATTTTGTCCGCATTGTCTGGCTTGACCATGAATTCCTGGAAGCCTTCCATCGACGCCTTGGCCATTTCTGCCGGTGCGTCGCGGTCCCAGAACTGGGCGACTCCGCCCGGGCTGTTTGACGACAGCATGGTAAAGCCCTGCTGCAGGAACTTGTCGGCATCTACCGAGGACTGAGCATTGACCGGCAACTGGCCGAGATTCGAGCCATTGTTGATCTCGGTCTGTTCATCCGCAGACACAACGAAGCGCAGGAATTCACGGGCGGCTTCTTTGTTCGCCGCGTTTGACGGGATGTGGAACGTGTCGGTCGGTGCATCTTCGGCCAGTTCGACATCGGGGTTGATGGCAACAAACTGGTAGAAGTCCAGCTGGTCGTCACTCAGGCCCGCCTCACGCAGCGGCGCCACGGCGAAGTTGCCCATCAGATAAGCCGCCGCATCACCGTTGACCATGAAGGGCAGAGCTTCTTGCCAGCTATAGGTCTGGTGGTTGTCGATGAAGGCACCCATATCGATCAGCTGCTTCCAGTTGGCGAAGGTCTGCTTGACCCGGTCATCCTCCCAGCTGATTTCACCATTGGCCAGCTCGTTGTGGAAGTCATAGCCGTTGGTGCGCATGTTCAGGTAGTCGAACCAGCCACCGGCAGTCCACAGGAACTTGGTGCCGATCGTATAGCAGGCGCGACCGGAATCGACGATCTTTTGGCAATTCGCCAGCTCTTCTTCCCAGGTTGCGGGCTCGGTCAGACCCAACTCGTCAAAGATGTCTTTGCGGTAATAAACGCCCCACTGATAGTAGGTGTAGGGCACGCCCCATTGTTTGCCGTCGATCGTCATCGCACCTTTGGTTGAGGCCAGATTGTCCGCAATCGCAGGTTCCGCCCACAGGTCCGAGACGTCTTCGAACAGGCCAGCCTCGACATAGGGTTTCATCCGATTCGCCGCGTACCACGTGGCGACATCCGGCGTATCCGCAGTCAAGAAGTTGCGGATCTGGGTTTTGTAGGCCTCGCGGTCGATCACCGTTGTCTCGATGGCCAAATCCGGATGCTGTTGCTGAAATCTGTCGATCATTGCTTCCATCGTGGCCCGGGGTGCCGGGTTCGATGTGTCCAGGAATATCCGCAATTCGCCGGTAAGCTCGGCAGAGGCGGGAACAGCAAGTGCAACGCTCATGGCCAGAGCGGCCGTGGTGCGCTTGTAGATGGAATGCATGGTTTCCTCCCTTAGCTTCCATTTTAGTTCCATATATTGGAACTTAGTTTTATATGTTGAAAACTACACATCGACTCGGTTAGTCTTGTCAAGACCCTCTTGGCTGAGGCCGAAGGTTAACTGGAGGAGACAGAGCGCCCGTGGCAGGTGATGGAACGATAGGGAAAGCATGTGACGTGCTTGATCAGGTGGCCGCGTTTCAGCGGCCGGTTCGCTTTGCGGAACTGCTGGAAAGCAGCCGCTTTCCCAAGGCAACGCTCTATCGGTTTCTGCAATCCCTGACCAATCAGGGGATGTTGTCCTATGACCCGGATAGGCAGACCTATGCACCGGGTTTGAGGCTGGTTCGGCTGGCCCATGCGGCGTGGACGCAAAGCTCACTGGCGCCGATTGCCAGGCCTTTTCTCGATACGCTCAGCGGTGAAACGGGCGAGACTGTGCATCTGGCGCAGCTCGATTCTGGTCAGGTTCTGTATGTCGATAAGCGCAATGCCGCCCAGCCGGTTGAGATGTATTCCCAGGCGGGCAAGGTCGGACCGGCCTATTGTACGGGTGTGGGCAAGGCGATGATGGCCTTTCTGGATGAGGCCGAGCTGAACAAGGTGATCTCACAGCAAAGCTTTCACCGGTTTACGGAAAAGACCCTAGCTTCGGAAGCTGCGCTGCGGTCCGATCTGGAACTGATCCGCAGCCGGGGCTACGCCCTGGATGATGAAGAACACGAGACGGGGATCATTTGTGTTGCCTGCCCGATCCGAACGCCGGGCGGGCGGATGCTGGGTGCTATATCGGTGACCGGCTCGACCGAGCGGATGAATTTCGACCAGCTCGAGGCTTGGATTCCCCGCGTGCGCCGGGTGGCCGATCAAATCGCGGCCGAAGCTCAGGCCTGGCGGTTCCCTGAAACACGCCCCGATGGCCAGAAGGACAGGATACAAGCGACATGACCGGAGTAACTCTGAACCAAACGATTAAGCGGTATGGCCAGACACAGGTGATTCACGGGATCGACCTCGAAATCGAGGATGGTGAATTCTGTGTCTTTGTCGGCCCATCAGGATGTGGGAAGTCCACCTTGTTGCGGATGATCGCAGGGCTTGAGGAAACGACCGAGGGCCAAATTCACATCGGCGCGCGCGAGGTGACACATCAGGACCCTGCGAAACGGGGCGTGGCGATGGTGTTCCAGACCTATGCCCTGTACCCGCATATGACTGTGGCCGAGAATATGGGGTTTGGCCTGCGGATGAACGGCGTGGCAAAATCCGAGATCGACAGGAAGGTTCAGGAAGCCTCGGGTATCCTGAAGCTGGACCAGTATCTGAAACGCAAACCCAAGGCTCTGTCGGGTGGTCAGCGTCAACGCGTTGCCATCGGGCGTGCGATTGTGCGCGGCCCCGAGGTGTTTCTGTTCGATGAACCTCTGTCCAACCTGGACGCCGAATTGCGCGTTGAGATGCGTGTGGAAATTGCCCGGCTTCACAATGAAATTGGCGCGACCATGATCTATGTGACTCACGATCAGGTCGAGGCGATGACCATGGCCGATAAGATCGTGGTGCTGCGCGATGGTCGGATCGAACAGGTTGGTGCGCCGATGGATCTGTATCGGGATCCAGATAACAAGTTTGTAGCAGGGTTCATTGGCTCGCCTGCCATGAATTTTCTGGATTGCGACATCGTTGATGGTCAGGTGACTCATCCGGCGATCACTCAGCCTCTGCCTGTCCCAGCATCGGTTCCTTTGGGTCTGTCTCGGGTCACGCTGGGTATCCGCCCGGAACATATTCAGGTTGATCGGTCAGGCGATACCTGCACCGTTGATCTGACCGAGGCGCTTGGTGGCGTCAGCTATTCCTATTTGCTGACATCGAATGGCGACAAGCTGATCGTTGAAGAGCGCGAAGACGAGCGCAGTAAGCAGGGTACACGCATCGGTATTTCGATCCGCCCGGAACGCACCATGCTGTTTGATCCTGAAACCGGCCTGCGGTTGAGATAATCGCCGTTTAGACGGTCAAAAACACCCGCGTCAGACAAAAGGTCCAACGCGGGCTTTTTGCGTCGAATTATATATGGATTTTGTATCCAATATCCGTTATCGCGTGAAAACGGGCGCCTGACGCCTATCTGGACCCCTGTAACTAGAGGATAGCACCGTATGTCGACCAATGTATTTAGCGGTACGATGCCCGCGCTCATGACCCCTTGCTCGGCGGATAGGCAGCCGGATTTCAACGCACTTGTTCGGAAGGGCAAGCAAATGATCGACGCAGGCATGTCTGCGGTTGTCTATTGCGGATCCATGGGCGACTGGCCGCTTTTGACGGATGCACAGCGCATGGAAGGGGTGGAACGTCTGGTGGATGCCGGGTTGCCGGTTGTGGTCGGAACCGGGGCAATCAACACCAAATCCGCCGAGGCCCACGCAGCACATGCGCAAAAGGTCGGCGCTGTCGGGTTGATGGTCATTCCCCGGGTTCTGTCCCGAGGGAGCTCATCAACTGCGCAAAAGAACCATTTCAAGGCAATCCTGTCTGCTGCGCCGGACGTGCCGGCAATTATCTACAACAGCCCATATTATGGTTTCGCAACAAAGGCTGATCTGTTCTTTGCCCTGCGCGCCGAACACCCTAACCTCATTGGGTTCAAGGAATTCGGAGGCAAGGACGATCTGCGCTATGCAGCGGAAAACATCACCAGTCAGGATGATGATGTGACGTTGATGGTGGGTGTGGACACCGAGGTTTACCACGGTTTCGTCAACTGTGGTGCAACCGGGTCGATCACCGGGATCGGAACGGCCCTCCCACGTGAGGCGTTGCTGTTGGCTGCGCTTTCTCAAAAGGCCGCGCGGGGCGATGCCGAAGCCCGGTTACGGGCGCAAGAACTGACCGAGGCCATTCAGGTGCTGTCCAGTTTTGATGAGGGTCCGGATCTTGTGCTGTATTACAAGCATCTTCTGGTGTTGAACGGGGAAGAGGAATACCGCCTGCATTTCAATGAAACTGATGCCCTGACAGATGCACAGCGGAATTATTGCGAACAGCAATACGCGTTGTTTGGGGCTTGGTTCGCCGATTGGTTGAAACAAGGTGGGGTGATCGCAGAATGCATGTGATCGACAGCCACACCGGAGGAGAACCGACCCGGGTCATCCTCGATGGCGCACCAGATCTGGGCTCTGGCCCTCTGGCTGAACGCGCCCGGCGGCTGGACACCGAATACAGGGATTTCTATCGTTCGGTCATGCTTGAACCGCGCGGACAACCGGCCATGGTCGCGGCCTTGTTGGTGGAACCGGTTGATCCAACCTGTGTCACCGGCGTGATCTATTTTGATGTCGATGCTGTTTTGGGAATGTGCGGCCACGGAACCATTGGCCTGACCGTGACGCTGGCGCATCTTGGTCGGATCGATGTTGGAATACATCGGATCGAAACGCCAGCCGGAGTTGTCACGGTCGAGCTGCACGATGCAAATACTGTCACGGTCACGAATATCGAAAGCCGCCGCGTTCACAGCGACATTTCACTTCATGTGCCCGGTTTCGGTGAGGTTGCAGGGGATGTGGCCTATGGTGGAAACTGGTTCTTTATCGTCGATCCAAGCCCGCTTTCCGTCATTCCGGCCAATATTCTGGAACTGACCGATAGGGCCGTTGCTATCCGCAAAGCCTCGATCGCGCAGGGGGTTGGCGGCGAGAAGGGTGAACCGATTGACCATGTAATCTTTCAGGACGCATCGCCCGAGCACGCGATTCACAGCCGCAACTTTGTTCTGTGCCCGGATGACAATTACGACCGGTCGCCCTGTGGCACCGGCAGCTCTGCTCGGCTGGCCTGTCTGGCCGCTGAGGGTCTATTGGCCCCGGGGGAGGAAATCGTCCAGCAAAGTGTGATCGGCAGCACCTATCGCTTGTCCTATCAGGCTGGGTCCAATGGCGGTGTCATCCCCTCGATCACCGGGCAGGCCTATGTCATGGCGGAGTCGCGGTTGATTTTTGAAGCGGCTGATCCATTCCGTTCGGGGATTGAGGTATGACCCAGCAGATCGTCGTCATCGGAGCTGGTGTGATTGGCATGACCATTGCGCTGGAACTACAGCGCCGGGGTCATGCCGTGTTGGTCCTGGACAAGGAAGGCGTCGCCGCGCAGACCTCGGCCGGAAATGCCGGGGCCTTTGCTTTTTCCGAGGTTGAGCCTCTGGCAACGCCCGGCATCATGAAAAAGGCACCGAAGTGGCTGCTGGACCCGTTGGGGCCGTTGTCGATCCCGCCTGCATATGCATTGCAGATTGCGCCCTGGATGTACCGTTTCTGGCGCGCGAGCCAGCCCGGTCGCTATGCCGAGCTGTTGGCCGCTCAGGCCAGCCTCATGCAACTGTCCAGTGCCGCGCTTGAACGGTTGATCCCAGCGGTTGACGGCGAGGCGATGATGCAGCGCGACGGTCAGATGCAGCTCTATGAATCCGAGGCCGAATACCGTGCAAGCCTGCCCGCCTGGGAGGTGCGCCGCCAGCATGGTATCGACTTTGAACTGCTGGAAAGCCCCGAGGCGATTGCCGAAAAACAGCCGGGTCTCAGTCCTCGGTTCACTCATGCGGGATTTACGCCCAACTGGTTGAATACTGTTGATCCCAAGAAATGGGTCGAGCGCCTTGCCCAGACCTTTCAAAACCGGCAAGGCCGGATCGAGCGGCGCGATATTCAGGCGTTGGTGCCACAGCAAAGTGGCATGCGCCTTGAAACGGCGGAAGGGCCCGTGGACGCGACGAAAGTGGTCGTGGCTGCCGGCGCATGGTCGCATCATATCGCCCGAACTCTTGGTGACCGATTCCCGCTTGAAACCGAGCGTGGATACAACACGACCCTGCCCGAAGGTGCATTTGATCTGCGGATGCACCTGTCCTTCTGGCGGCATGGGTTCGTTGCCAGCCGGATCAACAATGGCGTCAGGATCGGCGGCGCGGTCGAGTTGGGCGGTCTGAACCTCGCCCCCAATTTCAAACGAGCCGACACGTTATTGCACAAAGCCGAAGAGTTTCTACCCGGCCTCAAGACCGAAGGAGGCACGCAATGGATGGGGTTCCGGCCGTCGATGCCTGACAGCATCCCGGTCATCGGTGTTTCTCCAAATGCGTCTGGCGTGTTCTATGCGTTCGGCCATGGGCATCTTGGGCTGACCCAATCCGCAGGCACGGCCGAACTTGTTGGGGCCATGGTTGACCGTCAGGCCCCCCCGATTTCGCCAGCCCCCTTTGCTGCTGGCCGGTTCTGAGGGAGGGGGTCGTGCGCAGTAACAAAACTCTCCATGTGATCTCTGCCCATGCCGAGGGCGAGGTTGGCGACGTCATCGTTGGCGGTGTTCTTCCGCCTCCCGGCAACACCTTGTGGGAGCAGCGATCCTTCATTGCCCGCGACCAGTCCCTGCGCAACTTTGTCCTGAACGAACCGCGCGGAGGCGTGTTTCGCCATGTGAACCTGTTGGTGCCGCCCAAACATCCGAAGGCAGATGCAGGCTTCATTATCATGGAGCCCGAAGACACACCGCCCATGTCTGGTTCAAACTCGATCTGCGTGGCCACCGTGCTGCTGGATAGCGGGATCATTCCGATGCAGGAACCGGTTACACATCTGACGCTTGAGGCACCGAGTGGGCTGGTCCCGGTGCGCGCCGAATGCCGGAATGGAAAGGCTGAGCGCATATTTGTGCAGAACCTGCCCAGCTTTGCAGACCGGCTCGCCGTTCCGCTTGAGGTGCCGGGCCTTGGCACCCTGACCGTGGATACGGCCTATGGGGGCGACAGTTTCGTGGTGGTCGATGCGGCGGCGCTTGGGTTTGATATCGTGCAGGACGAGGCGCGTGACATTGCGCGGCTGGGTGTAGCGATCACCAATGCGGCCAACGAACAAATTGGGTTTACGCATCCCGAAAACCCGGACTGGAATCACATTTCCTTCTGCGCTTTTTGTGGCCCGACCGAGCGGGTCGCAAATGGCCTGCGCGGAAAATCCGCCGTGGCGATCCAGCCGGGCAAAGTTGATCGGTCCCCTACCGGTACCGCAGTTTCTGCCCGTATGGCCTTGATGGCCGCCAAGGGAGAAATGGCAGTCGGGCAAACTTTCCAGGCGGTTTCGATCATCGGTTCGTCTTTCACCGGACAGATCGTCGAGGCCACAACGATCGGGGGGCGTGCCGCGATCATTCCCGAGATCAGTGGCCGCGGATGGATTACCGGTACACATCAACACATGCTTGACCCGGACGATCCCTGGCCGGGCGGATATAAGCTCAGCGATACCTGGGGCGTCTGAATTTTGCCCATTGGCAAGCAGTTTTGATGATTTTCCGCAAACCGTGTCAAAATGCGCGGTCTCTGGCGATTGATCCCAAGCCAAACGTCATTTAAGGGAGGCCCTGTCAATACAGAGTCATCCCGGGACGGCAGTCTTGTTACGTCCCTTACGCGCCACGCCGATGTGGCCCCAACTCTTGGATCGCACGCCCCGAAAGGCTTAAAAAAGGTAAAAGAATATGGCAGATAAATCGAACTTCGACATATTGTATACCATTGTAGACGAAGCGCCCGAGCTGGCCAGCGCCTCATTCCTGCCCATCATTCGAAAGTTTGCATCCGCCGCCGGTGTCAGCGTCGGAACCAAGGATATTTCACTTGCTGGGCGGATTATTTCGACCTTCCCCGAAAAGCTGACAGATGCGCAGCGCATCACCGATGATCTGGCCGCATTGGGTGAGTTGGTGACGACACCCGATGCCAATGTGATCAAGCTGCCCAACATCTCGGCCTCGGTGCCGCAGCTGGTGGCCGCCGTCGAAGAGCTGCAAGCACAGGGTTATGACATCCCGAGCTATCCCGAAGAACCTGCGACTGACGAAGAAAAAGCGATCCGCGCGCGGTATGATGCCATCAAGGGTTCGGCTGTGAACCCGGTTCTGCGCGAAGGTAACAGCGACCGTCGCGCCGCGCGCGCCGTCAAGAATTATGCCCAGAAGAACCCGCATTCGATGGGTACATGGGCCGCTGACAGCAAGACTAAAGTCTCGTCCATGTCCGGCAATGATTTCTACGCGAACGAGAAATCGGCCACCATCACTGCGGCGCAAGCCGGTGACGCCAAAATCGAATTTGTCGGACAAGACGGCAGTACTACGGTTCTGAAAGACGGCTGGCCGCTGGCCGAGGGCACCGTTGCCGATGCGACCTTCATGTCCGTCAATGCGCTGTCGTCTTTCCTGGCCGAGGCCATCGAAGGCACCAAAAAAGACGGCACCATGTTCTCGCTTCACCTGAAGGCCACAATGATGAAGGTCAGCGACCCGATCATCTTCGGCTATGCGGTCAAGGCGTGGCTTGCCCCGGTATTCGAGGCCTATGGCGCTGAACTGGATGCGCTGGGTGTGAACCCGAACTCGGGTCTGGGCGATCTGCTGGAGCGGGTTGCAGGCAACGCCGATATCATGGCCGCCATTGACGCGATCAAGGGCGACCGCCCGTCCATGTATATGGTTGACAGCGACAAGGGTATCACCAACCTGCACGTGCCGTCTGATGTGATCATCGACGCCTCGATGCCTGCCGTGATCCGTGCTGGTGGCAAGGGTTGGGACGAAACAGGGTCGAAAGGTGACACCAACTGCGTGATCCCGGACCGTTGTTATGCGTCTATTTATGATGAATCCGTCAAGTTCTTCAAAGCCAATGGCGCGCTGAACCCAGCCACCGTCGGGGCTGTGGCCAATGTGGGTCTGATGGCACAGAAAGCCGAAGAATACGGCAGCCACCCGACAACATTCCAGGCGCCTGCGAATGGGACCATTCGCATCGTGCTGGCCAATGGTGAGACGTTGCACGAGCATGCGGTTGAAAAGGGCGACATCTGGCGTGCCTGCACCGTGAAGAAGGCTCCGATTGAGAACTGGATTCAACTGGCGATGGACCGTCAGCGTCTGACCGGATCCGAGGCGATCTTCTGGCTGGACGCAAACCGTGCCCATGATGCCGAACTGATCAAATCCGTCCAACCCGCACTGGAAGCTGCTGGCGTGGCGGACAAGTTCCAAATCCTGGCACCGCGTGAGGCGACCCGCCAGTCGTTGGAGACCATCACCGCCGGTAACGACAGCATCGCCATCACCGGCAACGTGCTGCGTGACTATCTGACCGACCTGTTCCCGATCCTTGAGTTGGGCACATCGGCCAAGATGCTGTCGATCGTCAAGCTGATGCAGGGCGGCGGATTGTTCGAAACCGGCGCGGGTGGCTCTGCCCCGAAACACGTGCAGCAGTTGGTTGAGGAAAACCACCTGCGCTGGGACTCGATGGGTGAGTTCTGCGCGCTTGGCGAGTCTTTGAATTTCCTAGCCGACAGCAAAGGCAACGCCAAAGCCGGAGTTCTTGGCGCCGCTGCCGAGGCCGCAACGCAGGGCATTCTGGACAACAACAAGTCGCCCAGCCGCAAAGTCGGGCAGCCGGATAACCGCGACAGCCATTACTGGTTCGCGCGCTATTGGGCTGAGGCGCTGGCCGCGCAATCCGATGATGCTGATCTGGCCGCCGAGTTCGCGCCGATTGCTGCAGAGTTGGCCGCGAAAGAACAGCAGATCCTATCCGAACTGGCCAACGCGCAAGGGGCAGCGGCAGATCTGGGTGGTTACTATCACACCAACCCGACCAAGACTGCAGCAGTCATGCGCCCGAGCGCGACACTCAATGGTATCATTGACGGGTAATCCAGGTGCCCTGTCCTGATTTGGGCAGGGTTCTGAACCTGAAGTAAAAACTAAAAAGGGACCGACCCCCAAAGTCAGTCCCTTTTTGAGCGAGTGGGGAGGCCGAAGCCTCTCCGGTGTAGTTGCGTTAACTGTAACAAAACCCTGCTGGCTGGATATTAGGGGTTTCCCGTATATTCATCCGTCTGCTGTGCCGCTGACGATACACCCGCCAAAATCATTGTCCTCCGGCGACGGAAAGGACTATGTCGCCGTACTGAATTCGGGAACAATAGGCCGTACAAGGACGGATTATGCGCGCAATGTGATAGCGCCGTGCGCCCACTAGGCGTTGAAAGAGCGGGTGATTTGCTTTTCGGCATAACGGTGGTAAAAAAATCTGGTTTTTGTTTTGTATTCGAGTGTTGTGTGCTGTGTGTATTTATCCTGTTGTTTTTGAGCGTTTTTCATATTCCAGAGGGTCAGGCGATGCGTCTGCTTCCTGCGCTTTTCAGGCCGCCGCAGAAAAGCTTGCCGATGATACGCAAATCGGTTCAACTGAATTCGCCCGGTTTCGCCGTTAATGACGGCAAATGTCGATATCGGTCGAAAGGGACCAGATGGAATGACTGAAAAAACCCGCAGTTCGCGTTTCGGGTCAATCCTATGTCTGGTCGCCGCTCTCTATTTCTTTGGGGTCGTCGCATATGCACTGGTAAATTCAGCGGAATTTGCCAATGGAACAGCGCGGTTGATCCGATACATACTGGCTCCGGGCGCGATTGGGCTGGCCCTGGCCTTGTGCGCGGCCTTCTTGTCGAACGAAGCCAGGCTGACTGTTGGTTTGAGCGCGGTATCGCTTTTGGCGGCTCTGTTTGCATTTGAGGCCTATCTGACCATCAAAATAATCCCCGGACGCCTAGGGCTAGTCGGATTTGTCGACGATGAGGTAAGCGTCGAAGAATACAAGGAAAACTTGCCTCCGGGCAGGACAATGAAACATGTAAACGATGCGCTGGATACACAACTGCTCGAAACTGCGTATCTGGCCCCCATGCCGGGTGACAAGATGCTATTGTGCTCGGTGTTGGGCGAGCCGGTGACCTACACGCCGGATCGTCTGGGGTTTCGCAATCCACCATCGGTCTATGAAAGCGATGTGAGTGTGATGCTGCTGGGTGACTCGTTTTCCGAGGGGTTCTGCCTGAGAGAGGGTGAGCATCTGGCGGATAAGCTGCGTCAGGGCATGCCGAACCTGCTTAACACCGGCCACAGGGGCATTGGCCCGCTGTATCAACTGGCGGTTTTGGGCCGGTACGGGCCAGAGTTCCAGCCCGACCTCACGCTTTTCTCTTTCTTTGCGGGCAATGACTGGCGCAATCTGGAACGAGAGCTTGAGAAGCCATGGTTGAGCGCAGCACTAGACCCGGCTGTAGATTTTGGCCCGATCGAGCATCCGGACCAGTCGGAATTAACCGCACCGGTGATATCCGGATGGTGGGCAGAGACTACTTTATCCTGGGGCGATTACCTGCGGGCGCAACGGGTGTTCAGAAACTTTCTGGCATTGCAGAAAACGGCCGAGATCCTTGGGATTCACTATCCCAAGGCAACTGATGAAAATCCGGTATTTACCGATGTTCTGATGCGGGCAAAACAGATTACATCAGAATGGGATGGTGAGATTGCCATTGTGTATGTTCCGACGGTCAGCCGCTATATGGGTCTGGTCGCCCAGCCCTTTATCCACGACCCGCTGCGAGTATTGGTGAAAGATGCGGCTGCGCAGGCTGGGCTGGACGTGATAGACTTAACGGATGTTATCGAAATGCAAGAGGATCCGGCATCGTATTATGCGCCGGATTCTCATTTCAACGAAGCAGGCGCAGAACTGGCCGCTCGGGCAATTACAGAGGGGCTGCGCCAACGCAATTTGATAGAACAGTAACGAATTGGTGTGTTTTGCCAGGACCGCGCAACAAGCGCGGTAAAGAGGTGTGAAATGAAGATTTTGTCATTCAAGTCGGGTCACGACGGTACGGTTGCGGGTATTGATGCCCAAAACGGTAACCTGCTGTTTTCCTATGAATCCGAGAAAGACAGTTTTCCCCGCAACACGTCAGTCACACCGGATACATTTATCGACTCTGGCCTGTGGTTCCGGGACTTGCCTGATATCCTGGCCCTTAGCGGCTGGTCAACGACCGGAACACAACATGTGACGACCTCGGGGGCAGGGTATTTCGGCATTGGCGAAGATGCTCAGACCGTGGGGAAACGGACGTTTTTTGGCAAAGAGATCGACTTTTTCTCATCGACCCATGAAAGGGCACATATCTGGGGCGCTTATGGGATGTCTCCGTTTCGTCAAGGTGAACCTTGTTATGTGTTGGTTTGGGAAGACACGCTTGGCGATTTCTACAAGATTGATGAAGATCTAAAGCTGTCTCATGTCGGTCGGGTGATGACCGGGCCCGGTGCCCGATATTCGTTCCTGAGCGCACTGGTTGATCCCGATTATCCCGTGCTTTCGCGTGAACAACGGCGTGAAGACCCCGGGAGGATGATGGCGGCATGTGCCTATGCAGAGCCCGGTTCACATGACGCGGATGAACATGCGCTGATAGATTATCTTTTGTCAGATCAGCCATTGGCCGAGATTCTACGCAAGGACCGTCTGACCGATTCCCCGTTTTTCAACGTCGGAATGCACAGTCAGCAGTTCAGCAATCTTGCACAGAAACTCTCGGATGCGATTTTTTCACGGTTCCTTGCCTTTGCCGAACAGAACCTGACAGAGGGCTATCCGCTGGTGATTGCCGGCGGATGTGGATTGAACTGCGATTGGAACACTAAGTGGCAGAATTGCGGCTTGTTCCGAGATGTATTTGTACCACCTTGCAGCAGTGATTCCGGCTGCGCCATAGGAACTGCGGTTGATGCCATGCGCCACTATACGGGCCAGGCAAAGCTGGATTGGACGGTTTATTCCGGACAGTCCTTTGTGGATGATAAAATCGACAGTAGCGGCATGCGGGTCAGCGAGCTGCGTCTGAACGATGTCGCGGATGCGTTGATGTCCGGTGAGCTCATCGGTTGGGCCAGAGGGAACTGTGAAATCGGTCCGCGCGCATTGGGCAACCGCTCGATTCTGGCGGCCCCGTTCTGGGCCGAAACCCGCGTGCGCCTGAACAGGGCTAAAAACCGGCCGGATACAAGCCCCGTGGCCCCATCCTGCCTTGAGGAAGATGTCAGCCAGCATTTTGAGTGGGAAAACTCCGCACCTTATATGTTGCATCTGCAGAAGGTGACCAATCAGAACCTGGCCGCGATCACGCATGTAGACGGGACAGCAAGGGTCCAAACAGTCCGCCGGGATCAGAATGCTTTCTTTTACGACCTGCTGAACGCATTCAAGTCGGCTTCGGGCACGGGTGTATTGTGCAATACGTCACTGAACTTTCGCGGAGCGGGGTTCATAAACAAAACCAGTGATCTGCATCACTATGCAAGATCGGCAAAGCTGGACGGCTTTGTCGCAGGAAACACGTTTTACAGGTTTAACTAGTAATATTGGCGCGCTTGCGGTGTCGCCGCACTTTTGGAGGTTAAGTACTTTGTCGTATGAATCAGGTCTGCAAAACTTTGAAAGACGCCGCCTCTTAGCTTCTGCAACAGCAAGGATTCCGGCCTATTGTCTCTTGTGTGGAAACATTGAGCAAATAACGACAAGAAAACTCGGAAAAATGGCCAAGCTGTCCAATCATTAGGATAAGAATTCGTTCGAACATGGGCGCAGCATCAAAGATTTGTATTTCAGGCGACGGTGATCTTGGTCGCTACAAGGGACGATAGAGAATGGATCAAAACCATATCGCAAACCAATTTGGCCAGCAGCGTCTGGATGGCATATGGCGGATGATTTACCGTCATCTGAAGTTGATCCTCGGAGTGACCGCAGCTGTGATCGTCGGCACGTTTATGGTCGTCAATCAACTGGACCCAAGATACAAATCCCGCGCCGAAATCGTTCTCACATCTCTGGATATGCGCGTCCGCGCCGACAGTGTCGAACTTGAATCCTACGAGCTGACCCGCACTTTGATTGAAACCGAAATCGACATCCTGCGGTCACGAGAGTTTGCGGCAGAGGTCGCCCTGGCGCTGGACCTGTTCGAGAATGAGGCTTTTGCCGGGGCGCAAAACCCCGCAAATCCGCAATCCACATCCGTTATCCGCAATCGTGTAATCGACAATACACTGTCGACATATAACGTACTTCGGCAAGGAGAGAGCCTTGCGATTGAGATCATCTCAACAGCAGAAGACCCGCAGCTGGCAGCCGATATTGCCAATACAGTTGCAGAAACCTTTATCCTTCGCCTGCAGCAGCGGCGGCAGCAAGGTCTTTCATCTTCCATTTCTTTTCTTAAGGACCGCGTAAATGAACTGGGTGACGAACTGACCCGTGACGAACTTCAGATGGCGGCCTTTATTCTTGAAGAAAATCTGGCGGATGAATCCGTGCCGGGTAGGCTTCGGTCGGAACTTGCGCGGCTGAACTCGCAAAAAGATGTGCATGAGATCAACGGAGCCAGCAGCGAAGAGGTCAACAAAATTGCTGACCAGATTGCCGTTGTTGAACAGGCATTACGCAGCCGGACCGGTTCGGAAATAGCATTGCTGCGGATGGAACGCGCGCTAGAGCTTCTTCGGATCCGGTATCAGACGACGATTGAAAAACTGAATGATTTTGAAACCCAGCAACAGTTTCTTGGCCAGGCGGTTCAGCAGGTTTCGGTTGCTCATGCGCCGACTTCGGCATTCTGGCCGAATACCAAAGTCGCCGTCGCAGTCAGCGCGATTGTCGGGTTCTCTCTGGCTTTTGTGATCGCCCTTTTGATGGAGGGCAGCAACACGCGGATCGTCAACGAAAACCAGATCGAACAGCAAACCGATCTGACCAATCTGGGTTTCCTGCCGGATACGGTGATGGATTCGGACACGGATGGTCAGCAGGAGTTGTTGCGCTTTATCCGTGATCAGGGCCGCTCGCCCTATGTCGAGGCGCTGCGCAGTGTTTTGACGATGTGGTTTAACACAAATGATGACGGCAGCATCGTCATGGTTACCTCTGGTGTTCCTGGAGAAGGCAAGACCGTGGTTGCGGTTTCGCTGGCCCTAGTGGCGGGTACAGATGGAATGCGCGTTCTATTGTTGGATATGGATAACCACCGTTGCCGTGCCTCAAAAACACTGGGTCTTACCGGGGCGGCCCCGGTCGAGATCGAGGACGCGCTGAGCGGTGCCGTACAACCCAGCCAGATTTATGTCGATGGCGAACGGGTACCGGGGGTTTCGTCGATCAGTCTGAACCTGCGTCCGAAAATATCCCGCAAACAGTTGATGCAGCAGCTTGGCGAATACGGGCGCATGTTGCGCAATCAGTACGATCTTGTGTTGGTCGATACGCCGCCGACATTGGTCATTGATGACACGATCCGACTTGGGCCGCTTGTCGATGGTACGTTCCTGGTGGTGCGCTGGGGGCAGACCACCGAAAAAATTCTCAAGGATGCAATCGAAAAGCTGCGGATGAGCAATATCAAGATTTCCGGTACGATCATGAATGGTGTGAACATGCGGAAGCAAAGGCAATATGGGTATGGTGCCTATACATATCATTACTCGGATGAGCCTGGGAAAAGCAGCTGATTACGGTTCGCAGACCCTTGTAGGATTTGTTAGATTGGTGATTGGGTATTGGTTTTTATTTGCGAATATGAGGGCACAGCGCCCGCGACGCTTTTGCGGCGTGGTCCAATGACCGGCAGCCGCCAAGGGGTGGAATTGGCCGGTCGTTTGTGCGGCGGGCGGGTGGATCAGACATGACCTCTCAGCCCGGCGCAACCTCAATCCCGACTGCTGTGCTTCGGCGTTTACTGCGCAATTTGAAATGGATCTTTTCCTCTCAGATAGCAGTCGCTTTGCTGGGCCTTGTGTTTCTGCCGGTGGCCGCCCGCGCACTTGGGGCCGCAGGCTTGGGGGTAATGGCAATAGGCGAGGCCTATGCGCGGATCGTTTCCCGATTCCTTCATCTTGAGCCCTGGCAGGCGGTGATTAGATATGGAAGCACTGCGCTGGAGGAAGAAGACCGCGAACGATTTCGCCGACTTGTCGGGCTGTCGGTCCTGATTGACGTGGTTGGGGGCGTATTGGCCGCCGGCGCTGCGATCGCATTCGCACCGATCATCGCCGGATGGCTGGGGCTGGATCAGGATCTTGCATGGGTGCTGCCGGTCGCATCGCTGGGAATTCTGGTTTCGCTGAGGCCAACCGGGTTGGCTTTGTTGCGGTCCTTCGACCGGTTCGATCTGTTGGCCAAACTGGATATTTTTGCAGCGTCTGTGCGGATGGTGCTGGGGGTGATTGCCTGGCAACTGGGGTTTGGGCTGCCTGGCTTTGTCGCGATATTTGTTGCTGTCAGCCTTTTAGACGGCGTTCTGGCCTTTGCCGCGGGGCTGCGAGAAATGTCGCGGAATGGCTATGGCCGTCCGATGCTTGGAATAAAACAAACTCTGGGTGAAAATTCCGGGTTTCTGCGCTTTGTTTGGAACAGCAATCTCTCTGTCATCTTGCGTCAGACCACGCAGCGCCTGGACGTGATCATATTGGGTGTTCTGATTTCACCGACGATGGTGGGATATTACCATATCGCGAAACGGTGCGGCGAAGCTGCACTGCGTCTTGGACGACCGCTAAGCCAGGCGATCTATCCCGAGTTCACCCGGTTTGCCGCCCGAAATGAATTTGACCGTTTGCAAAAAATGCTAACGGGTCTCAGCGCCGGGTTCTGGGGGGTAATTGCCCTTGTCTTGATTCCAGTAATCTTGATGCTGGAACCGATCGTTACTGCGATTTTTGGCGTGGATTATGCCCCCGCAGTACCGGTCGTACGCGTGCAGGCAATCGCGGTTGGTATTTATCTTGGTGGGATACTGCTGAACCCTGCACTGCTGAGCCTGGGGCAAGACCGGGCTTTGGTTCGGATCGGTTTGTTGAACACTATTTTGTTTCTGATCCTCATTGCACCGTTGGTTTCTGTTTTGGGCGTGGTCGGTGCCGCTGTGGCGCATGTGCTGTGTAATTCCGTCTGGCTAGGGCTGTGTGTGTTACACTTGCGGCGTACATTGCTGAACCCTGCATTACACGGAAAGGAGCAGGTGCGCCCATGAGACCTGCATCGGCCCAATCAGTTTCCTTTGGCAAGCCGACCAATGGAATCGGCTATTTGCCAAGCGTAGACATGGCAGCTCTCTATTTCCTGATGGCGGCTGTAGCCCTGGCGCCGATGAACTATCTCAGAGTGGATTTCGTCTATTTCACCCTCTCGGATTTCTTCTTTGTGCTGGCTGGGTTTGTCATGCTGGCAACTGGCCAGCTGCCGGTTAAGATATTCGGGCCCGCAAGCGGGTTCTGGTACAGTTCGTTCCTGTTTTTCACAGGGGGCCTGACCATAGGTTCGTTGATCAACGGAGATCCGACCGAGCTGCTGACCGTGTTTGTTCAGTACTTCTTTTCTTTGATTGTGCTGCCAATCCTGATCGGCAATCGAAGCTTTGATCAGATCGTCCTTCTGATGAAGGCATTTATTATTGGTATGGGCATTGTTGTGCTGTTTGGCATCTATGCAATCAATTTCATGGAAGACCCGACACACCGGTTTGTATCCGCCAATGGTCGCATGCTTTCGCTGGTCGAGCGGGCAAATGAATGCGCGCTCATGCTGGCGATGGCCATCGTTTTCCTGCTTAGCCTGATCCTGCAGAAGCAAAGCAGCCGCATCTGGGGGCTGATCGTGCTGCCAATCCTGTTTTACGGCGTCATTCTGACCGGTTCGAATTCTGGTCTGATCGTGACCATAGTGGGGACTGTCGCCATTATCCTCAGCAGCGGGTCCCCGCGTCATGTTGTGATCCTGATCGCCAGCACGTTGATTGCGGTTTTGGTGGTCCTGAACTTTGGTGAGCTTTTCTTGCCCGAGGTCTTTCGCGAACGAGTTCTGAATGCCGTTCTTGCAGGTGACATTAGCCAGGCGGGCACGTTCTCGGACCGGCTATTCCTGCTGCAAGAGGCCTTCGAGGTATCCCGTGGCACTTTGTTGATCGGGCTGGGTGCAAACCAGTACAGCCTGGCCAGCGAACAGGGAATCGTGGTTCATTCGGCCTATTTGCTGACTCTGTCCGAAGGTGGCTTGATTTCTCTGCTCGGTATGGTCGGCTTTATTTTGGCCAGCATATACTTGGCCTGGATGGCCATTTCTGTCGGCCGCTCGCCATCGGTCGGGGCACTGACCATCGTTGCCATGCTGATGTATGTCGTGCTGCTTGCCGGGGCGACGACCTTTTATGCCCGGTTCTGGAACGTACCCTTTGTCCTTGCCATTGCGCTTAGCGTGTCGCGCCTGCCGGTGTTAGGACCAACGAATACACTTAGGAGATTGTCGTGAAATTATTGCAAAAACTGATGCTTTCTGTGATCGCGGCTTCGGCTTGTTTTATCGGTGCGCTTCAGGCCGAGGAATATGTTCTGGCACCGCAGGACAAGATCAATTTGCGTGCGATGCGTTGGGATCCGGTGGTTGCGTCTTTTGTGAACTGGCAAGGCGTTTCCGGTGAATATGCGCTTTCTTCGGGAGGAATGCTGATGGTGCCTCTGGCCGGTCAGGTTCATGCTGAAGGGCGAACGACCGAAGAACTGGTACTGCTGCTGGAAACTCAGATGCGCACTCGCGTGGGGATGGCAGAACCGCCTCATCTGGCGATCGAAGTCATCGGCCATCTGCCTGTATACATATTGGGGGATGTCCAGATTCCAGGCTCGTACCCTTATCGGCCACAACTGACCGCGCAGCAGGCGATGGCGCTTGCGGGCGGGGAATACCGGTTGCCTTTGCAAAATGACGTAGGAACGAACTTTACCGGATTGCGGGTTCAGGGTGAAGTTCAGTTGTACAATGAACAGATTGAAGCTTTGCAAGCCGAACAACGCCGACTGCTGGCTGATCTGTCAACACTGTCTCCGGACGGCGGTGATGCCAAAATTGAACCCCCACAAGGTCTGCAGGGGGAGATTCTGCAAGCGGATCAACAGGCCCGGGAAGGGCAGGGTGAACGCATCATCCAATTACAGGAAACCCTCAAAGATCAGATCGATAGCCTCGAACGGCAGCTGGAATTGCGGGCAAATCAGATCGCGATCACGCGCAAAGATCTGGATGATGCTCTGGCACTACAGAAAAAGGGCCTTACGGTCAGTTCCCGCGTGTCATCTCTGTCCAACTCGCTGAACGACCTGGAAAGCAAAAGCGTGGATATCGAGATCGCTCTGGGCTTGGCCCGGCAACAGCTGAACCGCGCGCAACGCGATGAGCTGGAGTTGCTTGATACCGCGCGCTCGAATGCGCTGGTGCGGCTGAATCTGGTGCAGATCGAACTCGAGGATTTGCAGACCCGGCTGGGCACCGCGAAAATCCTGCAGGCCGAGCTGGCAGCGCTTGGCGTTGTTGAAGAGGTTGATGCGGTCGAAGAGATCGTGATCGAATACTCGGTCACCCGCGCGGCCGGAGGAGCCGCAACAGCGATTTCGGGTGAGACTGTCTTGTCTCCCGGGGATACGCTTTCGGTTTCTCGAACCTTCGTCACGCAAACACAATAGATTTCAGTTCAATGATTTATGGTTCAGCGCGCGGTTTTGATGTCCGGCGCTGAGCCAAAAAAGGCGGCAGGCCAGAATGAAAAAGATACGCGTTTTATTTCCCTTTGCAGGTTGGGCAGATCTGGGCGGCAGTCATGTATCCGCGCTCAAACTTGCGTCCTGTCTGGATCGGGATCAGTTTGAACCATTGGTCCTTTGCCACAACGAAGCCGGGTCGGTCGGGCAGTATGCTCAATCGCTGGGTCTGAATGTCGATGTTTTGCAGGGCCCCAGGCTTATGGGCCCTCCAAACAATAAAACGGATGCGGATGTTGGCTTTCCGGAATACTGGACCCGGACCTACGGCCAGCTCGTCCGGTTTTTGCGGGACAAAAAGCCAGATATCGTCCACACAAATGAGGGCCGATTGCATGTGAATTGGGTGTTTCCGGCCAGACGGTTGGGAATCAAGCATATCTGGCACCACAGGCAGGATCCGCGCGCGGTAGGCGTTAACTATGTCGCGCCGGTGTTTTCGAACCGCATCCTAAGCGTGTCGTATTTTTCGAAACCCTCGCGTCCGATACGCTCGGTTGACAAAAAGTTTCAAGTCATTCGCAGCCCCTTCGACCTGAGCATTCAGCGCCCGGATCCAGACGCGGCGCGTCGGATGATCCTGAACGAAATCCGTGCGCCGGAAAATGCAGTTCTTCTGGGATATTTTGGCCATCTGGAACCGCGAAAACGGCCGGTTCATTTTGTCCAAAGCCTTGTGGCCATTCAGAAACAGTTTGGGGACAGGCCGGTACATGGCCTGCTGTTTGGCAAAGTACTCAATCCCGATGACGGGTTGGACTCAGGCTCCATGGACGTGGCCCGAGAACATGGGTTGAGCGCGCAGATTCATTTGATGGGTTTTCGGCAGGATGTTGAAAAGTGCATGGTCGCCATGGATGCCACCCTTGTGCCGGCCTTGAACGAGCCATTTGGACGCACTTTGATCGAGGCAATGCATCTTGGACTGCCTGTTGTGGCCACACGGCACGGCGGCAATATTGAGGCAATCGATCATGGCAAAACCGGTTTTCTGGTAGATCCGCAGGACCCCGAGGCCTTTGTTGAGCCGGTCGTCTCTCTGATTGAGGACCCGAGCCTGAGACAGCAGGTAACACAGGCGGCTTACCAATATGTGCAGGATAATTTTGGGTTGGATAAACACGTGGCCGAAGTGTCCGACGTGTACCGGGAATTGGTATCGTGATCCCGATGCGAATTGTAGGGTTTAGAGGGTAAAATGGGTTTGGCGAACGAGCGAAAAATAGATTTCCTGATTTTTGGTGCTGCAAAATGTGCGACCACCTGGTTGCAGAATTCTTTGACCGCGACACCGCAGATTTTCATGCCGGACCCCGAGCTGCACTATTTCTCGGATCATTATGACCGGGGGGCGGCCTGGTATCGCGATCAATACGAAGGATATTCAGGCCAGAGTATCGTGGGTGAAAAGTGCAATACCTACCTGACACATCCAGAGGCCGCCAAAAGGATCGCCCAGGATCATCCTGATGTCAGGTTGATCCTGCAGATGCGCGATCCGGTTCGCAGGGCTTATTCCGATTACTGTATGCTGTATCGCCGGGGCACTGTCGGGGACGACATTCATCGGTATCTGGACCCCGACAAAGCCGGTGATGAAAGGTTCTTGCACAATGGCAGATATGGCTATCACCTGCGCCGCTTTTACGATCTGTTTCCGACCGATCAGATTTTGTTACTGGCCTATGAAAATACCGTCTCGCAACCGGTGGAAACCTTGCGCCGTGTTGCCGATCACATCGGTTATTCCGGCGTCGTGGAGCCGCCACTAGAAGAGCGGGTCAAAAACAAAAATACGCCAATCGTGCCCTTGCCTCTGAGGCGGGTTCTGGCGCCGCTTCGACCGTTGCTTGACCCGATCCGGCATACGGGGCCGTTAAAGGCCATTCGCAGAGCGGTGGCGCGGCAGGTGGAATACCCTGAATTGCCCGATGCTTTGGCGCAGAAAATGGCCGATTTCTACAGGCCAGACGTTGCCGAGCTTGATGCGATTGATCCGGGTCTCAGCCGCGGGTGGCGCAGTTTCTCGGATTAGACGTCAGCTTAGAATGGGTGTGGATCAGTCGGTGGCAGTCGAGGGCAGCGTGGTATCGCTGTCGATCAGCCCCATTTTCCGTAGCAGGATCGTGTTGATCCGCGCGACGTCAAACTCTTGCTCGGCACGCGCCCGCGCGGCCTGACCCATGGATTCGATCAGGCTCCGGTCTTCAACGAATCTTCTCATCGCATCCGCCAGCCCCTCTGGATTGCGTTTGGGGACGATAAACCCGTTTTCCCCGTCGCTGACCGCATCGGCGCATCCCGGGGCATCGGTCGTAATGACGGCGCGCCCTGTCGACATCGCCTCAAGAATGGCGCGGGGGATGCCCTCACGATAGACGGTGGGCAATACGAAGACCGAACATTCCTTGAGAAATGGCCGAACATCCTTGGTTTCGCCTAGATACTCGATATGCCCCTGCTGGCCCCATTCTTCGAGCTGCTGTGCGTTTACCGAGTCCGGGTTGTCGTCCAGCGGGCCCAAAAGTTGACAGCGCACATCAGGGAATTGTTCCCTAAGCTGCCGGGCGGCCTCGGCATATTCGAACACGCCCTTGTCACGCAGCAAACGTGCGATCATCAGGAACACGGGTGGATCCGTAGGCTGATGGGATTTTGCGTATCTGGCGAGATTGACACCGGAACCGGGCACAATCGACAGCGCGGCCTGAGGTGCCAGCAAACGTCTGCTGCGAAACTCCTCGGCGTCGACCGAGTTGTAAACCAGAACTTCGTCGGCACCTTTCAATCCGATGCGGTAAAGGCCTGTCGCCACCGCTCTCAACACTTTTCGGCGCAGGGTCAATTCGGCATCCGCAAATACATAACCTAAACCGGTACACATCGCGAACCGCCGGCGAACGCCGGTCACCCGCGCCGCAAGGCCGCTGAAGATGATCGGCTTCATCGTATAGGCAAAGACGATATCGGGCCGTATTTCCCGGCAGATCCCGATCAGCGTGAACAGGGTGGACAGATCCTGAAATGGATTTAACCCCGCGCGCGCCATAGGGATTTGCCGAAATGTCACGCCGATCTCGGCAAGGGCTGCTTCGGTCGCCGCATCGTTTTCTGGTGCGCAAGCAAGTACGTCTGCGCGTTCAGCAAGCTCTTTCAGCAGGTCATAACGAAAATTGGTCAAAGAGGTCGTAAGATTGCCGACAAACAGAACTTTTGGACGTCCGCCAGTTGTCGAACCTCGTTCGGCAGGTACGGCTTGGGCACCGGAAGCGGTGTCGGGAAAATCACTCATCAAAGAAACATTTCAAACTTTAAAAACCAAGGTTGAGGCGATGCTGATCCATGTCGCCGAAGCTGTCAACGGCGCTGTCACCAAAGCCGATTGTTGCCTATTTTTCACCTCTGACTGTCTGCGGCCTGATTGTTGAAAAATCACGCTGTTAAGTGACCTGGAACCTTGCATAAGCAATCGATTCAGGTCAGGTTTCGCCTGCCGCGGCACAAAAAGATATTTCCGAACCTGCGGAGTTTGTTTCCAATTCAGGCGCTGAGCGCCAAAAATTTGTTAATTGTTGAGCTTGCCTGACCTCCTCGGATGGTTTGGCGCGAGGTAAAGAAATGATCCGGAAATCCTGCTGTCTAAATTTGAGCAATTATAGGCTTGGCCCATCTTCCATCGGCTATCCTCTGGCCGCTTATCTGAAGGGAAACAGCTGATGCCCAAATGGCCATTCTTCGAAGAAGATGAAATTGATGCTGTCAGCGCAGTGCTAAGATCCGGTTGCGTGAATGCCTGGACCGGCCCCGATGTCAAAGAGTTCGAACGTGAATACAGCGCCTATACCGGCGCGCAGCATGCGATCGCCATGGCAAATGGCACGGTCACTCTGGACGCCGCGCTGCTGGCGTTGAACATCCGACCCGGAGACGAGGTTATCGTCACACCGCGTAGCTTTATCGCGTCTGCCAGTTCGATCCTTCTGGCCGGTGGCAAGCCGGTATTTGCAGATGTGGATCGTGACAGCCAGAACATCACCGCAGAAACGATTGCACCGGTTCTGACCGACAGAACCGTGGGGATTATCGCGGTCCATCTGGCCGGGTGGCCATCGGATATGGCGGGTCTCATGGATCTGGCGCGCAGCCGCGACCTCTGGGTGATCGAGGACTGTGCGCAGGCGCATGGTGCCATGATCGGTGACCAGCACGTGGGAACCTTTGGCACCTGCGGCTCGTATTCTTTCTGTCAGGATAAAAACATCACAACCGGCGGCGAAGGCGGAATGCTGATCACCAATGATGATGAGCTGTGGTCCAAGGTCTGGAGCTATAAGGATCACGGTAAAAACTATGAACAGGTGTTTAACAAAAGCCACCCTCCGGGGTTTCGCTGGCTACATAGTGGCCAGCCGGGCACCAATCTGCGGATGACCGGGCTTTCCGCCGCCATCGGGCGCATTCAGCTGGCGAAATTGGACGGGTGGCGCGCCCATAGAACCAGAAATGCCGAGATTTTGGCGGGAGCTCTATCCGGATGCGCTGCGTTTCGGGTATCTGTTCCACCTGCCGGGCTGACACACGCCTATTACCGGTTTTATGCGTTCATAAGACCTGAGAATCTGGCCTCGGGTTGGAGCAGGGATCGCATCATAGCTGAGATTTCTGCGGCGGGTTTCCCCGTGTTCTCGGGCAGTTGTTCTGAAATATATAGAGAAGAGATGTTCGCACGCCTTGGTGTTGGCCCGGTTGATCCCTTACCGGTGGCGAAAGAGCTTGGTGAAACCAGCCTTGCTTTTCTGGTTGATCCGACCTGGTCGCATCAAGATATCGTCGGTCTGGCCGAATTTGTACGCGAAATCGGAGATCGGGCGCGTGCATAGGCAGTTCACACCGCCGCATCCAGGGCGCGTGTCTGAAGGTTCCGACCCGGCATGTGCCGCCGGATCAGGTTAGTGAGTTTCGGGTGTTGAACGGATGATCATGCATGTCATCACCGATTTTTCCGGTCAGGGCGGGGCCCAGGCGATGCTGGCTCGGCTGGTTGCCAAATCCGGGGATCGGGTATTGGTGGTGTCACTGACGGAGGTTTCGGACAGGATCAAAAGCCAATGTGCAAATCCAAACGCCGTTCTGATCGGATTGAATGCCAGATCACTGTCGTCCATGCCCCGCGCGATATTGCAGATATCGCGTCTTATCCGTCAGTATAAACCGCAGGCGGTTCTGTGCTGGATGTACCATGCGATGGTCATCGGGCTGATTGCCAGCTGGATATCAGGTCGAAAGGTGCCAATTTACTGGACGGTGAGGCAGGCTTTGGACGATACCAGCTCATTCACGCGCAGCACACGGATTGCGGTGGACCTGTGTCGGCGTTTGTCGGGCAGGTGCGCGGGGATCATTTATAATTCGCAACGCGCATTGGATCAGCACACGAAGAACGGGTTTGCTGCTGCGCGGTCTTGCGTCATTCCGAACGGTCTGATCATGCCTCAAGCCTCTGTGGTGCGGAGCGACCCGCCCAGGGTTTTCGGGATTGCGGCGCGGTTTCATCCACAGAAGGATCACGAAACCCTTTTCCAGGCTCTGTCCCTGGCGCTGCGGTCAGTCCCCGATCTGCGCATCATCGCGGCCGGAGAGAATATGTCGCCTGAAAACTCCGAAGTACAATCATTGCTGGCGCGCTATAACCTGACTGCCGACAATGTAGAGCTGTGCGGCGACCTGCATGATATGGCTGCATTCTACAAACGGATTGATGCGCTGGTGCTTTCATCCCGAACCGAAGGGTTTCCGAATGTCATTGTCGAAGCGATGAGCTATGGCCACCCCGTTGTGTCGACGGATGTGGGTGATGCAGTGGTGATCATTCGCAACTGCGGATTGATCGTACCGCCCCGCAACGCGGAATTGCTGGCAGACGCTTTGGTCCATGCCGCAAATTGGTCGGCCCCAGAGTATCTGGAAAAAAGAGAAAAAGCCCGGGCGATTGTGGCCAGTACCTACCAGCTTGACCGCATTGCCGCGCAGTATCGGAACATTTTGGAGAGCGGCAGTCTTGATCCCGATAAGATTGCCTCTCAGCCAGAACAGAAGGGGATCTGAGCGATGTGTGGCATTACCGGATTTATCAACTTTGGCACCGTTGATCGGTCTCAGGCCTCATCCGTCCTTGGCAGGATGTGTCAATCGATTGAACACCGTGGCCCGGATGGAACCGGGTTGTTTGTGGACCCGGATCAGGGTGTGGCCCTGGGGCATCTGCGTCTGGCCATTATTGATCTGTCGGAAACCGGGGTCCAGCCGATGGATTCCGCAGACGGTCGGTTCACCATTGTGTTCAATGGTGAGATCTATGGCTATCTGGAACTGCGTCAGGAATTGCAGGATCTGGGCATAAGCTTCAGGGGCACGTCCGATACCGAAGTTTTGCTGGCGGCGATGCAGCTTTGGGGTATCCGCAAGACACTGGACCGCGTCCACGGGATGTTTGCCATTGCCGTGTTTGACCGGAAAACCCAGAGCGTGACATTGGCGCGCGACCGGATTGGCAAAAAACCTCTCTATCTGGGCCTGGCCGGGAAAACCGTTCTGTTTGGGTCCGAATTGAAGTCACTGCGCGCGCATCCGGAATTTGGACCGGCAGAGGTGGACCGCGCAGCCTTGGGATCGTTTCTTCGGTTGGGATATATTCCTGCGCCGCGCACGATTTACCCAAATGTCCTGAAACTACCTGCGGGCTCTATGGTCGAGATCAAACTTGACACCCCACCGGCCTCGTTGGATGCGCTTCTGCAAGGGATCGAGCGGTTTTGGGATATCGAGGCCGTAGTCACCGAGGCGCGCGCAAACCCCTATCCTGACGATGAAACGGCCATAGCTGAAATCGAATCCGAACTGCTGCGCGCGGTGGGCGAACGGATGGTTGCGGATGTGCCGGTTGGGACATTTCTGTCCGGAGGCGTCGACTCGTCGCTGATAACTGCAATGATGCAAGAGCAATCCAGCAGGAAGGTTCCCAGCTTTACCGTACGCTTTGAGGACGAAGACACCAACGAAGCCGACCATGCAAAAGCCATCGCCGAGCATCTTGGGACGGATTACCACGAGGTGACGGCGACGCCGGAAATGGCGTTTCAAGCCATCGAAGGCTTGCCGCAGGTGTTTGACGAACCTTTCGCCGACCCGTCGCAACTACCAACCCTGCTGGTTTCGCAACTGGCGCGCCAGCAGCTTAAGGTCGTCATGTCCGGCGACGGCGGTGACGAGTCGTTTGGTGGCTATGCCCGATATGTTCGGATGCAGGCCTTTGAGCGCCTGAAGGGCAAGATGCCCGACCTGGCAATTCAAGCCCTGTCGCAGGCGCCGCAATCGGTTCTTGCCGCTCTGGTGCCAGTCCTAAGGCCATTCGCCCCGCGCAGCATGCGCGATGATCTGAGCGCCGACCGTCTGGCCAAGCTTGCGCCGGTTCTGCAGGGACGAGAGTTCCAGTGCCGCTATCAGGCCCAGTTTTCGATCTGGTCCTCCGGTATGCTTGGAAAGTCCGGCATCCCGCTGGGCAATGAGATCGGAACGCATGATTTGCCCGCAGGGTTGAGCCAGTTGGACAGCATGATGTTGTTGGATTCGCTATATTATTTGCCGGATGATATTCTGGTGAAGGCCGACCGCACTTCGATGTCGGTGGGCCTTGAGATGCGCGCGCCGTTGTTGGACTACCGCGTTGTCACCGCCGCCTGGCGCTCTTCGTCATCGCTTCGGTGCGACGGGAAGGTTGGCAAGGTGGCGTTGCAGGAGCTTTTGAAAAAGCGGGTTCCGCAATCGCTGTACGACCGGCCAAAGCGCGGGTTCGGTATCCCACTCAACGCTTGGCTGCGCGGGCCCCTAAAGTCCCGTGTTTCCAGCATTCTTCTGGATGGGAACGGGCTTGAGGGTTTCGTGGACAAGGCAGCGCTGGAAAAATGCTGGGCCGAGCACCAATCAGGCAAACGCAACTGGGGTGCTCAGCTGTGGACGGTCTTTATGTTCCAACTATGGTCCGAAGCGTGGATGCGCTGATCGCAGCTTGGCGATTTTGCGATCAGTCAGTCAGATAACCGACCTGACCAAGACAAAGCCCTCAGCCGCGGCCCGGTGAACCGTCGCGCCACGCAAAGTTGCCAACGCTTTCAAGCTCTGAACCGAACGCTCGTGCGGGGGCTGTTTGACCTGGCTTGCAAATAGCTGGAAGGCTTCCAGTTTACGCTCCAATGTATCCGAAATGTCCACAAACATGTTCGGCACGAATGGCGGCGTCAGATATGGCGCGTTCCAATTTGTCTCGGAAAGCGTCTCATAGGCCGCGATCGTCGTCGGGTATTTGTCCTGATAAGGTCGGCTTGCCACCAAAGTCGAAAGGAAACTCAACTGGTGGTCCAGATGGATGTCGCCGGGATGCGGCGCCAGGATGACACTTGGGTCGAGATCGCGGATCAGTGTTCCCAGACCTGCGTTCAGGTCACCATGGGGGTGCTCAGCCAGTTCAGCGGCAGGGAAATCCAACCAATGCGTATGCGTCACACCAAGATGCTCATGTGCGGCCCTGGCTTCGGCCTGTACATTGGCGATCTGTTCCGTGCTGAACCGGGGCGACCGACCCGTTGTGACAATCGCGATATGGACTGCGCGACCTACATCTGCCAGTCGTGCGATGGTGCCGCCAGCCCCAAGGACTTCATCATCCGGGTGCGGAGCAACCACAAGTACCGGTCCGTCCTGTCCGTCAAAAGGTGTCAGTGATGTCATTCGGAATTCCTGAGCTTTGAGTGCAGTTCGGGCGGCGCATCGGCGCCGGTCCAGTTTGTGATGTCCAGACATTTCCCATCCCCACAGGCGACCGTAAACCGGTTTCCTTCGATGGCCTGTATCTGACCAGGCAGGCCGATATAGTAGCCCTGCAGGGCGGTGTTCTGTACACCCAGCAGGACCAGCTTCTCACCGGAGGCAGTGTAGGTGAAAGCGCCGGGATAGGGCGGTCCGGCTGCGCGTATCAACCGGTTAATCTCTGCCGCGGGTCTGGTCCAGTCGATCAGCCCGTCCTCGGGCCGCCGCCGCGCGCAAAGGCTGATCCCGGTTTCTGGCTGCGGAGCCGCCGGGATATCGCCTTCAGAGATTTGCGTCAGAAGCTGAGGCAGCAGCTGCGTCAGGGCCTGAAGCGCCCGGTCATACAGCTCGCGTGCTGTTACCGTGTTGGGATCGACCGCATATCGAGCTTGCGCCGCAATCGGGCCGTCATCGGCCCCTTCACCCAGCCAGAACAATGACGCGCCTACATCGGTTTCGCCCAATATGACAGTCCAGGGGATCACACCGCGCCCGCGCAGACGGGGCAGGGCGGATGGGTGAAACCCGACGCATCCGATCTTTGCCTGGGCCCGAAATTCCGGCCCGCAAATCTGAGACCACCCGATGACCAGTATCAGATCAGGTTTTACGGCTTGAATGGTTTTGATTGTTCCGGCCGAGTCACTTTTGGCGGTATAGTGGACAGGAATATCATACCGATCTGCAGTGGGTTTGAGATCTGCAAAATCAGAGTGCCGGTGAGACAAGTCCGGCGGTAGTGTCACCACCAAATCCGGTACAAACCCTCGGGCACATATGGCGGATAAGGCGACATGCGATCCTTCGACCGCCCCCACAAATACCGTCTTCATGCAGGTGTCTCCTTTCGGCTGTCCAGCCAGTTGTCTGCGGCCTGAATTCGGTCAGGGCGTTTATGCTCTCCGGCCAAGGCTACCATAATGGTTTCGAACAATATCTTCAGATCAAGCGACAGTGACCGGTGCGCGACATACCATAGATCCAGCTTTAGCTTCTCGTCATTTGAAAGCGCGGTATTGCCGCTGACCTGAGCCCACCCTGTCAGGCCGGGCCGAACCGTGCAGCGCACCCGCCCATTGTCTCCAAACTCTTCGATGGTTTCGGGAAGCAGGGGACGGGGGCCAACAAGGGCCATATCTCCGCGCAAGATGATCACAAGCTGGGGCATCTCATCCAGCCTTACGCGGCGCAGAAGCTTGGTGGTTTTTGTCTGACGTTCCGAATCTGGCAGCAAAGCCCCGCTTTGATCGCGTGTGTCGGACATTGTTCTCAGCTTCCAGATGCGAAAGACGCGCCCGTTGCAGCCTGCCCGCCGTTGGCCAAAAAACAAAGGTCGCCCGACCGAAAACAGCACAATCACACAACCCGCCAGAAAAAAGGGCAGCGCGATCGTGCCCGCGATCAGGCAACACAGTATTTCGAGAAATCTGTTCATATTCAAATCCAAGAACTGTAGCTGAAAACTACGAATATCAAACCAAGAACCAACATCTCTCCGGATCATCCTGCTGGCCGGATCCAAGTTCCGGCGCACTGATCCGAAGTCTGGGCTGAGTTGATCCCAAATCGATTCTCGATTCAAGCGGCAGAGCTGACCGGCACCCTGACTATGCGGAAATTTTTCCAAGCATGCGCCAAGTTCACAAAGCCTTTGTCAGGAAAACCGGCCTGCGACTCATGAGAGGATTGGCCGAAAGGAGTTGTCATCTTTGTTGCGTCTTGGTTCACAATGCTCCGATTGGGGCTTATTGTGGATCGATTAGTCAAGATTGAGGCCCGGACAGCGGCCCACGAAGATTTCATCGGATTGAGAAAATGACTGTAATTTTCCCCGTGAGATTAGCATTTCCATTGTTTACGCTAGGTCAATCGGCGCTCAAGTCAGCCGAAACAAGGAGGAAATTCTGCAACCCTCAGCAAAATATCAGTCAAAGAGTACTTCAGGAAACGCTGCATTTCGTTAATGAAGTGTGAAGAAATTACTTTTGAGGGCGCGGAAACGTATGTTAGCGTTGAAGGAGATTGAAGAAATTGCGCTAACCGGCGAACCAGAGGAACAATTTTGTTACTTGCGTGAATTATTATTATTAACGAGTGAAGTGAGTGTGTTCAACTTGGGCGATTGAGACCAGCTCAAGTGAAGGGGGCAAAACAAAGATACGGGTACAAGGCTTTCGGTTGATCATCTGATCGCGGGCCTTTGGTTTATATAGGACAGCTGCAAGCGGTCTGTGAGTGATCAGTTGGGAGCTGTGGCAATGTTTTGATGCTGCAGGATCCTGTTGGGTAACGATGTACGAGTAATTCTCGACCGGAATTGAGCCGGTGATGAGATAAAGGGGTGAGGTAAATGGTTTCGGGTTTTCATTGCTGGCAAACGCAGATTGTTAGTGAGTTGCGTGCCAATCATCGATTAGTCTTTGGAGACATTGTTGCTTCGTCTTTCTCAGCCGTAGTGGCAATAAATCTTGCGAATGGTGGAACGGTAGCGCAACAGATGGCGCCAGCCATGTTCCCGCTGATGCTCTTGTCCAGCCTGATTGGACTGGCGGTTTTCCCGCTTGCGGGCATGTACCGGCGCCACACACGCTCGACATCACTGCGAGACATTCGTCTGATCCTGCGGGGATCGACAATGTTGGTCCTGTGCCTCATGGCTGCCAGTGCAGTTTTCGAAGTGACCAAGGCTGTACCCTTCGCTGCCTTCATTATTCAGCTTGGCTTGATGATCCTACTGCTCAGTGCCCTGCGTGTAGTTGCCCGTAGCCGTGAGCTGAATCGCCAGAATGCGCGGTTGATGGCCGAACATCAGGACAAGGTTCCGGTGCTTTTGGTTGGTACAGGTGCAAGTTGTGATCTGTTTGTCAGGTCTTTGCGGAATACGCACTCCAAGTATCAGCCGGTGGGCATTATTGACGATGCGCGCAATACCATGGGGCTGTATTTCCACGATGTTCAGATTATCGGATCTCTTCTGGATGCCGATCGCGTGGTCGAGCGGCTTAAAACCTGGGATCATTTGCCCAGACGCTTGTTCCTGACCGAACCGATCACGCATTTTGAAAGTGATGGCATCCGCAAGCTGACCAGCTGGTGTGAATCCAACGGTATCGCTGTCTCACGCGTGCCGGGTCTTGGGGAAGAAGGCCAGGATGCCGCCAATGGTTGTATTATCAACCCGGAAGAAATTCTCGAGCGGCCACAAAAAGCTGTCGAACGCTCGATGTTGCGCGAGATGTTCCGTGGGCGCCGCGTATTGGTGACCGGTGCAGGTGGTTCGATCGGTAGCGAACTGGCACGTCAGATTGCCTCTTTCGATCCGGCGGAACTGGTGATGATCGACCATTGCGAGTTCAACGCCTATTCCATCGACATGGATTTGTCGCAGAACTTTCCAGATGTTCCCCGGCGGATGTATATCGCAAGCATTCGCAATGCGTCGCGTGTGAATGACATCTTTGAACGTCATCGCCCCGAGCTGGTATTCAATGCCGCTGCGCTGAAGCATGTTCCGATGGTTGAGATGAATCCTTGCGAGGGCGTTTTGACCAATGTGATCGGAACCCGTAACGTCGCGGATGCAGCCCGGAACTATGGTGCCATCGCTATGGTGCAGGTTTCCACGGACAAGGCTGTAAACACCACCAATGTGATGGGTGCAACCAAGCGCGTTGCTGAGTTCTACGTTCAGGCACAGGACCGTGTAACCAACGGAACCGAGGAAGAAACCCGGTTCTTCTCGGTACGGTTTGGCAATGTTCTGGGGTCGTCGGGCTCGCTGATCCCGCTGTTTCAACGTCAAATCTCGAACGGTGGTCCGCTGACCGTGACTGATCCCCGGATGGAACGGTACTTCATGACCATCCGTGAGGCCGTGCAACTGACTCTGGTTGCGGCCGCCAGCGGGTTGAAAATGGAAAGCAGCCACGGAGAGATTTTCGTTCTGGATATGGGTCGGCCGGTCAAGATCGTGGATTTGGCCGAACGGATGATCCGCCTTGCCGGGCTAAAGCCTTATGAGGATATCGACATCGAATTCATTGGTATTCGTCCAGGCGAAAAGCTGTTCGAGGAATTGTTTGATGCGTCTGAGAAACGCCACGAATGCGGCATTCCGGGCGTCGGGTCCGCACGGCCCGAGGGTATTCCTGTCGCCCGCCTGCGCGCCATGATCCGGAAACTGGAACAGGCTGCGGCAGAAGGTGACGAACTGGCAGCCAAGCGCCTGCTGAAAGAGCTCGTGCCAGGGTATGGTGCAAATGGCCTGCGTCCGGTTCCGATCTCGGAATTTTCATCCAAGCCCATTTTCAAAAGCGCTGGCACAAACGCAGCAAATGCGGTCAGTCAGTCTGAAGGAGAAAACCCGGAACTGCTGCCCGCTGGCAGCTGATTTAGCATTGTTTTTTCTGGTGTCGGTTATTTTGCCGAATTTGGTTTCTGTGTTTAATATTTCCGCCGAAAGGGCCAACATTTGATGGCGAGGCTTAATACACGCTCGGCTTTAGCGCCGTCAGAGGAACGTGCGCAGGTGGTACGGTTTCTCTGGGCCGGCCTGATCAACACGGCGTTTGGCTATAGCGTGTTTGCACTTTTGATTTTTGCGGGCATGCATCCACAGCTTGCGCTTCTGCTTCAGTTTATTTTGGGTGTGATCTGGAATTTTTGTATCCACGCCCGGTTTGTCTTTGGCGTGCAGGGATACCGCCGTTTCCCGCTATATGCGATGTCTTATGTCGTGCTGTATTTTGTGAATGCGCTGCTTTTGCGCGGTTTGATGCAGGTTGGGCTTGATCCCTATCTGGCACAGGCGGTCGCATTGGGGCCCGTTGTCATATTGTCTTACCTCATGATTTCGCGTGCGCTTGGCCGGGGTCAGGCGATGGATCGGAGGGGCTGAGATGAGCGATGCGAGAATATCAAGCTTTAAGGGCACCACCCCGTCAAGTACGCGCATGGGTGCTATGCTTGGGATCGTGACCGCTGGTCTGGGGCTTGTGTTGCTGATTGCCGGTTTGTTCGGCCGCCTGATGACCTATGATCTGCGCCGGGATGAGCTGATGTTCGTCCCTCCGGCGCGTTTGCTCGGAGAGTGGGAGCTTTATTCGGACTTCTTCTACAATCACGTCCCTTATTCGGCGTGGTATTACCTTGGGTCCGGCATTCTGTTCGATGAGTTCGGCCTGTTGGGGTCCGCTCGGATCGGCCTGTTTCTGGCCTGGCTTGGATTGATCGCGGCGACTGGCTGGGTAACGCTGCGCTTGTCGGGATCACCGGTTCTCGCTGTCTTTTCAATTATCGGCATTGTGACATGCGAGCTGTTTCTGACCGGTGCCGGTATGGCCGCAACCAACAATCTGTTGCCACTGCCATTTGCGGTCATCGGGCTTGGCCTGTTTTTGATTGAGACGTCAAAGCCCGCGCCGCGATTTTTGACGCTGGTCCTATCGGGCGTCGCATTGTCTATTGCGGCGGGGATGAAGGTCAGTGCGGTACTGTTTATTCCGCCGATTGCTCTTGCCGCATTCTTGTTGCCTGCGGATGTTTCGATGGCACGACGACTGAAAGCCGTGGTCCTGCCGCTGCTGATCGGAGGGCTGATCGGGGCCTTGCCCCTGTTTGCCTTCCTGCTCGCTGATCCGGGCGTCTTTCTGGCGCATGTCTTGGGGTTTCACACTGGACCACATGTCGCCTATTGGGAGGCCAACGCCGCAACAGAACCGGGGCTGGCCCTGAGATTGTCGGGCAAGTTGATGCTGGCCCATTCGGCATGGGTGGCCGGAGTGGGCCTGGTGATGGTTATGGCCATTCTGTCCGTGCTTTGGATTATCCTGCGTGGTGGTGCGCGTGTCGACGAAATGCAGCCCTCGCAACTGCGGCATGGTGGTGTTGTTCTGGCGATCATTATCCTGACTGCCTCAATGGCTTTTGTCCCAACGCCCGGTTTTCCGCAATATTATATCCAGCCTCTGGTCTGTCTGCCTCTGCTGCTCGCGGTTCTGTTTCGTCGGCTTGACCCGCCACGGCGGCACGAGGCAGTGCCTGTGCTTGCGGCAGGTATTGTCTTGATGGTCATCCTGGGACTCCCGCGTATCGGGATGGGCCTGGTCTCGCTGACAGAGCCTTCGAAGTTCACCTCGGCCCGTTTTGCCGGTTCCGGTGCTGTCCTTCGGGATGCGGTGGCAGGCAGTGCACTGCCTGATGGTCCGGTCGCGACTTTGCTGCCGATCTATCCGCTTGAGGCGGGCCTGAGCGTTTATCCAGAATTTGCAACGGGGCCATTCGCTTACCGAATTGCACCCTTCACGGACCCGGAACTTGCCGGCAAATACGTGATGGCAGGCGCCGAAGACTTACCGGCTCTGTTTGCAGATAACCCGCCTTCGGCTTTCCTGCTTGGATACGATTCCGTTCTGGAAGCCCCATTGTTGAGCTATGCGCGGGCAAACAACTACCGCCCGGTCGAATTATCAGGTCTGAACAACCGCTACGGCCAAGGTGTGGTATACTTGAAAGCTGCAGGGGCTGAACAATGACCAGTGCCTGCGCGACTCAACCTGCCTATATTTTTCCTGGGCGGGCCCATTCACATGACCATCAATTCTATTGATCGAATAAAGGAAGGATAGACAATGAAAACGGTACTTCTGGCTGGTGGACTAGGCTCGCGTCTGGCCGAAGAAACGGTTTCCATTCCCAAGCCCATGGTTGAAGTGGGCGGGCGTCCGATCATCGCACGCGTGATGGATATCTACAGCCATTTCGGGCATCGTGATTTTGTTGTGGCTGCCGGGTACAAAGCATTGCTGCTGAAGCAGTTCTTTGCCAATTATCACCTGATCGCCAACAATATATCGGTATCGCTGGACACTGGGGAATTGCAACTGGTCCCTTCTGCTCCGGGCGGGTGGAATGTGTCAGTGGTAGACACCGGTGCGCATACCATGACCAGTGGTCGTATCCGTCGGCTCAAGGATTGGCTGACTCCTGATGAGCCGTTCATGTGCACCTATTCGGACGGCGTAGGAAATATCGACATCAATGCACTGATTGATTTCCACAAATCACATGGCAAGCTGGCGACCGTAACTGCGGTTCAGCCCCCGGCGCGGTTTGGTAACATCGAGCTCAAGGGCGACAGGGTTGACGCCTTCACAGAAAAGGTCCGCAATCGCGAAACCTGGATCAATGGCGGCTTCTTCGTCTTCGAGCCGGGCGTCTTGGACTATATGGTTGATGACAATGAGCCGCTGGAGCAGACCCCGCTGACCCAGATGGCCCGCGACGGAGAGCTGATGGCCTATCGCCACGATGGGTTCTGGCATCCGATGGACACTCTGCGCGACAGGAATACGCTGGACGGTCTATGCGAAGGTGAAACGCCGCCCTGGCTTAATTTCAACGAAGGTTCGGGCAAGAGCTACCCAGCTCTGGCGATATGAGGTGAACCGTGAGCGGGCAGGTCAATTCTCAGTTTGATGGCGTTTTTGCCGGCCGCCGTGTTCTTGTGACCGGGCATACCGGATTCAAGGGCGGGTGGATTTGTGCATGGCTGAGGCGTCTGGGGGCAGAGGTGACAGGCTTGTCACTGCCTCCCGAACAGGGGCATTCATTCTTTGATGCCTGTTCTGTTGACGGGCTGACCGACAGCCGGATTGCGGATATCCGCAATCGTCAGGCGGTGCTGGATACACTGTCAGGGGTGGACGCTGAAATCGTGTTCCACATGGCCGCCCAACCCTTGGTGCGCCGGTCTTACAGGGATCCTGCCGAAACCTTTGCGACCAATGTATCTGGAACGGCCCATGTTCTGGATGCCGCTTTGGGGATGCGCTCACTGAAGGCGGTGGTCGTTGTCACCAGTGACAAGTGTTACGACAACAAGGAATGGACTTGGGGTTATCGCGAAAACGATCCGATGGGCGGCAGGGACCCGTATAGCGCCTCGAAAGGCTGTACCGAGCTTGTGGCGCAATCTTATGGTCATTCCTTCTTTTCATCAGCGGATGGGCCGCAACTGGCAACAGTCCGGGCCGGGAATGTGTTCGGAGGGGGCGACTGGGGCGAAGATCGGCTTATCCCCGACGTGATCCGCGCATCCGAGGCGGGCGAACCGGTGGTGATCCGCAACCCGCTCAGCGTGCGCCCCTGGCAGCATGTTCTTGAACCGCTGTCGGGCTATCTGGCCTTGGCCGCGCGAATGTATCGGGATGGGCAGAGCTTTGCTGGCGCCTGGAATTTTGGCCCTGATGTGTCGGGGACGGTGGATGTCCGGCAGTTGGCAACCTTGATGCAGGATGCCTGGGGCGACGGAGCGCCACAGTTTTCGATGGCGTCTGCTGAACAGACATCTGCCGCGCCGCATGAGGCAGGTATTCTTCGACTGGACAGCACTAAGGCGCAAACGGGATTGGGTTGGCGTCCGCAACTGACATTGCCCGAAGCCGTTCGCCTGACAGTAGACTGGTACAAGGCCCATGCCGCCGGTGCGGAGATGGGTGGGATCACAAACAATCAGATCGGGTTCTACAGTGACCTGATGTCTTCACGGGATTTCGACCGGGCTCCGGTCGCCGCGCAATAGCGGGTTATTGAGGAGAAAAGAATAATGCGAGTGAATTACGGTCAAACCGTGCATGGCCAGGAAGAGATCGACGCGGTTGTCGAAGTTCTGAAAACGTCCACCCAGATGGGCCCCAAAGTGCGCGAGATGCAGGAAAAAGTGGCTGCTTTGTTTTCCAAACGCCACGGCATCATGGTGAACTCGGGGTCATCGGCGAACTATCTCGCGGTCGAGATTCTGGACTTGCCAAAGGGCAGCGAAGTTATCACTCCGGCCCTGACTTTTGCCACGACGGTTGCTCCGCTTGTCCGTCAGGGCCTGATCCCGACCTTTGTGGATGCCGCGGTCGGGACCTATAATATCGACGTAGACGCGATCGAACGCATGATCACGCCAAATACATCTGCTGTCATGATTCCGTCACTTATCGGAAACCTGCCAGATTGGCGCCGTATCCGCGAGCTGGCCGATGCGCATGGTCTGAAGGTGATTGAAGACAGCGCTGACACGCTGGGCGCAACCATCGACGGTACAAGCACGGGCGTCTATTCCGACGTCTCTACCACCAGCTTTTACGGCAGCCACGTCATCAATGGCGCCGGGAATGGTGGCATGTTGTGCGTGAATGACGAAGAGCTTGGCCGCAAGGCGCTTTTGCTGAGGTCCTGGGGGCGGTCGTCCTCGCTGTTTGTGGAATCCGAGGCCATCGAGAATCGGTTCAACGTCAAACTGGACGGGATCGAGTATGATGCCAAATTTCTGTTCGAGGATCTTGGCTATAACGTTGAACCTTCGGAAATCAGCGCGGCATTCGGGTTGGTGCAGCTGAGCAAACTGGACAACAACATCCGCGTGCGCGAAGAGGCCTTCGCTGCTCATCGCGCCTTTTTTGCCCGCTATGAAGACTGGTTCATCCTGCCTGAACAACTGCCGAACTCGCGCACCGGGTGGCTGGCCTTCCCGCTGACATTGCGCGAAGGTGCCCCATTCACGCGGCGCGAGATGCAGATATTCCTTGAGACTTCAGACATTCAAACGCGGCCTGTCTTTACCGGAAACATTCTGCGTCAGCCTGCCATGAAGCAAGTAGAATACCGAGCAGATCCCGCGGGCTATCCCAATTCCGATGCGGTTATGCGCGGGGGTATTCTGCTGGCTTGTCACCATGGTCTGATACAGGCGCAAATCGATTATATGCATGCAAAATTTGAAGAATTTGCATTGAAATTCCAAGGAGCACTGGTCTGATGAACGATCAAAGCATCAATACGTCTGTTCGCACGACCTGCCGGACCTGCCGGTCTACCAACCTTATGCTTGTGCTGCCGATGGGTGATCACCCGCCCGCCAATATGTTCGCACGGCCCGAGCAAAAGGATGTTCCTCAACCGGCTTTCCCGCTGAATACTCAGGCCTGTCTGGATTGTGGCTTGATCCAGGTTGCAGATCAGGTGCCTGCTGATTTCTTTACGGACTATCTTTATGTCCCGTCCGGTGCGGCAACAATGCATACGCATTTCGCCGAACTCGCCTCGGTCGCGGTAGAGCGTGCGCAAGGTGGGCTGATCATTGATATCGGTTGTAATGACGGGCTGATGCTGTCCCATGCCAACGATCAGGGCGGGCGCACATTGGGCATCGACCCGGCGGCCAACCTTGCCAAGATTGCCGGCGAACGGGGCGTTCGGGTCCATGTGGACTTTTTCAACCGCGCCACCGCGCAGCAGATTCGTGAAACCGAAGGGCCGGCCAGCGTCATCACGACGACCAATACCTTCAACCATATAGACGATCTGCACGGCTTTACCGAAGGTGTTCTGGACCTGTTGACAGATGACGGCGTCTTCATCATCGAAGTGCCTTGGGGCAAGATGATCCTCGAGACCAACGAGTTCGACAATGTTTATCACGAACATGTCTCTGAACTGAGCCTTCTGTCCGTCGTCAAACTGGGCCAGTCCGTTGGGCTCGATGTAGTGGATGTCACAAAACTGCCGGTTCATGGCGGTTCGATGCGCGTGTTCATGCAACCCGCCGCGCTGAACAAAACCCCGGCGCCGATTGTTGCTGATATGCTGGCTGACGAAGATGCCGCGGGCATGACCAACAAAGAGGCATACGAAGCATTTGCCGAGCGTGTTCACGCGATGCAGGAAAGCCTTGTTTCCATGCTGGCCGAGCTTAAGGCATCTGGCAAAACGATTGCTGGCTACGGTGCGCCCGCTAAGGGTAATACGCTGTTGAACTACTTTGATATCGGCACGGAAACTCTGGATTTTCTGGTTGACCGGAACACGTTGAAACAGGGCCTGTATTCGCCGGGCAAGCTTATTCCTGTATTGGCCCCCGAAGCGGTCATGGAACGCAAACCTGATTACCTGTTGGTTTTGGCCTGGAACTTCTTTGACGAAATCCGCGAGCAGATGGCTGATTTCGAAGCCGCTGGCGGCAAGTTCATCGTGCCTTTGCCAATGCCAGTAGTTATTCCCTGAAGGGAAAACAATGACGCGCGTACTGATCACCGGAGCCAGCGGATTCATCGGCTCTCATCTGGCTCGGGCCTGTTTGGCCCGGGGCGATGAGGTCGCTGTGCTTACGCGGCCGGATTCCTCTCTGGACCGTTTGCAAGATGTTTCGGGAATCCGCGTTTTCACTGATGGTTATTCGGATGTTGCCGCGATCAAACGCGTCGCGAATGCGTTCCGACCCGAGGTAGTTTTGCATACCGCCGCGCAGACAAAATTTGCCGAGACTGATGACCTGGCAGATCTGAATGCCAGTATTTTGCAAAATCTCTCGACGCTGGTTGCGATCCTGTCGGCTTTGGCCATCTGTGATCAGCCGCCCGATGCGTTTGTGCGCACAGGATCCATTGCGGAATATGGTGATATCAAGCTGCCCTATGTCGAAACTTCGCGAGAGAACCCGCGAAGTTCCTATGGTGCGTCTCTGGTGGCCGGAACGCAATATATTGAAATGGCTCAGCCCCGGCTGCCGTTCAAGGCTGTTACGGCTCGGTTGGCGCTGACCTATGGTCCCGGACAGTCAGAAGATTTCTTCATACCCCATGCCATTGGCCGCCTGTTGCGGAAAGCCCCGGTTTTCCTTCATCGTCCACATGATCGGCGTGATCTGATACATATTGACGACATAGTCGAAGCGCTGCTTTTGATTGCTGACGCGCCGGACAAGGCGGGGTCGGTCATCAATGTTGTCACTGGCGATGCTCCGGATATGGCAGCAGTCGCAGGAGAGTTGCAGGTGTTGACCGGAGCAGCTCTGGATTTGGTTTACTCTGCGCCGCCGAAGGATGACCCGGTATTGTTGGTTTCGGATCCTTCACAGATGGCGGAACGTTATGGCTGGTCGGCAAAAATCGCTTTGCGTGAAGGCCTTGAAAGGACGGTTCAATGGACAAAACAGTCACAACAAGCGGAGATGAACGCGTGACTTTGGTTTCAATCCTGATCCCCGCTTTGAACGAAGAAGATAACGTTCGCACGGCCTATGAACGTGTGACCAAGGTGTTTGACGATCTGCCCTCTTATGAGCCCGAGATCATTTTCACTGACAACCATTCCACGGATCGTACATTTGAAATCCTGTCGGATATTGCTGCTGCTGATCCCCGTGTCCGGGTTATCCGGTTTGCCCGCAATATGGGATATCAGTCATCAGTTCTGACCGCCTATCGATCCGCAAACGGGGCGTGTTCGATCCAACTGGATTGCGACATGCAGGACCCGCCCGAACTGATCCCGCAGATGCTGGATACCTGGCGGCAGGGATATCACGTGGTTTACGGCATTCGCCGTAGCCTGCCGGACGGACCTATCGTCGCTGCCGCGCGGCGCGGCTTTTATGCGTTGATCGACATGATCAGCAATGATGATTTGCCGAGAAATGCGGGCGAGTTTCGGCTGACTGACCGGCGTATTCTGGACGAGTTGCGCCGGGTCGATGATCGCTCTCCTTATGTTCGCGGGTTAATCAGTGGGATGGGTTTCCGCCAGATCGGCTTTGAATATGATCGCAATGCGCGCACCGCTGGCGAGTCGAAATTTCCGTTTCGGGCCATGCTGTCGCTTGCTGTCGACGGGTTGATCAACCACTCGCTTCTGCCCTTGCGCCTTGCCTCGATGATCAGTCTGACGGTTGGCACAGGGACGTTTTTGCTGATGATCGGATATGTGATCGGCAAGCTGTTCTTTGGCCAGAACTGGCCGGGCGGTTTTGCCACGACCACCATCCTGTTGCTGCTGTCGATGACCTTGAATGCGATGTTCCTGGGAATAATGGGCGAATATATTGGGCGGATTTTCCTTCAGTCCAAAGACCTGAACCGGCCCATTGTCGAACAAGAGTTGAACCGTCCAGAAACTCTGGATCTGGTACAGCAAGCTGATCGTGTAAAAAGCGCCGCTGAGTGAAAAATGAAACTGTTATTGGTGCAAGCTGGGTTCGGAGCAGGCGGTGCGGAAAAGATCGCCGCAATGATCGCCGCGCATCGGATCTCGGCCGGGGATGAGGTTCACGTCGCCGGGATGGCGACAGAGGATTCTGGTTCCTATTTCGCCTATCCTGAGTGCGCGCATTTGCACATGATTCAGCCGCTAAAGATTTCGCGGCGACTGACGCAGGCACGGCGCTACTTGCATATTCGCAAGATCATCCGGGCTGTGCGTCCCGATCTGATCATCTCGTTTCTGACCAAGGTGAATGTGCTGACCATGTTGGCCGCGCGTGGAACCGGGGTGCCGGTTGTAATTTCCGAGCGGAACAATCCACTGGTCCAAAGCGGAAATCCCATGTGGCTGAAAGCGGTGAACAGGCTTGCGCGGGGGGCGTCCGGAATTGTCATGCAGACCGAACGTGCGCGTTTGGATTTGCCTGCGGACCTGATCCCAAAGGCCAGTGTAATCCCCAATCCATGTGCTCCGCTGGGGGGGATTCACATCGGGTCCGGACAGACCCGGCTTGTGGCTGTCGGGCGTTTGGATCGTCAAAAGGGGTTCGATATGCTGCTGCGGGCAATGCCCGAAGTGCTGCGCAACAACCCAGACATCCGGTTGACGATCTTTGGCGAGGGCCCCGAGCGCGGCGCCTTGGAACAGCAGATATCGGCGGCGAATTTGTCGGATATCGTGTCATTGCCCGGCGCCAGCCCAAAACCCGGAGACTGGATGCAAGACGCGGATATTCTGGTATTCCCCTCCCGCTTTGAAGGGTTTCCGAACGTGGTTGCCGAAGCCACGGTCACAGGTCTGCCGGTCATATCGTTCGATTGCGCCTATGGGCCACGGGAATTGATCCGCGACAGGGGAAACGGATTGCTTGTTCCGGCCGAGGATGTTGCCGGTCTGACCAAGGCGATTGTCAGCCTGTCAAAGGATGATGCCTTACTGCATAAAATGCGTCAGAATGCACGCCATAACAGGGAATGGCTGGAACCGCAGCACGTTCTGTCGGACTGGGATTCTTTGATTGCCAATGTGCAAATCGGAGTTGCTGCCAAAGCCGGCACGGCTAAAGGTCTGACAGAACTTCTGTAAGCTGGCCTAAGCTGGTGACCGTGGCATATGCGGCATGCTTAGAACTGGGTGGAATCGGATCATGCACAGCCCCGGGTCGGAGGATTTGAACGGTCCGCCAACCCCTTGCATTCGGAGTGATAAAATCCTTGGCCGGGTTGTCCGCGACATAGACCATTTTGCGGGGTTTTTTCGCGATCAACTCCATCTCTTCATAGGCGCGGGGATGCGGTTTCCCGTAGCCATCCGGCCAGGCGCCGGTCGGGCGGATATGCGCAATAAAGCGGTCCAGATCCAGCGCGGCGATCTTGTTGCGCTGCATCTTTTCGGGCCCGTCGGTGATCAACCCCATTGGCTGATCTGCGTTTGTCAAAAACCGCTCGGCATCCTTACATAGCGAAATACTGGGCGGGTGTGATCGGTATTTGGTGATCAGGTCCTGTATGAAAGCATCGGTCGCATCAAGGCCGGTCTGCGCGCAAGCCACATTGAATATGCGTCGTCTTTCCCCCGCATTGTACGCGGCCTGACACTGTTGTCCGAACCCTTCAGCGCCGGTTTTTTCGTGGACCCAACCGTTCAGCCAGTTATAGCCGCTAAAGGCAAAATCTCGCTCCAGATACAGGGTATCGTCCAGATCAAATACCAGCATCAGCCCTGATACACCGCACTGTCATATCGCATCATTTTCACACCATCGCGCCAGTTGTTATTGGCGGTTGACGGTAATTCGGCGACCTCTTCCAAAAGCCACTGTGCGAACTGTGCGCCCGCATGATCGGCCAGAGGGTAGCCACCCCCGAAACGCGCATTGATCTCAAGCACTGCGGGGCCATGTTCTGGATCGTCGATGATCTGAAAACAGGCGACTCCGCGCAGATCGGGCAGGGCCTGTGCAATGCCTTCGGCGATGGTTTGAAGATCATTGCGTCGCCTGGTTTCACCCTTTTCAACCTCACCGGCGCGAATTTGAATGCGCAGATGCGGGATCACAGTGCAGAGCTGACCCGAGGCATCTACAAACATGTTGATTGTGTATTCCGGTCCGTTCAGCTTGTCCTGAAAGATCATCGGTTCGGGGAATTCAGAGGGGACATCAGCGAGGGTTTCGAATACATCCAGCCCCCGGCTTGCACTGCCGCCACTTGGCTTTGCAAAGATGGGCCAACTGATGTCCTGTGGCCGCTCTAGCAATTCCTGATGATCCAATGTGCGCGGAACAGGAACCCCGGCTTCGGACAGTTTCTGGATTGTCAGGCGCTTGTCCCGGACAACCTCAATCACGTTCACCGGCGAGACATGGACTCGCGCGCCCAGATTGGCAAAGGCGGGCGCGGCCTGTGCCAGGGGCATCAGTTCCGGGTCGATTGTGGGGATCACCAAGCTGACTCCGTGTTGACGCACAATCTCGAGGATCGAGGTTGCATAGTCGGGGCTGTCACATCGCGGCACGGCGGCGGCGTGATCGGCAAGCGCGCAAGCCGCGCTTTCATCTGGGTTCAGGTCGCAGGCGATGATGGTCAGGTCAACATCCAGACGTTCCGCAGCCGCCCTGAAGCATTGCAGCAGGCCAACACGGCGACCCGCCGACGTAATAAGGATTGCCAGACATTTTCGCGCCATCGAAAACTCACCAATTCATAAACAATTATACGTGCTTAACCTAGCACAGGGTGTCTTGCCCTGTGAACGGGGTAGGGGTGAGTTTGCCTCAATATTGTTTTGAGTTGCGGCAATCCGACAGTGCGGACCCTGCCAGAGATATGCAGCAGTGCGGTTCAATGAAAATCCCGGCTTGGAAACAGCCGCTTTGCCTGATCCCGTGGGTGCATTGCCCTGGCAGGATAGCGGGATTTCTTCGGTGTATCATCAGTGCGGGACCCTTCGGTGCTTAGGACCTCTGGTTGCGGGTGCCCCAATTCGGAAAGCTTATGTGACATGTCCTGAACGTCCTGGGCGATCAGGTGCACGATAATCCCTTCACGCTGCAGATACCCTGTGATCCGCAGCAGGCGCCCGCCCATCACGGCCCGGCGGAAACGCTCATAAACCTTGGGCCAGACCACCACATTGCTGACCCCGGTTTCATCCTCTAGCGTCAGGAAAATTATACCCGACGCCGTGCCCGGCCGCTGACGGGTGATAACCAGACCACAAACGCTGTGCCGCCCCAGGGGCACCTCTAGCAAGGCGACATGTGTGGTCAGCCCTGGCAGAGAGGGGCGCAGCAGTTCCATCGGGTGGGCCCGCAGGGTCAGGCGGGTGGCAACATAATCCTCGACCACCTCTTCGCCCAGCTGCATGGCGGGCAGGTTGACCGGGGGTTCGTGAACCGTTTCCCCGTCAATCGGATCATTGAACAAGGGCAGAGGTTTGGGGCTTTGAATGGCTTTGACCTGCCAGAGTGCATCGCGCCGGGTCAGCCCCATATCGGAAAAAGCGTCTGCCTCGGCCAAGCGCGTCAGTACATCAGGCCGCAGCCCCGCACGCAGCCACAGCGCCTCTGGATCCTGATATCCATTGCCGCGGGCGGCCTCAATCCAGCCGGCGTCTTCTTCCCTGAACCCCTTGATCTGGCGGAATCCCAGCCGCAGCGCCAGCGCGCCATCGGGGCGGCGTTCCAGTATATTGTCCCACTCGGAATGATTGACGCAGATGGGGCGGATTTCGACCCCATGCTCGCGGGCGTCGCGCACGATCTGAGCGGGCGCGTAAAACCCCATGGGTTGAGAGTTCAAAAGCGCGCAGGCAAAGATCGCCGGGTGATGGCGTTTCAGCCAGGCGGAGACATAGGCAAGCATGGCAAAGGCCGCCGCATGGCTTTCCGGGAACCCGTAATCGGCAAAGCCTTCGATCTGGGAAAAACACTGCTCGGCCACTTTGATGTCATAGCCGTTGCCCAGCATCCCATTGATGAATTTATCCCGGAATGTGCCGATTGTGCCCATTCGCCGGAACGTAGCCAATGAGCGGCGCAGATGGTCGGCCTCTTCCGCCGTGAATCCGGCCCCGACCACGGCAATCTGCATGGCCTGTTCCTGAAACAGGGGGACGCCCAATGTGCGCGCTGTCACCTGTTCCAGTTCCGGGCCAAAGGGTTCGGGGTTTTCCAGCCCATTGCGTCGCCGGATATAGGGCTTCACCATATCCCCTTGAATGGGGCCAGGGCGCACAATAGCAACTTCGATTATCAGGTCATAAAGCTCGCGGGGGCGCATCCGGGGCAGGAAATTCATCTGCGCCCGACTTTCGACCTGAAAGACGCCGATCGCATCCGCCCGGCAGAGCATGTCATATGTGGCGGTGTCGTCCTGAGGCACCTTGGCGATGCTCAGGGTCTGGCCTTCATGCTGTTGCAGCAGGCTAAAGGATTTGCGCAGACAACTGAGCATACCAAGCCCCAGCACATCGACTTTCAGGATGTTCAGAGCATCAATGTCATCTTTGTCCCAGCAGATGACGGTGCGGTTTTCCATTGCGGCATTTTCAATCGGGCAAAGCTCGTCCAGGCGTCCTTTGGTGATCACAAAACCACCAACATGCTGGGACAGATGGCGGGGAAAGCCGATGATTTCGCCAATCAGATGAATGGTTTGCATGAGGCGCCGGTCGCTGAGGTCCAGCCCCAGCTCGCGAATACGGTCCAGATCAACGCCGCCATTGCTCATGCCCCAGATCTGGCTCGACAGCCCAGCGGTTACATCCTGCGACAGCCCCATGACCTTGCCCACCTCGCGAATGGCTGCACGGGTGCGGAAATGGATGACAGTTGCGCAAAGACCAGCACGTTCGCGGCCATATTTCTCGTAAATCCACTGGATCACCTCTTCACGCCGCTCATGCTCGAAATCGACATCAATATCCGGCGGCTCGCCCCGGTATCTGGATACGAACCGTTCAAAGACCATGGCGATCTGGTCGGGGCTGACATCCGTGATGCCCAAGAGGTAACAGAGCACCGAATTGGCCGCGGACCCGCGCCCCTGACACAGAATGCCCTGCGACCGGGCATATTGTACGATGTCATGTACAGTCAGGAAATAAGCGGGAAACTGCAGATCCGCGACCACCGCCAGTTCCTTGCGCATCAGCCCGACCACCGTGTCGGGCGGCCCTTCGGGGTACCGGCGCTGCAACCCTTCGTGTGCCAGACGTTCCAGACGCGTTTGCGGATGTTCCCCGCTTGCAATCTCATCGGGGTATTCATACGAAAGCTCCGCCAGATCAAAGCTGCACCTGTCGGCAATCTCCATCGTGCGCCGCAAGGCGCTGGGGTGATGGCGGAACAGCCGGACCAGATCCTGGCCGGATTTGAGGCGGCGTTCGGCATTGGGCAATGCGCGGGTGCCGATCTGATCAATCGTGATGTTTTCACGCATGCAGGTCAGGATATCGGCCAGTTGCTTGCGGTGGGCGCGGTGCATCAGCACATCCCCGACCGCCACCATGGGGGCGCAGCTTTTCTGCGCCAGTTGGGCGCATTCGGCCAGATAGGTCTGATCGCTGCCGTCATAGCGTGGCACTGCACCCAGAAAAACATGATTGGGAAATCGTCGCCGCACGGTTTGAATATCCGATGCGGCCTCTGACAGGGTGGTCTGGGGCAGGGCGATCAGGATCATGCCCTTGCAGGCCGTCAGCATGTCTTGCGTATAGAGCTCGCAATCACCCTTATCCGCACGCCGCTTGCCCAACGTCAGCAGGCGGGCCAAGCGTTTGTAGGCTGCCAGATCACAGGGCAACGCCACCCAATCTACCGCACTGTCGCGCAGCAGCAGCCGGCAGCCGGTAATCAGTTTAGGCAGAACAGTGCAGTCCGGTTTCGGAAGCGCCTGCCTGTGGCCAACCTCTTGCCGGGAAGAGGCATCAACACGATGTTCGGATCTGATTTGAAGGGGCTGTTTGGTCTGCCGCTTAAGCTCTCGCAGTGCCGACCATGCGCGCACAACCCCTGCCAATGAATTGTGATCCGTGATGGCTATTGCCGACAATCCCAGCTCGGCGGCGCGCAGGACGAGCTCTTCGGGGTGGGAGGCCCCGGTCAGAAAGGTGAAATTCGTGGTGACGCACAGTTCGGCATACCCCAGCCCCTGTGCATGGGGTTTTGGCATGTGGCGATGCAGGGCGTCTATCGGGCGGTTTGCGGCGATCATGCGAACTCTCCCTGTACAAACCAGCCCGGATTCTGAGGCGTGTAAAACAGCCAGAGCCTGCGCCCCTGCGTGGTTTCCACTCGCCAGTAATCCCGCAGACCGGACCGCCAGCTTTCATCCTGATGCCACCACTCGGGCGCGATGCGTTCGGGGCCCGTGGCATGGCCGGTTGTCAGGGACATACGTCTCCAGCGGAACCGCGCGGGCGGATGCGGGCCGGTTGCCGCAATAGGTTCGGGTGGAAACAGGTAGAGCGGGCGTGGGTTCAGGATGCTCCAGCCGCTGGAGGGGTTGGAATAGGCGGCGGCCGCGATGATGAAACTGTGTTCGGGAATATGGCTGTCCGCAGGTAGGAAACGCTGTATGTTTTCAAGCCCGACCCGGGTGCCCAGCCGGGTGATCAGGTCATCCAGCCGGCTCTTGCTGTGGTCCGACACATGGCTGATTTGTTGTACTGGCAGCGCTTCAACCCCGGTGGCCTCCAACCGCATTTGATCAATGCCAAAACCGGCATCTATTTCCCCCAAACCGCGTTCGAACAAAGACAGGATACGCTGAGGATCGCGCAGAGGTCGGGCCAGACGCAGTTCAACCTGCTGGCAGTCCTGGTCCACCCGACGCAATGTCATGCAAAGTTTCCGGGCGCCCATCTCTTGCGCCTTCAGCTTGGTGCAGAGCTGGGCCAACAGCCGTTCGGTACCAGCCATCACGTCCGACAGTAATCCGATGGAGTCCGGCAGGGTCATGCGCACCGCGTAATGGGGGGGATCGGACAGCGGCGTGATTGCTTCGGGTTGCGCGCCCAGAGCCTGATCCAGCCTGAGCAGCAGACCGGGACCAAAACGCCGTGTCAGCGGTGCGCGCGGTGCTGCCGCCAATGTACCAATTTTGCGCAGGCCCATGCGCTGTAAGGCGACCGAGGTCTTCTCATCCAGACGCAAGGCCGCCACCGGCAGCGACTTTAGGGCCGTCAGCATATTGCCAGAGGCTGCGACCCCCTCGTTATAACGGGCAAGCGCCCAAGCCGCACCGCGCGTATCCCCCAACCCGATCTGCACCCAGAGCCCTGCGCGCGCAAACCGTCCGCGCATATCAGCCAACATCGCCTCTTCGCCGCCAAAGAGATGGGCTGACCCGGTGACGTCAAGCACCAGCCCATCCTCGCCTTCCATCCCCACCCAGGGGCAATAGCGCGTTGCCCAGCGACGCAGGATGTGCAGGAAACGCATATCGGCCTGAGGATCGGCTGTGCAGCTTTGCAAAGCGGGGCAAAAGGCGCGCGCATCCGCATAGGACATGCCCTGATGCAGCCCCTGTTCCGCAGCCTGAGCGTTCAGGCAATAAATACGATTGGCATTCTGTTGTTTGAGCGTCAGGACAAAGGGCCCATTCACCAGGCGTCGACGCAGAACCCGGTCGCTTGCCAACCGAGGAAACCACAATGAAACGACGCGACGCTGCATTCCATCGAACATGCCAGATACCAATATGTTCTTGATTTGTTCTTTTTATGCTTCCGCTTTTACAGAGTCGAGTCTTTTGGATCAAACGCCGGCAGATAGTGCCACCGGGACCAAGTTGTTTCGGCTTCGAAGGGAAGGTCGGCCCTTTTAGGCATCAAACCGCGGCAGCCATTATTCGGACTCTCATTCCTGTCGCAAAAATCTTTGGATCTTGAAAAAAGACAGGGCCGGTCCAAAGACCGGCCCTGCGACTGTTCATATGTATCGGTATTAGTTTGACGCGGCGTTCAGCTTTTCGTTCTGTTCACGCAGCGTGTCCGAGATGATCGCGTACCATTCGCCGGATTCACGCATCTCGTTCAGGCCCTTGTTGACCATAGCGATGTATTCGCGTGCAAACGGGTTGGTGCGGTGCGCAAGGAAGCTCATCGAGGACAGCGTGGAAACATAGGGGTTTTCTACGATATCTTCCGAGGTCAGGCCCATGTCCTTCATGGTTGCAGCGAAAAGATCGACCTCGAACGCGGCCACATCGGCTGAGCCGGTCAAAACGGCATCCAGACACTCGCGGGCCGAGCTGGGGTGAACCAACGTCAGGTTATCGGAATTCAAGCCAACTTCTTCAAGTACAACCATGCTCCAGCCGTCCATACGACACAGGGTTGCACCTTTGAGGTCTTCGAAGGCCGTCGCTTGTGAGTATTCGCTTTCCGGCAGAGTGAAGAAACCGCCGACGATGTCATAGACCGGAACCGAAGCAACAAACTCGTTGCACCGGGATTCAGTCGCTGCAGACCACTCATAGGTGTGATTTGTACAATCTGGAACTGTCCAGGCGATCGAGATGTCGAATGCGCCGAGCGGCAAGAGAGTTTCCAAATGCGAAGTCCAGTCGTCGACAAAGCTGACCGAGAAATCACGGCTGTTGCCGGCACGCTGAAGACTTGTGGTCGCCAGGCGGGTCATGATCCCACCACCACTCAGACTTTCGGTCGTGAATGGCTCCCATCCGTTACCCGCTACCAGCTTGATTGGCGGGGCGTAGACGTTCGAACGTTTCACACTGGCCGCACGCTTTTCTTCTGCTGCGATCAGTTCCTGTGCTGACTGGCCATTCGGCAGACTACCGTCTTCACAGGGCAAGGACAGAACCAATCCAGGCGCCAGCGCGTTTGGGTTGGTGATGATGTTGCGGTTGGCGTTGAAGATCGGCTGATAGTTCGAGGTGCCATAAGCCGCGATGGCGATGGTCGCCATCGTGTCACCATCCGCGACGGTATAGTTGCTACAGGCTTCCTGTGCTGCGGCAGCTCCGGCGCTCAGGGCGGTGACGGCGGTGGCCGAAATCACGACTTTCTTCAGGTTAAATTTATACATGTCCACTTCCTCCAGACTTTTTTGAGTTTAGGCCAATAAGGGCCTTAGCCATTTTCCATTTGATAACGCAGAGCGGTTGAGACGATGTCGCGCCACTCGCCTGATTGCTGCATGATCGCCAGACCCTGATTAAGCGTTTCAAGGATCGCTTCTCCATCAGGATTATCCTTATGAGTCATGATGTTAAGAGACTTGATCGCTGCCAAGTTGGGGTTTTCTACAATGCGATGCTCGTAACCCAGCCGACCGATTGCCTCGACGGCCAGATGGGCCTCAATTGCGGCGATGTCGGCGGTTCCATCCATCAATGCATGGAAACATTCATCCGGCGAAACCGGGCGCAGCATCGTGATCGCGGGCTCGTACAGCCCCACCGCGTCCATATGCGACAGGGACCAGCCCTCGGGTCGGCAGATGGTTGCACCGGCAAAGTCCGCATATGTCAGGGTCTCTTCATAGCCCGAACCTTCGCGAGCAAAGAACGTGTCCACAACTTCATAGAACGGGTTCGAGAAATTGTAGGTTTCACAACGTGAACGGTCATTTTCAGACAGTGCATCTGCGTCGTCACAATCTGGACGCGACCACGGGAAGGTTGCGTCAAATGCCAGCGTCGGCATCAACAGATCCAGATGTGAAGACCAGTCATTGACGAACTGGATCTTGTAGGACTGTTCCGGCGCTGCGCGCAACATCGCGGTTTCAACAAGATTTGTATATAGACCACGATGCGGCAGAGCTTCATCCGTGAACGGGGAATAGTTGCCGCCAGTGATCAAAATCAACTGACGGTCCCGGATTTCAGGACGTTCACCGGTACCTGCATTGCGGATTAGGGCAGCACCTTCAGCACGCGCGGCCTCGATCTCATCCTTGGCCGCAGCCTTGGCGGCGATGACCGCCTCTGCTTTGGCTTCGGCCACGCGGGACTCGGCTTCGGCGATAGCTTTGGCAGCGCGATCTTCCGCAGCCTTGACAAGTTCGGCGGCCATTTCGGCGGCCATTGCTTCGGCCTCTGTCAGCGGCACGGCAGCTGCGCGCCCGATATCTTCCAAACACGGCAGGGTCAAAACGTCGCCGACGCGGATAACATTGGGATTATTTCCGATTACATCGCGGTTTGCCTCGAAGATGATCCGAAAATCTTCGGTCGAATAGACTGCGATGGTCAGTTCCCGCAGGCTGTCGCCTCGCTGGATTTCATAGGTTGAGCATGCTTCTTGTGCCGAAGCAGCGCCCGTCGCGGCAGCTAGTGCCAGGCTGGATATGATCAGATGGAGTTTCATTGGTCCGGTTGCTTTGCCTCTAGTCGTTTCTTCTGAGTTTGATGACGCCAATCGACGTATTGTCTTGATCCGGGTCGTTCCTGGTTCTCAGTGCCCGCAACAGCGCATCCGCAATATCTTGAGCCAGCGCATCCTCGTTTTCCTCAAGAATTGCCTGAATTTCTGTGTTGCTCAGATATTGCAGCCCATCACTTCCCACGATCAGCACATCCGCGGTGCTAAGACCCAATGGTTCTTCCGGGCAATCGACCTTGGGAATTGCGGCGCCCATTATCACCGAAGTCAGTTGGTTTCGGTCGGGGTGAGACGACGCCTGGTCTGGCGTAAGGGTACCTGCAGCAACCTGAGCATCAATCATCGGAGCCATCGAATGGTCTTCGTTGATTTGGCTGAGGGTACGGTCGCGATAGAGATAAAGGGGGCTGTCGCCAATCGAAATCCAGAAGACGCGCTTTTCCAGCAGCAAAACTCCCAACATGGTTGATCCCATGTTGAAATCTTCACCCTGCTCCTCGCAGTAAGTCGAAATCGCGGCATTTGCCTGCATGGCTGCCAAGGGTAAGGCGTCGATCAGCGCAGTCTCAGCCGGAGCGTCTGCTTCAAGTTCGGTATCCAGTGCATCGCGCCAGGCTTTGACTACCAGCTCAGATGCCACTTCTCCTGCCGCATGCCCACCCATTCCGTCCGCGACGATGACATAGCCCGCATCCGCCGCGTCGAACATACGCGACGCGACCGCGTCTTCCTGCGTGTCGCGGTGACCCTGATCCAGGATCAGCGCAAGATCATATGCCGGGGTCGCCAGCATCAATTAAACATCCCGCCAATCAAAGCCGTCATCGCAGAAGGCTGCAAAACGGATTGAGGTTTCACTGATCCGGATAAGATCGCCTGTGGAGAGTGGAACCGTGCTGAGAACGGGTTTGCCGTTCAGGCGCACCAGATTGGCCTTGCCGCCGTGGCCCAGATAGCATTTGCGGTCTTCCGGGTCATAGGCAATTACCGCATGGTTGCTGCGGGAAATCCCAGTGTCGCCAAAGTCCAGCTGGATCGCCTGGTCATCATTACGCCCAATCTGCATCAGGCCTTCTGTCAGCGTAACGCTGGAACCGCGGCCGGGGCCGGAAGTTACAACAAGCCATCCTACCGGGAATGTCGCCTGCGCTGCCTCGGTCTTGGCCATAGCCACCGGCTCGGCTGTTTCCATCAAGTCCTGAACATGCGTATCCGCGCGCTCGAAGCCCAGGAAGGTGGTTTTCACACGGCTGCGTCTATCTTCTTTTGCCGCAGGAGCAGGCTGAGGTTGTGCCTCGACCTCTGGGGCAGAAGGCGCTTCTGGTTCCGGATCAACTGTCTCGACGACTACGTCTACGACCGGTTCTTCCATCGCCATTTCAGGCGCGGGATCTTCAATCGTGGCTGTCAGTTCTTCGGTTGACACATGCAGTGTCACAACCGGTTCGTCGTCCTTTGGGTCGGCATCAACTGTAACCTTGGTGGCGCTTTGCACTTCGGCGACCACTTCCTCGACGATAATCTCATCGGCAGTGGCTTGTTCTGCTTCGGAGAACTCCGGCATCTTGCCTTCGGGTAATAGTTCTTCGCTTTCATCGTAGCTATCGGCGGTAATGTTGCCGCCTGCCAGTGCATTACGAAGTGCGTTGAAATCCGCAATCGGTTCAGCGTTATCAGACTCAGGTGCCGCGACCTCCTCGGTTTCGGTCTCTTGAGGTTTGCCGGCACCTTCGAGAAGCCGGCTAAGGGGGCTTTTATATTTAAACATGGTGTCGACACCTTTGTTTCTTGGCACAGGATCTACGTCCCATGGGGCTGCTACTCACCTCTGCACGTTCGGTACACAGGCACTGATGATTGGGAACAAAAAACTCATTTACCTTCTGCGACGGGCCGGTCCCCGTCAGAGTGATGGCTTTCGCTTCACTCTCAGCAAACACACACAGGCAGATCACAATCAGACCGGATCATTACTCCTGTACCAGGGGCATAACCGCACCCGTTTCAGTACCGTTGCGCAGAACTGTAAAGCGGGCTTCGGACTGGTTTTCGGAAACAAGGAGCTGCAAAAGCGCGTCCAGCCCTTCAGGGTTGGTAATGTTCTGACCGGTATGATTTTCCGAGATCAGTACATCGCCTTTGCGCAGGCTGCCTGCTGCGGGCGCGTCTGGCGCTGTGTCAACAACAGTTGCCCAGCCGTTTCCATTGCTGTTCCTTATAGTGAACACGTAACCATTCTCGAGACCCAACATGCGAATGGCGGGCAAGGCCAGCAATCCGTTCTGCGCACGGGTTTTTCCGAGTTCCCGATAACGGGCAGTGATGCGGATATACCCATCCGGATCGACCTTCAGGTCATCCAAAATCTGGGCGGCAAAACTTGCATCTGCCTGGACCGGCACTCCGTTCACAGTATAAATTGACGCCCCATGCTGCACCCATTCTCCGATCACGGAAGTATCCAGCGTGGGGTCAATGCCGGTCACGACAACGACGCTGCCAGTCGAGGCGCGGCGTTTCGAAGTCTGGAACGGTATTTCCACATCCCAATGAGAATACGCAATCTGCGTTTCTGCCGGTTGGCCAGCAGCAGCGCTGATTTCTACCGGGTCAGCAGCAACCGGGGCTGCCTCGACAGGTTGAGCTTCCGCGTTTTGCGCCGTGAGGGTATCCGTCTGCTCAACAGGTTCTACGCTTGCGACTTCTTGTTCTGGTGCTTCAGCTTCCGCAGCGGCCGGTTCTGCCGTTTCCACGACCTCTTCCGCAGCGGCCGGTGCCGCCGTTTCCACGGCTTCTTCCGGCTGTTCCGAGGCTGGTGCCTCTGTCTCGGTCACTTGGACCGGCGCTGCTGTCGGTTCGGGGGTTTCTTCGCTGCCACTGAACAAAACGAATCCGCCTGCAGCCAAGGCAACCACCACCGCAGCAGCGCCTGTGATGACTTTACCGCTGCCGCCTGATCCGTTCTTGACGATCGTATCGACCGCAACCGCGGCCTCTTCTTTTTGTGCAAACTTGGCCAGATCGCCCTCAGACTTATCCTCATTACCCAGGGCAATGTCAGGGTTCCCAGCCAACAAGGCAGTCACCACCGCCTCGGCATTTTCACTTTCGGCTTTGATCCGGGCTTGCTCTTCGACTTCGTCCTTACGGTCCATCGCTACGATGACCGAGACCGGACGATAGGCGAACGAGTCAAACATGACGCCGGGACCACGGAACATCCGCAGCCAATCCAGGGCCGTTTGCAGACGATCTGTTGCGTGAACTTCCATCGCTTTGTCGATCGCTTCAAGGAACCCATCGGGATAGTCGCTGTACTGACCTGCGAGGGGCGTATAGGGATCATCCTGGCCATTGTTGAAGGCATTCAGTCGGGTTTGCCCGTCGATCGGACGTTCGCCACTGATGGCGTGATAAAGCGTCGCCGCGAGAACATAGAGGTCGCTGCTGGGTCCCTGATCTGCGCCGCGTACATAGAATTCGTGCGGGGAATAGCCGTCTTTGATAACCCGCAAAGTCAACAGGGCAGCTGATTGATTGGCTGCCTGTTCCCGCGCGGCACCAAAGTCGATGAGGACCGGGTCCCCGTTTTGGTCAATCAGAATATTGTCCGGTGAGATATCGCGATGCAGCATTCCGCTTTGGTGGATGAACGAAACGGCCGACAGCATTTTCTCGGTGACTTGGACAATGAAATCCGGGCCAGCGTCGTTTTCGGGGTTCTCGGAATAATCCAGAAGATCGCAACCCCGGATCAGGTCCATAGCGATATACGCCGTGTCGTTGTCTTCAAAGACCTGATGTACGTCAACGATATTGGGATGAACCAGTCGGGCGTGATTGCGCGCTTCCTGAATGAACAGGTCGATGATCGCGCGCAGATCTTCTTTGTGGTCGGGATTGATGGGTTCAACCGCGTCACCATTCCGACGGCACAGAGCGCCCGGATAGCACTCTTTGATCACGACATCGCGCTCTAGGCTGTCGCGGGCCAGGTAGGTAATCCCAAACCCGCCATTGCTGAGGAAACGAAGAATCTCATACTGCCCGCGCAACAGCTTTGCGCCAGGTTCAAGTCCTTCAATCTTAGGTTCGTCGTGCGTTGCACCGACAGCCTGGTTATGGCTCATTTCATTCCGCCCGTTCTAATCGTTTTGCGGCAAAAAACCTGGGCAAATAGCCCGCAAACACACAACCAAAAACAACCGCAGGACACTCAAGTCGGTTAGACGATTCAAATTTGACTTTATTGGGGCCGCCTGATGGCTTCACTAAGGATCGTTTTTGCGATAGATCTATATGTAGTGTATTTTTGGCAGTTTATACTACATATAGAAATATATTGTGATAAAATCGAAAGCTAAAAACAAATTCTTAAGGATTGGTCTACAAATTCGAAACAATAGATTCGTAGGAATCGCTTCTACGATTCGCGGAATTGCAGCTCAGCCTTGAGAGGAAATTTCAGGTTCCGGTCTTTGGCTGTGCCGATTCAACCCGGCTGCCGGCCCAAGCAAGGTTGTCACTCAGCTGTGCCAGGATGCTAATCGCATCCTTCAGTGGCGCAACGCCGCTTTCGAACTGAAGCAAAAGCAACAAGTCCGTGGCCTTTTCGAACTCACCCGGAATCCAATCCGCCGTCGGGTCAATCTCGCCATCGTTTTCCAGGCGCTCGGCGAAATCCTCAACGATTTCCTGACAGCTTTGCAGGAAAGCCGCAGGCTCCATATTTGAGGTTTCCCGCAGGTCTTCATAGATACTGGCAATTGCGGCAAGCCAGTCTTCCAGGATCGGATTGTCGATAGGGGGTAGCACGTTTTCCAGCGTAGCCTGCATAGAGGGCGCGTCGAGGGCGGCTATGTCCGGCACCTGAACGTCAATCGATTTCAGATAGGGTAGAAAGTGCTGTTCCAGATCTTCGCGCGCCGAACTCAGGTCTGCCTGTCGCCGGTTCGAAGCAATATCAAGCACCTGTTCGGCCAGCCCCTGTCCACCGCAGGTTTCCCAAAGGGCGAAATCCGGTTCTGGCTCTTGCGCCATGGCACGGACAGCCACTGGGGTGCCGATCGGCACAACCGAGCGGAACATATTGCGCTTTTCTTTGTTCAAGCGGGCCAACACCCGGTCAAGCGCGTCGCGAACCGGAGGCAAATCTGTATGTGTCACAGCCAATATGCTGTTTGCTCGCAACTCTTCCGGAACCTTAGCCCAAAGATGGCGTTCCGTTTCGCGCCATGCATTTGTGCCGTTGGTGCACCAGATCGCGCAATCCACAAATTTGAGCAGATCGAGCGTCGGTTTATAGGTATCATCCAAAGCGCCTGACCCAGGCAGATCGTAGAGCGATATCTCTTGCAGGGCAGGGGTGTTCAATCCAACAGAGATAAAGTCGGGTTCGTCTTTGGCGGCTTTTTCAAGTGCAATTCCAGAATAGACTTTAGGTTCCCGGTCCCACCACCCGACAGTTGTTTCGGGGGTTTCGGAATATGCCACAATAACGAGCGGCAGTTTCAGATGTTGCGGCCCGGTAGGCAGAATATCTGCCCCGGCCAGCATGTTGGCCAGGCTGGATTTTCCCGCCCCAAATTCTCCGGCGAATCCAATATTTACCGCGTTTGACAAGCGTTCGGCATGCGCCAAGGCACGGGCGCGCATATCTTCGAGCGCGACGTCGCTCGGCAGGCTTTCGGTCGCGGTCAGAAAGCGCTCGAGCTGCCTCACTTCCTTGTCGGTTCCGGGAAATTCGATCATTCCGCTGCCTCTGCTAGTCTTTCATCTGTTCGATGCTGGCTGAATAGGGTGCCCAGCTCGTCAGAAATATGTTGTGCGTGGTTGAAGGCGGCTTGCGCCTCGGCCCGGGCATTTGTTTCGCCGGTTCCGGCACGATGTTCAAGATGTGTGGCGAGCAGGGCCAGATAATGGTCCAGCACGGTATTAAGCCGCTCGGTCAAATCACCGCGGGCGGTATCCACCAGATCATCTCCGATCATCTCAAACTCCTGAACGATCATGCGTTCGGCACGGGACACGACACTTTTACGCGAAATCAGCCGGGACAACCAGTTTACCCGAAGTTCGACAGTGATGCCACGGGTCAAAGCGGACGTGTCCGGACGGAACCAGCGAACTGCGCTGGTGTTCATCCGGTTGTCGGTTGCGTCCTGCCAGCCGGGCAGAGCCCGCAGCGTGGCATTGCTTTGCATGTCGATTGCGTAGAGCTCGCTCAGCATTCTTTGGCGGACAACTTGGGTGGCCCCCTGAACAAGTTCGCGCATGCGGTCACGCAGCGGAGTGAAATTCAGCTCGGTTTCTCCGGTTTTCGACAACAGCGGAGAATCTCCGTTCGGGCCGCGAACAACGCCCGACACGGCCTCGGCCACGGTGTCATCCATTACGCCTCTCAGGTTGGCCAGGACGTCATCCATTTCGTCAATGATCTTGGTGGTCTTGTCGCTGACCGAGTTCCGCAGATCGGCCAATATCCTGTTGTTTTCACCAGCGTCTTCTGCCGAGGTTGTGGTGTCGTTCTCGATCGCGCGCAGATGCGCTTTGGACCGGTCCAATTCACCTTGGGCAAAGCTGTTGAGATGCTGCCAGGCCATACGCAGTTGTTCATCGCGCGGGCCTTCTGTCAGCGCTCGGGTCACATGCCGGCGCAGATCGGGCAACCCGGAGGCGATCATAGCGGCAAAGCGCAAAACACCTTCGCGGCTGATCGGGCCGGGGCCTTGTTTGATCTCTTCGACACCGTCCAGATATTGCTTCATCTGATCGGGGTGCGCGCGCAGCCAGGCCAGGACATCGTCGTGATTGATACCGGCTTCGTCACCGGTCAGGGCGTAATGCGCCCATTGGGCACTGCCGGTCAGCACGTCAATGTTCGAGTTTCCAAGCGCCTTCTCAAGCCCGTCCAGAACATCGGCCCGCACCTTGAAGGCATCTTCGGCACCATTTCCCAATTCGTCCACGCGATTGATAAAAACCACGATCTGGCCCAACTCCAGCGCTTGCATTAGGCGGAACAGTTTCAAGTCCGCCCGAGAAAGCGCCTGATGCGCCGACAGGACAACCACAAAGAAGTCGGACTCTTTGAGGTATTGGCGAGAGATCTCTTCGCGGATCAACAGAGGGTCATTTACGCCGGGTGTATCGGTGACCGTAAGCGGAAATGGGAAATGTCCGATGTCAAAATAGACCTCGGCCTTTCGGGTGATGTCGCTGTAAAGGCCCCGGTCCGATGCCGGATCGTGTGTCCCACCCTCGGTCGGGTCATCGCCTGCGCAAACATAACGTGCCAAATCATCCGAATTCAGGTCTTCCAGATCATGATGTTGGCCCAGCAGCTGTTCATAGCTATCGCCCAGCCGAAGCTTGGCGCGGGTCTTCATTGCGTCGACCTGTTCTTCGATCATCTCGCGCTTATAACTGTCCTCGTCATCGGGGAACATGTTGCGCAGCTCTTCGCCTTCGGCAATCAGGGACTGCCACTGACGGTTGTCGAAGAAATGGAACTCGGCACCTTGCGTCCGGCCCGACGGGTGGCCGAAATGCATATCAGTGATTACGGTTGTCCAAGGGTTCACATCCGACGGCAGATATTCGGCCTGTCCGGTAAAACCATTTATCAGTCGGGATTTGCCGGCCTTGATCTGACCAACAAAAGCAATCGAGGGCTTCAGGTTCGAAAGATCACCAATGATCCGAGAGATAAACTGCCCGGTTTCGTCATTGCTGACGCCTTTCATCTCGTTGGCTATACGAAGTAACTCGCGACGATTATTCTCACTCATAACACATACCCTGACTACTTTATTTCACGGATCGAATTCGTTGAAAAATTGAACTGTTGGCACCGGATCATTTTTCCGATCCCGTAACTGATTTCCAAAGGTTTACGACGGCTCCCAGTTTGCGCGCTTCATGAATGGCCAGCGCAAATTGTGACCCGTCATGCAGAACGGCAAGCGCATCCCCTTTGCCCCCTGAAGGCCGCATTACAATCAGCTGAGGATGATCCAGCGCGGTGGCGGCGTCACCGTCCCACCCAACAAGATCCTGTGCAAACTGACGAAGCAGATCCTGATCGGCGTGCATGGGTTGCCCGACGTCGCATACTCCTTCGAGCCGCGAGATGGCTGCACCGTCCACGGTGACTTCGGCGCGTCCCAATGCGAACCGTTCAGCGCCATCAAAAAACGCGCTGGCAATGGTTCCTGCTGTCGCCCCGGCGGCGGACGCTGGAATATCTGTTTCTTGCGGGGCAGGCGTGTCGGGAACCAAAGAAACGACCGTCTCGGGCGGCAGCTCGATAGTGCCGCAAGCCTTTGCAATCTCGCTGAAAGTCACACCGACATCATCAACCTCAAGCGCCGTGTCCGGCTGCAGAGAAAGCAACTCCAACGGGGCAGGGGCTGCTGCAATATCGGACACCAATTCGGCCAAGCGAGTCGCAAGCTCTTCACGCGGAGTAGTTTCAAAATCCGGTATCATGCCCGAGCGGACCCGGAAAACATCAGTTACCCGCGAGCTGTTGACCTCCATTGCCAGACAATCGCCATTGGCCGCGGTAAATTCCAGCCGACGCGGCAAAATGGTTCCGCGAATTGTACGCAGGATCTTTTCACGACGAATCTCACTCGTCTCAGCAGCTAATGTAACCGTCGGATTCAAACGGGCGACCGACAACCGCCCGATGTCTTCGAGCATGTCCAGTATGTCAGTATCCATCATGCCGTGACCCCCTCTGGTCCCGTTATACAGCGGCCGTAACCGGCCCTAGGCTTATGTGCGATTTAGTAAGCGCCAGCCCCACATTGGCACTGTCGCGACAGATGTAGCAGACCACATGGTCCGGGTAGTCCGGGGTCCGCAGGAAAATATTCAGCCGATCCTTTGAAAACACTGCGATTTCGCCAAACCCAGGATTTTCCGTATCGTCGGCGTCGGTCGAACGCAGCAGATTCTCAAACGCGATCACACCGCGCCCCTGAAAAAGGTTGGCCACCGCAATGGCCAGAGTATCCAAGGCTTCGGCACTTTCCGAGTCTGTGACATGGGTGCCTAGCAACATACCTGTCTTCATGTCGACATACCCGGCTGCTATGCAGTCGGGTATGGTCGCCATCGCATCGTTTAATGCTGTTTCGATAGACATCAGTTGCCCTGTCTCCTAGGTTTCTCACGGCTAAAGTACATGTCGTTCAACACCCGTGTCTTCAGAGGTATTGGCCATGGGCCTTACCGCGTTATCTGATTTTCGCGCATTGTGGTCGGCCGTGATTTGGTCAAACTCCTCAAGAAATGCTTGAAATACCTTCTTCAACGCTTCTGGGTTGGTGGGCATGTCTTCGCCATCCGTGACCTCGCGCCACATCGCCGCCGCGCTAAGCGGGGTGTCGACGGACACGTTTACAATGTCTTCAAACGAGCCCGCGATTTCCGGTCTGCTCTCTGGCATGGCGACAACCTGAGTGTTCATCAGGCCATTGGTTTCCGGCTCTGGTTCGAACTCATCCTCGGCATCATCCGATTGTTCAGCCATCAACGCTGTGATCGAGGACACGGAAAGTTCGACCGGGGTTTCTTCCGGCTCTGCCTGAGCGGTCTCTTCGGGCTCCGGAACATCTGTAAGCTGGTCCTCCAAAGAGGCCATGAATGTGTCAGCTTCGTCTTCGTCACTGAACAGGTTTTCTTCTTCAGCAACTTCGGCTTCCGCAGAAAGTGGCTGAACTTCAACAATGTCAGTTTCATCAATGACGGATACGGCCCGTGGGTCTGTTTCATCATCCTCGGTAGGAGCAACGGACAGATCGGCAACGTCCGAATCCTCGGGAGTGGTCTCCCGGAAGAACGCCCGCAATTCGTCTTCTTTTTCTTCTTTTACGATCTCGGCGCCCGAGGTCATGTCGGCGCGCAGACGTTCGGCCTCTTGTGGGTCAATGCGCGGGGCACGTTCAACCTCATCAGGGCGCAGTTCGACCCGGGCAGGGCGCACGGGGAATTGTGTTACCACCTCGGGCTCTGTTCCCTCATGCAGCGGATTTACCAGCTTCAGCGGAGCGGTTCCTTGTACATTCGAGAAATTGCGCCGCGGGCGCAGCGGGTGTACCTGAGGAGCATCGGACAAGCTGGTGTCAATTTGATAACGCGCCAGCTGATGAGCGCGGCTGTCCATGATCAGTTCTGTGATTTCCAGGAAGCTGTCGACCATCTTGCCACCGCCACTGCGGGTCCACAATTCGGCGTCCCCACTTTTGTCGCGGGCCATGATGGCATCACGGGCTGAAAACAGGATCGAACGGTTGAACAGGTGACCTGCTTCGCGGTTCACACGACGAAGGACCTTTTGGCGATCCTTGACATCCAAAACGTCTGCACGTGTGACCAGCAGCAATGAATTATGTTGCAACCGTTCGGGCAGGGAAACCCAGGTTGCCCGTTCAGTTTCGCGCCATGCCTGCGTGGCGTGCGTACACCAAATAACGCCATTTGCCTGACCGACAGCCCGTCGCCAGACATCAGTAGAAATTTTGGGGTCGGAAATACCCGGAGTGTCAATCAGGTCGACGGCTTCAAGAATGTCGGATTCCAGAAATATGCGAATAAACTGGGCATCATTCACCCCGACTTGTTCCAGCTGGTCCAGGTTGATGTTTTCGCGAGTTCCGTCAGGGCGTTGTACATAGGCCGACCTTCTACCCCAACTGAACCAAACTGGTGGCAGCTGTGTGGCTGTAACCTGTGTAGGCAGTGCCTCCGAGCGCAGCAGAAAGTTCATCAAGGTTGATTTGCCGGCGCTGAATTCCCCCATAAGTGCAAAAACAGGTTTCCTGCGGGACCATTTCTCAATGCGGTCCCATGCTTTTGAAGAGACGAAGCGGGTTTGTGAATCTTTTGCCATATCGCTACTTATGCTGCCTCGTTACTAAGATCTTTCAGGATATCGCCGAGGATATCGTCGCGGGATTTCTGAGGGGCCAGCCCCTCCATCAGCGCTGCACTGCGACCGGGGTCCTTTTCGGCTGAGGCCGAAATGTTCAACAGAGTCTCCTTTTGCTCGCGCATAAAGTCGGAAAGGGCGGCGCGGACATTTTCAAGAACTGCTGCAATCTGGTTTTCTTCGATATCCTTGGTGATCGAATTCGCCTCTGATGTGATCAGGCGCGTATAATCCGCCGCATAGGCCTCGAAACCATTGCGGCGTTGCCACCAGCGGCGCCACCATGTGCTTTGCAAGTCCAGGGCAATCGTGCGTCCGATACCCAGTGGAGGTGGTACCCGCGGGACGATTGGTGCCTCGATGCTGAACTCTCCCAGATGGTTGCCCAGCAAGCTTTGATACAACGCTTCGATGTCAGCGGCTGCCGCTGAATACAACGCACCAACTTCTTTGCGCATCGACCGGGCAAAGCTAAAATAGGCCGCTTTTTGCAAGGTCCGCAGCCCGGCAGGATCGTACTGCCACGTTCCTTGCTCGCCATTTTGCTCAAGATGCGCGATCAGAGAATCGGTGGCACGTTTGACAAAGTTGGCTTCGGCCGAGTTCAGACGCTCAAGCACTTTCGCGCGCAAGGAAGCAGTAAGCTCAGCGGCCTTTTTTTCATATTCTGCGTTGACCTCGGCCACGGCGTCTTCGGGTGCTACCCCGTTCAGCTCTCGCACGATCCCTTCGCTGTCGGATAGTTTTTTGGCCACGGCGGTCGCCCGGATCTGACTGGCGATGTTGCGCGCCCGGTGGCGTACACGGTCCAGAAGTCGAGTTCCTGCGCCTTCGGCAATGCGTTCATTCATCGCCAGCAATAGGTCGGGCAAACCGGACAACGCCCAAATCTTGTCCAGTGACGGGGCCTGATCGCCAAACCCGGCCGCCAGATAGAACGTGTTCAGGGCTTTCCGGGATTCCTCAGACAGAATATCGGGATTGCCAGTTATCGCGGCCTCGGCCCACAGGGCGCTGCCGAACACGACACTTGCCTTGGTGTCGATATTGTTCTGTTTCAGCGTGTCCAGAATCCGATCCCGAATCTCAGGAACCTGGGTGACCGGATCTGCAAGTTCGTCAATTCGGTTAACGAACAGGATAATCTGACGATTTTCGAACTGAGCGATGATCCGCATCAGCGCCATGTCCATTGTGGTCAGAGCCTGACTGGCTGCCAGAACCACAATGCAGACTTCGGACCCGCGCAGGCTGCGCAGGGTGATCTGTTCACGCACCATAAACGTATCGTTTACACCCGGTGTGTCGCACAGCTTGAGGGAAATCGGGTACTGGGGGATGTCCATGTACAGCTCAGCCGACTTTGTCACATCCGCAAAACGACCGGTCTTGGGGTTGATGTCCGGGTCGTCTTCATCACCCAGACACACATACCTTTGGATCAGTTCCTCATCGAAATAGTCGTATTGATGGCTTTGCCCCAGAATCAGGTCGAAATGCTTACCCAGTCGTTCCTCGGACTTAGCTTTCATTTCGCCGATCTGACGGCGGATATCGTCCATTTCATCGTCGGCGCCGGCCCGATTGGCCAGCTCTCCCAGCCGGCCGCCGCCAACCATCAGATTGTCCCATTCCTCTTGTTCGAAGAAAGTGAACCGGGATTTTGTATCACCCTGGGTTCTGGTGTTGATGTTCAGCGTGGTAACCACAGAGGTCCATGGGTTCACATCCGAAGGCAGCAGGGCAGGGCGTGCGGACAGAATGTTCACAAGCGAAGATTTTCCCGCCTTGACCTGACCGACCAGCGTGACGCTGGCAGTGAAATTCTCCATGCGTGTCTTGAGCGTCGCAAGACGTGCCGAGGAGCGCGCGTCCGCCACCTCTGTCAGTTGGTCAATCTGTGTCGTCAATGCCGACATGGCCGAAGTCATTGGGGTCAGCGCTTCGTTTCCAACAGACAAAAGATGATCGTTACGCGCCATGGTTAGCCTCCGGTTCCTGTAGCGGCGATATGAGGTTCGATCTGCCCGTGAGGTGCGCTAGTCAGCGTATCGATCCGGGCGATCAGGTTCAGGGCGTTGCCCAAAATTGCGGCTTCGGCGCTTGGTGTGATCGATTCATATGCGCGGGCATCGGCCAGCACTTCGATCGAGCTGAAGCAGTCGCTATTTTCCAGGCACGCAACACTGCGCCCTGTTGGGAAACCCTGGGATTTGACCTCGGGCAGAGGCATTCGAGAATTGGCAAGCAAATAATGCCCGCCAGAATGCGTGCGCAGCGAGATGCCAAACCCGGTATTCGGGTGTTCGCGATTCAGGGTTTTGAGTTCACCAAGAAAACTTTCGCGTGCAAGACCAATTGCGTCTTGCTCGGCAGATGCAGAGTTCATCATGTTGGTCACGGTAAAGACCCTTGTACTGGAGTTGAGCGAACGAACTGGTAAGACGCCCGAAGGCAAAAGACTCATTAACTCCTTCCCACCCATCAACTACTGGCAAGGCGGTCTTATTTTGACGCGAATAAGATTTTTTGGCGTTTGAATTGTGGCGCAAGTATGGCTGCGGACTTGCCCGGGCCCACTACTAAACTAAAAAGCGTATAAAAATATGAGCATATCAGCTGAAGTTCACAGCGAGCCGAATTTGATAACTGGCCCCCAAATGGGGTGTAACTATTTATTAAATTATAGTTTTACATACATGCGGTCAGCTCCATATTTGGCAAAATCTTGTCATGAGACAGAATCCATCGCCCAAACAAAGTGCGCTTTCGGGAAAGGCAACAACAACACGGCACAACGTGAGGGTGTTTAGATTTGGCAGGTTCATCAATGGTGAATTTTAATAGGACGCTAGGTTTCACATAGTCTTATTTTGGGTCTGCCTGGTCTACGAGATTTCTGTTTTAGGCGGCGTCAGGCAAAGCTTGGTCAGCTGCAAGCCCATTGGCCTTTCCGGTCGATGTGCTCGTGCGGTCTTTCATATGTTTTCGGGTCGTGTGGTGCCTCTAAGCAGAGGTTGGGTTTGTTCTGAAACGGGCATCAATATTCTTCGTGTAAACTACAATTTCCCTCTCGCACTCGTTCAAAAGCTTTGCTATTGAGCGGCATTCCGGCAGCAGCTGCTGGTCGTGCGGGTGTGGCGAAATTGGTAGACGCACCAGATTTAGGTTCTGGCGCCGCAAGGCGTGGGGGTTCAAGTCCCTCCACCCGCACCATAGTTCATTGTATTGCATTGATTATATTTTATAAATTTGACCCAATAGAGCAACTTTCCCGATTGCCCTGAGACCTTCGCACGAAAGAAGGCGCGCTTCTGACAGTTTTTCGAGACATTTTGGGTTTCCGGTCCCGCAGTAAATATCGCAGAATGAAGATTATGTTAAAATAATGCGACATCCTTTGAATATCGTAGCTGCAATTCGATTATAGGTGCTGGCTGCTGGACACAGTTGGTTCAGCCCGCGCTCATCATCGTCCAGCAAGTAGATTGTCGTGTTGAGACAATTATGGGCGGCAGAGTTGACCCCTATGAAATCATCCCCCATCCTGAGCTGATCCGGTCACCGGCATGTATTTTCGCCTGGTGGCCAATTTCTTTTGTTTTTGGCAAGGTTGCATCATGTCTGACGTATCGGAAAAGCAATATGTGCTTGATACTCATCGCCTGCGAAGCCCCAGCCAAACATTGGAAATCGTAACGCCCTATTTGCGTGAAATGGGCATTACTCGAATTGCGAACTTAACCGGCCTGGATCGTATCGGATTGCCCACGGTCATGGTTGCGCGCCCGAATTCCCGATCGGTTTCGGTGTCGCTCGGCAAGGGATTGTCAGTCCCGGCCGCGCAAGCGTCGGGGGTTATGGAAGCGATCGAAAGCTGGCACGCGGAACGGGTAACGGCGCCTCAACGTCTGGCACGATTTACCGATATAGCGCGCGATGCGCCGGTGGTGGATGTTGATAAGCTACCTCGGGTGACTGGTGGCCGATTTGATCCTGATGCGAACAGATTGTGGGTAGAGGGTCGGGATTTGAATTCCACTTGCGCCCGTTGGGTTCCAATGGAGATGGTCGATACCGATTATACGTCTTTGCCGATGGGTGGGCAGGTTGCTTTTCCCAGAACGACAAACGGTTTGGCATCCGGCAACAACCTGTTTGAAGCCAGTTGCCATGCGATCTTTGAACTCATCGAACGCGATGCCACCACACTGTGGCAATTTCAGTCCGCGCCAGCACGGATCCACCCAGACACTATCGATGATGACAGGTGCAAGGACGCAATAAGCATGGTTGAGGCGGCGGGCCTGAACCTGGGCATCTGGGACACCACCTCGGACATCGGAATCGCCTGTTTCCGCTGTACGATCTGCGAGCCGGACGGGCAGAACGGCCACATCGGTATCGGTGATGGCTGCCATCCAGATCGCGCCATTGCTTTGTTGCGGGCCCTGACCGAAGCGGCACAAACCCGCCTCACCTATATCTCTGGCGCGCGTGATGATCTGGACCCAGAAGAGTTTACTGACCAGGCGCAGATAGAAAGATGTGCCTATATTCGCAATCAGATTGACAGTTCGGACGCGACGCAGGATTTTTCGAATACTCCGACATATGCCACCGGATCATTCCAAGAGGATTTGAACTTGCTGACTACCCGCCTCGAAACTGTAGGTATTTCGCAGGTGATCACGGTCGATCTATCGCGCCCGGAATATGAGATCGCCGTTGTCCGAGCTGTCATACCGGGGCTTGAAGCGCCTCATGACGACCCCGATTACATCGCCGGGGAACGCGCGCAGCGTGTAATGGAAACATACGGATGAGTGTCGTTATTTTTGTGGGCCCGACGTTGACAGCCGATGCTGTGGCCCAATGCTTGGACCCTGTGATCTTGCCCCCGGTCCGGCAGGGGGACGTATATCGCGTGGCACGTGATCGTCCGCGTGCGATCGGGATAATAGACGGCTTTTTTGAGGGCGTCCCGTCGGTCTGGCATAAAGAGATTCTTTGGGCGATGGATCAGGGAATCCCCGTTTATGGCAGTGCCAGCATGGGTGCTTTGCGTGCGGCAGAGTTGGCTGATTTCGGTATGATCGGCGTGGGTCGAATCTTTGAGGATTTCTACAGCCGAACCCTGCAGGATGACGACGAAGTTGCGGTCCTGCACAGCCCGGCAGAATTGGGCTATTTGCCATTGAGCGAACCCATGGTCTCGGTCCGAGCAACGGTTGAGGAGGCGCAAAATCTAGGCATGTTGGTCGCTGAACGTGCCGCTGAAGTTCTGCAGATTGCCAAGGGTATGAACTATCGTCAGCGCAGTTGGCCCAACATAATTGACGCGTTGAACGGGCTTTCTGATATCCAGGGCTTTGTGGACTGGCTGCCAAACGGCAAGGTTGATGCAAAAGCGCGTGATGCCATTGAGATGCTTGGGCGTATGGCCGAAGATCTGGCAAACGACCTTCCCTTCCCGGCGACGCAGCAACCGACCGAAGAAACGCTGATGTGGAAAGGGCTGCGTGCCCGAGTGGATGCCGATCAGAAGGCCGATCAGGCGGTTATCGACGAAGTCAGGCTGAACCCGGACATGTATACGCGGCTGCGTGAACGGGCCGCGCTTACTCTGCTGGCGCGGGAAGAGGCTGATCGGCGGGATGAAGAGCCTGACCGCCCTGCCCTGATGGCACAAATGGATGCGCACCGGCAAAAAGCCGGCCTGTCGCGCCGCGCCGCTTTGATGGCATGGCTGGACGAGAATGATCTGAGTGTCGAGGAATACGAGGCGATGCTGGCCGATGCCGCTCGGGTGCACGGCCACATTACCTCTCGAGCTTCGGTCCTTGAGTCATCGCTTTTGCGCGAGTTGCGCCGTGACGGGAGCTATGCCGAATTGCGGGATCGTGCCCATCGCAAGGCACTAAGGGGAGCTAAATCATTGACTGCCCGAGGCGGTCCCGCAAGCGGGCGCCTACCTATGGTTATGTGGTATTTTGAAACACAGCTTGACCAACCAGTGCCGGATGATCTTGAATCATATGCAGTTTCACTTGGATTGGCCGGGCGGGAAGCATTTTTTGATTTGATAGAAGCAGAGTATTTGTTTTGTCACGCGGATGCCGGATTAAATAGTACCGTTGACTAGCCGCCCCAAGGCGGATCCGAGGCGTGGCCTGAAAGGGGGGTATTGTGAACTTACCAGATCACCTTGATGAAGAAGAGCCTGGAACGCGATTTCTGCTGTATCCGCAATCCCCTTTTCTGGAAGAGGACCCACAGCTTGAGCTAGTCGAAATATCGGCCCCGCAGGGCAGTATCGGCCCTGGTCCATCGGGTCCGCGCATGTACACGGTTAACCCTGTCGGAAAGACTACACCCTATGGGGCCATCGTGCCCGGACCGGATGGTCCGGGAATGTATCTGCCGCCCTGGAACGGATATATCCATCCCCCGGCAATGCCTGATGAGTTCGGTAACTTTATCCATATTGGCCCGTCGGACCCGGCTTTTGAGGCAGCGCATCTGTTTGGCTCGGCGCATTTCACGATGGACGTCTGGCAGGGCTATTTTGACCGACCAATCCCATGGCATTTCGCCCGTGATTTTAACCGGCTCGAACTGTCGCTGCTGCCAAGCCTGGACAATGCGCATATCGGTTGGGGTTTCCTTGAAACCGGGGGCACCCATGAACACGGGGACGAATATCGCCCCTACAGCCTGAATTTCGACGTGGTCGCACATGAAATCGGCCACTCAATCATTTACAGCGTCGTGGGCATGCCCACCGACGGAGATGTCTCGGGTGAGTATTACGGGTTCCATGAATCCGCCGCCGATATGGTGGCGCTTCTGGCCTCTTTGCATTTTGGCTCGGTGGTAGAGGCGCTGTTGGAAAACACCAAAGGCAATCTCTACAGCTTCAATCGACTGAATCGCTTTGCCGAGCTTTCGGAAAATGCACAGATCAGAACGGCCGCAAACAACCGGTCACTATCGGAATTCGCTGCCGGATGGTCCAGTGAACATGCACTTTCCGAGCCACTGACAGGTGCAATGTTCGACATTTTGGTGGACATCTATCATGAGCGCCTGTTGGTTCATGGCCTTATCACACAGGCAGAGGAAGACCTGTCCGATCAGCTAGAGGATTCACCCGATTACAGCGAGGTCATGCAGGGTATTTTTGACAAGCGATATGCCGAAAACCCCGATGGATTCCGCGTAGCACTTCTTGAGGCGCGCGATTTCCTGGGCACCTATCTGGCCGACGCCTGGAGCATGTTGGACGCCGATATGCTCAGCTATTTCGGTGTCGAAAAGGCCATGCTGGCGGTGGATCAGGAAATTACCGGGGGTGCCTTCCGGCGGATCATCGAAGGAAACTTTCGGATGCGTGATATCGGGGTGGCAACTGCCGGTCCGCGGCTGCCTGACCCTGATGAAGACAGTCACGCACACTCCGTCCGCACGCAGGTTCCAGACTGATGACAGCAAAATTCTTTTTTTTTCGGCAGATTTATGGCATTTAGAGGCGGGGTGATTTTTGAGGAGACACCGATGCGGTCATCCTCGGGATTTAATCGAAGGGGGTTCGGGTGATGGACCCATATTTGGGAGATGAGTTTATGGCGGAATCCTTGCTCAGTTTTTCGGAAGTGTTGATTTACGGCAGAGTTATCGACGATTTGGATTACGACCCTGCGAAAAAGAAAAGCAGAGGAAAAGGCAACAACAAACATCTTGATGAGCAACTCGCGAATTCAGGAAATGACGAAGCCAAATTTGCCAAGATCTACGGGTTTGCCTATGAAGGCACCTACTACGACCTGCCCGAGCCGGTGATTTTCCTGGTTCACGGCGATGGTCAAGATGTCGCCAAAAAGGGCGAGCCACCAAACCAGGCCTCGCGCGCGCCCACGGATCCTTCGATTGGCGGTGTTGCGGCGGCGGACTATCAGGTCGCTGACGGTATCAAGTTCTGGAGCTATGATAAGTCCGATCAGACCATGCGCATGGATGTCATGACAGGCCAGTTCGAACAGGTTCTTCTAGACCTCTATTTTGGCTTTGACAGCCCTGCTATCAGCGGTGCAAAGGTCAGCGGTGCCAAAGTGAGTGGTGCCAAGGTCAGTGGCGCGAAAGTCAGCGGTGCCAAGGTCAGTGGCGCCAAGGTTAGCGGAGCCAAAGTACGCGGCGGCGACTGATCTTCGGACAAAGTCAGCAAAGAAGGCGCGGGATCTCGCGCCTTTTTCCGTTCTAAAATCCCGCTTTTTTCAGCCCTTCGACAAAGTGCTGCGTGTCGTCTTCCAGACGGTCGGGCAGCACCTTGGCCCAGCGTGACAAAGAAAAGTTCGGGTGTGCGGCGCGGTGCTTTTCAGCAATCATACGTGCCATATCCATGTTGCCCAGCTGCGCATGGCTGGCGGCCAGCATCCGTTGACCCTCGGTTGGATTGTTCATCTTGTTGACGGTTTCGATAACATCTTCATAGCGCCTGAGATTGTAATAGGCGCCGCCGAGGTGCCAGAGATACTGATCCGGAAAGTACGGGTTCAGACGCATGGCCTGTTGCAGATGCGTGATGGCGGTCTCATTTTCCCCCGAATGTGCAAGCGCATCGGCGAAATCCGAATGCATATCCGCATCATTGGGGTTGAGAGCCAAAGCACGTTGGTAAGACTGTAGCGCCGCACTATGCTCCTTGCGATACAGATGGACAAATCCCAGCTCGCCAAATCCCCGTGCGTCTGTTGGGTCCAATTCGATCGACCGCTGTGCCAAAGACAGCGCCTGCTCGAAAGCACTGCCTGGATCTTCGGTCCACGAGTATCGCCAATCCAGATTCAACGTTCGGGACAAGGCGGCGGCGGCACGGGCATAGTTGCCGTCCCGTTCCAGCGCAGATTGATAGAAATTCTGTGCCTTGCGGTTGTCGTTGCGCGTGTATTTGAAGATGTGCTGCTGCCCCTGCAGGACAGAGCCATATGCCTCCAGATCTGAAGGAACGGCCTGAACCATAACTTGGCGCTCATGGGATTCGATCATTACGGCCGTGGCCGCGACGATACATTCAGTCACCTCGTCCAGAATATCAAATATATCGTCAATGTTTCGATCAAACCGCTCACCCCAAATCGTGCGTTCAGTGTTTGCATCGACCAGTTCCGCAGTAATGCGGATTCGACTGGAAGAGCGACGCACACTGCCACGGGCGATATACCGGACATTCAGCTTTCTTGCGGCTTCCTTCGGTGGCATGGACTGCGCCCTGAAGAAGAATGATGAGTTTCGGGCGATGACGAAAAGGTTTCTGAATTTGGAAAGGTTCAGAATGATGTCGTCGGTCAGACCATCGGCAATCCAGCCGTCAGACTCATCCCCGCCGCTGATGCTAAACGGTAGCACAGCGACCGACGGAGTGTCCGGGCGTTCCAACAGATCGACGATAGCGTCGGGACGCATGGTGCCCGCCAAAGTAGCACCGGCAACCTCGCTGCGGACACAGTAGGTAGAAACCGGCGAAAGAATGTTCTTCAGATGCTGCGGACCGAGAAATTCGTACCCATACCGCAACCGGTTACAAACCTGATCATACACCGCAGAGCTGACATAGACCCGCTCGGGTTCCGCAATTTCTTGCAATCGCGCTGCAATGTTGACGTTGTCGCCATGAATTCCACGCTCATCTATCAGGATCTCTCCAAGATGGATGCCAACGCGAAACTTGATTTGCTGTTGATCTGATCCTGAATCGTTGTGCTGGGCAGAAATTTGGTGCAGCTCAACACCAAATTCGACCGCGCTGGTCGCTGTTTCAAACAGGGCCAGGATGCCGTCACCGCGCACTTCGACCACACGCCCCTGATAACGGGCGCATGCGGCTTCGATCTGCGATAGAAGTGTCTTCAAAGCGTTGTAGGTGTCGAGTTCGTTCTCACTCATCAGGCGAGAATAGCCGACGACATCTGCAAATAAGACTGCACCCAGCTTCTGAGTGATTGATGAATTCGGGTTAACTGTATTCACTGGCGGTACTCGATTCCTGAGTTCTGAACGAACCCTAACTTTTGTATAACAAAAAAAGATTTGAAATGATTGGTAATAACGTCTCTTAGTCCGACCCAGTCTCTTGCGGGGGCCAACACCAGCAATCCGAGGCATTATTGCCAAGCTTAACGATGGTTTCACCGCCCAATTCTTTCGCCAGTGAATTTCGGTTTTCGAACCAATCGCTGCTCAGCAACCCGACCACAACCATATCGTGAAATTGACCATCTGCAAACCAGGCCTGACGCATCGACCCCTCGATCTGACACCCCAGTCTGGCAACCAGGTCTCTGCTGCTGACATTATCCGCTCTATAATATGAAGTCAGCCGGTTCAGCCCCAGTTGCCGAAAGGCGAAATCGGCGACCAAAGCCGTCGCCCTGATACCAACTCCATGGCGGCGCACCGAATGATCGACGAACATCGCAACGACAGCATCGCGATTGATCGGCGATATCCCCTCGAGGCCGCTCATGCCGACCAGTTTTCCCGCCGAATTCTCAACAACAAACCAACACCTGCGGCCGATGGCTGAGCCGGTGAACATGTCGCTCCAGCTTTCCTCTGTCTGTGCAAGATTAAGAGGAATGCGGGACACGCGTTCGAATTTGGCTAAATCCTCTACATTTTGAAACCAGGGCAGAATTGTCTCAAGGTCGGATTTTTCCAGGGGACGCAGGACATAGGTCTTGTTGCTGGGCTTTTTTTTCACCGGAATTTCAACCTTTAATAAACATCAAAAAAATAACCTGTAGAGGATAGCATGAAAACGCCGCAAACAGAAAAGATGATTGTTGCAACCCAGTAAGACAAAAAAACCGGTCCGCCGATCGGGCGAACCGGTCCGTATTAAGCTGTCAGGCTCTTAGTCGTAAAGAACTGCCGCGATCTTCGGATCGTCAATATTGGAAGCATCGTAATAGTAAAAGCCGGTGTCGATTAGGGCGGGGACTTCTTCGCCTTTCATCGCCGCGACGGCCGCCTTGACCGTTTCATAGCCGATACCAACCGGGTTCTGGGTGATTGCCCCGGTCATCAGACCACTTTTGATCGCGTCTTTTTGGGCTTTGCCGCTGTCATAGCCAATGATGACAAGGCCTTCGGTGCCCAATTCCTGTACCCCGTTCACGACACCAATGGCAGAGCCTTCATTGGTGCCAAAAATACCATCCAGATCGGGGTTTGCAGTGAGGATCGCTTTTGTCACCTCGGTTGATTTCAGATGATCGCCCTGCCCGTACTGAACGGTGACAACCTCGATATCAGGGTATTTTTCCGCAATGCGGTTCACAAATCCATCGCGGCGGTCAATGCCAGTGCGGCTGGTCTGGTCGTGGGCTACCACTGCAACTTTGCCTTTTCCACCAATCTTTTCGGCCATTTTGTCAGCGGCAAGCCCCGCTGCAGCTAGGTTGTCGGTTGTGGCAGTAGAAACAGGAATATCACTGTCGACACCGCTGTCAAAAGCGATGATCGGGATACCCTTGTCATTTGCCTGCTTCAGCAACGGAATGGCGGCCTGACTGTCGAGTGCGGCAAAGCCGATGGCTTTTGGATTGTTTGCCAGTGCTGCGGCCAGCATGTCGATCTGACGGTCGACCATCGTTTCGTTGTCCGGTCCTTCGAATGTGATTGTGACGTCAAACTCTTCGGCTGCCTGTTCGGCGCCCTGCTTTACCGCCTGCCAGAATTGGTGCTGGAACCCTTTGGATACCAGCGGAATATAGATTTCTTCCGCCATGGCCATCGAGGCCGGAGCTGCGAGGGTGGCTGCGCTGAGCACCCCCAGAACGAAACGACGTGTTAACATGATATTCTCCTCCAGTTGGTCGTTATCTTCTTTGGTCCTAAAAATTGTTCAGCCGGTCTTTTTGCGCCGCGCCATGTCGGCATAGACGGCCAGAATGATGATCGCGCCAGTGACAACGGTCTGCCATTCCTGCGCGACAGACAGAACGCGCAGCCCATTGGTCAGGACAGCCATGATAAGCGCGCCGATGAGCGTTCCCAGGATCGTGCCGCGCCCGCCGGACAGAGAGGTTCCGCCAATGACCACAGCCGCGATGGCCTCAAGTTCGTATCCCAGCCCCAAAGCGGGTTGTGCCGAGTTCAGGCGCGAGGCGATCAGGATGCCGCCGATGCCGCAAATTCCCCCGGCCAGCGCGTAGATTCGCATCTTCCAGGCGTCGGTGTTGACACCCGACAAGCGGACCGCCTCTTCGTTTGATCCCAAAGCGAACGTATAGCGGCCCAAAACAGTGCGGCTGAGGATATAGGATGCTGCAACCGCGACCAAAAACAAGATCAGCACGCCGTTCGGGATAGGTACCGAGGGAACGATTTCTCCGATCAGAGACCCGCGCGAGATCTGATCGAAACCAGGCGTGTCATTGAAATAGATCGGTCGTGTGCCCGAGATAACCAGCGATAGACCCTTGAGGATCAGCATCATGCCCAGCGTCGCGATGAAGGGCGGGATTTTCATTTTGGCCACAAATGTGCCCGAACACAGACCACAAAACGCACCCGCTGCAATGGCTGCAGCAACACCCAAAAGCAGGGGCATGCCGAGATAAGTCAGGGCTACGCCCGCAATCACGGCGCAGAAGGTCATCAAAGTGCCAACCGACAGGTCGATTCCGCCCGTGATGATCACCAGAGTTGCGGCAACGGCCAGTACGCCGTTGACCGAAGTTGCCTGCAGAATGGCGATCATGTTCGAAGTTTGCATGAAGTTCGGCGATGCGATCGAAAAGCCGATCAACAGGGCGATGAGACTGGCAAAGGCCAGCAGCTTTTGATACGCGCCGCTTTCCGACAGGCCCGCAAGGGGCTTTTTTTTGTCTATATCCGTTGCTGTGGTCATATTGCTGTCCCTGTGACCTGCATCGCCGCCGTGCGTTGGGTGGCCAGATGCATGATGTCTTCCTGAGTGGTGTTGTTTCCGCCGGGCAGAATTCCGGTCAGCCGGCCTTCGCACATGACGGCGATGCGGTGGCTGAGGCGCATGATTTCCGGCAATTCGGATGAGATCACGATGATCGTCTTTCCCTGCGCGGCCAGTTCTTCGAGCAGTTTGTAGATTTCCGATTTTGCACCGACATCAATACCGCGCGTGGGTTCGTCAAATATCAGGATGTCGCAATCTCGCAGAAGCCATTTTGCGATGACTACCTTTTGCTGATTGCCGCCGGACAACAGGCGCACCTCCTGCACATCCGAGGGTGTGCGAATGCCAAGCTGGGCGATATAGCCCTTGGCGGTCGAGCTGATTGCGCCGTCGTTTAGTACCCCGGCAGCACTGGTGAACATATCCATCGAAGCGAGAGCGATATTGTCGCGGACATTCATCCCGGTGGCGAGGCCGAAATGCTTGCGATCCTCGGACAGGTACCCGATCCCGGCGCGCACCGCGTCCTGGGGTGAGCGGATGGGAACGCGGTGCCCATGCACGCGGATTTCGCCGCCATCTAAGGGATCAGCGCCAAAGATTGCTCGGGCCACCTCGGTCCGCCCCGCCCCCATCAGCCCGGCAAACCCCAAGATTTCACCCTTCCGGACCGAAAAGCTGACATCTTTCAGATCCGTGCCCCGCGTCAGTCCTGCGACTTCCAGAGAAACCTCGGCATCGCTCAGGTCCGGCACATCCAGAGGGTCTTCGGATACTTCGCGCCCAACCATCATCGCAATGATTTTGCTGATCGGCGTGTCACTGGCACCGACAGTGCCAACATATTCACCGTCGCGCATGACAGTCACACGGTCGGCGATTTGTTTCAGCTCGTCCATTTTGTGGCTGATATAGACAATCCCCACCCCTTCCGCCCTCAGGCGGCGGATGATGACGAACAGCTCGGCAATCTCGGCGTCGTTCAGGGCTGCGGTCGGTTCGTCCATGACCAGAACCTTGGAGCGATAGGACAGCGCCTTGGCAATTTCGACCATCTGCTGCTTGGCAATGGTCAACCCGCCGACCAGCGCTTTGGGATCAAGGTTCAGGTTCATCGCCCCGAAGATTTCAGCGGTTTGAGCGTTCAGCGCGGCCTCGTCCAGGCGACCAAAACGTTTCCGGGGCTCGCGTCCGATAAAGATGTTCTGCGCTACGGTCAGATCATTCATCAGACTCAGTTCCTGATGGATGATCCCGATCCCGAGGTTCTGAGCCTCACGCGGGGATGTGGGACTGGCTGATTTGCCTTGAATGGCCAAGTCGCCGCCATCGCGCTGATAGATCCCGGACAGGATTTTCATCAACGTACTCTTCCCCGCCCCGTTTTCCCCCATAAGCGCGTGGACTTCGCCCGAAAACAGATCGAACTGCACGGATTTCAGCGCGTGCACACCGGGGAAATACTTTTCGATCCCCTTCATTTCGACCAGTTTTTCCATCTCTCCTCCCATTTTGCCCCTACCTCTGACGAACCTGCCGCTACATCACAGCGCCGATTTGCCAGGGGACAAATTCAACGCCCCCAAAACCAAGCTCTTCGCTTTTTGTTTGATCGCCCGATGCGACACGGATCAACATTTCGAACAACTCTTCGCCCTTGGCCTCGATACTGACCCCGTCAGTGACGATGTCGCCGCAATTCAGATCCATGTCCTCGGACATGCGGGCGTACATTTCCGAATTCGTCGCTAGCTTGATGCAGGGCGTGGGTTGATATCCGGAGACCGACCCCCTGCCGGTGGTAAACACGATCAAATTGGCACCCGCCGCCACCTGACCCGTGACTGAGCAAGGATCGAACCCGGGACTGTCCATGAAGACAAAGCCCTTTTTGTCGATAATTTCGCCAAATCTGTAGACGTCGCGCATCGGGGCCGTGCCCCCCTTGGCCACCGCACCCAGAGACTTTTCAAGAATGGTCGTCAGGCCACCGCGCTTGTTTCCGGGGCTTGGATTGTTGTCCATCTCGCCACCATTGCGCTTGGTGTAATCTTCCCACCAATGAATACGGTCGATCAGTTTTTTGCCGATTTCCGGCGTTTCTGCGCGCCGGGTCAAAAGATGCTCGGCGCCATAAATTTCAGAGGTTTCCGATAGGATTGTTGTTCCGCCATGGCGCACAAGCAGATCAGAGGCATATCCAAGCGCCGGATTGGCAGTGATGCCGGAATAACCATCCGAGCCACCGCATTGCATCCCGACCGTAATCGCACTGATCCGAGCGGGCTTGCGGACGGCCTGATTGGCGAGCCGAGCGATCCCCTCCACCTCGGCAAGCCCGCGCTCGATCGTGCGGCGCGTACCGCCTTCGTTTTGGATGGTCATATAGCGCAAGGCACCGTCCTCGCGGATGGGGCGGCCATCAACCAGACTGGCCACTTGCATGACCTCACATCCCAGCCCGATCAGCAGAATGCCGGCAAAGTTCGGGTGCTGGGCGTACCCGGCCAGGGTGCGCATCAACGTAGCATAGCCGTCATCCTTGGCCGACATACCGCAGCCCGTGCCATGCACGATGGGCACCATCCCGTCCACGTTGGGATATGGATCAAGCAACCCACGTTTTAAGGCCGCTTCGGCGATGAACCGGGCTACTGAACCCGAACAATTCACTGTCGTCAGAATTCCGATATAATTGCGCGTGCCAACCTTCCCATCGGACCGGTGATACCCAAGAAAACTCCGCTCTTCGTCGAAATGCGGCAAAGGGGTATTTGCGGTCGCATGGGCATAATCCTGCTGATGGGCCCCCATACCAAGATTGTGGACATGGACGTGATCTCCGGCTGCGATATCTGCCTTTGCCTGACCAATGATCTGACCATAGCGAATGACGTTTTCTCCGGCAGAAATTGGGGCAATAGCAATCTTGTGCCCACGCAGAACCTGATCCCGAAGCGGGACATTCAGCCCGGAAGGCTGCGTGTCGATCTTCAGATCTCGGAGTGCAATGACGATATTGTCGTCCGGGTTCAACCTGACTGTATCGCGCGCTGCGGGCTCAGAAGCCTTTATTTTCTGATCTGGTTGCATCATTTTCCTGTTTGCTGATCCCGACTGCTAATCGTCGGACACGCACTTGTCAACTAACATGTTAGTATGCTAGGTCACCAAATATGAATAAACCACAGGACATAAACGCTCTGCACCTGCGCGATATTTCTACGTCTGAGGGCTCGTTGTCTCAGCGCGTTTACCTCTCAATCAAGCATGCAATCCTGTCGCTGGACTTCGCGCCGGGCGACAACCTCAGGAAGGCGCCGATATGCGAACGCCTTGGCGTTTCGCGTGCGCCCGTGACCGAGGCGATTGCCCGACTTGCTTCCGAGGGTCTGGTGGATGTCGTGCCCCAATCCGGCACGCGTGTATCCTATTTCTCGATGTCCGAAATTCGCGAGGGCATGTTCCTGCGTGAAGCACTTGAACTTGCGACGGTCGCCAAAGTCGCGCGCGATTTGACCGAGGATCAGCGCAAGATACTGGGCCGCAACATGCGTCTGCAAGAGCTGCTGATCGAAGATGAAGATGTCCCCGGCTTTTACGAGGCGGATGAAGAATTCCACGGCCTGCTAATGAAATTCACAGGATTCAACAGGTTAAGCGACGTCGCGCAAACCGTTTCACTGCAAGTGACCAGAGCACGAATGCTGCTGCTGCCCACCCCGGGCCGGGTTGTGGAAACGCTGACCGAACACCGTACCATTTTCAACGCGATTCTTGAGAGAGATGAAAAAGCTGCACAGGACGCCATGCGACGTCATCTGGGGCAGTTGATGCCTCGGATTCAACGCTTGCAGCAGGAACAGTCCCACCTTTTCACGGACTCCCCTCATCCAATACGCGAGGCAGGATGACAGTTACCGCAACAGAGCTTCTAAATGGCCGCACGGCGCGACCCGTTCCGCTGACCAGGATGGGTTTTGGTGGCGCGCCTTTGGGGAATCTCTATCGCAAAGTATCAGATGAGGATGCGCAGGCTGCGCTGCAGGCAGCCTTTGATTTGGGCATCCGATTTTTTGACACCGCACCGCAATATGGGCTGGGCCGCTCCGAGCAACGATTTGGCCAGGCTATTGCCCGATTCGGACGCGAAGAGATTCAACTTTCGACCAAGATCGGGCGTCTGCTGCTGGATTGCGCACCGCATCAGGTCACACCCGAAGCCTTTGTTGATGTGCCGCAGAAACGTATCGTTTTCGACTATACCTATGACGGGGTCATGCGATCCTACGACGCCAGCCGCGACCGGTTGGGTGTCTCATGCGCCGATATCCTGCTTGTGCATGACGTCTGTGCGTTCAGTCAGGGCAGTCAGGAGGCATCTGATGCCAAGATCCGGGAACTGTTCGATGGCGGCGGATACAAAGCTCTGGTCGAACTTCGTGAAGCCGGTGAAATCTCCGCCATTGGAGCCGGTGTAAATGAATGGCAGGTCTGCGAAAGATTATTGGGCTTGGGCGACTTTGACGGGTTTCTTCTGGCAGGCCGTTATACCCTCTTGGAACAAGACGCTTTAGACAGCTTTCTACCCCTTTGCGAAAAGCGGGACGTGGGCATAATTCTTGGCGGGCCGTACAACTCGGGTATCCTCGCAACCGGCGCTGTTTCCGGTGCGAAATACAATTATGCTGATGCACCCGAAGAGATCCTTGCCCGAGTTCGCCAGATCGAGGCTGTCTGCTCAGCCCATGATACACCACTGATCGCTGCTGCCTTGCAATTTGTCCTTGGCCATCCCTGCGTCAAAACCGTTGTCCCCGGCGCGGTGAATGCGGCCGAGGTGCAGGCCAATGCGGCCCTGCTCGAACGTCAAATCCCCGCTGCGCTTTGGTCTGATCTGTGTTCGGAAGGATTGATCCGTTCCGACGCCCCCCTTCCCGGAGAGGCTGCCTATGCTGCGTAATATTGATCCCATCCTGTCGCCTGACCTGTTGTACACCCTGCGCGCTATGGGGCATGGCGATGAAATCGTGATTGCGGATGCGAATTTCCCCGGCTCCAGCTCTGGGCCGGGCTGCATACGTGCCGACGGGTCAAGCGCCAGCGAAATCCTAAGAGCTATTTTGTCTGTCATGCCGTTGGACACATTTGTCCCTGACCCGGCCCTGACCATGCAGGTTGTTGGCGATCCGGATGCTATACCTGAGGCCATAGCCGATTTTCAGACCATTATCAGCGAAATAGCGGACCACCCGGCCACGATACAGGGCCTTGAACGTTTCGCCTTTTACGACCGGGCGGCCACAGCTTTTGCGATCGTGCAAACCGGCGAACGTCGGCTGTATGGCAACATCATCCTGAAAAAGGGTGTTCTTGGATGAAGATCGACGCCCATCAGCATTTTTGGACATTGGCGCGCGAAGACTATGGCTGGCTGACACCGGATCTGGGGCCGATTTACGCGGATTTCGCGCCCGCGGATCTGGCCCCATTGCTGAAAGGAGCGGGAATTGACGGTACGGTCTTAGTACAGGCTGCGCCGACAGCTGCTGAGACCGAATATCTGCTGTCACTCGCCGAGCAGGCCCCGTTCATAAAAGGCGTTGTCGGATGGGTTGATTTTGAGGCCGCCGACGCACCGGAACAAATCGCACGACTGGCTGCCCACCCGGTCTTTGTCGGTTTGCGCCCCATGGTTCAGGACATTCCCGACCCATTATGGATGCTCAGGGATGGGCTGACACCGGCTTTTGACTCTCTGCAACAGTCAAACCTTACCTTTGATGCGCTGACCCTGCCGCGACATCTGGGGCCGCTTCAACAGCTGCTGGAACGGCACCCACATATGTGCACGGTAATTGATCACGGTGCCAAGCCCCTGATCCGGGAGGGAGTCATGGAGGGCTGGCAAGAAGACATGTCGACATTGGCCCGAAATACAAATGCCTGGTGCAAACTTTCCGGGTTGGTGACCGAGGCCGGGGCGAATTGGACGGTAGAAGATTTGAAGCCTTATGTGAATCACCTGCTGAACACATTCGGGCCCTATCGCCTGATCTGGGGCAGCGACTGGCCGGTTTGCACATTAAACAGCAGTTATGAACGATGGCTCGAGGCGACCGATACGCTGTTAACCGGTCTGTCACCACACGAGCATCAGGCGATACGGGGCGGTAATGCTGCCCATGCCTATGATCTCAGGAACTAGATTGATCTTTCCGAGGCTGTATGCCGATGGGATTTTGCCGTCGTGGTTCCCAGAAGCTTGGATTTTAGAAGGAGATTGAATTAGATATGACATCATCCGAAAACCTTGGCCGTCTGGCTGGAAAAACTGCTCTGATCACCGCTGCGGGACAGGGCATAGGGCGTGCAACAGCCGAATTGTTCGCCGCCGAAGGTGCACAGGTTTTTGCCAGCGACATTAATGATACCTCTCTGGCAGAGTTGCAAAATATCCAAGGCGTTACGTCGGTAAAACTTGACGTAACCGATGCGGCGGCAGTGCAGGACTTCGTCGCGGGCACGCCCCCGTTGGATGTTTTGTTCAACTGCGCAGGATATGTGGCTGGCGGGTCCATTCTGGAATGTGATGAACGTGACTGGGATTCCAGTTTTGAGCTGAACGTCAAATCGATGTACCGGCTGATCCAATGTGCCCTGCCAACAATGCTGGAACATGGTGGCGGGTCTATCATCAACATGTCTTCGGTCGCCTCTTCGTTGAAGGGCGTTCCAAACAGGTTTGCATACTGCGCCTCGAAAGCCGCCGTAATCGGACTGACGAAATCGATCGCAGCCGATTTCGTTACTCAAGGCATCCGGTGCAATGCGATCTGCCCCGGCACTGTCGACAGCCCCAGCTTGCACGACCGGTTGCGCGCAACTGGGGATTACGAGAAAGCAATGACTGATTTTATCGCGCGGCAACCCATGGGCCGCATCGGAACCGCAGATGAGATCGCGGAACTTGCGCTCTATCTGGCCAGCGATGCCAGCAAATACACAACCGGACAGCCCTTTGCCATTGATGGCGGCTGGACGATCTGAAGCAAATGAGGAATGTGAAATGAAATTGCTACGATACGGCCCAGCAGGCGCGGAAAAGCCGGGCATAGTTGATAAAGACGGCACTATCCGGGACCTGTCGGGGATCGTCGCCGACATTGCTGGGGAAGCGCTTAGCGATGAAACCCTCGCACGGCTGCGCGCGCTGGATCTTGAAACCCTGCCACCCGTCGATGCCGACAGCCGTATCGGCGCCTGTGTTGGACGTGTCGGCAAGTTCATCTGCATCGGTTTAAACTTTGCCGATCACGCGGCCGAAAGCGGCATGCACCTACCTGCTGAGCCGGTGGTCTTTTTCAAAGCGACATCCGCCATCATAGGCCCCGATGACACGGTTGAAATCCCCCGCGGGTCAGTCAAGACCGACTGGGAGGTGGAACTGGGCGTCGTCATCGGAAAAGAAGCAAAATACATCTCGGAGGATGAAGCACTGGCCCATGTGGCAGGATATTGTGTGATCAATGACCTGTCAGAACGGGATTTTCAGTTGCACCGTTCAGGTCAGTGGGTCAAAGGTAAATCCGCAGATACGTTCGGCCCAATCGGTCCCTGGCTGGTGACACGGGACGAAATCCCTGATCCCCAAGACCTGCCAATGTTTCTTGAGGTGAACGGGCATCGGTATCAGGATGGCTCGACCAGAACGATGCATTTCAGTGTCACAGCGGTGATCTCGCACCTGTCGCAATTCATGTCACTGCAACCCGGCGACGTGATCTCGACCGGGACACCCCCCGGTGTGGGTCTGGGGCAAAATCCGCAGGTTTACCTCAAACCTGGAGACAAGATGGAACTGGGGATCGAAGGTCTGGGGGTTCAACGTCAGAACGTTATACAGGGATAGTCCCTGGGACCTATCAAGTGGTGCTCATCCAGTCATTCTGGGTGGGTTTCCTCGGACCAGGATCGCCGGAAATTATGCGGTGATATTCTGAATCGGTTCCGGAAATGCACAGAAAGCCTATCCGTACTGGAAAACCCGGATGCAAAGGCTATCTCAGAAACGCTCAGGTTTGTTTCATTCAACAGGGCAAAAGCACGGTCCAGCCTGAGTTCATTATAGAACCGTCCCGGCGACATGTTAGTGTGCTGCCTGAACAGCCGCTCCATATGCCGGCGGGACAGGGACGCCTGATCCGCTATTGCCTCGAGGCTAAGCTGCGTTTCAATATTCTCGCGCATGATTTGCACCGCTTCGATCAATTTGGCATTTCGCGTGCCCAAAAGCGCCGAAACCGGCGATACCTGTTTGCTGCCGCCTTCTCCCAGCCTTCTGTGCAGGCACATTTCCGAAACATTGTTCGCCAAGGCGTTGCCAAACAATTCCTCGATAACTTCAAGCATCATGTCAGTGCTGGCGTGCCCGCCCCCGCATGTTCTAAGTTTCCCGTCAATTTCATAGAGGTTCTGGGTCGGCTCCATTGTTGGGAAGTTCTCACAAAAGCCAGGCCGGTTTTCCCAATGGACGGTAAAGTTTCTGGTTCCGATCACGCCCGCCTTTGCTAAGGCAAATGCACCGGTACAAATCCCACCGAACTCACATCCATGCGCCTTTTGTCGCCGAATCCAGTTCAGGACATTTGTGTTGAAAGACCTCATCGGTTGCGTTCCGGAACACACAAAGACAAACGCTCCCTTCTCCAGGTCATGGACCGAGTGATCCGCCTGAACACGTATGCCGTTGGAACAGGTCACGGGTTCTCCGTCGGTGGAGAGCACGTACCATTCGAACAGCTGCTTTCTGGACAGTTGATTTGATATGCGCAGAGGCTCAATCGCGGCACTGAAAGCCAGCATCGTCGTGTTGGGTAAAAGCAGAAAATAGAAGGCCTTGGGCGGCCCGTCATAGGAAACGTCCACGGAAATTGCGCCTTTTGGCAAAAAGCGCGGATTATCCATACGATCCTCTTTCATGTTTAATCCTTATAGAACGTGACCATTTTTACTGTGGCAGCCGAGACGGCTTGAAATCAATCAACACTTTATATTCATTAGTGAATGCAAGGCTCTTGGAAAATCGGTGTCTATTTTGTATTTTGGATACAAAATTACACCAGCAGAGACTGTAACAATGCCAAGAACCCGCGCAATTCCCAGGCAAAGTTTGCCCGATGTCATCACAAATGACCTGCGCGAGCGGATTCTAAGCGGTGAGATGGCAGAAGGTGAAGCCATCCGTCAAGAAGCCCTGGCAGAAGACTATGACGTGTCACGCATGCCCATACGAGAAGCGTTAAAACGGCTTGATGCAGAGGGTCTTGTGCAGCTGACCAACAATCGCGGCGCTGCGGTGACAAGACATTCGCTGTCAGAAATCGGCGAGATATTTGACCTGCGGATAATGTTGGAGGTCGACCTGTTCAGGCGTGCAATTCCACAGATGACCGAGGCAAATTTTGCCGAATGCGAAAGGTTTCTGGACGAAATGGAAACGTCCTACGAAGCCTATGATGTCGGGCGGTGGGGTGGTTTGAACTACGAATACCACAATGCGCTTTACGCAGCAGCAGGCCGTGGGATCACCAATGATATACTACAACGGATCAATCTACAGTCCGATCGCTATGTCCGTATGCACCTGAGCGTTATGGAACAACGCGAGCCCGCGAAAAAGGACCATCGCCAACTGCTGACGCTGGCCGAGAATGGGCAAGTTGAGGAAGCCTGCGCGCTGTTGACCCAACATATTGGGCGTACAAAAGACCATTTGCTTGCGATGGTCACCGCAACGCGCAGTTCCGAGAGCTAACCTAACCCAGCGGATGCAGGCATGCAGCCTGATGGGTTGTTCCTTGCAGATCGGGTGGTGCCGCACGGCATTCGTCAGTTGCCAGCCAGCATCGCTGAGCAAAGGCACATCCCTTGGGGATATTCATCGGTGAGGGCAACTCACCTTCCAGCTTGATCCGTTCCTTACGCGCATCGGGGTCGGCACGCGGTGTCGTCGACAACAACGCTTTGGAGTAAGGATGCCGGGGCGCCGCGAACAACTGTTCTTTCGGAGCTTTCTCGACTGCACGTCCCAGATACATGACGATTACGTCATCAGCGAAATGCTTCACCACCGACAGGTCATGCGAGATGAACAGATAGGCCAGGTTCAGACGCTCTTGCAGTTCAACCAGCAGGTTCAGGATTTGTGACTGGATCGAAACATCCAGCGCCGATACCGGCTCATCCAAAACCAGAACCTTGGGGTTCAGCATCAGGGCTCGGGCAATCGCAATCCGCTGCCGTTGGCCGCCCGAAAACATGTGGGGGTAGCGATCATAATGCTCGGGGCGCAGACCGACAAGATCAATCATTTCGCGTGCGCGAGTTTCCCGTTCCGCAGTGGTCATATCGGGCCGGTTGATGATCAGAGGTTCCTGCAGGATCTGACCGATCCGTTGTCGCGGATTAAGCGAACCATAGGGATCCTGAAACACGATCTGCACGTTTTCGCGCATCTCAGCCCATTTTGACGGGGTGATATCGACGCCGTCGATGGTCAGTGTTCCCGAAGTGGGCTCTTCAATCATCGTTACGACGCGAGCGAGGGTGGATTTACCGCACCCGGACTCTCCTACAATGGCCAGCGTCTTGCCAGGCTCTAGGGCAAAATCCACACCGGAAAGGGCTTTGACCGTTGCCGATTTCGACAGCAATCCCCCTTTGACCTCATAGTGCCGGGCCAACGCGTTTGCCTGAACGATCGGGGCGGTCATGCCAATTCTCCAGCGGTGATTTCCTTGACGTGGTGACAGCGGGCCTTGCCGAAATCTGCTCCATGCGGAGCGGGTGGTGTGTTCCGGCACAAGTCATCGGCGAATTGGCATCGCGGGCTGAACAAGCAACCTTTGGGACGGTCAAATTGACCAGGAACAACACCTGGAATCGTCGGCAGCAATTTCGAAGTTGCCCGTTCAGGCAAAGCGTTCAGCAAAGCTGAGGTATAAGGATGGCGCGGTGTGCGGAACAGATCGCGTACCGGCTGTTCCTCGACCTTTTGACCGGCATATTGGACCTGAACCCGCTCGGCGGTTTCTGCCACAACACCCATGTCATGGGTAATCAGAACAAGGCCCATCCCCTGCTCATCGCGCAATCGGACCAACAGATCCAGAATCTGCGCCTGAATCGTTACATCAAGCGCGGTAGTGGGTTCGTCCGCGATCAGAAGTTTCGGGGTGCAGGCAATCGCCATCGCGATCATGACCCGTTGATTCATGCCGCCCGACATCTGGTGAGGGAACGTATTCAGACGGCTCTCGGGTGCCGGGATACCCACCAGGTCAAACAGCTCAATCGCGCGCTGATGACGGTCTTTGCGGTTTAGCCCCAGATGGATACGCAGTGCTTCCTTGATCTGGAAACCGACCGTGAAACAGGGGTTTAGCGAAGACATCGGCTCTTGAAAGATCATGGCAATATCTTTGCCGATGATCTTGCGCCGATCCCGTGCCGAGATTTTGGTCAGGTCGCGACCCTCAAAGCTCATTTCATCTGCAGTGATTGTCGCCGTCCATGGCAGCAACCCCATCAGCGCCAGCATTGACACGGATTTCCCCGAGCCGCTTTCCCCGACAATGGCCATCAACTCGCCCTTGTTGACAGACAGATCAACGCCATCCACAGCGCGGAACTCACCCGACGCAGTAGCAAACTCGACCGAAAGATTTCGGATTTCCAACAGGCTCATGTCGTCAGCTCCGTTTCAGCTTGGGGTCCAGCGCGTCGCGCAGACCGTCGCCCATCAGGTTGATTGCCAGCACCGTGACCAGAATGGCCAGGCCCGGGAAAGTTACCACCCACCAGGCGCGCAGAATGAATTCGCGCGCTTCGGCCAGCATCGTGCCCCATTCCGGCGTGGGCGGCTGCGCCCCCATGCCCAGAAAGCCAAGTGCCGCAGCATCCAGGATCGCGGTCGAGAAGGACAGCGCCGCCTGGACAATGATCGGCGCCAGACAGTTCGGCAGCACGGTTTTGAACATCAGGCGTGCCTTGCTTGCGCCGGCCACACGGGCCGAGGTCACATAATCCTTTTGCCGTTCGGCCAGAACCGAGGCACGGGTGAGGCGCACGTAATGTGGTTGAAACACAATGGCGATGGCGATCATTGCATTGGTCAGAGACGGGCCCAGAATGGCGACCAGAACCAGTGCCAGCAGCAGCGACGGAAAGGACAAGATAATATCCATCACGCGCATGATCATCGTGTCGACCCATTTGGGTGCAAACCCGGAAAGCAGGCCAAGAACCACACCGCCTGAGACGGCCACACAAACCACGACGATACCGACAAAGAAGGAATAGCGAGATCCCATAATCAGCCGCGAAAGCATATCCCGGCCCAGTGGATCAGTCCCCAGCGGGAAGGCCCAACTGCCGCCTTCCTGCCACGCCGGAGGCTGCAGGATATGCTCGCGGAACTGTTCGGTTGGATCGTAGGGGGCCAGCAAAGGTGCGAAGGCAGCGCAAAAGACAAAGGCGGCGAATACCCACAGGCCAATCACCGCGCCGCGGTTTTCACTGAAATAAAACCAGAATTCGCGCAAGGCGCTTGGGCGGTCTTCGGTTTTGGGTGCGTTTGCGGATAGTTCAGCCATCACCGCCTCCGGATTTTTGGATTGATGATGCCATAAAGGACATCGACCAGTAGGTTCACCAGCATCACGATCACGGCGATCATCAGAAGACCGCCCTGCACCACCGGGTAATCGCGCCGGAAGATGCTGTCGACCATCCACTTGCCGATGCCCGGCCAGCTAAAGATCGTCTCGGTCAGAATTGCACCAGCCAGCAAAGTTCCAACCGACAGGCCGATCACCGTAATCACGGGGATCAACGCATTACGCAGAGCATGCAGCCCGTTGATCCGAGTGGGTGACAGACCTTTTGCCCGCGCGGTACGGATGTAATCCTCGCCCAGAACCTCAAGCATTGCCGAGCGCGTCTGACGCGCAATGACAGCCAGCGGGATCGTCCCCAGAACAATCGTTGGCAGAATCAAATGCCGAACAGCCGACGTGAATGCCCCGGGTTGCCCCGACAAAAGACTGTCGATCAGCATAAAGCCGGTCACGCTGGGGAAGTAATACAGAAGGTCGATCCGACCCGAAACAGGTGTCCAGCCCAAATTGCCCGAGAACACGATGATCAGCAGCAGCGCCCACCAGAAGATAGGCATCGAATATCCCACCAGCGCAGATGACATCAGCGCCCGATCAAAGAATTTGCCCCGGTTGACTGCGGCAATGACACCGGCGGGCAACCCAAGGGCCACCGCGAAGATCATCGCGCAGATTGACAACTCCAGCGTCGCTGGGAACAGGGCAAAAAACTCGTCCCAGACCGGTTTCTTGGTGACAAAGCTTTCGCCCAGATCGCCCTGCATAACGCCGGTCAGATAGTCCCAATATTGTTGGAGGACCGGCTTGTCGAAGCCCAGTTTGACCACCATTTCCTGATAGCGTTCCTCGGACATTCCGCGTTCACCGGCCATGACGATGATCGGATCACCGGGCAAAACCCGAATGAACATGAAGGAGATAAGCGTTACACCCAGGAATGTCGGAATGAACATACCGAGACGAGAAAGAAAGTAGCCAAACATCAGCGACCTATGATTGTGAGATCTTTGGGAAAGTGGGTCAGCGACCGACAGCCATCCCCTGTAACAAGCACGTCATCTTCTATGCGCACGCCGAAATTGTCCAGCGCGTAAAGGCCCGGCTCGTTTGTCCAAACCATGCCCGGCAGGATTTTCTGGTCGTTTCCACGCATGATATACGGCGCTTCGTGAACGTCGCGGCCCAGACCGTGGCCCGTTTTGGTGCGGATCCGATCGGCATAGGGCGACGCTTCGAGAACGCCGATCACGGCATCGTCGATATCATGCGCCGTGACACCGGGACGGCAGGCTTTGAACCCTGCCAGATTGGCGCGCAGAACGGTGTCATAGACCGCCCTGCCCTCGTCCGAGACCTCTTCGACAAAGAACGTGCGGGTGATGTCGGCGGCAAACCCATGTTTGCGGGCTCCGAAATCAAACAAAAGCGCATCGCCCGGTTTGATCTGGTAATCCGCCCGCGCCTTGCCATGGGGCCGCGCCGAGTTGTCCCCGGCGGCAACAATCGGCGAAAATGCCAGCGAGGCGGCGCCTTCCGCAAACAGTGCCTGAATCAAGGCCTGTTCAATCTGCAATTCGGTCTGACCGACGCGCACATCCGCAATCACGCGCTCTAACGCGCGTTCAGAGATGTCGATCGCGGCTTGAAGCGCTGCGATATCGTCTTCTGTCTTGATGATGCGCAAGCCAGAAATTTCACGCTCGGCATCGACAATCTGCAGGTCCGGTAACGCGTTGGTAAACGCCTTCGACACAAAGACTCGCATCACCTGCCCTTCCACAGCCAGCGATGTCAGCGGCATATGCTTGGCGAGGGCTGCAAAGGCGTCATCATACCCGGTCTGGTCGAACCAGTCGAAAACGGCGCCTTCAAATCCAACCAGGTCCCAACTGCCGAGCTCAAGGTTGGGAACGATGGCCGCAGGAGAACCTTCGCCGGGGACCACGACCACAAAGGGCCGCTCGTGGCTCATGAAAGGTTTTCCCAATGCACGGGTGAAATTTGGGCCGGGCACAAGGGCCACGGCATCAACTGACATGTCCTTTGCCAGTTGACGGTACTCGGACAAATTCGGCATCAGGGCCGACCTCCAATAAGAAACCGGAGCCGCCACGCGGGCGGCTCCGGTCGGTAAGTGATGAATTATTCGACGCTCACACCGTAGAAGATGTGGCCGCCCAGCGGGTGCACTTTATAGCCCTGCACTTCGTTGCGCATCGGCATAAAGACCACCGAGTGTGCGATCGTTGCCCAAGGCGCCTGCTCTTTGAAGACCACCTGAGCGTCTTCATACAGCTTGGTGCGTTCGGCCTGATCGGTGGACTGCTTGGCCTTGAGGATCAGCTCTTCGAAGGGCTCGTGGCACCACTGCGCCCGGTTCGAGGCTTCGCGTCCGTCACAACCCAGCAGAACCGCCAAGAAGTTGTCTGGATCGCCATTGTCACCGGTCCAACCCAGCAGAACGGCTCCGTCACGGTCCAGATCTTTCGAACGCGACAGGTATTCACCCCATTCATAGGACACGATTTCGACGTCGACACCAACCTTGGCAAAATCCGCTTGGATCAGCTCGGCCATACGGCGTGCATTCGGGTTATAGGGACGCTGTACCGGCATCGCCCAAACCTTCATCGACAGGTCGGATACGCCTTCGGCTTCCAGCATCGCCTTGGCCGCTTCGGGATCATACGCGTCATCGGTGATGGCGTCGTTATAGCCCCACATGGTTGGCGGGATCGGGTTCTTGGCAACTTGGCCCGAGCCCTGGAACACGACGTCGATGATCGCATTCTTGTCGATCGCCATGTTCAGCGCCTTGCGGACCTTCGGATTGTCGAACGGTGCCATGGTGGTGTTGTAGGCGAGGTAGCCGACGTTCAGGCCTTCCTGCTCCAACATGTTGATATCCGCATCGTCCTGCATCGCCTGAATGTCGGCCGGGTTCGGATAAGGCATGATATGACATTCGCCCGCTTTCAGCTTTTGATAGCGAACCGATGCATCCGGCGTGATCGCGAAGATCAGGTTCTCCACATCCGCAGGGGCCTTCCAGTAGTCGGCATTCTGCGCATAGCGGATCACCGCGTCTTTCTGATAGGCTACAAACGAGAACGGACCAGTCCCGATCGGTGCTGTGTTCAGCTTCTCAGGCGTACCCGCGGCCATCATCGCATCCGCATATTCCGCAGACAGGATCGAGGCAAAGTCCATCGCCATGTTGGCCACAAAAGGCGCTTCAGGCTTGGACAGGGTGAACTTCACTGTGTAGTCGTCGACTTTTTCAATCGACTCGACCAGGTCCGGCATACCCATGCCCTGGAAATATTCCCAGGTACCACCAGATACCTGATTATAGGCATGGCCTTCATCCTTCTGGCGCATGAACGAGAAGATCACGTCATCAGCATTGAAATCACGCGTCGGCGTGAATTCGTCATTCGAATGGAATTTGACGCCCTGACGCAATTTGAAGGTATATTCCAGACCATCATCGCTGGCCTCAACGCTTTCCGCCAGACCGGGGATAACATTGGTAGTACCGGTCTCAAACTCGAGCAGACGGTTGTAAATCGGGTGTGACGAGGCATCAAAGGTTGTCCCTGCAGTAAATAGCGCCGGGTCAAAGCCTTCGGGTGATCCTTCCGAGCAATATACCAAAGTATTTGCTTGGGCCGCAGCACTGGACAACGCAATCGCTGCAGTTGCGGCCATCAATCTAAGTTTCATGAGTTTCTCCCAGAAATGTTTTTTCTTCAGATTTTCGCGTTGTTCTAATTTCTAGTCAGAACAATCTTTGATGACTGTCACCGCCGCGAAATCCCTGCCCAATGTATCCAAAATACAAAATCCATTGTCAACTGAGTTCACCGCCCAGCGATCAGGAAGTAAAAAAGAGGGCAGGTACAGCGTTATGATTTGCCTGGTCGAGCCTGTTTTCTAACTGATTTCGGTTCTTTGGCGATTAGAGCCAAGCAGTGGCGAAGCCACCGGGCAGGAGCGTCCGAACTCTTGAATGCCATCAATCCTAAATGCCGCGGGCTTCAGGGATCGACCTCCACATCCATATCTTGAATCGAGTCGATCCGACCCAAATGTCAGGCGCCGTAACGGGCCATGAACATGTCGACAGCCTGCAGCGCTACCTCTTCAATCTCAGCCTCTGAAAAGCTGCTTTGAATGCCGAATGTGGATCGGGGCCAAAGGCGGACCTTGCACAATTCCGAAAACTGTTCAGCGGCAAATTGAAGGTCCTCGATAACCAATTCGCCTTTGTTCACCGCTTTTTGCAGATATTCTGCAAGTTGCCGGGTGCCATTTTGCGGCCCCGCCTCATAGAAGGCGCGGCCAAGTTCGGGGAACCGATCTTGCTCGGCCACGCAGATGCGGAACACCTGCTGCGCAAAATCCGACACCAGAAATGCGGCCAGCTGGGTCGCAGCGATGGTCAGCACCTCGCGTGCGGGTTTTGTATCGTCAACCATCGAAACGACATTCTCGGCCATACGGCAGCACTCGTTCTGAGCGACCTCCATGAAAAGAAGACGCTTATCCGGGAAATAGCTGTACAAAGTCGCCTTGGAAACACCCGCCGCGCGCGCAATGTCATCTACACTAGCTCCTTCGAAACCATCTGCCATGAACACTGATCGGGCTCCTTGCAGGACCTGATCAAATTTTCGGCCTGTTCGCAAAATGGCAGTTGCTTCGGACATGCGCTCTCCTTCAGGGGTGAATTCGTCGAATCTATAAACTGATCAGTTCAGATACAACGATTCGCATGGGATTTCGGCCATGGGCAGGCGGGATTATGGTAATTTTTCCGTTAGGTCAGTCCGCGAAGGTCGTTCGGCGGGGCCTGATTGGCCAGGGGTTGCCGCCAGAGAAAACCGTGCTAACACTCTGGCCATGGCTGATATTTTTCTGCGTACGCTGCCGTTCTTTGCGATTATCGGCCTGGGGTATTGGGCTGGGCGCAGTCGGTTCTTTTCGGAAGAAGCCACGGCCTATCTGACGAAATTCGTGTTCTATTTCGCGCTTTCGGCAATGTTGTTCCGCTTTGCCGCCACCCTGCCCTTTGCCGAGATATTCGACGGCAGATTGGTCGCGGGCTATCTGCTGGGAACGCTTACGGTTTATGCTCTGGCCAGTCTGATCGCGTGGATGCGCGGCCTTGACATACCAACCTCGGCCGTCGAGGCCCAATGCGCTGCGATCGGCAATGTGGGCTTTCTGGGGCTGCCGATGCTTGCGCTTTTGTTCACCGAAGCAGCAATCGGCCCGGTCATGCTGGTATTGACTGTCGACCTTGTGGTGTTTTCCTCGCTGATCGTGATTTTGATCAATGCCGGACGCGATGGGCGGCTGACGCCGGCAACATTTAGGTTGATTGGCCTCGGTTTGCTCAAAAACCCGATGATCGTATCTATTTCAGCGGGGCTTTTGTGGTCAGCCTTCCAAATTCCCGTGCCCGTTCCACTGAACGATTTTCTGACAATCCTGGGCGGGGCAGCCACTCCGGGAGCCTTGTTTGCGATAGGGGCATCGCTCGCCAGCAAATCCGCCGAGCGTGTTCAGATCGCTGCCTGGCTGAGTTTTTGCAAGCTGATCATTCATCCGCTCTGCGTTGCTGTCTTCGTAATCTGGCTGATCCCGGCGGAAAGCTTCTCGGCTTCGGTTGCCATTGCAGCGGCAGCACTGCCGGTCGCTGGGAATGTCTATATGCTGGCGGCCTATTACGGGGTCGCACCCCATCGGGCTTCGGCCGCAATTCTCTTGTCTACCGTGGTCAGCATCCTGACACTGCCACTGGTGATTGCCATAGCCGGAAAATTCTAAGCCACAGATAGGGAAAATACTCGCTGGCCGCAGGAACACAGACTTTACGCACGGACCGAGTAACGATAGCCATGGCGCGAACCTAACGTAAGGACGGAACCAAATGGAAACCCTTTCGGAAAACGCTTGTTTCGGAGGCGTCCAGGGCGTCTATCGCCACGCCTCGGCTGCCTGCCAATGCGACATGACTTTTGGACTGTTCCTGCCCGCCGAGGCAAAGGACGGCCCGGTTCCGGTTCTATGGTATCTGTCTGGTCTGACCTGCACCCATGAAAACGCCATGACCAAGGCCGGGGCGCAGGCCTGGGCCGCGGAACAGGGTATCGCCCTTGTTTTCCCTGACACATCCCCGCGCGGCGAAGGCGTCGCCGATCACGAGGACTACGATCTGGGCCAGGGCGCGGGGTTTTATGTGAATGCCACGCAATCACCCTGGGCACCGCACTTCAACATGTGGGACTATGTGGCCGAGGAATTGCCCGCTCTGCTGGTTGAAACCTTTGCAATCGACGCAGACCGCCAGGCCATTACCGGCCATTCCATGGGCGGCCATGGCGCCCTGACATTGGCAATGAACCTACCGGGTCGGTTCCGATCGGTTTCGGCATTTGCACCGATTTCAAACCCAACAAGCGCCGATTGGGGCCGCAAACAACTGAAGGCATATCTGGGCGATGACGCGGCCCAATGGGCCAAGCACGACGCATCGCTGATGATGAAGAACACCGGTTTCGACGGCCCTGTCCTGATCGACACCGGCGACAATGACCAGTTCATCGACCTGTTGCGCCCCGAGGCGCTGGCCCAGGCGATAGCCGAACGTCGCCAACAGGCAGTTTTCCGTCTGCAGCCCGGCTATGACCATTCTTACTTCTTTGTGTCGACCTTCATGGAAGACCACATCACTTTCCACGCCGAAGCACTGTATGGAGACTGAGGCATGAGCAAATACGACTATGACCTGATCATTGTCGGGTCCGGCCCTTCCGGTCGTTCGGCGGCGATTCAGGCAGGCAAGCTGAAACGCCGGGTGCTGGTTATCGACCGCAAGGATCGATTGGGTGGGGTCTCGGTCCATACCGGGACCATCCCGTCAAAAACTCTCCGCGAGACAGTGCTGAACCTGTCTGGCTGGCGCGAGCGCAGCTTTTACGGGCGCTCGTACCGGGTAAAGGATCAGATCCGGGCCGAAGACCTCAAGGCTCGGTTGCACATGACGCTGGACCATGAGGTCGACGTGCTGGAACATCAGTTCAACCGGAACCACGTGGAAACCTTAAATGGTCTGGCAAGATTTGTCGGTCCCCACGAGATTGAGGTTGCAACCGACGCAGGCGAAACCACACGTCTGTCCGCCGCAAAGTTCCTGATCGCCACCGGAACCAAGACCTATCGTCCCGATTATGTGCCCTTCAACGGGAAGACCATCGTCGATGGCGATGATTTTCTGGAGATGGCCGAGATACCGCGCTCGCTATGCGTGATCGGGGCCGGTGTAATCGGTGTTGAATATGCCACGATGTTTTCCGCGCTTGATGTACGTGTCACCCTGATTGAACCCCGCGAGACGTTTCTGGATTTCATCGACAGCCGGCTGATCCACGACTTTACCCACCAAATCCGCGAAAACGGCGTGGATTTGCGGCTGGGCTCTGCCGTTGAAAAGATCGAAGATGGAGGTAGCCACGTAGAAGTGACGCTCGAGAATGGACGGCATGTCCGGGCCGAGATGTTGCTGTTTGCCGCCGGGCGGATGGGCGCGACCTCGGCCTTGAATCTGGATGCGGTCGGGCTGACAACCGATCACCGCAACCGGATTGAGGTCGATCGCAAGACCTATCAGACAAAGGTACCGCATATCTATGCGACCGGAGATGTAATCGGACATCCCTCGTTGGCATCAACCTCGCTGCAGCAGGGGCGCGTGGCGGCATGTCACGCGTTGGAGACCCCAACCCTGCCGGAAAGCCCCTGGTACCCTTACGGCATCTATTCGGTGCCCGAGATATCCACCTGCGGCATGTCCGAAGAGGAGCTACAGGAGCGCGATATCCCTTACGAGGTCGGCGTCGCGCGATTCCGCGAAACTTCTCGCGGGCATATCATGGGGTTGGAACATGGCATGTTGAAGATGCTGTTTTCGCTGAAAACCCGCCGGGTTCTTGGTGTGCAAATCGTAGGCGAAGGCGCGACTGAGCTGATCCATATCGCACAGGCTGTATTGAACCTGAAAGGCACAGTGGATTATTTCGTTCAAAACACATTCAACTACCCGACCTTGGCCGAGGCCTATAAGATTGCTGGTCTGGATGCGTTTAACCGGATGCCCATCCCTGAGGAGTTCAAGGTCAAGAAGAAGCCTGCCGAGAAACAGGCAAAGAAAGCGTGACAACCCTGTACATAGACGCAGATGCCTGTCCAGTGAAGGCCGAGGCCGAGCGTGTAGCGACCCGACATAAGATTCCGATGGCTCTGGTATCGAACGGGGGCTTGAGGCCTTCGGCCAATCCTCTGGTACAGGTTGTGATCGTGTCTGCAGGTGCGGATGAGGCCGATAAATGGATCGCAGACCGTTGTGGTATAGGGGACGTGGTTGTGACCTCTGACATTCCTTTAGCCGCGAAATGTGTTGAAGCAGGTGCGCGTGTATTACGTCACAACGGCGAGGCCTTTACCGCCGCCAATATTGGTCAGCAACTGGCGATGCGCGACCTGATGGCAGACCTGCGTTCAGCAAACCCTCTGGGCGCCGGGGGCGGTGGCAAGCCTTTTGGCAAGGCCGATAGGTCCCGGTTTTTGGATGCGTTGGAACGGGAATTGCGGGCGGCACTAAGGGCATGACCTTCCCGCCCGTCACAGACGCATAGGAGATGCTTCTCCTCCGGTTGGGCCGGGCAGCGCTGCGCGCTGCAGTTCCTGTCTTGAAAAGCGCAGCAAGGATTGATTCAGTCAGCCCCAGCAGAGATTCTAAGAAGGATTATTCATGCCAATAGAAGCGGTGGTTTTCGACATCGGGAATGTCCTGATAGAATGGCAGCCAGAACGGTACTACGACGCGGTTATTGGTGAAGACCGTCGCCGGGCCCTGTTTGCCGAGGTTGACCTGCATGGAATGAATGATCTTGTTGATCAGGGGCAACATTTCACTGACACCATCTATGGCTGGGCTGATAAATATCCCCAATGGCGGGATGAAATTCGGATGTGGCACGACAAGTGGATCGAATTGGCCACGCCCGAAATTCCCCACTCGGTACGGTTGCAACGTGCGCTGCGCGCCAAAGGCATCTCGGTCTTTGCGCTCACAAATTTCGGGGTGCAGAATTTTGAGTATGCAACCACGGTCTATCCATTCCTCAACGAGTTTGACCGGCTGTATGTTTCAGGTCGCATGCAGACCGTGAAACCGCATGTCCCGATTTACGAGAAGGTAGAGGTCGATTGTGGTCTGGCGCCTGAGGCGTTGTTGTTCACCGACGACCGGATCGACAATATCGAAACGGCGCAGGCGCGAGGCTGGCAAACGCATCATTTTGAGGGCCCGCAAGGATGGGCAGACCGGTTGGTGGCAGAGGGGCTTTTGACCCGCGAAGAGGCCCGCTAGATCAGGCTGCGACGGAGAGCGGCCGGTTCTCGCGGATGGGAAGGTGAACGATGGCGCTGAAGGCGCCGATGGCCACGCCGACCCACCAGACAAAGGTGTAATCTCCGTACTGGTCATACATACGGCCGCCTAGCCAGACGCCAAGAAAACTGCCGACCTGATGGCTGAAGAAGATGATGCCGTAAAGCGTACCCATGTAGCGCAACCCGTACAAATGTGCGACAAGCCCCGAGGTCAGTGGAACCGTTGCCAGCCAGAGCGAACCCATGACCAATGAGAATACAACGACCGTGATTGGCGTGATTGGCAGGATTATGAAAGCCGCCGCTGTAAGCGTGCGGGCGGCATAAATAGAGGCCAGAAGGTATTTCTTGGGAAAGTGCATTCCGGCCCACCCCGCCAGCAATGTCCCTCCGATATTGGCCAACCCGATCAATGAAATCGACACAGCCCCTAATGCGGAAGTTGTCGTTATACCAATGGAATGCAGTATTCCACCCGGCTGAATCGGGCCGCACATTTCGGTAACGAAAGCGGGAAAATGCGCTGTGATAAAGCCAAGCTGATAACCACAGCTGAAAAATCCCAGGAAAATCAGGGTATAAGACGGGTCCCGGAAGGCCTTACCCAGAATCTGGCCCATGTTCTCTTCGATTTCGGCTTTGGTTGCGGCTTGGGGCGCGCGCATGAAGGGCAGAGTCAAGACCAGTGCCAGGATGGCAACGGCAAACACGATGAAAACCTGTTGCCAGGGCATAAAAGACAAAAGCCATTCCGCCGTTGGAGCACCCAAAACCTGGCCAAAGCTTCCTGCCGCTGTCACGACGGCCAGAGACATAGAGCGGTTATGATCAGAGGACGCCCGTCCAACTACGGCAAGCACGACACCAAACCCCGTGCCGGCAATCCCAAAGCCCACAAGCCAGGCGTACATCTGATGCTCGAAAGGGGTAACGGACCACGCCGACAACACCATGCCCGCTGCATAGGTCAATGCCCCGAGCACAATCGCACGGCGATCCCCCACCTTCTCGGCGATGGCGGCAAAAATGGGTTGTCCAATTCCCCAAGCGAGATTCTGGATGGCAATCGCCATCGAAAAATCGGTGCGCAGCCAGCCGAATTCAGTCGCAATGGGGATCTGGAATACGCCAAAGGATGCCCGCACTGCAAAACTGACTGCGATAATGATGCAGCCGACGATCAAGATCGGGTTTAGCAGGCGCGCGTGTTGGGGCATTGAATCCTCGGGATGGCAGAGCCGCGACGGTACGCAAATTTGTACAGTGGTCAATTCAGGAGTTTTGACGCCGCGGATAAGCAAAATTGATGCATCTTCCAAATGCCTTCTTTTCAACGCCCTGAGGTGAAGGTATCCCTCGGGATATGTCAGATTTGATATCGATTTACGAGGCACGCATCGCCGATGACACTTTGACGCGGGACGATGCGCAAGAGGCTGTCCTTCCGCATTTCGAACGCATTCGCGCGGCCTTGGCTACCCCGGTCAAGCGTGGTTTCTTTCGCAAGGCACCCCCGCCGCCCCAGGGACTTTATCTGTGGGGCGGAGTTGGTCGTGGCAAGTCGATGTTGATGGATATGTTTGTCGACGCGCTTGGCGACATCCCCGCCCGTCGCGTCCATTTTCATGCTTTCATGCAGGAAATCCACGCGGGAATGCACAAAGCTCGTAAGGACGGAGTTGAGGATGCGCTTGCACCGGTCGCGGACTCGGTTGTCAAATCCGTAAAACTGCTGGCATTTGACGAGATGCAGATCACCGATATCACCGATGCGATGATCGTCGGGCGGCTGTTTGATCTTTTGCATGCTGGCGGGGTCGTGGTCATCACCACATCCAACCGGCACCCGGACGAATTGTACAAGAACGGCTTGAACCGCCAGCTCTTTTTGCCATTCATCGCGCATATCAAGGAACAGCTTCAGATATGGGAGCTGGTCTCGCCCACTGATTACCGACAGAACCGTCTTGAAGGTGCGCCAGTCTATTTCACGCCGATCGGCCCCGAGGCTCGACAGAATATCCGATCCGTCTGGAACGATCTCGCGGGCGGTGCGGCGGAACCGCTGGTGTTGCAGGTAAATGGCCGTGCTGTCGAATTGCCGGCCTTTCGGAACGGGATAGCCCGAGCAAGCTTCTATGATCTGTGCGGACGGATGCTGGGCCCTGCAGATTATCTGGCCGTTGCCGAGGCGGTCAAAGTCCTGGTTCTGGAGGACATCCCGCGCCTGTCCCGGAATAATTTCAATGAGGCCAAGCGCTTTGTGACGTTGATTGACGCCTTGTATGAGGCGCGGGTTCGCCTGATCTGTTCGGCGGCCGCAGAGCCCGAGATGTTGTATGTCGAGGGTGAAGGGACGTTCGAGTTCGAACGCACTGCCTCGCGACTGTGCGAGATGCAGGCCGAGGATTGGGGGGCATAGGGGCGCTGCCCCGTCACGTTTTGCGCGCCTCCCCCAAGGTATTTCAGCCAGGTGAAGACTTATCCGTTTTCGCGTAGGATGTTGCCCGCCAAATAGAGTGATCCGCAAATCAGGATACGGGCCTGAGGGTCTTGGTCTGTGATTTTCTGCAGGGCCGCGGATACACTCTCTGCTGTGTCGGCTTTCAAGCCAACCTGGTCAGCAGCCTGCGCCGTATCTTCAGCGCTAAGCGTTGCGGCCTCACCCGGTATCGACACTGCGGTCAGGCTTTGAGCCTGCGTGGCAAGCGGTGCAAGATAGCCAGCGACATCTTTGGTGTTGAGCATTCCGCAGATCAAATGTGTCGGAGATTGCGGTAATTTTCTCAGCACTTCAGCAAGCGCAATTCCCGCGGCGGCATTGTGCCCACCATCCAGCCACAGCTCGGCCTGTGCGGCCTGTTCAACAAGCGGGCCGGATTTCAGACGCTGCATCCGTGCTGGCCACTCGGCCTTGGTAACGGCGGCCTCATAGGCCTGATCACCAAGTTCGAGATGGCGCAATACCGCTATTGCCGCACCCGCATTCTGAATTTGATGTGCGCCAAGCAGGTTGGGCAGCGGCAGATCCCGCAGCCCGATTTCGTCCTGATACACAAGACGTCCGTTTTCCTCGGTCACATGCCAGTGCTGACCGTGTACCAGCAATGGGGCGCCCAGACGGGCCGCTGTATATTCGATGACCTCAAGCGCTTCGTCCTGCTGTGGGCCGACGATACAAGGGACGCCCGGCTTGATGATCCCGGCTTTTTCGGCTGCGATCTTGCCCAACGTGTCGCCTAGAAACTGTTCATGGTCGATGGAAACCGGCGTGATAACCGTCACGGCGGGTTCGTGCACTACGTTTGTTGCATCCAGGCGCCCGCCAAGGCCGACCTCAAGCAAGGTATAATCAGCCTGTTTGCGGGCAAAGGCCAGCAGGGCCGCACAGGTCGTAATCTCGAAATAGGTGATGTTCTCACCACCATTGGCGGCATAGCACTCATCAAGGACGTTTGTCAGTTCGGCTTCCGAAATCAACTCACCTGCCAGCCGAATACGCTCGTGAAACCGGGCAAGATGCGGAGAGGTATAGGCGTGAACCGTTTTCCCCGCCCCTTCCATACCGGCGCGGATCATAGCCTGCGTAGACCCCTTGCCATTTGTCCCTGCGATATGAACGACCGGAGGCAATTTGGTCTGAGGGCTTTCCAGTGCGGCAAGCAGACGCCACACCCGATCCAGCGTCAGGTCAATGATCTTGGGATGCAGCGCCATCATCCGATCAAGGATGACGTCTGACGATGGCGAAGTCATTCCTGATCCGCGTCTTTCTCTGGGGCTTCGGGGGTGGGCGCGGGCAAATCACCTTTGACCGCAGGAGGCTGATTCATCAGCATGCGGGTAATCGTGATCAATTCGTCACGCATTTCGGTACGCTTCGTTACCCGGTCCAGCATTCCGTGGTCCAGCAGGTATTCTGCGCGCTGAAATCCTTCGGGCAGCTTTTCCCGAATGGTCTGTTCGATCACGCGCGGGCCTGCAAAGCAGATTAGCGCATTGGGTTCCGAGATATGGACGTCGCCCAGCATCGCATAAGAAGCGGTCACGCCTCCGGTGGTAGGATGGGTGAGTACAACGATATAGGGCAGTTTTGCCTCTTTCAGCATCTCAACCGCCACGGTGGTTCGCGGCATCTGCATCAAGCTCAGGATGCCTTCCTGCATTCGCGCGCCACCCGCTGCCGAGAACAGGATCAGCGGGCGTTTCAACTTCACTGCCTCTTGCGCCGCCGCAATGATGGCATTGCCGACATACATACCCATCGAGCCGCCCATGAACGAGAAATCCTGGGCCGCTGCCACGATCGGCGTACGTCCGATATCACCTTTGGCGACCAGCATCGCCTCTTGCTCGCCAGTTTTCTTCTGCGCTGCTTTCATTCGGTCGGGGTATCTCTTCTGGTCCCGGAACTGCAGCGGATCATCTTTGGGAGCGGGAACATCGACCTCGGTAAATATACCACCGTCAAACAGGTGCCCGAACCGGTCGCGCGGAGTGATCGCCATATGATGATCACATTGGGTGCAGACATTCTGGTTTTCCGCCAATTCGCGGTGGAACAGCATCGTGCCGCATTCGTCACACTTGTGCCAAAGGTTTTCCGGGACTTCCCGGCGTGAGAAGATCGAATTAATCCGGGGACGGACGTAGTTTGTGATCCAGTTCATGTCGGAACCTTGCTAGTACGGCGTTGACGTCACATAAGACGCTACGGAAAGAATTGCAATCAGCGCCTGAGCGCAAGGCGCGCGATAAACCAGCTGACAATCATCACGGCAAAATCCACATATAACCATTGCCGCAATGTCAGAGTATCGGTCATATCAAAGGGCAGTACAAATAAGGCAAGACCGCTGAGGGTGTCAGGTAGCGAGACAAACAAGAGCGCTATGACATTGTTGAAAAAATGCAGCGCTATGGCCGGGCCCAGGGTTCCCGCCCGCGCGGTCAAATCCGCAGCCAAAAGTCCAAACAGACCAGTCCACAGCACCAGCAACTCTGCATTGCCGCCCGCCGCATCGGGCGAATAGTGCCCCACCGCGAATAGAAGCGACGGTACCCCCATCCAGATGATCGGAGAACGGAATCGCGCCGCCAGGCTTTGCTGCATATATCCGCGGAAAAGCAGCTCCTCCGCACTGATTTGGACAAACACAGCCAATAGCGACAGAGGCAGGAATACCAGCCAAACCGAAAAGGACAGGTTTTGAACAAGCGGCGCGTCCATAATGACGTGCGGCACGGTTACGATAACCACGCCAAGCACCATCAGGGCGCGCAGCACAAGCCAGAACTGTCTGGCCGCTTTGCCCCGAGTCCCTAAAATAGAACCCAGGGACCGTTTCTGAAACTGTCGCGCTGCGGTCCACACACCAAATGTGACAAACCCAAAGCTTGACAGCAGGATCACCATCGAGATCGGGGTCGAGCCGTTCATCAACCCGCTGGCCCATTCCTGCGGTCCGGCCACGGTTACGACTGCAAACAGGATCAGATTGAAGACGGTTGCAACGACTACGATTGTTGCCAGGCCGGCCAGCAGGCGCCACAGCTGTGGTTTGTCGCGTGCGTCGGCGACCAGTTGCTCATGCGGGGCGTAAGAGGGCGCGCGGATTTCAGACATTCTGGTGGGAGCTTTCGGTCTGGTCCTCATCATCGAAGAACAAGGTCGATGCTTTGGTGGCGTTGATCTTTTCCGAAATGGTTGTCAGGTATCCGGCAACTGTTTCAAGCAACTGAACCGCAACGCTTGCATCGCTTTCGATCACCGCGCGCAGTTCCACTGCACCAATCCGCAGGAATGAACAGTTTTCGCCTGCCACAAGATCCAACTGCCTGGTCTCACCGGTGATAACAGACAGGTCACCGATCAGGCGCCCGGGTTCAATGACAGATATGGACCGGGTCGAACCGTCCTCTTCGTGCCACATCAGCTTCGCATGACCCGAAATGCACAGATAGGCCGCATCCGGCGCCTGCCCACGAGAGAAAATGACCTGACCAGCGGCAGCATCATACCACTGCGCCGAAAACGCCAGCAATCTCTGGTTGCGACCGTCGATATTGGCAAAAAGCGGAGTTGACGAGATAATCTTCAGCTTTCGGCTGAGGTCAGCGGTGGTGCCGGATTCTTGTTCGAGCTGCGTTTTCGAGACACCGTCAATGCGGCCATCCTTGATTTCAACAAACAGATCATAGGCCTCGGGATGGGCGAAACTGTCCTCCATGAAAATCATGATGGAATCGGGCAGCAGTTCGCGCAGTTTCAACCGGGTGCGTAAACGGCTCTCAGAGTCATGGCTGGCCAACGCTTTATCCAGGATTAGCAAATCCGGCCGTTTAATCCCGGCGCGCGAGAAGGCAATTCGTTCCTGAAAGACGGTTGTCAGATTGTTCCCACCCAGCCCTGCGGACAGATCATAGACGATGGCCGCTGCCTGTCTGCGCAGACCTGCGGCATTGATCACTTCGGCAACCACATCCTCTATCTCGTCAGCATGAGCTCCCGCCGTCACAGATACCCGCCCGAAAAGCGCATTTTCCATAACCGTCATGCGCGCGATGTATGTGTTCGGTGTGACCGGTACAAATATCTCCTGCAGGCTTCCACGTAGCCTCTCGCCCTGTTCAGTGCGGATTTTCAGAATCTTCTGTTTGTATTCATCCGGGAAATCTGGGCCAATCTGTTCGGCGGTCAGCAGGAACGGAACGGTCAGAAGAAAGGCGTGTTCGCGCTGCGACAGCTCGTCCACTCCTTTTGCCTTGCGCTTGTCTTCGATTGCCAGCAGCCGGTGGAACATATCCTTGCTCAAGCCCAGGCGCAGGAACAGCGGATGGTCGGTTCCGTCCCGCCCAAAAGCATGGCTAAGCGTTTCCAGAACAGCGCTTGAGATACTCAGCGCGTCGTCATCAAGCTCATGTGTACGCAGCATTTGCATGAACCGATTATCGCCGGCCAAAATGTCCGGCGAGATTTCTTGCGACGGTGCTGCATAAAGAAGGTTGCCACCCAAAGGCACAGTTGGGTTGAACCTGTCCGGATCGAACCGGTAGACAAAGCGGTCCAAATCTTTTTCCACCAACTTGTCATGGATGGGGCCACGGAGGTCGATGATATTTTGCACAAACTCGGGATGCTGATCCGGATTCAACTGGCTGCGCAGGGTGCGGCGGAACATGAATTCATCCGTTCCCATCGCCTCGACCAGCTTGAACCACCAATCCTGGATGTCGTCAGTGTTGTTGAGCCCGGCCAGACCGGGATCAATCCATTCATCTGACAGCGAATCCACCGAGTTTCCCGCTCGCGCGGCCTCGATCTGGCGGCGGCTAGGGGCCCTGACGGCGTCGGCTTCATGCTGAGGGCGTGTTTTCAGGGGCATCATCAAGTTGTCCCCAATCGACCCATCAAACAGATATGGTCGAGAATAGGCATATCCGATCCGCGCCGCGATGACGGATTGGTGCAAGGATTGGATGTCATGTCCAGCAATCGTGACGTCGCCCTGAACCGGCAGCAATTCGCGGGTCAGCAGCTGAGCCAATGCCCCTCTTTCGGCCGCATTCGAGGATTTGATGGCCACGCGGGCCCCTTTGGGTATGACGAGGTCTATATCCTCGAGAACAGTTTTCCCATCGTTATCCCGAACGGTAATATTCTGCAGCTTGATCTCGCCAGTCAGATGCGGAATGGAATCAGGCTCGCCCTCGAACAGCTCTTCGGGCACCATGTTGTCGGGCGCGAAGCGTTCGGTCACGATTTCCCACCGCAACGACATGTCCTGAACCTGATTGTAATAGGTCAGCAGATCCTTCCAAGGTCCGCTAAGATCCTTATATGCTCCCAGTGCCGCCACCAGCGCGCCCACTGTTACCTCGCCCGTGATCGCCAGGTATCCGCCCACCGAATAAAACAGAAACGGGGTCATCTGAGTGATCAGATTGTTGAGAAACTTCATGAAGAACTTTTTGTTATAGATCTTGAATCGGATCTCGAACAAAGTTCCCAAACGATGGCTGAACTGGGCCAATCTGTGCCGCCAGCCTCCGTTGGTGCGCAGATCGCTGATCCCGGCTGCGCTTTCGCCGATTTCTGAGCTCAAGCGCCTAACTTCCTGGATTCGGTCTTTGTTCAACAGGTTGATCTGGCGCTGCAATTTTGGAATCAACCAAGCCTGCAGCGGGATCAGCGCAATACTTGCAAGACCAAACCACACGCTTTGCATGAACAGAAACGTCACAATGGTCATCATCTGACCAAACTGGAATACGGGTTGTGCGATCGCATCCCCCATCAGGCCGCCCATCGGTTCAGCCTCGGACGTGATCATCGACACCAACTCGCCCTGACTGGTGGTGGCAAAATAGGATTTCGGGAACCGCAGAGTTCGGTGGATCAGCGTGTACCTCAGTCGGCGCAACATGCGTTCGGCCAACACACCTTTCATCGTGTTGATCCGCATTTTCATCAGACCGCTGGCGATGACCGTCGCCAGAAAGGCCAGACACAGAATCAACAAATACTGCACCTGCGTCACCGTAACTCCTAAGAAAGTTACCGAGCTGCCTGGAGCACCAATCGCATCGTTAATGATCTGCTTGGGCAGCTCCAGTGATGCATAGAGGAAGGGAAAAGAAAACAATGTCAGCAGCAACAATACCAGTTGCTGTTTCTTGGAATGCTTCCAGATGAATGCGAATAGAGTGGGTTCCATGCCCCGTCTTTGCCTCGGAAATATTGCTATAGGGTTGTAACGGATGGTCCACTGCAATCAGGTGTCAGACGGTACGCACTGACCGGGTCGATTGCAAGAACGGCGCCCTCCGTAACAGGTCACAACTTTGCTGCCTAGCCAAAAGCGTGTTCACATTTTCGGTAATTTACCGACGCTATGATGCAAATCGGCTTTATCCTCGGGTGGATATCCGACAAAAGATGTGTGGAGCAATAGATTGGGATCATGGGCAAGCTACTGGATCGCTATATTCACCGCAAAGCACTGACGCGCTGGCAGCGGGACGCCCGGGCAGCGCCCGAGGCTGTGCTTTCTGAATTGCGGCAGCAGCGTGATGATGCACGTCGCTTGCGATCCGAGCTGGATGCGCTGATCCTTCAGGCCAACAGCCGCCTTACACGGCCTGTGGCGGGATCAACCCATTTCCCGAAACCGTTGGGCACCGACTGGAGCTGGAGGCCCGAGCTGTGGCGCTATCCTCAGCCCCGCCCCGGTGTCGCCTCGGCCCCGCGTAAGGCACGTATCAACGATGAGGCAACGCTGTTTCACGACTGTCCGCGCCAGGAAATCAGCACGCGCCAGATCCGGAACACGCGCAAGCATGATCTGTCACCGTTCAGCTTGGCGGTCGAGGTTTTCGGGTTCGAGGGATCATTTCTCTCTCTCTCTATCGAGCTTCCACAAGAGGCTGTGCAAGGGCTGACGCAGCAGCATCTGATCCGAGTCGATTGCCATATTGAGGCCGAACGCCCACAGGAATTGTTCGCGCGGCTCAATATTCGACACGGCCCAAACGCCGAACAGGTTCTGCGCAAACTTGATCCCACTGGTCCTTCAAACAGCGTGGATTTTGATCTTGCACATTTACCACTGAATGAACGCCGCATGGACAAAGTCTGGCTGGATATCATTCTGGATAATCCTCGGATGAACCGGATAGTGTTGCAGGACCTGACCGTCTGTCGTCACCATCGCGCCGATTTATGAGAACCCAGCCATGACTAATCTGATACTCACATCACTGGGCCTGGAAAATGGCACCTGGATGGGCCACCTGCAGGCCGATACGCAGCCCGAGATCAGCGTGTCCTACCGTGGTGACGCGCTGGATGAGGTTCACCTGTCACCAGCCGACACCGGGTGGGAGCTTTGTGTACAGGTGCCTGATGTGGCCCTGTCTGACGGGGTCCACAGTTTTGTAATCTCAGATTCCGTTTCAGGGCTTAAACTGGGCGGGTTCTCGATCATTGCAGGAAACGCCGCCGCCGATGACCTGCGCGCCGAACTGGACCTGATGCGAGCAGAGCTTGATATGCTAAAACGAGTCTTTCGCCGGTCTCAGTAGGCGGTAGAAGTGCGTGCCTATAATTCAGGCGTCATTGTCCGCATACGGTTGGCCATGACCCGATCACATCGAAGAATCATCAATTACCAATGAGGGTTGAAATTTTTCTTTCGGCAGCAGCTTGAAGCGCGTTTCGCCCATTGAGGCCCCATGCATCCGGTCGCACCGAAATGTCCTTGGTTCGTTTCTCAGACGGTCGATCGCAACGACGTACCAAATGGGATACTTCAACAAGAGATACTGAGGCTCAATTTGCCGGTTGGAAATAACACCGTCTTCTCTTTGATATCGCAGCTCCAAGACCTTTTGATCGACGAAAGCCTGATGAACCGCTTGCACAATCCTTTTTGGTGGGGCGCTCGCGCTGGCTTGAACATAAGTCGAAGCCGTGACGCCTATGAGAATACGGGACTTGAGCTGGTTCACCTTGTTGCGTTTCCCGGGTGAAAACGAGGCCACAAGCTGCCGCCTTACCGATGCCAAGTTCGCAAGCAACATTGGTGATTTCATCTGCTCTGCGACAGCGATGCTGATTAGCAGATCGACCGCCTCAGCGTATGTCAGGTTCATGCGACCAACGCCCCAGTTGCGGTCGAGGCGCACACCTCCTCCACGACCGCGATCAGCGTCTATCTGCATGCCTTGGTCCCGCATAAGCACAAGGTCGCGGGCTATCGTGCGCATACTGACACCATGCTGTTGCGCCAAGTCTCTAACCGTACAATGGGCATCTTGCTTGAGTTGAACCGCAAGCAATTCCAATCGCCTCAGTCTGTTGTGTGTATTAGCCCGTGCCATGAATCAAATAAGACATAAAATGGCACATTAGTCGATATAGCTTGGGTCACTGAAACCAATACCTGACGCAGGCCACTCACTTGCAGGAGCTAAATCGATGAAAATGAATTACTTTGTTGTCGGAACGAATGACATGGCAGCTGCAAGAACCTTCTACGACACACTGTTTTCGCAATCGGGTCTCCAAAGCATGTCGCCTTCAGAAAGAATGACTTACTGGCTTGGAAAGGATTTTGCCTTCGCCGTGGCCAAACCCTTCGACACGTTGCCGGCCACTAACGGTAATGGAACGATGGTTGGATTTTGCGTTGGTGGCCACGCAGAAGTCAGAAGGCTGCACGCTTTAGCTACAGATCTCGGGGGTGATTGTGAGGGGGCCCCCAACCAACGCGGGCCAAAGTTCTCTGCATACGTTCGAGACCTGGATGGAAACAAGATGTGTTTTTCTGACTAGCTTTTCACAGAGCGGACGTTGGTTGGGAGACAACATAGGTGGCATCGGGCTCTAATCAGCCACCCTACCTCGATCGGCAGCGGCCCCATCAGGAAAAGGGCCGCCTGTCAGGCGGCCCGGTTTTTTTATTGCGATGGCCCGTCCGGGTTGAAGGCTGACAGCCCCTTGAGGATGTCGATGGCATAGGCCAGCTGGTAATCCTCTTCCCGCAATTCGGCGGTGGCTTCGGCCTTGGCCCTATCTTCTTCGATCTGGCGGATTTCATCCTCGCTCAGGCTGTCATTGTTCAGACTGCCACGCAGATCAGCCTCGGAACGGGTGTTCCCATTGGCCTCTTCTTCCTCGGTCTCCGGGGCTGGGCGGGGCTGTTCAACGATGATGTCCGGGCTGACACCAAGCGCCTGAATAGACCGGCCCGACGGAGTGTAGTAGCGCGACGTGGTCAAACGCATCGCGCCATCGCTCCGCAGTGGCATGACAGTCTGGACCGAGCCTTTGCCGAAACTTTTGGTTCCCACAACGATTGCGCGGCGATGATCCTGCAGCGCGCCGGCTACAATCTCGGATGCTGAGGCGGACCCACCATTGATCAGCACCACAATCGGCTTTCCTTCTGCCAGATCACCCACTGTTGCGTTGAAACGCTCACCATCGCTTGGATCGCGGCCACGGGTTGATACGATCTCACCCTCGTTTAGGAATGCGTCCGAAACCTTGATTGCCTGTGTCAGCAGACCACCGGGATTGTTGCGCAGGTCCAGAACGACACCATTCACCTTGTCGATCCCTCCGGCCTCTTCGATCTGCTCGGCCAGACCTTCCTGCAAGTTGGGATAGGTTTGGTCGTTAAAGGTGGTCACACGCAGAACCACACTGGTCCCTTCGGTGCGCGCGCGTACTGCCGTCAGTTTGATTGTGTCGCGGATGATAGGCACGTCAAAAGGTTCCTGTTCACCCTCGCGGACAACGGTGATCACGATTTCCGAGCCCACCGGCCCGCGCATCAGATCGACCGCTTTGTCCAGGGTCAGGCCCAGTATGCTTTCGCCATCGACATGGGTGATGAAATCTCCGGCTTCGATCCCGGCCTCATCCGCAGGCGTATCGTCGATCGGCGAGACAACTTTGACAAAGCCCTCTTCCTGCGTGACTTCGATACCCAGACCGCCAAACTCGCCACGGGTCTGGACCCGCATTTGTTCGGCATCATCCGGCGACAGATAGCTGGAATGCGGATCCAGCGAGGTCAGCATACCGTCAATGGCCGCCTCAATCAGGTCTTCGGGCTCAACCTCTTCGACATATTGCGCGCGGATGCGTTCGAAAATATCGCCAAACAGATCCAGCTGTTCATAGACACTGGCCTTGTTTTCGGCTTCTTGGGCAAGCAACGGACCGGCGATCTGCGTCGTTACAATCAGGCCTGCAATAGTTCCAGCCAAACCGGCCATCACAAATTTCTTCATACTCGTTTATCCATCCTTGTCGGTCCGAAACCACGATTCCGGGTCCACGGGGCTGTTATCCTGTCTTACCTCTATATAGAGCGTTTCTGACCGGTCAGTTCCAGTGCCATCACCGCTTGTTGACAAAATTGCGCCGATTTCCTTCGATTCTGCAGGCATCAATCCGACTGGCGTCCCCCGGGGAATCACCTGACCGGCTTCTCCGTAGACCTCTTGTAGCCCGGAAAAGACAAATAGAAGCCCCGGTTGCGGCTCGAGGATCACCAGATTCCCCAACTCCAGTAGTGGCCCGCGATACCGTATCGTGGCCGCCGTTGGCGAGGTGACTATTGCGCGCGGTCGGGTGCCCAATACGATACCAGGGCGTTTGACACCGGCCGCATCGGTTTCATTTGCCCGGTGCAGGATGATGCCCTGCGTCGGCAGCGCAATTTGACCCTTGATACTTGATATATCCGCATCCGTTTCGGCGATTTGCCCTTCGGAGATCTGGGAAAGCCCGCTGGCAAAACCGTCAAGCGTTTCAGTCGATGAGATCAGGATCGCTGTGCGGATCGGGTCCTCGACAAAGCGGCGCGGCAAATCCGTTCGGTCTGCGATGGCGGTGCTGAGCTGGGTGCGGGCATTCTGAACGCCGGTCAAGCCCTCGACCAAGGTTTCCGAGGCGCTTTGCTGCAACAATCGCAGCGTGCGCACTTCTTGAAGATCACGCGCAAGAGACTGCGCTTTTGCGTTCAGACCCGGCGTAACCTCGGACAGCATCATACCGGCCCGGGCCGAGCCCAACGGCCCTGACGGGTGTAGCATCAGAACCGGAGGCGCCGTGGTTTCGATCGTTTGTAATACGCCCAACAGCTGTGCCACGTCCTTTTCCCGACTGCGCAACTCGGCTGTTAACTGGGCTTCGCGTGTTGCCGCCCGTCGTAGGCCATCCCGCATGGCCGACAGGCCCGCCTCATACGCCTGTATGGTTTCGGTCAGGGCACGGACTCGGTCGCGGGCGCTTTCGGCCTCGGTCAACGATACTGATGCCTGCTCAAGCATCTGCGCTGCATTCAATGCAGCGGTCGCGGGGTCGGTCTGGGCAACCGCCCTGGATGTAAAGAAAATCGCCAGAAGCAGCGCACGAAGCGTCATGAAAGCAGGCTCTTTCCAGTCATTTCAGGGGGCTGATCCAACGCCATCAGTTCCAGCAGTGTGGGCGCCAGATCGGACAGGCGACCATCCCGCAAGGATACCTCTGCTGGTCCCCCGACTAACGCCACGGGCACGGGGTTCAGCGTATGGGCTGTATGCGGCCCGCCGGTTTCGGGATCGACCATCATCTCGCAATTTCCATGATCGGCCGTTACAATCATTGCGCCCCCCACTTTTTCCAACGCGGCGACCACTTGCGCCAGCCCTTGATCCACAGCCTCACAGGCGCGGATTGCCGCTTGCAGGTCGCCGGTATGCCCAACCATATCCGGATTGGCATAGTTGGTTATGATCAGATCATAGCCCGCCCCGATGGCTTCGACGAATTTTGCGGTTACTTCGGCCGATGACATCTCGGGTTGCAGGTCGTAGGTCGCCACTTTGGGCGATTTAGGCATAAAGCGGTCTTCGTTCGCCTCAGGCACTTCCTTGCCGCCATTGAGGAAGAAGGTCACATGCGGGTATTTCTCGGTCTCGGCGAGACGGAACTGGCTCAACCCATGTTTTGCCACCCATTCGCCCAGTGTATTGATGATGTCACGTTTGGGGAAAACAGTGGTCATATAGGCGCTGTGCCCGTCGGAATATTCGACCATGCCCAGCAGGGCTGAAAGCTGTGGACGCGGGCCGGTGTCGAAATCATCAAAGCCGGGTTCGCCAATCGCCCGCAGAATCTCGCGGGCCCGGTCGGCGCGGAAGTTGAGGCAGAAGAACCCATCTCCGTCTTTGATGCCGTGATAGCCGTCGAGGACGGTCGGGACGATAAATTCGTCCGTTTCCGACTGCTGATAGGCCTGATCCACGGCATTGCGCGCCGAAACAGCGCTGCGCCCCTGCCCTTTGATCATTGCACCATAGGCTTCGCTGACACGTTCCCATCGGTTGTCGCGATCCATTGCAAAATAGCGCCCGCAGACCGAGGCAACACGGGCGCCGTCGGGCAAGCGCTCCTCAAGCTCTGTGATATAGGTCAGCGCTGATTTCGGGGCCACATCCCGGCCATCCGTAACCGCGTGCAAGGCAACGGGCACACCAGCATCCGTTATCGCCTTTGCCGCAGCAATGATATGGTTCAGGTGGCCATGCACTCCCCCGTCCGAGACCACCCCCAACAGATGTGCGGTGCCACCTGCAGCCTTTACCTTACCGATAAAGTTCTGCAGCGCGGAGTTGGCAAAGAAAGAACCGTCCTCAATCGCCAGATCAATCTGGCCCAAATCCATCGCAACAACGCGGCCAGCCCCAATATTTGTGTGACCGACTTCGGAATTGCCCATCTGACCACTTGGCAGACCAACATCCGGACCATGGGTGATCAGCTTGGCGTGTGGGCCCTTGGCCATGATCGCATCAAATGTTGGCGTGTCGGCAAGGTAAGGCGCATTGGCCTCGGTGTCCTCGGACAGGCCCCAGCCATCAAGAATACACAGGACGACGGGTTTCGGGGCGGTCATTTCGGCTCTCCGGGTTTGCTGCTCTTGGTTGGTCTTGTATCGCCTGCCCCGCGCAGGGTGAACCGCCTTTTGCCCTGATCAGTCAGAATTCATGTTACAAAGGCTATTCCTTGCCGGTATGGTCCTGATAGGGGCGCGCTTTGCGGCCTCTGTATTTCACGGTCAAATCCAGTGGTGCGTCGTTTTCGTCATAGATTCCAATAACCACCCCTCTGCCCCGACTATTGGTGCGCATATCGATCAGTTGCTGTTCGGAACGCGTTGTGCGCTGCGACGGGCGACGCGCCCAAGTGAACAGATGGTCATACATCTTGGCGATGATATCCGCGTGTTCAGCACTGTTGCCAAGGTCTGTTAGTTCATTCGGGTCGTTTTCAAGATCGAACAGCAGTGGCCGATGCCCGCCTTCGCAATGGATCAGCTTCCATTTCTTGTTGGCCACCATGAACATCACTGCATCCCGAACCGAGGCATTCAGCTTTTCCGCCATGGGCGAGGCGGAATAGTCATACTCACTGATTGCCACTTCCCGAGGTGTCTCGACCTGATGGCCACGCAAGATCGGCAACAAGGAGTGACCTTCCAGAATGTGACCCGACGCTTCGCCTCCGGCTATGTCCAAGAATGTTGGGGCGAGGTCGATGGACTCGACCAGCGCGTCGCTGACAGTGCCACGGGTTGCCTCAGCCTCGGGGGATGGGTCATAGATGATCAACGGCACCTTGACCGATGCGTCCTGGAAAAAGGTCTTCTCACCCATCCAGTGATCGCCCAGAAAATCCCCGTGGTCCGAGGTTAACACGATCATCGTGTCCTCCATCCGACCCGTCTTTTCCAGCCATGCGAACAGCCGGCCCATCTGGTCGTCGGCCTGCTTGATCAGACCCATATAAGCGGGGATCACGGCCTCGCGCACCTCTTGTCGGGAAAACGCCTCGCCCACCTTGGTGCCCATGAACGCGCTCAGCACTGGGTGGGCATTCTGGCGTTCCGCCTCAGACCGGACCACGGGCAGGATATGTTCCGGTCCGTACATTGAGGCATAGGGTTCCGGCACGACATAGGGCCAATGCGGTTTGATAAAGCTCAGGTGGCAGCACCAGGGGCCGTCATGGGCTTCCATGAATTCGATCCCGCGCCCGGTCAGATAGGGCGTTTCGCTGTCTTCCTCGGCAATATTCGCCGGCTGGGAAGAGTTCTTGAGAAACCAGCCCGACAGAACATTGCCCTCAGCGTCGAGACCTGAATTGGCGAAGTCATGCCAGGGGTTGTCGCTGTCATATCCTTTGGCCGATAGGTATTTGTTGTATTCCTTGGCCCCGTCCGGGTCATAATACCCATCCGGCCCTTCGGGCAGCATTCCGTCATCACGCTCGAACACGTCGAACCCGCATTCGGCCACGCGCGCACCAATCAGACTGTCCGGCTCCAGCCCTAATCGCGCCATTCCCTCGGCATCCGCACGCATATGGGTCTTGCCCACCAGCCAACAGTCCATCCCAGCTTTGCGCAGATGATCACCCATGGTCATCTCACCCACTTTCAGCGGGATTCCATTCCAAGAAGCCCCATGCGAATGCACATAGCGCCCGGTATAGGTCGACATACGGGAGGAACCGCAAATAGGAGACTGGATATAGGCCCTGTCGAACCGCACACCACGCGCAGCCAGGCGGTCTATGTTGGGGGTGTGCAGATGCGGATGTCCGTAACAGCTCAGATAGTCCCAGCGCAGCTGGTCGAACATGATGAACAGGATGTTTCTTGCTTTGGCCAAATCTGCGCCCCCGTTATTCAGGGACCTGCTTAGCCAATTCCAGCCGCCAAACGAAGCGCTAAGTTATTAGGCCTGCCGTTCCATCTGCTCAAGCATCTTTTGGGCGCGTTTGCACTGAAGCTTGTCGCGCAAGGGGCTGTTAGGGTCCACGTCCTTTTGGCAGACCACACATTTATCCGCACCCGAGATCGCATTCAGGCCACCGCAGCTGCCCTTGATGGTCTTACCCATCAACATCACACCCAGCGACATGCCAACCATGATGATCAGCAGTAGAATGAAGGCCAGAATAAAAGTGCTCATCTCAGCTCAACCCGTCAGTTGGTGCCCAACGCCTCTTTGAACGCTGTGCTGTGTACCGTGATATAGGCATCCTCACCGCCTGTCACATCCCGCGAGATGAAATACACGGCAAGTTTATGCGTCTCGGCAAGTTTCAAACCCTTTTCCTGACCCAAGGCCAACATCGCTGTCGCCCAAGCATCTGCCATCATAGCATTTTCGGCCAGTACCGTGACCGAAGTGGTCCGATGCGTGATCGGGCGGCCAGTAGTTGGGTCAATGATATGCGAATACCGCACACCATCTTGTTCAAAGAAATTCTTGTAATCGCCGGATGTCGCCATACCCAGATCATCAAGTTGTACGATCAACTGCAGATTCTGCGCATCGGCCTGGGGTTTTTCGATCCCGATCCGCCAAGTCTCACCCTTGTCGTTTTCGCCTCTTGTGACCAGATCGCCGCCTATCTCGACCATATAGTCTTCAATCCCAGCCGTGCGCAGCGTTTCGGCCACGGCGTCGATGCCATACCCCTTGGCAATGGCGGACAGGTTAATGCCGACTCCGGCATCGGCCTTCGCCAAAGTTCCGGCATCGCGATCCAGTTGCAGCAATCTGGCCTGTCCGACCCTGCCCAAAGCCGCCTGGATGTCAGCATCTGCGGGCACCGGATCTTCCGGTTTGCGCGGACCAAAGCCCCAAAGCTCTATCAGCGGGCCGAGAGTCACGTCGAATGTACCCCCGGATTTCTCGTGCACATCATTCGCGGCATCAAGCACCAGCGCAAATTCATCCGAAACGGCTACAGGTTCAGTGCTGCCCGAGTCCGAGAAGGTCGAAACCTCGGAATTCGGGTCCCAGTTCGACATCTTTGCGTTAACTTCGGCCAGTGTCTGTTCGACCGCACCCGCCAGCGCTTCTTCATCAACATCGACACCGATGGCCGTGATGTTGAATGTCGTCCCCATCGTTTCGCCTGACAGGCGTACCACCTCGGGCTCTTTGTCGAACAAGCAGCCGGAAATAAGTGTGGCGACAGCCAGGACTGGCAAGAAACGCATATGGGTCCCTCCTGAGGAAAAGCGTGCCCGGCATATGACAGCGGCCCCAATCAGAGTCAAACCTGCATCAGGCTTTCAGCGGCAGGAAGCCTAGCGCCAACAAACCGATTCCGGCGGGCACCCCGAACAGCCATGCTTTCTTCTGCCATCCCGGAGCCTGTTGTTTCCAGGTCATGCGAAAATTATGGCCACAAACGACAACCGCAAAAAATATCAGCGCGGCAACAGGGGGGGTCAGATAAAAGTTGGACAACGGGCCGGATTTCCTTGGTTTTTGGCAGTTTTCCCCGGTTAGGGCATTTGTACCCTATACAGGTCATATGGCTGCGGTAAGGTGAAAAGCAAAGCAAGAGGAGATTGCCCATGGCCCCAAGCTCTTACCAGCCACCGACACGCGGCGACAAGGCCGCGGCTGCCTCGCATAGCCAGTCGGTTGAATCGAACCTTTCTCATACACAGACAACAGTCGAAAAGCTGCTTGTTGGCAAAGGGGACGCGGTTTTTACCGTGCGCCCGAAAGACACAATTCATTCGGTGGTGAATATCCTCAAGGAAAAGCGGATCGGCGCTGTGGTGGTGACAGATCAGAATGGTACGCTTCAGGGTATCCTGTCCGAGCGTGATATTGTGCGCCGTATGGCCGATACTCCCGGCCAGACCCTGCCCCAATCTGTCGAAGATCTGATGACCCGCAGTGTACAGACCTGCGCGCCCGAGGATCTGTTGAACGATGTGCTGAAAACCATGACAGAGGGGCGCTTTCGCCACATGCCCGTCCTCAGCGATGGCCATCTTCGTGGCGTGATCACGATCGGTGATGTCGTGCATTTCCGCCTCAAAGAGCTGGAGTATGAAGCCCTTCGCATGAAGCAGATGATCGTCGGTTGACAGCTATTCCGGCTGCTCGTTGGTTGCGATGAACCGGACCTCGCCGGCGCGAATATCAGTGGCGGTCAACCTGCCACTGAAGAAGGCGCCGGTGTCGATCGAAACAACGCCATTCTCAGCGCGGGGCTCTGACGTGATCGTATGACCATGGACAACCCACTGGCCATCTTCCCGCATCTGCCGTGAGAAATTCGGATGGCCCCACAGGCGGACTTGGCGTGTCTGCTCATCCAATGGCTTGCCTGGGTCCAGCCCTGCATGCACCACGGTGACATTGCCGCTGGTCCAGGTCAGGGGACGGTCGTGCAGCCATGACAGCAAATCTTCTCCCATTGCGCGTCGCAATCTGTCAGCCACCGAGACAGCATCCGCACCAACCGTGTCTTCATCCACACCGGTAATTCCAAATGAGGCGAGCGTTTGCAGGCCACCGTTTTGCAGCCAAAGCCTGCCGACCCGTTTTGGGTCATCGGTGAACCGCAACAGCATCTCCTCGTGATTACCCAGCAGGCAAATGAAATCATTGCCCCGGACCCGGCTAAGGTGCCGTAACTGGTGCAGCACCTGGGCGCTGTAATTGCCACGATCAATGTAGTCCCCGACAAAGATTGTGGGGCAATCTGGATCCAGCCTTGCCAGCAAAGTCTGCAACAGATCCAATCGCCCGTGGATATCCCCCACGGCATAAAACCTCTGGTCAGGCGCGATGTCAGAAACTGAATTCTGTGCCGCCTGAGGTTTTTTCCACCTGGTTTTGATCCAATCCCACACCATCGCAATTTCCTACCCTGACTGGCGGGCAACAACAATCCGCAAGTGAATTCGGGTTCTGGATTGCCCCATTGGCGCGGTTTGTAGGAAAATCCCCTTGACCTTGAGGGGCTGAAAGTATCCCTGATGTTTCAAACGGTTTTGGTTTGGGTCGAGGGTTAAATGAAGCGCGTATTAGTCACAGGCACAGCAGGGTTCATCGGTTTTCACCTGGCAAAACTGCTACTGGCCGAGGGGTTTCAGGTTCACGGCTACGATGGGATGACGGATTATTACGACGTCTCGCTCAAGCAGCGCCGCCATCAGATGCTCTTGCAATCCCCTGGGTTTTCCGCAACCGAGGATCTTTTGGAAAACTACGACCAGCTTGCAAAGGTCGCTGAGGAGTTCCAGCCCGAGGTGATCGTGCATCTCGCGGCGCAGGCTGGTGTCCGCTATAGCCTTGAGGACCCACGCAGCTATATCAATTCCAACGTGGTCGGCACGTTCAACGTCATGGAGATCGCGCGCGAGCATAAGGTGGATCACCTTCTGATGGCCTCGACATCCTCGGTCTATGGCGCCAACGAGGTCATGCCCTTTACTGAGGTCGAAAAGGCCGACACACCGCTGACGATTTACGCCGCAACCAAAAAGGCAAATGAGGCGATGGGCCATTCCTATGCCCATTTGTGGAACCTGCCCACGACCATGTTCCGGTTCTTCACCGTTTACGGCACATGGGGGCGACCCGATCTGGCACTCTATAAATTCGTGGATGCAATTCTGGATGACCGCCCGATCGATATCTATAACCACGGCGACATGTATCGGGATTTCACCAATGTCGAAGACCTTGTCCGCGGTATCCGACTGCTGATTGACGCCCCTCCGGTGCGGCCGGACAGCGCAGATGAGATTGAAGAAGGTGACAGCCTGTCGCCAGCGGCGCCCTGGCGCGTGGTGAATATAGGCAATGGCGACAAAGTGCGCCTGATGGATTTTATCGAAGCCATTGAGGAAGCTATCGGCAAGAAAGCCATCCGCAATTACATGCCTATGCAGATGGGTGATGTTCCTGCCACTTGGGCGAATAGTGATCTGCTGCAAAAGCTGACCGGCTATCGTCCGCAGACAAACTTCAAAGATGGAATCGCCCAGTTTGTCGAATGGTTCCGCGACTATCATGGTAAGTGACGCATATGCTTGAAACCGACCCCAATTCCCGAAAGATTGCTGTGATCGGGCTGGGTTATGTCGGCCTGCCCCTGGCCGTGGCCTTCGGCAAAACTGGCAAGGTGATCGGATTTGACATCAATGCGGCGCGGGTCGAGGCACTACGCGCTGGCGTAGATGCAACGCATGAGGTTGAGCCACATGATCTGAGCGCGGCGGGCGGCCTGAAATTCACAACCAACCCCTCGGAGATTGCCGACTGCGATACCTATGTCGTAACCGTCCCCACGCCGATCACCGCAGGTAAGCAGCCTGATTTAGCCCCCCTTCTGGCCGCGTCGGAAACAGTTGGCCACGTATTGAAACCCGGTGATTTGGTGATCTACGAATCCACCGTCTATCCCGGCGCAACCGAAGAAGATTGCGTTCCGGTGCTGGAACGCGCCTCGGGCCTGACCTTCAACACGGATTTCTTTGCAGGCTACAGCCCCGAGCGGATCAACCCCGGTGACAAGACCCACCGCATCGCGGACATCTGCAAAGTCACCGCTGGTTCAACCCCGCAGGTCGCTGATCTGGTTGACGCGCTCTATGCCCGGATCATCACCGCCGGAACCCACAAGGCCGAAAGCATCCGCGTGGCTGAGGCCGCGAAGGTGATCGAAAACACCCAGCGCGACCTGAATATCGCTCTGGTGAACGAGTTGGCGATGATCTTCGGTCGCATGGGCATCGATACCGAGGCTGTGCTGCGCGCAGCCGGAACCAAATGGAACTTCCTGCCCTTCCGCCCCGGTCTGGTCGGCGGGCATTGCATCGGCGTGGATCCTTACTACCTGACGCACAAGGCCGAGGCCGTGGGCCATCACCCGCAGATCATCCTTGCAGGGCGGCGCCTGAATGACAGGATGGGCAGCTATGTAGTGTCGCAACTGGTCAAACGTATGACCCGTTGCGGTATCAATGTTGGCGCCGCCCGTGTTCTGGTGATGGGCCTGACGTTCAAGGAAAACTGCCCCGACCTGCGCAACACCCGTGTCGTCGACATTATCGAAGAATTGCAAAGCTATGGCATCAGCGTCGATGTCCACGACCCTCATGCCGACCCCAAAGCCGCGCACGAAGAATACGACCTGGCCCTGATCGACCAACCTGAGCCAGGGCTCTATGATGGGGTCGTCCTGGCCGTCGCGCATGCGGAATATCGGGCACTCGATCCTTTGCAGTTTCGAGCCTATGGCAAAGAAAACAGCGTAGTCTTCGACATCAAATCCTGCCTGCCACGCGAGGCAAGCGACCTGCGCCTGTAATCGAACCAAAAGACCTAAAATGAAACCGGCGCCACAGGGCGCCGGATAACTGATTACCCGCCGAAATCGTCGAGCATGATATCTTCGCGGTCCACACCCAGATCCAGCAGCATGTTGATGACCGACTGGTTCATGATCGGCGGTCCGCACATGTAGAACTCGCAATCCTCGGGTGCCGGGTGGTTCTTGAGGTATTCGTCGAACAGCACGTTATGGATAAAGCCGGTATAGCCTTTCCAGTCATCCTCGGGCTGGGCATCCGACAGGGCGACATGCCATTCGAAATTGTCGAACTCTTCCGCGAGGCTGTCGAAATCCTCGACAAAGAACATCTCTTTCTTGGACCGGGCACCGTACCAGAAGGTGATCTTACGGTCGCGATTCTCAAGCCGTTTGAGCTGGTCGAAAATATGGCTGCGCATGGGCGCCATACCAGCACCACCACCGATGAACACCATCTCTCTTCCGGTCTCGCGGGCGAAGAATTCACCGAATGGACCCGAGATCGTGACCTTGTCACCCGGTTTCAGGTTGAAGATATACGACGACATCTGGCCCGCCGGTATCCCTTCGGAACCCGGAGGCGGTGAGGCAACCCGGACGTTCAGCATGATCATGCCCTTTTCGTCCGGATAGTTGGCCATGGAATAGGCGCGTTCGATGGGTTCGGCAACGACCGAGTCGTATTGCCACAGATTGAAGCGATCCCAATCTTCGCGATATTCCTCCTCGACATCGAAATCAGTGTATTTCAGCGCATGGGCGGGGGCTTCGATCTGGATATAGCCACCAGCGCGGAAATTCACATCCTCACCTTCGGGCAGGTCCAGCGTCAGCGCTTTGATAAAGGTGGCAACGTTTTCGTTCGACCGAACCGTGCATTCCCATTTCTTGACGCCAAAGACCTCTTCGGGGACCTCGATATCCATGTCTTGTTTAACTGCAACCTGACAAGACAGACGGTCGCCACAAGCGGCCTCGCGCTTGGTGATATGGCTTTCTTCGGTCGGCAGGATCGAGCCACCGCCGGAATGGACGCGTACGCGGCATTGTGCGCAGGTCCCGCCGCCGCCACAGGCCGATGGCACGAACAGTTTCTCAGCTGCCAGGGTTTGCAACAGCTTGCCACCGGCGGGCACGGACACGGTTTTCTCACCATTGATGGTGATGTTGACATTGCCCGTCGACACCAACCGCGACCGGGCGGCCATGATAAGGGCGACAAGCGCCAGAACGATCAGCGTGAAAAGAACGACGCCTAGGCTAAAGGTTTCCATTGCCGCCCCCTTACAGTTTCACGCCCGAGAAGGACATGAAGGCCATCGCCATCAGACCCGCGGTGATAAAGGTGATCCCCAGACCCTGCAGGCCATCAGGAATGTCCGAATATTTCAGCTTTTCGCGCACCCCCGCCATAGCGGTAATCGCCAGCGCCCAGCCAAAGCCGGAGGACAGACCATAGGTCGTGGCCTCGGCAAAGTTATAATTCCGCTCGACCATGAACAGCGAGCCACCCAGGATGGCGCAGTTCACCGTGATCAGCGGCAGAAAAATACCCAGCGCGTTGTAGAGCGGGGGGAAATACTTGTCCAAGACCATCTCGAGGATCTGAACCATCGCGGCTATCACGCCGATATACGAGATCAGGCCAAGGAAGGTCAGGTCCACATCCGGGAACCCGGCCCAGGCCAGCGCGCCCGGCTTCAGCAGATAAGTCAGCAACAGGTTGTTGGCGGGAACGGTGATCGCCTGCACGACCATGACCGAGATCCCAAGACCCAGCGCGGTCGAGATCTTCTTGGACACGGCGATGAAGGTACACATGCCAAGAAAGAAGCTGAGCGCAAGGTTTTCGACAAAGATGGCCTTTACGGCCAGTGAGATAAGCCCTTCCATCAGTGCGCCTCTACCTGCTGGATTTTGTATTCACGTTCTTCGACCTGGTTCGGCTTCCATGTACGGAAGACCCAGATGATCAGGCCGATGATGAAGAACGCCGAAGGTGGCAACAGCAGCATACCGTTGGGTACGTACCAGCCGCCATTGTTCACAGTCTGCAAGATGGTGACACCGAACAGCGACCCGGCCCCCAACAGCTCGCGGATAAAGCCGACTAGCAGCAGGATCAGCCCATAGCCCATGCCGTTGCCAACACCGTCGATAAAAGATGCTATCGGGGGGTTCTTCATCGCAAATGCCTCGGCACGGCCCATCACGATACAGTTTGTGATAATCAGCCCAACGAAAACCGACAGGGTTTTCGAAATCTGGAAGGCATAGGCCTTGAGAACCTGATCCACCAGGATCACCAGCGACGCGATGATCACCATCTGAACGATGATCCGGATTGAGCCGGGTATCTGGTTGCGCAACATCGAAATGAACATCGACGAGAAGGCGGTCACGAAGGTCACAGCCAGCGCCATTACAAAGGCCACCTGCAACGAAGAAGTCACGGCCAGCGCGGAACAGATGCCCAGGACCTGCAGCGTGATCGGGTTATTGTCGACAAGCGGGTCGACCAGCATCTCTTTCTTGGTCTGAGACATCAAAACTCTCCTGCTTGCAGTTTGGCCAGGAACCGGGCGTAGCCCGCGTCACCCATCCAGAATTTCACCAGGTTATCGACACCAACCGAGGTCAGAGTGGCCCCAGCAAGCGCGTCGACATAGAAATCGGGACCGGCGGCGGGCTGCGACTTGGCGACGGTAATCTGCAGCTCGCCTGCATCGTCGCGCAATTTCTTGCCATTCCACAGACCTTTCCATCGCGGGTTGTCCACCTCGGCGCCAAGGCCGGGGGTCTCACCATGCTGATAGAACTGCAGGCCGTAGATGTCGTTGCCGTTACTTTCTAGAGCGATAAAACCATAGAGCGTCGACCACAGGCCATAACCATGCAGCGGCAGGATCACTTTGTCTAAATCGCCCGCATCATCGCGCAACAGATAGATCACTCGGTACTTGGCCTGACGACCAATACCCGCCGGGTCAGTGTCCAATGCTACGCTGAGTTCAGGATCACTTGCAGCAGCCTGGTCATCAAAGGTTGCCGGATCGAACTGATCGTCGACAAATTCGCCGGTGGCAAGCTCGAGCACATGCGGCTCGAACGCAGCGAAGGCTTCGGTCACATCTATGCCCGGCTCGAAGACACCAGCCACCTGCAAAACGTTAACCTGTTTGTCCTTCAGCGCGTTGGCTTCTTGCACCGGGCGCAGGCTGACCGCAGCGGCGGAGACCACCATCGAGGCAACAAGACAGACAGCAACGGCGACGAAGATCGTCTTGCCAACCGAATCCGGCGAGGCGGCCAGAAAGCGAGCCAATGCGCCCTTGGGTTCTTGAGGTTGCGGATCAGACATGGCGACGCGCCCTCCGTTTGATATTGGCCTGCACGACGAAATAGTCGATCAGCGGTGCAAAGACATTGCCGAACAGGATGGCCAGCATCATGCCTTCGGGGAAGGCCGGATTGATCACGCGTATCATCACAACCATCACTCCGATCAAGGCGCCATAGATATAGCGGCCCAGGTTGGTGTGGCTGGCGGAAACCGGTTCGGTCACCATGAAGGCCAGGCCAAATGCATACCCACCCAGAACCACATGCCAATACCACGGCATCGCGAACATCGGGTTGGTATCCGACCCGATCAGGTTCAGCAGCAGAGTAAATCCGATGGTCCCGGCCAGACAGCCAACGATCAGGCGGTAATTGGCAATCTTGGTCATCAGCAGGAAGGCCATACCAATCAAGCAGGCCAAGGTCGAGGTCTCGCCAAAGCTGCCCTGAATGGTGCCGTAAAAAGCGCTGGACCATGTGATCCCTTCGGCAGCAAGAGCCTGTACGCCCTCGGCCGCTGACACCGCCAGCGCGGTTGCACCCGAGAACCCGTCAACCGGGGTCCAAACCGAGTCACCCGACATCTGAGCAGGATAAGCGAAGTACAAAAACGCACGACCAACCAGCGCGGGGTTAAGGAAGTTCTTGCCGGTGCCGCCAAATACCTCTTTGCCGATCACCACACCGAAGATAATGCCCAAAGCCACCTGCCACAAGGGTGTAGTGGCCGGCATAATCAGAGTGTAAAGCATTGATGTTACAAGGAAACCTTCGTTCACCTCATGGCCGCGCACGGTGGCAAAGATGACCTCGAATATACCGCCTGCGACCAGTGTGACGATGTAGATAGGCAGAAAATACATCAACCCGTGCATCACATTTGCAAAGACACTGCTGGGGTCCAGCGAGATACCAAACATCTGCAGCAGAGCGATGCGCCAACCGGTGGCAGAGTCCGGCCCGAGGCTGGCGATGGCCGAGTTGGCCTGATAGCCGGTGTTCCACATCCCCCAAAGGATACAGGGAATGGTCGCGATCACGACATAGGTCATGATCCGCTTCATATCCACGTAAGACCGCGCATGCGGGGCCACAGAGGTCACGGTTTTCGGAGTGTAGATAAAGCTTTCGACCATCTCGTAGATGGGGAAATACTTTTCGTACTTGCCGCCCTTGGTAAAGTTCGGCTCGATCCGATCGAAGAAGCTGCGCAAACCCATTTGGATCAGCCCTCCTTTTCAATCTTGTTCAGGCAGTCGCGCAGCGCCAGCCCGTATTCATATTTTGCCGGACAGGCAAAGCCGACAAGGCCCAGATCCTCTTCGTCCAGCTCTAGCGCGCCCAGAGCTTGCGCAGTATCGGTGTCCATCACCAGTAGTGCCCGCAGCAGTTGCGTCGGCAGATAGTCCTGCGGCATCAGCTCTTCGAACGTACCCGTGGGCACCATGGCGCGGCGCCCCCCATTCAGATTCGAGCTGAGCGCGTACAGCTTTTTGGCGAAAGCAGAACCCAGCACCGGCTGAACCGCAAATTTCGAAGGCATCGGGCGGATCCAACCCATCGGAATCTGGTCGTGATCCTCACGGATGATGGTCATCTGCCTTGCAAAACGCCCCAGATAAGCCGTTGGGCCATCCGCATGCTGACCAGATAGGATCGAGCCCGAAATGATCCGTGCCGTGCCCTCCACATCAATCTCATCCCTGGTCAGGTCTTCGGTCGACGCTCCCATCACCGTACGGATCAGGCGCGGCTGACGGGCACCCGGGCCAGTCAGGGCGATCACCAGATTAGGGTCCAGATGGCCCGTCTGCATCAGGCGGCCAATGGCGATGACATCCTGATACCCGATGGTCCAGACCTGCTTTTCGCCCGCAAGCGGTTCGAGGAAATGGATGTGGGTTCCGGCCAAACCCGCAGGATGCGGACCAGAGAATGCCGCCGCCTCTACGTCTGGCAGATCGCTACCCGGAACTGAAGCACCGTCCTGCTGGCACAAATAGGTTTTGCCCTCGGTCAGCTTGGATACGACTACCAGACCATCCGCAAATGCTTTGCCCGCGTCATTGATGATGAGTTCTGCATCTCCGGCCAGTGGCTCGCTATCCATGGCGGTGACGAAAATCGCTGCTGGCTTGGTGCCCGGAACTGGCATCTTGGAATAGGGACGCGTACGGAAAGCGGTCCACAGCCCCGCGGCGCATAGCTTGGCGGTAACACCCTCGGCGCTGTCCGCATCACCAACACCCGAGAAATCGATACCCGTGTCGTTGGCATCCGCAACCTCGATCACAACGCTTTGCAAAACCCGGCGCGCACCACGGTTGATGGCAACGATCTTACCACTTAGCGGGGCGACCATCATCGCCTCGGGTGCGTCCTTGTGACAGAAAAGCGGAGTGCCACGTTGAACGTCATCCCCCTCCTGAACCAGCATTCGCGGTTTCAAGCCAAGGTAATCGCCCCCCAAAACCCCAACAGTCTTGAATTCTGGACCCGGATGGATGGTTTGTTCCGGTGCGCCTTGCACCGGCAGCTCCAACCCTTTTTTCAGTTTGAAAGTTTGCATGTCGCTACGGTCTTCCAAGCCTCTTTACCTGTGCCGGCTGAGCCAACACCTATCTAGTGTCAGACAATAACGCGAGAATTCCAAGCAGTCGTCGCAAAAGCGTCGAATTGCGACTGAAATCCGCGGCCGTCCCTCTGATTGTGGCCCCTTTACGCGGGGATGATACCAAAAGCAAACCTGTAACCGTCAAAATTCCCTCACGGTATTCACTTTCTTGTATCACTTTCGCTGAAATTGCCTGTCGCGCCCCGATCATGTCCGGTGTAAGCACCCTTGATGGAACAAATGAACGATCTGGAAATTTTTCTGGTAGCAACGCCCGGACTAGAGGCGCCGCTGCATGCCGAGGCCACCGAACAGGGATTCGCCGATGCTAAGGTCATTGCTGGTGGTGTGGTTTGTCGGGGCGGGTGGCCCGAAGTCTGGCGTGCCAACCTTTGCCTTCGGGGCGCAAATAAAGTTCTGGTTCGGATTGGCAGCTTTCCCGCTGTCCATCTGGCACAACTGGACAAACGCGCCAGAAAATTTCCGTGGTCAGATTTCCTGCGCGCGGAAGTGCCGGTAAAAGTCGAGGCGACAAGCCGCAAATCGCGCATCTATCATGCGGGTGCCGCGCGCCAAAGGATCGAACGAGCGCTGGCCGAGACACTGGGGACTCCAATCTCGACAGATGCAGCCCTGCGCGTGCTTTTGCGGATTGAGAAAGACATCTGCACATTCTCGATCGACACCTCCGGAGAGCCCCTGCACAAGCGAGGTCACAAGACTTCCGTCGCCAAGGCCCCCATGCGCGAGACAATGGCGGCCATGTTCCTGCGCGAATGTGGCTATCACGGGACCGAACCGGTGCTGGATCCCATGTGCGGGTCGGGCACTTTCGTCATCGAGGCTGCCGAGATCTCGTTGGGCCTGCTTCCCGGTCGCACGCGTAATTTTGCATTCGAAAGCCTAAGGAGTTTTGATCCCGACATCTGGTCCGACATGCGCGCCGGGTCACCCTCCCCTGCCCCCGAGGTTCAGTTCTTCGGCTCCGACAGGAATGCAGGCGCAGTCGAGGCCGCAAAAGCCAACGCGGAACAAGCCGGTGTTTCGACCAATACAACATTTCATTGCCACTCCATCAGCGATCTGAAGCCCCCGCAAGGTGCTGAAGGGTTGGTGATCGTAAACCCTCCTTATGGCGCCCGGATAGGCGATGAAAAACGGCTGCGATCCTTGTATGGGAGTTTCGGCAAGGTTCTGATGTCACGCTTCAAAGGATGGCGCGTTGGCATCGTAACAAGCACCCCATCCCTGGCCCATGCCACGCGCCTTCCTTTGCTTCCGGCAGGGCCGGTAGTGGATCACGGTGGCACAAAAATCCGACTTTATCGCACTGACCGCCTGGTCTGACATGGGTCTAATCGCGGGGATTTTGAGCCTGTCCAAAGCCTGTTATTAATCACAAACCAGACCCAGAATCCCTCTTGCACATCCAAACCCTCAGGTATAGATCACCCGCCACGGTCGGAGTGTAGCTCAGCCTGGTAGAGCACTGTCTTCGGGAGGCAGGGGTCGGAGGTTCGAATCCTCTCACTCCGACCAATAAAATCAATCAGTTAAATACGAATGAACTGCGCCGCCACCGCAGCATACCCGGATTTTGTCCGGATTATTCTGTTTTCAGGGTCTGGTTTCCGAAGAAAAGTGAAAGAAAAACCGCTGAGGGGGCGGCCACCCACCTCAACGGTAATGCAAATTTATCCGCACGAACAGAATACCAAATTCGCAGCCGGTCCGCAATCGCGGGAGGCGCATATGTCTAGGCTCAATCGCTTTGAATGGCTCAAGGCCGTTCTGCAATGCGCTGACCTCAACTCGTCAACTAAGGTAGTTGCCTCAGCGCTTTCGGTACAGTTCGCCAACGACAGGACCGGCCAACTCAATCCCTCACTAAAAACGCTTGATGAGTTCCTGGTCGGAATGTCGCTAGCAACCATCAAACGCTGCCTCAAACAGCTTGTCGAGTTCGGTTGGCTGTTTCGAACTGAAGGGCGTGGCGCAGGCAATCACACAGAATACGACCTTCGCTCCCCAACAAAAATCATCCCGTTTCGCCGGAGGAAAAAGGATGCACCGATGAGCCTTTCAGAAGGGCGAAAGGGTTCGCCCGTGAGAGACAAAGGGCGCATGGGTGATCTTTCCTATATAAAGAAAGAACAATCCATAGAACAAAACCTCGCGCTTGAGCCGGATCTGCCGAATGGTGGGCCATCCGACTCGGCGCGCGTGGGCAGTGCGCAACCCGAATTCGTCTCGCGCCAATCTTTCGGCTGCCGCCAATGGGAGCAGTTCACCGAACGAATGTTTGGTGCTTGGATCGACCGGGTACTTCCTGAAGCCATCGAAAACAACGAGCGCGGCTACTGGCTCCCCGGCAGGTTCCCTCCAACGAACAAGAACGAGTGGCCCGTGTTGCGCAGCTGGCTCATCACCGAAGGCTGGACCCTGTTTGCACCATCGAAGCAGGAACTGTGCCATGCGGTCTGAGCAAAGAGCAAGGCGACCCATGTCATACGCTGGCGCTGCTGACACGGGACCTTGCGAGGGGTGGCAAGCCTCCCCTTCGAACCCCACCGGCGGAGGCACGCCGCCCGCCAAAGCGCCGCTCACCGAGACCTTCGTCTTTCGATGTAGCGTTGCTGAGAAGGCTGAGCTTCGCGCCAAAGCCGAAGCTGCCGGAGTGTCTGCCGCGACCCTCTTGCGCGAAGCCTTGGGTCTGACGGAAGCACGTCGTCGCAAGCCTGCGCCTCGCGTCGACCCCGCTCTGGTCCTGGCACTAGGGCGCATTGGCGGTAACCTCAACCAGGTTGCGCGGGTTGTGAATCGGGCGCTTCTGATTGGTCGGGTTGACATGGATACGCTGGCCGTCGCCCGACAACTGGTTGTGATTGAACGCCAGCTTACCAAGATCCTTGATGAGGCACGACAATGCTGATCAAGTTCTTTCCCAATGGCAAAGGCGCGGGTGCTGGTCCAGTTGGCTATCTCGTCACGCGTGAGGTCTTGGCCTATGACTCCAATCGCGATCTAATCCGCGATGCTGATGGCCAGCCCATGACGGTCATACGCGATCCTTTGCCTGAAGTGCTGCGCGGCGATTCCACCCGCACCGAGGCCCTGATCGACGCCAGTCGCAATCAGTGGACCTACCGCGCGGGCGTCATCAGCTTTGCCAGCGAGGACGCACCCACCGTAGCCCAGCAGGTCGAAGTCATGAACGCCTTCGAGGCACTGGCATTCGCTGGTATGGACAGTGAGCAATTCGACTTGCTCTGGGTCCGGCACAGCCACGAAGACCGAGTTGAGCTGCATTTCTGTACACCGCGTTTGGAGCTGACAACCGGTAAAAGCCTCAACATCGCACCACCTGGCTATCGGACAGCCTATGACAGTCTGCGCGACTTAATGAACAAGACGCACGACTGGGCCGATCCGATGGATCTGGAACGCACACAGGAGGTTCAAGCCACCGTTGAGGCCCCAACTAGGGCACAGGGCCGCGAAGAACTCCACGAATGGATCTTAGACCAGATCAGCATCGGCACCATCACCGACCGCGCAAGCATGGTCGATGCCCTGACCGACGCAGGTTTCGATATCCCCCGCGTAAGCAAAAATTACATCACGGCCAAAGACCCCGACACAGGCGAACGCTGGCGATTGAAAGGAGAGATTTTCCATGACGACTGGCAAGCCGACCCGGCTGAGCGAGAAATTGAACGCGGACTTGGACAAGATCCGAAAAGAGCACGCCGCCTTGATGGATTCTCAATTGCAGAGCTTCAGGAGCGATATTCAAGCATGTGTAACACTCGCGCGGAATACAATCGAAGCCGATACCCGCACGTTTTTGGATTGGAGCGGGACGACCTGGCAGAGTCACATCGACAAGATCAAATTCCTGATTCAGATCTCACCTTGGGCGGTGATAACGGCCTGTATGGTGTTGATCGCAGCAACCTTAGGACTGACTTTTCTGTGGAGCTGGAAACTCTCAACGATAGCCGCCTCGACGCAGCTAGAGAGGTTGGGCATCCAGGCGGTACTTCACGAGGGAGCGACTTATTTGATCCTGCCGCCAGAAACATCAAGCATGCGCACCTGTTCGGTGGCGAGCCGATTGGTTTCTTGCATCAGAGTGGAGCCAAACTAGATGGACCAATCCCTGACAGCCTTGGAGCGAGATTTGCTCGCGTGCGTCGAGCAGTTGGTGACGGCTTGCGAGACCTCCGCCTCGGAATTGCGCAATTTGGAAGAACGCTCGACGACCGGGATCGAGGCCAGGCTAAATGGCTTAACGCAGTGCATCGAGCTGCTGATGAAATCACATCTCAAGTCCGTAGCTACATTGGCCGACTTGCTGACCGAAGAACAGAACTACACCACGCTGGAAGAGAACTTGCAGACGAGTTTGAAGCTAGCGAGAGCCGCCGAAACTCTGCTGCAAGAGAGCTGAATCATGGGCTGCTTGAACGAGACCAAGACTACGGCTTCCATCTTTGATCTGAAGGAATGACGATGCCCACTCATCACGAACGCTTCACCATGAGCTTCCGCCAATCCTGCGCCTGCGGGATTGACTACAGAGAATTTGAAAGAGTCGACTCGCTACCGATAGGCATTCCACTAGTTGCAATTGCAGGGGTTTGGGGCGATTGCTACAACTTACGGTGTCTGTTTATGGACACTGACGGAAATCAGTATTTGCGGAATGTGTTCAGGACCAAAAACGGCTACTTGATACCAGAACTTGGGGTCGATGCGAAAATGATCAAAATAGGCCAAGTTGTTCTAGCCTAGCGCTCAACTGCGTATTCTCAGTGAATTGACGCCTGAATCCCAATAAAACTGCCGCCCAATCCCGTTAAGAACGTGCATCCAGACCGATGACCCTCGATCGCCGTGCCACAGGCTACTTGGCAGGAAGGCCACTCAGCTGCCATTCGCTGCGATTGCAGCACCGAGCACCAAGGATGGTATGAATGCGCGGAAAGCGGATATTCATGAAGTTAGCAGCAAAGGTCTGCAACGAGCCCAACCTGTTCCTTGGATTTTCTCGCTGCTTGCACTCGCAGCGTCAGGAATGCCAAGTGAGCAACAAGTTCGGTGCCGCTATGCAGCGGAAGCAACGGTCATTCATACAGGCTGCAGCGAGAATCACACGTGGAATTCACAAGTCGCGGACGAAGCCGAAACTGGACAACTGCGTGGTTAACCCTAAGCTTTGGTACCTAGGGCCAAAAGATCAAGCAGTTGTCATGGGAAGTCTCCTGTACGTGGTTCCGCCGCGGTCGCAGTAGCGGCGGGTTAGTTCAGAAAGTAAGCCGATATTTCAAAGGGCCGAACGGGCGGCAGTCTCCAAAGCATGGTGCAGAGAGCGCGCGTAAGAGCGCGGGCCAAGAACCGCGTAGTGGCTGGCAGTTTCAAAGCAGATGATCACACAGCTAAGGTGCTCCAGCAGCGCGCGTGTGGCGCTCCCGGGCTCCATCGCAGCCAGATTGACGCCGCTCAAACGTTCAAACACACCCCGGCACGCACCCTCCAGATCAAAACGGCACCAGCCGTCTGTTTGCTCTGTTACCGAGGCTAGGCCCTCCACGGCATCCGCGAGTTGGTAGGACATAAGTTCATGCTCCGGGATTTCTGCGGAGATCAGCCACTGATCCTGCGCAAACCAGCTAGCCGCGTATGAGCCCGCTGCGGCGTGCTTCCCGACCGCAGGCAAAGCTAATCCCAGCATGGCCTCGGCCGCTTTCCGGCCTTCGTCTTCGCGCCCCCTACGCAATGCAAGCGAGGCAAGCGCCCGGTTCGGAACCTCAGTGATTGTCAGCCCATTGAATCGGTCGACACGCGGCGTTTCTCCCCAAAGCGGGGTGATGGATTGAAGATCAAGCACGCAGGCGCCCTCCTTCCGGGTCAAAGAAATGTGTGGGAATGACCTGAGCCTTTACATCGGTTCCCCGCACGGGATCGACTACGCGGATAATCTCGCCCATGCGCTGATCACCGCCTTTGAGAAAGGCCATTCCGATGGAGTGCCCCAGATGTGGCGAGATACAGGCTGATGTCACATGCCCCTGTTCGCTGTCGATATGAACAGGCGCAGTTTCATTCACCAACTGGGAACCGGCGGTTATCACTTCGCTTTGGTTCACGGGCTTCAGACCGACAAGGCGCAATCCATTGGGATCAGTCACCCCCTCCCGCTGGTCCATTGTGCTGCCGATGCTGTCTTTTTTGCGGGACACCATGCGCCCCATACCCAGCATCAGTGCGGTGGCCCTGCCGTCGAGTTCGCGACCCGTCGGGTGGCCTTTTTCAATGCGCATGATGTCGAGCGCTTCAAGACCATAGGGAGCTACTCCAAGATCTTGCCCCAACTCTAGCATTCGGCGCCACAGCGCATCTCCATAACGGGTGGGAACAGCCAATTCATAGGCCAGTTCACCCGAGAATGAGATCCGAAACAGACGTGCCCTCAGGCCGCCGCACAGCGTCACGGAACCGCAGGCCATGAACGGGAATGCCTCGTTTGAGATATCGAACTCAGAGTCCACAATCCGCTGCAGCAGCTCGCGCGATTTCGGTCCGGCAACAGCAAACTGCGCCCAGGCCTCGGTGGTTGAGATCAGCTGCACGTCCATGTCCGGCCACAGGCATTGACGGGCGAATTCCATGTTTCTCAGAACCGCCCCGGCATTGGCTGTAGTGGTCGTGATGACGAAGTGTTCTTCCGCCAACCGTGCAGCGGTGCCGTCATCGTAACAGGCGCCATCTTCGCGCAGCATGATGCCATAGCGCACCTTACCCACTGCCAGCTTGGCAAAACCATTGGCATAGACCCTGTTCAGGAATGACGCGGCATCCGCGCCCTGAACGTCGATTTTTCCCAGTGTGGTCACATCGCAGATGCCCACATTCTTGCGCACGTTACAGGCCTCTCGGTCAGCGGACTGGCGCCAATGGGTCTCGCCCGGCTGCGGAAACCAACGCGCCCGCATCCAGTCGCCAGCAGTGTCAAAGGGCGCATTGTGTTCCCTGGCCCATTTGTCAGTCGGGGTTTCGCGCGTCGGGTGGAAGTGTTTGCCCACCGTGCGCCCGCCGATTGTGCCCAGTGCAACCGGTGTATAGGGCGGCCGGAAAATCGTCGTTCCCGTTTCGGGGATCGATTTGCCGGTCAGCTCGGCCATTATTGCCAAAGCATTGACGTTAGCAGTTTTGCCCTGGTCAGTGGCCATGCCGAGAGTAGTGTAGCGTTTGAGATGCTCGACCGATCGGTAGTTCTCCTGATGTGCCAGCTTAACGTCCTTGACGGTCACGTCGTTCTGCTGGTCCAGCCAAGCCCGGCCCTTGCCATGGGGCACATGGTAAAGTGGCTGGAGGTTATAGGCGCCGTTATCGGCGCGCGGCAGCTTCAATGCGCTGGCGGCGATACCCAGGCTTTCCAGGGCAGCCACAGCTTCTTCCGCCCCGCTGCGCAATGCGTCTTCAGTCGAAAACAGGCCTTTGGCCGCACCCGCCACCGACATGCCAACTGGGATGTTCCGGCCGGGAACGAAAGCTGCAATACTCTCAATCCAGACAGGACGGCCGCCCTGGTGGCAGGTCAGGTGGACGTTGGGATTCCAGCCGCCAGACACGCCCAAGGCGCCACAGGCTAGCGTTTCCTCGTGGCCATCCGCTTGACGGACCCGGATGCTGCTCAGGCCATGCCGCCCCTTGGTGCCGATAACATGCGCGCCACTGATCAGCCGCACATCCGTCAGTGTCGGCGCATCCAGCCGGGCATCGACGATGGCTGTGACATCAACACCTTTTGCCATCAGGTCTACCGCAGTGCGATGGCCATCATCATTGTTGGTGAAGACCGCCACCTTCCGCGCGGGGGTTGCAGCCCAGCGGTTGGCATAGGCCCGCATCGATCCTGCCAGCATCACCCCCGGACGGTCGTTGTCCGGGAAAGCAATTGGACGCTCGGTTGCCCCGGCACAAAGGATCGCGCGCTTTGAATAAACCCGCCACAATGTCTGCCGCGGCTTCCCTGCCACAGGGGTTTGCAGATGGTCCTGCACCCTCTCAACCACACCGTAAACCCCGTGGTCAAAGGCCCCCATCGCCGTGCTTCGCGGCATCAGGCGCACATTGTCCATCGCGGTTAGCTCGGCCACAGTCTGCTCAACCCATTCGACCGCAGGCTTTCCGTCGACATCTTCCTGTTCGACGTTCAGGCGCCCGCCAAAACGGCTATCTTCATCCGCGAGGATGACGTTTGCGCTTGCACGGCCCGCGGTCAGTGCCGCCATCAGGCCAGCGGGCCCACCCCCAATCACCAGCAGATCGCAATGGAGGAAGCCCTTTTCATATTCATCCGGGTCATCTTCCCCAGACAGGCGACCAAGGCCTGCAGCTGAGCGGATGATGGGTTCATAGACTTTCTCCCAGAAAGCCGCCGGCCACATGAACGTCTTGTAATAGAAACCGGCGCTCAGAATATCCGAGAACAAATCGTTCAGGGCAAGCAGGTCGTAACGTAAGCTGCCCTTGTAATTCTGTGAGCAAGCAACCAGCCCTTCGTACAGCTCCGCTACTGTAGCGCGTGTGTTTGGTTCCTGCCGGGCTCCACTGCGCAATTCGACCAGCGCGTTTGGCTCCTCGGAGCCAGCGGTGAAAATACCACGCGGACGGTGATACTTGAACGATCGACCCAGGAAACGCACGCCATTGGCCATCAGGGCAGACGCCAGCGTGTCGCCCTCATACCCCAGATAGGCACGCCCATCGAAATTGAAGTTCAGTGGCTTTCCGCGGTTGATCAGGCCGCCATTCAAACGGTTGGATTGGGTCATTTGCTGCGCCCCTGCTTGCGGGCCACATCGCTGGCCAGTTCGACATTAGTGATTTCATGCGTCACCGTGTTGCGTGTTACGACTAGCCACGAGCGGTCGCCATGCTCGTGATACCAAAGCTCGCGGTGCTCCCCGGCTGGATCATCACGCAGGTAGACGTATTCGTAAAACTGATCCATCGCGTTCCCGGCCTGCCAGTCGGGACGGTCAATCAGGCAAGCATCGCCGAGATAGGTGAATTCCTGCCGGTCACGCGGCCCCAAAAGAGGGTGATTGATAATCATTTGACCGCTCCTTACTGCCGGTTCGGGTTCGGGCCTTGGCCCTTTTCATCAAGCAGGTAGCCGGTCCGGAACCGGTCAAGACGATAGGGCTTGGCAAGTTCATGCGGCTGTTCTGTGCTTAGAAGATGAGCAAAGCATTCGCCGGCTGCGGGTGTTGCTTTGAATCCGCCGTAGCACCAGCCGCCGTTCAAATAGAGACCCTTGATCGGCGTTTCGTCGATCACCGCATGGCCATCCATGGACATATCCTGCAAACCGCCCCATGCCCGCAAAAGACGAGCGCGCGACAGCATTGGGAACAAGGTCACAGCGGCTTCAATCACCGATTCAAAGACCGGCAGGTTGCCCCGCTGGGCGCAGGAATTGTACTGATCCAGGTCGCCTCCCATAACCAGGCCGCCTTTGTCCGACTGCGAAATATAGAAGTGACCTGCGCCATAATTGACTTGGCCGGGAATGATGGGCTTGAGCCCTTCAGACACGAAAGCCTGAAGAACATGGCTTTCGATTGGGGTACGAATGCCCGCCATGTCCATCACTCGGCTGGTATTTCCAGCTACCGAGACACCAACCTTCCTTGCGCCGATGAACCCGCGGGTTGTCTCAATCCCCAGGACCTTACCTTGCTCAATCCGGAACCCCATAACTTCGCAATTCTGAAGGATATCTACTCCGCGCCTGTCGGCCGACCGCGCATATCCCCAGACCACAGCGTCATGGCGGGCGGTGCCACCGCGCCGGTGAAGATAGGCACCCGTGATAGGGAAACGTCCGTCGAAATTCATCGAGGGGTACATCTTGCGCACCTGCTCAGGCCCCAAAATCTCGCCATCTGTGCCTTGCATCCGCATGATGTTGGTTTTGCGATAGTGGTCGTCCCTCTCTGAGTCGTTGTGGTGCACGAACAACAAGCCACGCTGTGAGTGCATGACATTGAAGTTCAACTCCCGCTCCATCTTTTCCCACAGGCCAACACTGTGATCGTAGAAGCGGGTATTTGGAGGCAAAGTGTAGTCACCACGCACAATTGTCGTGTTACGCCCGGCATTGCCGGACCCAATCCAGCCTTTTTCGACCACTGCGATGCTTTTCTCACCATATTTCGTCGCTAGGTAATGTGCAGTCGCCAACCCGTGGCCTCCGCCGCCAATGACAATGATGTCGTAATTGGGTTTGGGTTCCGGATTGCGCCAAGCAGGCTTCCAACCTTTTTGGCCATTCAAGGCCTCTCTAATGACTCTTAGCCCTGAGTACCTCATGGCATTCTTTTCCTTTATGGCATGGGTGCCCATTTGGCACCCAGTTCGTGGAACCGGCCAGTTTCAACGCTGATGTGGGCAATGCCGAATCCCATGTTCTGGAACGCTTAATGCTCATAAGTTAATCGATTAACTTCCAATTCGTCAATCACCTTCAACGCCAATAGGAGTCGCAGTTCAAGTATCGCTTACAGTGCTGGGCGTTCGCCCGGGTGGGCGGACGCGTGCCCGATACTTGCGTATCGGGCGGGTAAACGCGATCAAATGCGACACCCTCCAAAAGACAACTCAGGCAACCAAATGGCGATCTTGTGCCTGATTCACGAATCGGGACGACTACAAAGCTCTTGAATGGTGGCGACAAGTTTCGCATCTATGGCACGGTTGGTTGTATCATTGCGGTTGTTGTGGCGCCTTGCGCCCGGCAGACGAGATCCCGGAATTGCCTCGTATTTTTCGAAAAACTCTTCGCAATGGCCCTCCCAACCTTCACCGGCCAGTAGTGATGGCGAAAATGCCAGGAAAAACTCTCCCCCACGGGGAGGGCCACCATCACCGTTGTCGGCATCTTGCGCTTCATAGCTAAACCGTTCACCGGTCGCACCAGCCGCCAAGAGTTCAACCATCGTTGCAATAGCAGAACCCTTGTGCCCTCCGAAGGGAAGCAAAACGCCTTTCAAGATTGCTGCCGGATCGGTGGTTTCATTGCCATTTTCATCCAATCCGGTTCCAAGGGGGACCGAATGGCCATCTCTTGCGGCAATTGCTACATCGCCGCCGGCCATTGCGGAAGTTGCCATGTCGAATACAAATGGTGGTTTGTTTTTCCGTGGCCAGGCAAAAGCGAGCGGATTGGTACCAAATAAAGGCTTGTTTGAACCATGTGGTGCGACATTTGGCATATAACTTACACAAGCCATCCCTGCCAAATTTTGTTCGGCCAATGCCTCAACTTCTGGCCAAAGGGCGGCAAAATGATGCGTGTGGGTAAGAGTCATTGCTGCGATACCGAACTCACTCGCTGCTTTCGCCAGCGCTGGAATACCTCGCTCGATTGCCAAGGGGGCATACCCATCGTCGCCATTCGCGTTAACAATTACAGGTGATTTGTTGGAAATCTGCGGATCGGCGGCGCCGTTGACCTTCCCACTACGTAGGGATGCCACATATCCGGGCACCCTGAACAAGCCGTGGGAATGAGACCCGTCTCGCTCAGCAGCAACAACCGTCCGGGTCAGGGCCCCGGCGTTTTGAGGGTCGCATCCATTTTGGGTGAATGCTTCTAGTGCGAGATCATGTATCTCACTTAGCGATAGGTTTACGACGGTCATTAGAAAAGCCTCCTCAGCCGGGCACGGAACGAAATCGAAATGTGTAGCGCAGTATTTTTCATGACTTTCTTCTTTTGGTGTTTGGGCCATTGTTCATGGCTGGTGATGTTGCGGAATATCTCAATTCAACGGTCCCAAGTGTTTCGAGAACCGGTGGATGCATGCTGCGCCGAAATCAGTCGCTGGCAATGAGGGTTCTCGACTGCCGCCAAGCTCAATTCCCAAACGCGCTGCGGCCAGCATCTTTCCATAGGTCAGGAAATGTGGAATTCCCTGCATGATAAAGCAGAGAACCGGCAATAGATCGGCATATAGCTTATCGGCCCGCTCTTCGGTCCCAGCAGTGAATTCAGCGAAAATTTCGCTGGTCTTATCTACCGTATCAATCGCCGGGATCAGCCCACTGGCACCCGCGCGCAGGTTGTCAGGTAATTCCAGTCCGCAGCGGCCATTGAAAAGCATCACGCTATCCCCGAGCTCTGACGCAACAGACTCAAGATCGACGGCGTTGCATTCCAGTTTCGCGATGGTGAAATTTTTGTGGTCATTCGCAAGCGCGATCAAGCTCTGGTTGCTTAGTCCGAAGCCAAGGAACTCCGGCGCATTCTGGACCCCAATCTGGCAATCGACCGCCGAGATAATCTCGGAGAAGAAGCCCGCCAGCTTTGCATCGTCCATTTTCTGCGAGGGAGGCTGGAGCATCAGCGCCGACGCACCGCTTTGAATTGCTCGCTTCGAAAACTCAATCTGCTCGGTGATCGTATCGCCATAGACGGTCGCTAAGAGCGGCTTGCGTCCATCAATGCGCTTCGCGACGACTTCAAGGACCTCGACGCGCTCATCGAATGAGAGCTTCGAGACCTCCGTACCCAACCCCAGAATCGCAACTCCGGCAGCCTGGGTGCCCAAAGCCGCATCCACCTGACGCCGAAACGGATCCTGGCGCAATACACCGCGATCGTCAAAGAACGCATAGAGCATTGGATAAATGCCGGGCGATACGACCGCAGGTGAATTGTCTTGCAATGCTATCATGTTACCTCCAAACCATTCTTCTTGTCGTAGGCTTCTGCGGCCCGACCAACGGCGTCCTCGTTCAGGGTAAATCCAAGGCCAGGGGCGGACATGACCGGAATTTTCCCGGCATTTGGCGTCAGATCCGGGCTTTCGACGATGTCCTCTTGCAGGAGCTGCCACATGATCTGATTGCCATCATCCAAATTCGGAACACCCGACGCAGCTTGTATCGAGGCGCAGGTGGTAATTCCGGTCTCCCAAACACCGTGAATACACACGTTGATGTCGAATACCTGAGCTATCGCAGCGACGCGGCGGAACCCAAGAATACCTCCAGTTTCGTGCAGACCCACAGTCAGCAGGCTTGCCGCACCGCTGGAGCACATCGAGTGAGCCTCCTCTAGTGTGTACACGGACTGGTCGGCGGCAATTGGGACTGAGCAGGATTGTTTCAATGCCTTCAATGCCGGAACGCCGGCAATCGCCGACACCGGCTGTTCAACCATCTCGAGATCATACTTGGCGAGCTTATTGATCATCACCTGGGCCTCCATCAAGTCCCAGGCCTCATTCGGGTCGATCCGAAGTCGCTTGTTGCCAATTGCCTTTCTGACAGCTTCGACATTGGCCATATCTTTATCGTTGGTGTATCCGGCCTTGAGGTAAATCACTTCAAAGCCGTCCGACGCCAACTGACCGGCATGTGCTGCAACCTCTTCCGTACTGTCTCCCTGGACAAACCCCATGAAACTCACCGTGTCATGGATCTTCCCACCCAACAGGGCATGAACCGGCAGATCCAACGATTTGCCAAGTGCATCCCAAAGGGCCAATTCAACACCTGCAAACGCAAAATTGCCTATTCTTGGATGAGATTGGCTGGCATAGTGATGTCCAAAATTTTGCGTAAAGAGCTGTTTCATCAAATCGGTGATCTGAGTGATGGGCTGCCCTATCAGGACCGTTTTAGCGGTTAGTAAGAGCGCATGGATCGCCTCTGGGGACGTCATCGTCGGGGCGGTTTCGCCGTAGCCGACGACGCCCGCATCCGTTTCGACCTCAATCAGGATTGTTGTTTGACCAAGATTCTTGCCCATGGCCCAGACATAGGGCGTCTTGAACTTGGAAAAGAGCCGTGTGAGGCGAATATCTTTTATTTTCATGACCTTGTCTTCCATTAGGTTTATCTTCTGTCTAGTGTGATCGAGTTACTGCATAGCTGGATGCGTCCAAGGCTGTTGGCTTGCCCATGATGAGGTCAGCAAGCAACTCTGCCGACCCGGTGGCGAGGGTCCAACCCAGATGGCCGTGCCCGGTATTGACCCAAAGCCCCTTGCTGGATGCTTCGCCGATATAGGGCAAACCGTCAGCACTCATCGGGCGGAATCCAGTCCACGGCTCGCGCTTGCAGCCGTCAAGCGTCTGCGCAAGGTTGGGGTAAACGGATTTGGTCAGGCGATCGAGTTGCCGGATTATTTTGGGGCTTAGAGTGTCGTCATGCCCGGCGAACTCGGCAATTCCAACAGCGCGCAATTTGCCATTTATTGGAACAATCCCGACATGCATCCCTTCGTCGATAACGGGATACGAAGGCAGGTCGTTGACGCCGGTTGTATCGTATGTGACCGAGTACCCTTTCACGGGGCGCACCAAGATTGATCTTGCGTCGTTTGCAGCCAATTTTCTTGTATTGGCCCCAAGGGCCAGAATGGTATTCTTCGCCCGAATATCTCCGATTGTTGTACGCGCGCCGATGACCTTTTCGCCTGACATCAGCAGTTCATTGGCTTGGCAACTAACATGTATTATCTGACCGGAAGCGACGAGGTCATCGCGGAGGATTTGACAGAATTTTCGCGATTCCGCCACCACATCAGCGGAAAAACGAATTCCGCCTGCCAGCTGCGGGGCCAGCGCTTGAAGGTGCGGCTCAGCCTCAACAGTTTGATCAGGCGTTAGTGCCTCCCAATCTAGCCCAACCTCACTGAGGTGACGATTGGATCTGATCTGGGCTTCCAGACCTGGTTGGTCGCGGTAGATTTTGATGGTGCCACATTTTTTGGGTTCGAATTGGTCTGCGTATCCTTTGTAGTATTCCTCAAAGACATCCATGGAAAAGAGCGCCAGTTCGAGCAATCGGCGCGTATGGAGTTCGTGCAGATGCGGCTTTGAGTTCTTGAGAAATTGCAGGCCCCATTTGAACAGGGACGGGATAGCTTTCGGCTTGATCCGCACTGCGGAATTTTGTGTCACGATTGACCTCAAAAGCGTGGACAATATCCCTGGCGAATTCCATGGCATAGTTTGTGAAGGCACCAGCATCGCACCGTTTGCAAAGTTGGCACCAAGACCGACATCCTCGTTGGCCTCCACCAGCACGACCGAGCAGCCGCGTTTGGCCAATCGGTGGGCCGTTGTGATGCCAATCAGCCCACCGCCGATTATGAGCGCGTCCGCCATCACGACTTGTCCGTGATATGAGCGTGGGCAGCGAAATCAAAATTGGCTTTCGGAGCCAGAATTTCAGCCACGACAACCGTCGCCCGGTTTGAAGGAACAGAGTTTTGCATACCAACTTCTTTCTATTCTGGCTGGTGTTTTCGTGTTGCTAGGAGCCGAAGAACATGTTCGGCAACCAAAGAGCGATCCCAGGGATAAATGTGGTGATCAGCAAAGTTGGCAGCCAAGCAAACACGATGAAAATCAGTGTCGGCCAGATCAGTTGTCGGACCGGCACGTCTGTCACTTGCGATCCGAGATACAGAAGCGGTGCCGTTGGCGGCGTGATGTTGCCCATGCCAAGATTAACACCAAGAACTGCGGCAAAGTGGATTGGATCCATTCCAGCTCCAACAGCGATGGGTAGCAGAAGCGATGCGCTCAGGATGATTCCGCTGATATCGTCCATCAGCATACCAATCAGAAGCATGACCAGATTGAGCATCAGGAAAATCATTATTGGGTTATCTGAAATGGAATAGATCAGATCCTCGGCGAGACCGGGAATATCTTCGAAAATCAGGAAGCGGCTGGCGATTAAGACTGTGAAGATCATGACCATGACCACGCCGATCGTGATCGCCGAGTGTTTCATACTTTCATAGAAGGTTTTGAGTGTCAGGCCGCGGTAGACGAAGAAGCCCACCGGAATGGCATAAATTACGGCGACGCCAGCGGCTTCGGTGGGCGTCATGATGCCACCATAAATGCCGCCCAGAATGATCAGTGGCATCAGGATCGCCGGTGTTGCGATGGCTGTTTTACCAGCAAGTGCACGGAAGAAACGGTCCGGAACTTCGGTAACCTGAATTTCGGTATCCTTCCGAAGGATCACGAAATTCACGATGATCAACAGGGTCGTAAGGATCAGCCCTGGTACGACCGTTGCGAGGAAACATTCAAGAACGTTCAACTGACCGACCCAGGCATAGAGCAACTGCGCGCCGCTTGGCGGGATCAATAGGCCTAAGGGGCTTGCACAGATCACCAATGCGCCGGAAATGCCTGCGGGATACCGTGCCTTGCGCAGATGCGGCATGATGATCGAACCGATGCAAGTCAATGTGGCCGCACCACTGCCCGAGATTGCGCCGAACATCGCACTGGCCACGACCGAGGCAGCACTTAGCCCGCCGCGGAGATGGCCGAACATGAGCTCGGCAATCTCAACGATCGGTTTTGCAATTTTGCCCCGCTGCATAATATCGCCAGCCATGATGAAAAGAGGAATGGCCAGCAGGATAACTGAATTCATCTTCCAGTGGCCCGTCGCGAAGAACCCAGAGACATCGTACCCTCCGGTATAGGCCAGAAGGATCAGCACACCGCCAAAGGCCAATGGAACCGAGACGCCGATTGCCAGCAGAACGCAGATAAGGATTATGGCGATGAGGATTACCATGTCACAACCTCCTCCTCATCGGGCTCTGCCCGTCGCGCATTCTCCATGGCCTCGGCATATCGATCGGGGCCCACGCGCAGCATCAGGAAGATCGACAAGGCGCTGTAGAACGCCATGAACACGAACCCCACGAAAATTCCAAAGCGTGGAACAATAAACGGAATCTTCAGGGCGATGGTGGTTTTCCATCCAGGATATGCCGCGATCTCATCCGCAATCATCAGCCAGGCCCAGTAAACAAGTACCAGCGTTATCGACAACTCGATGATCTGGATCACGAGCTTGCGAAGCCACAGCAGTGTTGAATTTTCGGTGACTGTATCAAGAAGATCAGCATTGATCTGCTTGTCGTAGTAAGTGCCAAGCGCACTGCCCAAGAAGAAGATCCAGAAGCAGATCGGCATGAGCCATTCTTCGTAGGCAAAAAGATCGCGTTCCAGAACATAGCGAAACAGCACAACGAAAAAGAATGTGATCGGCAGTATCGGTAGAGCGACGCTCACCAGGACCGACTTGATCCAAACCATCAGCCGAACGAACCGGCTCAGACCGGGTGGCAATGCATCTTCAAATAGTACCATCGAAAGTTCACTCCCCGTTAAGAGGGGGATGCCAGACAATCACGGCATCCCCAATTAATGAGCAACCAAAGAAAATCTTGGTTACTTGGCGGTCAGCTCGTCGATAAGGTCCTGCCCAACCACGTCCGCCAGTTCCGGCCAGACGTTTTCCTGGATGTGGGCAACCATCGCAGCGCGCTCTTCAGGGCTGTACTCAAGAATTTCCCAGCCAGCTTCCTTCAGCTTTTCGACGAAGCCTTGATTGCGGTCCCAGGATGTGTTGATCGCAACGTTGGCGGCTCTCTCGGCGGCAGCCCGGATAACGTCGCGCTGTTCCTGGTTCAACTTCTCCCAGGACTTGCCACTGGCATAGAATGATGACGCTTCGATAGCCGTGTTCACGGGAATAAAGTATTTCCCCACGCCGGCGGCCGCGAAGGTCGAATAGGCCCATTCCGGCGTACAGCAGATCGCTCCGTCGATGACGCCAGATTGAAGCGCTGGCAGAACCTCCGCCCAGTTCATCGTTGTCGTCCGATACCCGAGGCTTTCGGTGGTCTTTTTGGCGACCTCTGAACTCCAGACGCGGATGTTCACGCCCTTATCACCGAAACCGGCATAATCGGTAGGTTTTTCGTTCGCGACAATACCGACCAACCCTTCGCCGGTATTGGCAAGATAGACCAGCCCCAGGTCGTCCATGATCCCGGCCAGGATCTGGTTAAACTTGGAGTCCGGGTTGCCGTAGACCGCTTTCAATTCGTCAAAAGTCGTCACCAACCCTGGCAGGTTCATGACTTCCAGCCGAGGATCGGCCTGAGCGTAGATGAACGCTTGTACAAGGTCGATATTGCCGCGAATGGCATCCTCGATCAGTTCTTCGCCGGATCCCAACTGTGAGGCCGGGAAATAGGAGATTTTCACGCCTACGTCTGCGTCTTCAATCTCTTTGATCATGTTTTCGACAATCTCATGGCCGAAGTGGTTGACTGGATAGGTCCCGGCCAATTTCAGCCTGACCGTGTCGGCGAGGGCTGTTGTTGCAAGTAGGCCTGACAACGCCAGACCCGAGATTATGCCGAATGCATATTTTCCGAGTTTCATAGTTTTCCTCCCGTTGAAACTGCGCTTGCGCTCCGGAATGCGTAAACTGCTCTCCGTCGGTGCCGCTTCAAGTTAATCGATTAACTTTTACAAATCAAATTAAATCGATTAACTCTGACTTCTCATGGGCAACTTGCCCGAAAGAACGTTGGAAATTACTACCCTAGGCAACCATAACCATAGGAAAAATAATAAGAATGCAGAAGCCGACCCTTAGTCAAATCGCAAAACAGTTAGGACTTTCCACTGCAACTGTTTCTTTGGCGATGAAGGAAAACAGCCGAATCTCGGACCAGACGCGCGCCAGGGTCAAAGAAGCGCTGCGCGAATCTGGCTATGTCTATCAGCGTTCCGCGGCAGGATTGAGGAAGTCAAAGACCGACACGGTGGGTATCGTGCTTAACAACGTGTCCGACCCGTCCTTCAGCGAGATTCTGGGAGCGATTGAAGGTGAACTTGCCAAAGTAGGAAAAACGGTCTTCCTGTGCAATACGGATGAAAAAGTGGAGAGACAATCCGAATTCATCAGGAAAATGTCTGAGTACAATGCAGATGGCATCGTCCTGGTTCCTGCGATTGGAACTCAGGCGACCGACCTGGAAGAGATGAAGAAATTCAGCCCCCCAATAGTGTGTGTCTCGCGAGAGATCAGTGGCTATCCCATCGATTCAGTCGTGGCTGATGAGACACTTGCGGGTTACACGGCGGCAAAACATCTGCTTAACCTTGGTCACAGACGCATTGCCGCTGTTGGCGGCACAGTCAATATTTCCCCATTTAACCGTCGCATGAAAGGCATCAGGCAAGCATTTGACGAAGCGGGTCAAGAGTTCGATCGTGCGCTTGTTTTCGAATGCCGCCCTGTTCGTGCTCAGGGATACGAAGCAGCGGCGAGAATTCTGGATGTCGAAGATCCGCCGACTGCTGCCATCGGATATAATGCTATCGTCACCCTTGGACTGAAAGCCGGTTTGCAGAGGTTGGGAAAAAAAATCGGAGAAGATTTCTCGTTGATCGCGAACGAGGGGATCGATGAGTTGCAACACACCAATCCGCCGCTGAGTACGACAAGCATTGATCTGCAAGAGATGGGGAGAGTTGTCATTCAACATCTGCTAAGCCGTATCTCGGATCCGACAGCGCCAACTAAACTCACTCTCGTCCCGACAGAATTGATCCTGACTGATAGCGTTAGCTCACATCGTTAAAGTATGTCGCGTTCTATCGTATTGATTTCGACCAAGTGCAGTATACGGTCTCGTTGGGTTGAGAAGAATGTGGGAGCGGCCTATGTCGCGAACGTGAAAATCACCGGCTCCTCCCGCAAGGCACCAATCCAAGAACTGTTCTCATCATGCCATAGTTGGCCGAGCGGGGCAGTTGCGGCCTATGTTTTTGGTTCAACGATGCAACCGCCCAGTCTTACTTCACTTGCCCCAGGACAGGACGAGCGGATCAATCGGCCGAAGAATATCCAAGAGCCCCGCAAGGGTCTCAGGATGCAACGGTGCAATCGGGTGGCGGCAGCAGTCGGAATTGATCACCCCCCCTCCATCATCGCGGCCTTTGAGGCGCGCCAAAGGCACTGGCGGTTTTCGAAGTTGATCACCGGCAGCACCTGACGGTAGACTTCGGATGCACCTTCGCGGTTGCCTTCGGCGTGCAAAGCCAGAATGGGCTTGATCTTGTCGGGAATTGTGGCAGAGGTCATGGTGCCAGTAGCTCCGGCATCCAAGTCGGCCATCAATGTGATACCTTCTTCACCGTCGAAGGGGCCTTGAATCGCGTCACCGCCTGCAGCAATAAGCTCGCGCAGCTTACCGGTTGCCGGAATGCACTCGATCTTAAAGAGCTTCACCATCTCGATTTCGCGGGCCATCCTGACCAGAAGCGGCACAGTCAGATCATTGCCGGCCATCGGCGCATCCTGCACCATGATCGGGATGCCCACCTCGCCGACCGCTTCAAACTGCTGAAAAATTTGCTCCGGCGTCCCCCGCAGCGTTGTCCCGTGATAGGGGGCATCAGCATCACCATGCTGGCGCCAAGCGATTTCGCGAGACGCGCGCGCTCCACCGCAATCTGGGTTGCGAAGTGGCTGACAGTCACGATCACCGGCACCCGGTGCGCCACATGTTCCAGCGACAATCGAGTCAGCACTTCGCGCTCTTCATCAGACAGCACAAACTGCTCGGAGTAATTCGCAAGGATGCAGATGCCATCGACGCCCGCATCGATCATGAAGTCGAGCACGCGCTTCATACCCTCAAGGTCGAGTGTTCCATCGTCATGAAAAGGGGTCGGGGCAACCGGCCAGATGCCTTTGTACATTTTAGCCATAATATTATCCTTGGACGTTCATTTCAGATCTTGAGGCAGCAGTGCCTCTGGCATGTTTTGGAAGCATACAGGCCGAAGGAAACGTCGGATCGACAGAGTACCCACCGAGGTCGCACCAAAATTTGTCGAGGCCGGATAGGGGCCGCCATGGACCATCGTGTCAGATACTTCGACGCCGGTCGGAAAGCCGTTGACCAAAACTCGCCCCGCCTTGCGCTCAAGGATTGGCATCAAGGCCTGCGCCTGGGCGGTGTCGTCTTCACTCATATGGACGGTGCAGGTCAGCTGCCCTTTAAGTCCCTTCGCAACAGCAGTCATTTCGGCCGCATCTTCTGCTTCGACAACCAGGCCCAGCGGACCGAAGACTTCCTCGGCCAACGCATCATTTGCCAACCACTCACGCGCAGTGACGCGGAAAAGGTACGGCGTTGCATTGCGCAGGACGCAGGTGGTGGTGAGGATTCCCTGCACGCTGGAATTGGCGCGGATCCGGTCGCGCCCATCGCGATAGGCTGCGGCGATCCCGTCAGTCAGCATTGTCTGCGCGCCAACCTGCTCCAATGCCTTGGTAGCTGCCGCAACAAAACGTTCGGCATCTGCGCCCGACTGCACGACGGCAATCCCTGGATTGGTGCAGAACTGGCCGGCTCCCATAGTCAAGGAGCCGGACCAGCCCTCGCCCATTGCCTCAGCACGGGAGGAGAGAGATCGTGGCAGCAGGAACATCGGATTGACTGAGCCAAGTTCGCCAAAGAACGGGATAGGCTCTTCGCGGGATGCGCACAGATCGAACAGGGCCCGCCCGCCACCCAGCGAACCGGTAAAGCCAACCGCCCTAACCAATGGATGCTGAACCAGCGCAGCTCCTACGTTCCGCTTGCCTCCTTGGATCAGGTTGAACACGCCAGGGTGCAGATCCATCGCCTTCACGGCCTTGTCGATGGCTTGAGCCACCAGCTCCCCCGTTCCCGGGTGCGCTGAGTGGCCTTTGACCACTACAGGGCAGCCTGCGGCCAATGCTGCTGCGGTGTCACCCCCTGCGGTCGAGAAGGCCAGTGGAAAATTCGAAGCACCAAAGACCGCAACCGGGCCAATGGGCCGCTGAACCATATACAGCTCAGGCCGCGGCAGCGGCTGCCGGTCAGGCAAGGCGCTGTCATGGCGACGGTCCAGATAATCGCCTTTCAGGATATGCTCTGCGAACAAGCGCAGCTGGCCGACAGTCCGACCGCGCTCACCGGTCAAGCGAGCCTCGGGCAAACCTGTCTCCTGGCTTCCGATCTCAGTGATTTCATCTCCAAGGGCGTCAATTTCATCCGCAATCCGGTGCAGGAACGCCGCACGTTTTTCCACGCCAGAGTAGCCATAGGACCAGAAAGCCTCTTCAGCCGCCTCACAGGCACGTCCGACAAGATCCACCGTTCCGACAGCAAAGCTATGGGCGGAGCCGTGAGCAGGCTGTGATGAAAAAGTGCTGGCGCTGCCTAGCCATTCGCCGGCAATCAGATGTTTTCCGTTTAGCATGAGTGTCTCCGTTCAGAGCAGGCCACGGCGGGCCAAATTGCGCATCAGATGCGAGGCTGCGAAGTCCCAGGGCGGGCATTCGGTAGAAAGGCGCACGGTATTGACCAAAGCACCCAGATCAGAGTTTGAAATGGTCACGACGTCGCCCATTTTGTGCGTGAAACCACCCCCGGGGTGATCACGGTCCTGGGTTGGAGCGAAAAGGGTTCCCATCATCAGCATGAAACCATCGGGATACTGGTGGTGCGCACCATAAGCCTGCCCAACCAGGTCAAGCGGGTCGCGGCTGATCTCGGCCATTGTGCTGTGACCGTCCATCACAAAGCCATCCTCCCCGGTAACCCGCAAATCAAGTTCCGCTTTACGCACATCCGCGATCGAATAGGTTCCATCAAAGAGGCGAATGGCAGGTCCTACCGAGCTGGCAGCATTGTTGTCTTTTGCCTTTCCAAGCAGCAGCGCCGAGCGGCCTTCGACATCGCGAAGGTTCACGTCGTTGCCGAGCGTGGCACCCTTGACCTCACCCCGGCTGTTTATCGCCAGAACCACCTCCGGTTCCGGGTTATTCCAGCGCGACATTGGATGCAGGCCGACGCTTGCACCCCAGCCAACCGAAGACAGCGCTTGAGCCTTGGAGAAAACTTCTGCATCCGGGCCAATTCCGACTTCAAGGTATTGCGACCAGGCTTCCTCGGCGAGAAGCGCGTTCTTCAATTGAATTGCTTGGTCTGACCCGGGAACAATCCCGGTCAGGCTATCGCCTAAAATAGTCTCGCAGCGCCCGCGGATCACCTTGGCCTTGGTAGGATCACCGAGTGCCTGCTCTTCAATCACCCGCTCCAACATTGAGGATACAAAGGTCACGCCACATGCTTTAACTGGCTGCAGATCGCAGGGCGCCAGAAAATAGGGTAATTTAGGATCAGGCCGTTCGACGGAACTCTCCTCGAGCTCGCCCAGCGTGCAAACTGCTTCGCCTGAGGCAGACTTGATCCAGCCCGCCGGATCGTCCTGCTCAAGCAGGTCGCGTACTGTTGCCACTTCACGCGAGGTCACATCGACAATGCATCCGTCGCGCAAGTGGCAAACCGAAGGCCCTGAAACCGCTGGATTCCAGACCCGCAAAACAAAACAGCCCTGGTCAGGCAAACCGATATGCATATTCGTATCTCCAAGTGCTGTTACGCCAGTTTGACCGCTCAGAAGCGCCCGTAGGTCAGGTAGGCTTCTTTCGGATCCGTCCCGCTACGGATAGCCGAGCGGACCTTGTTCTCGGTGTTCATCACTTCCTCGACCTCAACCACGATCTCTTCTGCGATTTCACCTGGGATAAGGATGGCCCCATCAATGTCGGCAATCAGAAAATCCCCGGGCTTAACGACAACGTCACCGATCTGCACAGGGACTTCCATTTTGTCGACCGACCATGCGCCCACCACATCGCGGGCGGTGTAGAAGCGATGGAAAACGGGGAAACCGATGTTACGAATGAAATTGCTGTCCCGACACCCGCCATTGGTCACATATCCGCGCACACCGCGCATCTGGAGCGTCTCGGCAGACAGTTCCCCCATCATCGCGATGTCGTCAGTGTGGCCATTGCAAACTACGACATGGCCAGACGGCGCTGTTGAAAGGAAACCCGTCCAAGCCAGCAGAGCATCATCAGCACTAATCCCAGGTTTTGGTGTTCCTGAAATTGTGAAAACGGGACCAGCAAGAACATGAGTATCGTCAATCGGCCGGATGTCTTTGGGCAGAACAGTATTGTCTATCCCTCTCTCGCGCAGGGCGTCATAAACTGCACCGCTGTAGCATTTTGCAAGGCGTTCGGTGAGAGCGGCTTTTTTGTCATTATCTGTCATGGGTTTTCCTCCAAGTGACTTAATTTACAAGAGTTAGTAGGTGGCCCGGCCGCCAGACAGATCGAATACAGCTCCAGTGGTGAAGGAGTTTTCAGGTGAAACCGCCCAAACGATCATCTTCGCGGCCTCTTCGACTTCCAGGAACCGGCCACGAGGGATTTTGGAAAGCATATAGTCAATGTGCTCCTGGCTCATCTGGTCGAAAATCCGGGTCCGGGCCGCAGCCGGCGTCACGCAGTTTACTGCAATATCGTAGCCAGCCAGTTCCTTGCCCAAGGACTTAGTCAAGCCGATCACCGCGGCCTTGGAAGCCGAATAGGCGGAAGCATTAGGATTGCCGTCTTTGCCTGCGATGGACGCGACATTCAGGATGCGTCCATAGCCTTGCTCTCGCATTCCAGGAACGCAGACGCGGTTCACATAGAATGTGCCGTTCAGGTTAATGTCGATGATCTTGCGCCAAGCTTCGGGATCGTAGGTGTCCAGCGGTTCGTTGGGACCTGCGATCCCAGCACTGTTGATCAAAATCGAAGGAATTCCCGCTGCCTCGCAAGTACGCTTGTAGGCCGCTTCCACCGAAGACAGATCGGTGATATCGCAGTCCACCGCGAAAGCATTGCCGCCCAGAGCAGCCATTGCGTCCCCGTTGCTTGCATCAATGTCCCAGCTGACGACCTTCGCACCTTTTTCGATCAGAAGCCGAGCCGCAGCCAGGCCTATTCCCTGCGCACCGCCGGTTACGATTGCAACTTGGTTTTCCATCACTTTGTCCTCCTGATGAAAATCACGGCTACAGGCAGCCTTCATTCACTGGGCTTGCCTTTTGAGACCGATATGGATGTAGGCCTCGGGAAAAGATGGACCGGGCAACCAATATAGCTGGCCCAGGAACAGCGCCAATGGGGTGAACGGCCTGGCGCCGGGGAGAAGGTCAGCACTGCACAACGTCCTGGCGCTGCACGCCCAGGCCTTCGATGCCGAGTTCCATCTTGTCGCCCGCCTTAAGGTATACGGGCTCAGGCTTGATCCCCATGCCCACACCCGGAGGTGTGCCGGTGGAGATGATGTCGCCTGGCTGCAGGCTCATGAACTGTGACAGGTAAGAGACGATGTGAGCCACCCCGAACACCATTGTGTTCGTGCTTCCGTCCTGGCGGCGCTCTCCGTTCACTTCCAGATACATCGGCAGATTCTGCGGGTCAGAAACCTCGTCGCGGGTCACCAGCCAAGGTCCAATAGGACCGAACGTGTCGGCAGATTTGCCCTTGGTCCACTGCCCTGCGCGCTTGTTCTGGAAATCACGTTCGGAAATGTCGTTGATCACGCAGTAGCCCGCAACATGTTCGAGAGCTTCTGCCTCATCGACATATTTTGCCTCTTTGCCAATTACGACGCCCAGTTCAACTTCCCAGTCGGTGGCCTTCGAGCCGCGGGGGATTTCTACCGTGTCGTTGGGACCGCAAATTGCCGAAGTCGCCTTGGCAAAGATCACCGGCTCCGGCGGCACCTCCAGCCCACTTTCCTCGGCATGGTCGGAGTAATTGAGCCCAATACAGATGAACTTGCCAACACCGCCGACGCAGGGCCCATAACGGTCGACCTCAACGGCAGGCAGCGACGACAGGTCAGCTTCGGCAATGCCGGCCAGGCCTTGATCCGTCAGAACCTCACCGGCAATGTCATCCACCAAGCCGGACAGATCGCGGACAACACCGTCAGCGTCGACGATACCGGGTTTTTCGTGCCCTTTCGGGCCATAACGCAAAAGTTTCATGATAGTCTCCGTTCAGAGGGCCCAGCCGCCGTCGATGATATGGGCCTGGCCCGTGGTGAATCCGCTGGCATCCGAGGCAAGGTAAACTGCAAGCGCTGCAATTTCGTCTGCATCGCCAACGCGCCCCATAGGCTGGCGCGCGATGAATTGCTCCCGCGCCGCCTCGTAATCGCCCGTGGCCCGCAACCGGTCGTGCAGCGATGGGCTATCTACGGTGCCAGGGCAGATCGCATTGCAACGGATGCCTTGGGTTACGTAGTCAGCAGCGATCGCCTTGGTCATGCCGATGACCGCTGCCTTGGACGCGCAATAAACAAAGCGGTTTGGAACGCCCTTCAAGGAGGATGCCACCGAGGACATGTTGATGATCGACCCCTTGCCCTGTTCAAGCATGCCCGGAAGGACTGCCTTACACAGGCGGTACATGGCCTTGGCATTCAGATCGAAGGCAAAGTCCCAATCTTCCTCGGTGCTATCCAGGATGCTGCCGGTATGGACAAATCCAGCGCAATTGAACAGCACATCCAGCCTACCAGCTTCAGGCAGTACCCGCTTGATGTCTTCGGGATCGGTTGCATCCAGTTTCCATGCGGTAATGCCGTCAATCGCATTGAGCTCAGCTAGCGAAGTCTCATTGATGTCTGTGGCAATGACCGAGGCGCCAGCCTGGGCAAAGGCCTCGGCGCTGGCACGCCCGATACCCTGCCCAGCGGCAGTAATCAGCGCGGTTTTACCCTCAAGGCTGAGTTGATACGTCATGTCTTTCCTCCCCGATATTGAGGCATCACTTCGAGAGGAACGGCTCGAGCCGCTTGAAGGCCTCTTCCAGCACTTCTGCCGGCTGCGCGTAGCAGAGCCGCAAATAACCTTCTCCCTGCGGACCGAACGCCACGCCCGGCGCTAGCCCGACCTTGGTCTGCTCAAGGATTTCACCAGCCGCAGCGAAGCTGTCAGTCAGCCCGTCAACTCGGAAGAAGCAGTAGAAAGCACCATCAGGCTCAATGAACTCCACCCGCGAAAAAGCGTTGAGGCGTTCTGCCGTGATTTCATACCCTGCCTGGATTTTGCTCAACAGGCTGGCAATTTCCTCTTCGCCGCCGCGCAGGGCTGCAATACCCGCCTCCTGGACAAAGCCGGCTGTGCAGGACGTGTTGAACTCGGTCAACTGACCCAGCTTCCCCTCGAACGCGGCGGGAGCCACGATCCAGCCAAGCCGCCATCCGGTCATCGACCAGCATTTTGAAAACGAGTTCACAGAGATCAGCTGATCCTCAGGCTCTGCAATCGACAGGAATGAGGGCGCGTGACGCCCATGGCGGTAGAGCCGGGAATAAACGTCATCGGCAACGATCCAGATGCCGTGCCGGCGGCAATGCTCCAACACCAGACGCTGCTCCTCGGCCGACATGGTCCAGCCGGTGGGGTTGTTGGGCGAGTTAATCACCACCGCTTTGGTGCCCGGTGTCAGCGCCGCGATCAGCTCTTCCACGTCGAGCGCCCAATGACCGCCCTTCGGCACGATTGCCACGCTCGCAATCTCTGCACCGGTCGCCTTGAAAGCACCGATGATATTGGGCCAGCCCGGCTCCACTGCGATAACCCGGTCGCCGGGAGTCACAAGAAATTCAGCCGTCAGCATGAGGCCTTGCATTCCGGAAGGGGTGACTGTGACCTGAGCCGGTTTCAGACGGCTGCCCAGAAGTTCGTTGCTATAAGCACAAATCGCTTGCCGCAGCGCCATCGCGCCATTGTTCGGCTGGTACATATGATTGCCAGCCTTGAGCGCGGCAATTGCAGCGTCCACAATCAGTGAATTGGTCGGCCAGGCGCCTTCACCGAACCAGAGCGGCAACACGCCGTCTTGCTTCATGCCAAGCTCTGCAACCTCGCGGATCTTGGAGGCTTCCAAAGCCCGCGCACGGGACGAAATCGAGTTCAATAGTGTTGCGTTGTCCATAACGAAGATGTCAGTCAAAACGGCCCGTCCTGTCGATTGTTAAATCGATTGAAATCATAGGCAATATGCCTATACACTAGGCAATCTGCAATTTGGGACGGGCTTGGATATCAATGCGTGATAAGATCGACGAGCAAATACTTGAAGCGCTGCGCAGGGACTCGCGTGTGCCCGTCACCGATCTTTCGAGGAAGGTTGGCCGTTCGCGCACTGCGGTGCAGGCAAGGCTTTCAAGACTGGAGCAAACTCAGCAGATTCTTGGCTACACAATCAAGGAACCTTCGACCGTTGAAACAGGCGGCATAGGGGCAATTGTACTGATAAACATGGAAATCCGCAGCAAGGGGGAAGCAGCAGCACGCGAATTTGCGACCATGCCAGAGGTTGCAAGTTGTCTAAGAATCGTAGGAGACCACGACTTCGCGCTGCTCATCAATCCCATCGAAAAGCCGCGTCTGAATCTCGTACTGGAGCAGATCTATAAAATCGATGGTGTCAAGCGTACCGAGACGATCATGGCTCTCTCCAAAGAGTTCTAAACGACTACCGGCTTCTATGGTTACTGAACCAGACCGAGTTTACCGGAGACGTTTGAGTTTGTCATTCTACGGCGATCTTAGCCGCGCAATCTGCGTTGTAGAAGTTCCTTTCTGCTGGTGCGGGTGAGATATACCCGAGCGGGCCGAAGAGGCGCTTTTCGTTGCACCAATTGACCCAATTGAGGGTTGCCATTTCCACGTCTTTCTTGCCACTCCACGGGCCTTCGTGTTCGATGACCTCAGCCTTGTAGAGGGCGTTATCGTAACTGTCCCCGCTACTGCCGACCGAGGCACCGACCTTCGCCTCGTCAAGGCGCTCGGAATACTTGATCGACAGGTATTGAGCCCCGCGGTCCGCATGTCTTCGAGAAAGCACTTGCGCAGCGCGGGTACATAATGTTCCACCATCGGAACCTCCTGTCATCAGATTGAGAAGGTCCCAATCTGATGACAGGTGCGCCAATCTACAAAATCGCAGCACTTCGCTTACAGCACACCGCTCGCCTCGTTCAAGCGCCGCGCAATCTGGTTGACGTTGTTGCCGGTGCGATTGAGCGAAGCCGAAACCCGCAACAGATCAATCGTAGGCCGCGTCCACTATAAACTCGACCCCAAGTTCTGCACGGGCTAGCTTGGCTTCGCCGCAGGCACGGGCTGGCGCGTGACATACGGTTTGACATAGGCCGCAGGCATGAGCCGCACATCATGACCAATTTCGGTCAGCTCGCGCGCCCAGTGATGGGCCGACCCGCAGGCTTCTTTCCCGACAAGGCAACTCGGCAATTTCTCGAAGAACTTAAGCAACTGCTTGCGTCGAATTGTTCGATTGAAAACAATCGCCCCGTCTGCGGTGATGCCGTGAGCTTGGAAGACGTCCTTACCAAGATCCAGTCCAACTGTTGTAACTTCCATGGTGGGGTTCCTTTCCTGTCAGAAGATGACTTCTACAGTATGCCGCAAAGCGCGACGGTTGGCTGCAGGCGCCATCCACCCCATCCGCGTCTGAGTTGTCAGACCAGGCTGCGGCGAAACTACAGTTTCGGTCTCAGCCAAATCCGCGCTGTCGAGCGGCTGCTTCGGTGATTTGCGCTGCGCTGCCACATCGAACGTGCCGCAGATGCAAACGGATGCTGCGTCAGCAACATGCCCAAAGGCCAATGTCTGGAGAGTCCGCGTCACAGCCATCCACGAACCAGACAGGAAATGTCCGGTTTGCGCGGATCGCGACCTGCTGCATGAGCGAAAGGCTGAAGTGTGATCAATGGCGGTTCAGGGCTCATTCGACCAATTCGGGCCCGTCGCAGAGAAAGTCCGGTGCGAGCCCAACCTGCTCGTTCTTCAGGTTGCAGCGAATGGCCGATTTCAGTCGCCGTTGACAGGTGCAGACGACATCTGCGCGGATTTGTGAACGACTACGCCGATCGTTACGAGGACCACGCCCAGGGCATCCACACCGCTCGGAACCTGAGTCAGGACACCGGGTCCTGCCGTACCGCGTGGTTCGCGCGGAACTTGATGCCTTGACTGCTTGAGCCGTAAAGCCTGGATTTTTGCCACTTCGCAACCTCAAAGTTCCCGGGTTGGTTCAGCGGATTGGATATATACTTGCAAACTGCATTTAATTGCAGTACGCATTAAATAGGAGTTTACCTCTCCGCAATCAACGCGAAAAACTCTCCAGGGAGGAGATCATGACCTACAAGATGCTCAAGCCTTTGCTTGTGACAGCAGCCATGTTGCCGCTTGCGAGCGTGGCAACGGCTCAAAGCGAAGCTCGTACCGATCTGGTAATCGCTGACCTTGGCCAGCCGGAAACAAACCCTTGGGTTATCAACCGCCATCGTTTTGAACGCTGCGTCGCTGAAGCGCTGGGTGTCGAGCTGAAGGAGTTTGACGATCAGAACTCGGAAGAACAGCACGCGGCGCAAGCTGAATCCATCATCGCAAGCGGCCCGGACGGGCTGATCTTCAACCCGCTGACGTCGCCGGCCGGTATCCAGGTCGCGCGTCTTCTCGAAGAGAATGATATTCCTGGTATTGCCGTCGGTCGACTGGTGGTGTCCAGCTATGACGATGACTATGAAGGTGAGGATTTCATCGCGCAGGTGACCCAGAACAATGACACTTGGGGTCAGGCAATCGGCAAAGCCACCGCAGATCTCGGACACAAGAAAGTCGCGATGGTCTGGAACCAGAAAGGTGTGACTTCTGCGGAAGAAATCTGGGCGGGAGTTCAATCGGAATTGGACGCGGCAGGGGTCGAAGTGATCGCTGAAAGTTGGGATCGTCTGAACCGGGAGAATGGCCAGAAATATGCCGAGCAGTTCATTGCCCGCTTCGGACCCGGCGAGATTGACGCGATCATCGTGCTTGGCGCGGTCGCCGGTCTCGGCAGTCAATTTGCGGTGGAACAGGCAGGGCGTGACGACATCGCCATCATAACCACCGACATTGACGAGCAGGTCGCTCAATTCATCAAGGATGGCAAACTGAGTTTCTCGATCGGTGGCCATTGGATGGTTGGCGGGTTCGGCCTTATCCAACTCTATGACTACTTGCACGGTCACCCGATTGAAGACACCCAGCCGCGGGTCGGCCTCATTCCGGTAACAGCCGACAATGTGGATACCTATGCCAACAGTCTTCTGAACGGATGTATTCTTTCACCGGAAACCGTTCGCAGCCTCAGCAAGGTCCATAATCCCGACGCTGATTTGCCCGGTTTCATCGACGCGTGGCAGGCAAACTGGCAAGACTACGTGCAATAACTCCCCTTGCACGCAGCGAGCCCTCCCCCGGTTCAATGGGTCGGGGGACTAAAAAATCAAACTCTTTTCGAGGTCCGCAGATGAGACTTTTCGGATACGCTCCGGAGCGCGGTGCTGCCGCTGGTGATACAATGCCATTCTACCACGATGGCACGTGGCATCTGTTTTTTTCCCAACCCCCTGTGGGCGCGTGGGAATATGTTGAGCGGGCGCGCGTCTCGACCGCTTATCTTCGGTCAGATGACCTCGTAAACTGGGAGGTGATGCCCGACGCTTTTGGCCCCGGCGCGCACGGTGAGTGCGACGGCGATGGGATCTGGACCGGCTCTGTCATTGAGCACAAGGGCGTGTTTCACTTCTTCTACACAGGTTACAATCGTCAATCTGCTTCACCGCAGTCAATTTGCAAGGCAACATCGACTGATCTCAAGTCCTGGGAGAAATCCGGATCCAACCCGATGATCTTCCCCGATCCCCGCTGGTACGAAACCGTCGATTGGCGCGACCCCTTTGTCTACCGCGACGAAGAGGCAGGGTGCTTCAAGATGCTGATCTCAGCGCGCCTCAAGGAAGGTCCGCAGTTTCGCCGGGGCTGTGTTGCCGTTGCCACGTCCGATGATCTGGAAAGCTGGGAGGTTGGCCCGCCGCTGGCGTCCTCGATGTTGACGCATTGCCCGGAATGCCCGGAAATCTTCAAGTTGGGCGACTGGTGGTATCTGGTTGAAAGCCGCTACTCGGAACGAATGCAAACCGTGTATCGGGTGTCAAAATCCCCGGATGGTCCTTGGGAAAGCCGCAAGCTCGACAGTCTTGACGGGCGTCGATTTTACGCTGCCAAATCGGCCAGCGATGGCGACCGTCGCATGAGTTTCGCATGGATACCGTTCCGCAAGCATCATGGCCCCAAGCGCAGCTGGGTTTGGGGCGGAGAACTGGGCAGCCCGCGCGAACTTGTCTCGCTGCCAGACGGCACGCTGACCTGCAAATTGCCCGATAACGTGGACCAGAGTTACGCAGAGACCGTGCCCCACAAGCTGCGCCCCATGTTGGGAGACTGGACCGGCGATGCAGACCCTCGGTGTGATGCGACAGGATCATACGGATACGCGTTCATCGACGGTCCGAACCGGGATGACGTGTTGCTCGATGTAGTGATTGAACCTGATCCCGCCACCGAAGCTGTGGGTATTCTCATCGAACCCCGAGGCGGCGATCATCTGGACAGCGGTTACAGCCTTTCAATCGAGCCCATGAAGGAGCGCGTCCTGTTTGATCGCTGGCCTGCCGCGATGGATCCACTTTGGGACAGCCTGGTGCTCAATGAGCGGCATGGCATTGAGGTCCGTCAGGAGATCGACAGCCCATTGGTCGAGCGTCCGCTCGCCTTCACACCGGAGGATGGGTGTTACCGGGTCCAGATCCTGCGCAACGGGTCGGCCATCGAGTGCTTTGTGGCCGGGCAGGTTGTTGCATCCTTCAGGGTCTATGACATCTCCAATACCGATGCCTGGGGTCTCTTTGTTCAGGAAGGCTCGGCGAAATTCCACAATCTCAACTTCCGCAAGTAAAGGCCTCGCCATGCCCCTCATAACCCTCAGACAATTGCTTGATTATGCGGCGGATCAAGGATTTGGTGTGCCGGCGTTCAACATCTCCAATATGGAGCAGGGCCTTGCGATCATGAACGCTGCGCGCGCCTGCGATGCACCGGTGATCCTGCAAGCCAGCTTGAATGTTCGCAGGGCCTATGCCGGAGATCGGATGATCGTCGCCATAGTGAACGCACTGGCGTCCATGTATCCCGACAACCCAATCTGTCTGCATCAGGACCACGGCCATGATGAGCAGGCCTGCGTCAGCGCCATCGCTGCGGGGTTCACCTCGGCCATGATGGATGGCTCCCTGATGGGCGACGGCAAGACACCCGCCAGCTATGCCCACAACGTCGATATCACGGCTCGCGTTGCACAGATCGCACATTGGACGGGTGCCTCAATCGAAGGAGAGCTGGGTGTTCTTGGATCGCTTGAAACCGGCGAGGCGGGTGAAGAAGACGGGTCCGGGGCAGAGGGCAAACTGGATCACGATCAGCTATTGACCGATCCCGATCAGGCAGCGGAGTTTGTTGCTGCAACCAAGGTCGATGCGCTAGCGATAGCCTGTGGGACGTCTCATGGCGCTTATAAATTCACAAGGGAACCGGATGGCGACATCCTGGCCATCAGCCAGATTGAGGCGATCCATCGTCGCGTGCCGAATACCCATCTTGTCATGCATGGGTCGAGCTCTGTGCCACAGGGTTTGCAGGACTTGATAAACGCCTCTGGCGGTGAAATGCCACAAACCTGGGGCGTCCCCGTCGAAGAGATCGAACGCGGGATCCGGCATGGTGTTCGAAAAATCAACATCGACACCGATTGCCGCATGGCCATGTCCGGCGCAATGCGGCGCTTCTCCCGGGACAACCCATCGAATTTCGATCCTCGGGCGTTTATCTTGGCCGGGATGGCGGAGCTTGAAACGCTGGTCCGTGACAGGTTCGAGAGGTTCGGGGTGGCGGGCCACGGGCGTAAAATCAAGCCGATCCCAGTTGCAGAAATGGCAAAGCGGTATGCTGATGGCGGGCTCGATCCATCCCGGAAGGCCGCGTGAGCCGGGCGCTGTTCATAGGCCGCTCGGTGATGGATGTCACCGCGCTTGTCGAGGACTTTCCGGGTCCGGACGGGAAGACCAAGGCTTTGAGCAATGATGTGATCCCGGGCGGGTCTGCTTTGAACGCTGCCGTTACGTTCGCCCATCTTGGTGGAACGGCGGCGCTGGCCACATCGCTGGGCGCGCCGGGCCCAATGAAGACAATGCTGACGTCCGATCTGAAGGACAGGAACGTTACGGTGCACGACATCTGTAATGACCCGGACTATCGCATCCCTCTTTCGACAGTTGTTTCAACCCGGAGCCTTGGGGCCAGGATGATTGTCAATGGCGCAGGGGATGAGTGCGAAAAGGTGCGTTCTCAAGAGGGTCTGATCCTGACGGAAGGATACGGGTTGATTCAGATCGACCAGTACGAACGGCATTTTGTTGCGGCGCACGCTGACGCCTTACGTGCGTTTGAAGGGCCAATCATTTTGGATGGCGGCGGCTGGAAAGACTGGTCACCGGATTTTCTAAAGCTGGCCGATATTCCAATTGTCAGCGACGTGTTTTGTCCCGAGGGACTGCGCGCCTTTGCCAATATGTGTGAGGAACTGGACATCCAACGCTGGGCAATGACACGGGGTCACGCTGGGGTCGTCTGGCATGATCAGGGACGACGGGGCGAGATACCCGCTTTGGAGGTGGACGTTGTCGATAGCTTGGGCGCAGGAGACATTTATCACGGCGCTTTCTGCCACGCGTATCTCGAGACCGGGTCATTTGTAGATGCGTTGAATATCGCCAACCAGATCGCGGGTAAGTCCTGCACCCATGCGGGTACGCGGAGTTGGATGGATGCCTGAGCACCTCGCCGACTATGCCAGCCTTCTGGGCGCAATTGAAAAGCGGATAAGTGCAGGTCAACCGCCGCTCATTGTAGCAATTGCAGGGCCTCCGGCGACGGGTAAGTCTACGCTGTCCGAGCGGCTGTCCGAGGATCTACGCGCTGCCGGGCACATCGCTGCCTACTGCCCGATGGACGGGTTTCACAAAACAAACGCCCAGCTTGAGGCCGAAGGGCTTAGAAGCGTGAAAGGCCGTATCGATACGTTTGATGGCAACGCGTTTGCCCACGCGGTGGAACGTTTGTCCAGGGGAGATGCGTTTTGGTGGCCGCGATATTCCCGGCACATACATGACCCGGTCCCAGAAGGCGCCAGGATCGAAGGAAACGAGGCCCTTTGCATAGTCGAGGGCAACTACATTCTGATGAATGAAGCGCCTTGGATTCGAGCGGCATCGCATTTCGACCTGCGTATCTTTGTAGACACGCCGGATGAACTCCTGAAGCAGCGCTTGAAGCGACGCCACGAGCGTGGCGGCAGAGGTGAAGTCGAGACGCGGGAAAAGATCACCAAGACCGACATGCCCAACGCGGAGAGGATCCGACAAAGTGCTACATTCGCCGACATCCTGTTTCAGGAGGGCGTCGATGCGTAGCACCCGAGAGTTGATTGCAGGTTGCAAGCAAAACTCGCTATGTTTGAGCCAAATTGAAAAAATTGGGGTTCGGACATGAAACTTGCTCAAAAAGGCTTGTCGATCGAAGGTATTCAAGGCCACAACAGGCGCGCCATCCTTGCAGCTTTGCACGACATGGGAGAATGCTCGCGCAAGGAAATCAGCGTAGCCACCGGATTGGATCAGGCGACTGTCACACGTGCGATAGCACCACTTATTGACAATGGCATCGTTGAGGAAGTGGGACTTGTTCGTGGGGGGCGTGGTCGGCGATCGATCAACCTCAGCTTTGTTGGTTCCGGGCGATACATCCTCTGTCTTAGATTGCAACGCCGTAGCTTTTCCATTGCTGCATTTAATCTGCGCGGTGACCTGCTGGAGACCAGTGAATTCCCCATCGCACGGGACGGGTCCGCCAAGCAGACTTTCAAGGAGATCTCCGAGACACTGGATCGCCAGATTGGCAATTTGAAACAGGTCGATGGCATTGGCGTGGCTGTTCCTGGCCCGTTCCTGGAGCGCGATGAACGTGTCATCCTCATGACTGAAAGCCCTCAATGGCAGGGCTTCGATCTGATCCCCGAGCTGCGCTCCCGCTATCCTGACATTCCTGTTCACTCCACACACGACGCCAAGGCAGCAGCCTTGACTGAATGGCGCCATCATGGCCGGGCGCTGGGGGCCAAGGTCATGTTGTACGTGTCTGCCGGTCAGGGGATCGGCTCGGCGCTTGTCGTGGATGGCCATGTGCACCGGGGTGCGCAAGGTCTTGCAGGTGAATTGGGGCATACGTCCATCAGCGTTGATGGCGAGCAGTGCAAATGTGGAAATAGAGGCTGTCTGGAACTCTTCACGTCGCGCATTGCGCTACTGCGTGCCATACGGGAGCGCGCAGAGAACGTCAGCAGTACAACATTGACTTCAGACGCTGATTTTTCTCAGGTCCTTGACGCATACGCAGCGGAAGACGGGCTTGCCAGCGAAGAGGTGCACAGGGTTGCACGCTATCTGGCGCAAGGCATCACCAACTGCATCAACTTCGTCAATCCGGATTTGGTTGTGATCGGAGATGAATATGCCGGGTTCGGTCAAAGGTTTCTGGAACACATCAAGACCCATGTAAAAGCGACGGTTTTGCCAAGCATCTACGATGCCGTCGACATCGAGCTGAGCCAGCAAAGTGAAGATACTGTGCTGCGCGGGGCCTTTCTGGACGTACTTGCACAAACCTATCTCGGTTCTCCCAGAGCCGAGCCAGAAGCCCTTGTTGCTGAAGCAAGCGGATAGGAATGAAGGAGAACCCACTATGAATGACCAGACGGCTCAACCTCTTCTTTCGGTGAAACACGTTTCGAAGTCATTTGGTGGTGTCCAGGCATTGCGTGACGGCTCCTTTGATCTTCATCGCGGTGAAGTTGTCGCGATCGTGGGCGGAAATGGTGCCGGAAAATCAACGTTGATGAAGGTTGTGGCTGGGGCCCATGTTCCGGACGGCGGACAGATCATCATCAATGGCAAGGAAGTATCCCGGGCTGAGCACAGTGTTTCGCATATGCAGGAATGCGGGATCGAAGTCGTTTATCAGGATCTGGCACTGGTTCCCAATATGACGGCGCCCTACAACCTGTTTTTGGGGCGCATCCCCCGCAAATGGGGGATTTTTGTGGATGAACGAAAGATGCGCGAAAAAACCCGTGAAGCCCTCGCGCAGCTCAATGTCACCACCGTTCAGGATCTGTCGCAACCAATCTCCTCCATGTCCGGAGGACAACAACAAAGTATCGCGATCGGGCGCGCAATTGCCTGGGGGAGCGACATCGTAATCCTTGACGAACCGACCGCCGCACTTGGACCGAATGAAACGGCGGAAGTTGAGCGATTGGTTGAGGATGTGCGCGACAAGCAGGGCACGTCATTCCTTTTGGTAAGCCACAATCTCGATCAGGTGCGCCGCCTGGCTGACCGTATCGTAGTGACCCATCACGGGGTCACATCGCGCGAATTCAAACGCGACGAGATTACCTCGGACCGGCTCGTGAAGGCCATAACTCTCGGCGAATGAGGAGAACGACATGACCGAAACAACCGCCTCCCGCCCATTCCTGACGCCCAAACGCGCCGAAATGTTGCGAGACTATGTGCCTTTCATTGCCATTGTTCTGGTAATCTTGTTGTTCTGGGCGATCTCGGGCGACCGCTTCATGTCGATGCGCAACTGGACGTTCATTGCGCAGCAAACGCCTGTCTTGATGTTACTGGCATTCGCGCAGTTGATGATCGTGACAACTGGTTCAATTGATATCTCCATCGGGTCAAGCCTGGCATTTTCGGCGTTTCTGGGTGCACTTGGAATGCTCTGGTTCGGGGATGTGGGCTTGATCCTGGGAATTGTCGCAGGTGGCCTTGTTGGCATGGTCAACGGCCTGATTATTTCACTGCTCAAGATCCCATCATTTGTGACAACATTGGCAATGCTGATCATCGTGCGCGCCGTTGTGATTATCGCATCAGACGGCACGGCGATTTATATAACGGACGATAGCGTGTCAGGCGGCACCAACATCTCGTCTGTCGCAGCACCTTGGCTTCTGTCGATGGGCAAATTCCCCGCGATCTTCATCCTCGCGGCGATTGTCGCGCTGTTTATGTGGGCCTTTTATGAGAGGACTGTTTTTGGTCAACAGTTGCGAGCCGTTGGAGGCAACGAGAAGGTTCTCCGCCTGGTCGGCATCAATGTCACGACGTTCAAGATCAAGGTCTTTGCCGCTGCAGGGCTGATGGTGGGATTGGCGGCTTGCGTCAACCTGGCAAGGGCAGGAGCGGCGACGCCCCAGGCGGGTCTGATGATTGAGCTCGACGCAATTGCTGCGGTTGCGCTTGGTGGTACGCCGCTGACAGGTGGCTATGGCAGTGTGGTCAAAACAATCATCGGGGCATTGACCCTGACAATCGTCCGCAATGGGCTGACAATCGCGGGCGTACCCCCTTCGTGGAGCCAGGTCGCCTTGGGTGTTTTGCTGATTGCTGCAATCGCTATTTCGCTAAACAGAAGCAAGGTAGACGTTGTGAAGTGACAGCGAATGACATCGTGGTGTGGCTGCCGGAGCTGTGCGCTACGATGCCGAGGAATCAAATATTGGCTGCGTGCACCGTCGACAATCGCAACGGTCAATGGTGTGCACAGAACCTGAGACATGTAACCGTGGGGAAGGACGTTAGTTGATTGCATTTACCGGCGCAACTATCATGCCAGAGGTCTAACATCGCGTGTTCCACAGCGTTGGAGTGATCCCCGGATGAACATGTTCGAACTTCGCGTACCCTTCTTTCTTCCGCTCTGGCGGCGGGTTGCCGTCACACTCTTGAGCGTTGGATGGGCGATCTTGGAGCTTGTAACCGGGAACTTGTTCTGGGCCATTCTGTTTGGCGCGATTGGGACCATCGCGACCTGGCAGTTTTTCCTTTCTGGTTGGCCGGACGAGGCGTCAGATCAAGAGTCTAAAGAGTGAATCCCCGCGGTCACAGTGCCCTTGATTACTGAACGATTGTGTCACGATGTTTCTAAAGCACTGCAAAAGCAGACGTTTGATCGGTCATCATGTAGGGCAGCAAAGTCCCGCGTAGCAGTCGTTCAAGCAAGTTGCAGCGAATGACTGCTTCGAGCCTATACCTCCCAAGATGCCGCGCTATGGCGAAGGTCTGTTTTTGCGCTTGGTCGGCTGCATCATGCTTCCGCGTGCTTATGGTCGCTCATTTCCCGGCGCTCAGCCAAGGCTTGGCGCACAATTTGGAAGGCAGACGACAGAAAGAGCCCGGCCATGACGGTTGCCACGACAAGATCAGGCCAACCTGTCGACGTACCCCAGACACCAAGTGCTGCAAACATCACTGCCACGTTCCCAATCGCGTCATTGCGCGAACACAGCCAAACCGACCGAACATTGGCATCACCATCTTTGTAGCGGACCAAAAGCAAGACGCTTGCTAGATTGGTAAGCAACGCGAGAAAGCCGACGCCCCCCATGATCTCTGCAGTTGGAACGCCAACATAGAAGACGCGATAGATAGTCGATCCGAACACCCAAAGGCCCATCATCAGAAGGCTGATGCCTTTGAACAGTGCTGCATTCGTTCTCGCGCGGAGAGAGGCCCCGATAACAGCAAGCGAAATGCCGTAGGTGAGCGCATCGCCTGCGAAGTCGAGTGCGTCTGCCTGCAGCGCTTGGGATTTGGCCAAATGACCCGCTGTCATCTCGACAAAGAACATCGCCGCGTTGAGCGCGATCACGATCCAGAGCCGTCTTTTGTAGTCATCTGAAACACCGTCAAACTTGGCGTCATGTCCGCAGCAACCAGCCATGGGAATCCTCTTTCATCTTAGGTTGTTCATGATGTAATGTCTCTAGTGACTAGAGGTTCAAGAGGTTTCTTCATGTTTTCCATTGGCGAGCTTTCTAAGCGCACAAAGGTCAAAGTTCCGACCATCCGGTATTACGAGCAAATGGGACTACTGCCCGAGGCAGAGCGCACGTCAGGCAACCAAAGACGATACGACCAAGCTGGGTTGGAGCGGCTGAGCTTCATCCGCCATGCGCGTGATCTTGGGTTTTCAATTGAAGCAATTTCTTCGCTGATCGAATTGCAGGAGCACCCCGACCGGTCGTGCGAGGCTGCGACGGATATCGCAACATCTCAACTTGAAGAGGTCCGCGCCAAGATCAAACGCCTCCGAACACTTGAAAAGGAACTCAACCGGATATCGAAGGGCTGCAATGGTGAAGGCGTTTCCGAAGACTGCTACGTATTAGCATCGTTGGCCGACCACGGCTTGTGCGACAGAGACCACTAGAACACCGGGGGAAGCGGACATTTGACCGCTAAAAGTTAACGGCAGCTAAGTCCGCAGCCTTGCCATCCGACACTGGAATTTGAACGTCCGGAATGTGCGGTTTTTGACCTACCGCATATGCGAAAGACCGACTCTCGCTAAACGGCAGGAACGGGCTCAACGAGCCTGTCGAGGCGCTGAATATTAGCCTGAAAAAATCTCTTATTTTCAATGATCCTAACAGGACAAACACGCGCTGCAACCAAATGTTGAAGTACAAGTTCCAGGGAATGCAAATCCTAAGCCCGAGCGAAAGGCCGCAGCAGTCTGCAAATAAATCGATAGAACTAAAACTCATGCTTCCATCATACTTTTGAGGGAACCAGTCTATCCAGAAGCATCCGGACTTGAGTTCAAGATTAGATTTCTGTGTTCCAGATAGACTTGGAGAGAGGAGTTTTGCAGAAATTCAGTAGCATCATTGGTTGGGCGCGCAAGTCTTGCTTCTATAAACGCAAGAATACACACAACAACAAGCCCGGCTAGTATCCAAAGGTACGCGAAAAGCCCTAGTAGATCTGGGCTGGTAACTTGAACGGCTATCGGAGGGGTGAGAAGAAGAATTGTAAGCATCAAACCTTTTTTCAACTTCTTCTGCTTCTGCAAATAATCCGTAGATATTTCTTCAACCTCATGCTCCAGCCTACGCACCCATGACAAGTACTCGTCTTCTAGTTGGCCACGTAAATAATGGCCGCAACGACAAAACTCTCTAGAAAGATACTCAATCCCTCCGCAGGCCTCACATTCCGTGGCATTCGGGCAACCTCTAGTCGGCCTAACTCCGTTGGAGCTTCCAGGTTGGTACGGTGCATCAAGTTGGGTCTCTTCTAGGATGCTATCTACCTTGCCCAACACGCCCACTTTGCGCGGCCTCAATTGCTCGGCTTTTCGCAAAACTTCGTTCTCTAACATCAAGCGACTAACCTTAAGATGGTGTCAATTCTGGCTATATCGGGCACTTGGTTAAGGCCCTCAATCGTTTCGGGGCTCAGAGCTTCTTTGAAAAGAAAATCTATAGCGTCCCATTTCTTTTCGGGTGCTACAACAAGGCCGCGATTAATTATTCTGTGCTCAACTGCGATTCCAAGTTTACGATAGGCATGCGCCATTTCCGAATGTCGGCGGCTTTTGCCTTCAGCAGTGTCCCCTTCGAGCATCCAGAGCGGATCGACATCGAATTCTTCATAAACCTTCAGAAGTAGGGTGGCGGTTAGGTCGCGTTGGCCACGTTCATAGTACTGATATGCACTTCGACTGATGCTAAGTCGTTGCGCCATTTCTTCTTGTGACAGACGCGCCTCGGTTCGGACAGCCGCAAGGCGCACCCCTAGGTCAGGAACAGTCATGATGTACCTTTTTGTGGTTGCATTGACCACGATTATGGTTATCTCTATTCAATGTAACCGCTCATAGAGGCATTTAGTTCGTTTTAGGTAGCATTATCGTAGTTTTGTTTCGATCTGAACGCAAAACGAAAATTTTGCCTCGATATGTGTGCAGTCATTGAGGAGTTGAAATTGCAAAAAATTCTCGAGACACCAAGGGAATTAGCTGAACGAGTGGGCATCCCCGTTTCAAACGTTCGCTATCTAATCCGCGAAGACATGCTGGATCATATTTATACAGCCCCAGGCCGACGAAACCCCAAGATTCCCAATGGTGCGTGGGAACGATACCTCGATCAATTTACGGTGAAAGCATGCCCCGCAAACCGACCCCGCCCCGCCTTGCACGCGACCGAAAACGCCTCGCCGATGGCAATTGGTACATCTACTGGACCGAAGGGGGACGCAGCCGTGAGCACTCGACTGGCACTGGGGATCGCGACCAGGCTGAACTCTACTTCGCAGAATGGAAGCTAAGGCGCTTCAGGCCGGATCGCGCGGTCGAGCCACACGAATTCTATGTGACTGACGCAGTTTCGCACTATCTGGCGAAGCGATTTGACGACGTTACTGACCCGGAGCGTTTGGCCAATGCAGCAAAGCCAATCATCAGGTTTTTTGATGGCTATGCCGTGGGCGATATCAACGATGTGCTCATTAAAGAATACTGCCAGAAACGCCGGAAGAGCCGTCGAGACAAGGGGCTGAAGGACGGCACCTTGCGAAGGGAGCTCAGTTTGCTCTCCACTGCTATCCGGCGTGCCGAGGAAGATCAGCTAATCACGCGCAAAATAACGGTCCGACTACCTCCGAAACCCGAGGGTCGTATCCGATTCCTGACATGTGATGAAGCGCTAAGGCTAATCCGGGTATCGCGGAGCTTCGATACGCCTCTGGAGGATGGCGTGCCGACCGAGTCAAAGACTGAGCACCTGACTCTGTTTCTTAGGATCGGATTGCTGACCGGCCAGCGAAAGGAGGCGATCCTATCCTTGCGCTGGTCTGATATCGATTTTCATAGCAACATCATCTACTGGAACCCCGTTGGACGGCGCCGCACGAAAAAGGAACGCCCGAGTTCTAGGCTGCCTGCGCGTCTGAAGAAGCACCTGCTATGCCGACGAAGGCGGTTTCCGGTAGACGAATTCGTAGTCACCCATCGCGGCAAGTCACTGCAGAACGTCAAACGCGCATTTAGGACTGCCGTTGTGGCGGCAGGCTTGGAGACCGAGGGGGACCGAAAAGTCGTTCCACACACTCTGCGGCACACCTGTGCGACCTGGCTAATGCAAAAGGGGGCGCCCAAGTGGGACGCCTGCGGCTTCCTGGGTATGACCCACGAAACGCTTGAGAAGAACTATGGGCATCATCACCCTGATCACCAGAGAGGAGCGGCGGATGCAATCTGATATCCAGATCATTTCCGGATATAGATCGGTACAAACGTGAACAAAGGAACAGTGAAATGATAGTACATTACAATAATTACAATGGGTTAAAGTCAGGCCCGTTCCTTCGGGAGGCAGGGGCCGGAGGTTCGAATCCTCTCACTCCGACCAATAAAGCAAGGTTTCAACTGCAAAAATTTTTTGCTGTTTGACCAATAAACCTACTTTTCCGCACAATTTGGTTCGAGGATTCACTGCATGAATCCAAGGTGATAGCTGTGTGGTATGAACTGCTTTACTCCCACGAAGTCAAAATGACGAACTGGTTGGCCTACAATGAAGCGTTGAAACGGCTCGGCGCAAGGAATGAGGCCCTGCGAGCCTCTATAAACCTCTGTCGCGCCATCAGGTAAAATTGAGACAACGAGCATCGCTGGAGGCGCGTCGAGGGCAAGATAAATTGTATCAAATTGCTCGGCCGGTGCTTGATGGCTTGCGACTTCAACCAGCAAGTCACAGAGTTACTGGCCCCTATCGACATCCTGAACGGTTACACAGCGAACGACATACAAATTACAAAGCGCGCAGGATATATTTGCCTACGCCCGTGGGCGGCGGCGATCATGCAGCTGTCATGAGAATGTTGATCAAGACTTCAAAGCTCCGCGATGTTGATATCCGTCGCGTGTGCGAAGTGGCACACCATGTCCTGGGCGTCGTCATTCCATCGCCCGCGCACGCCCCTGAGGCTCTTTCGCCGAAGGTGAGATAGGCCCCAAGATCAGGTCCGTAATTAACTGTGGTCGATGAACAGGAACCGGTTTCTCTGTATCGCTGGCTTCTGGAAAACAACCTGTAACCGCAAGCCTTGTTTCTTGGTGGCTCTGCCAAATCTGTCGCTCTGTCTGGCGTAATAGTCGTATTTAGCTTTCGCAATTTTTGATTATTGCTGATCATCAGGGTGTATTTGATGTATTCTTGCTGAATGTGCTGGGAATTGACCAGGAGGACGACCCAAACAAAGCGCTTATACAAAATTAGAAGCGACTAGGGAGGAATTTGATGATGTACTATAGGCTAAAGGCGGTCAGGGGCTGTCGGATAATGATAGCTGCGCTGTTTTCTACTCTCTCTTTGAGTAATGCGATGGCGCAAAGTAACTCTGAGAGCGAAACCACAATCCCAGAGCCCGGGCCGTCCATCACCTTCACATCCTGGACCGGCCCTTACATGCGAAGTCAGATGCTTGGGTTTGTGCGCCCTTATGAGCAAGCCAAAAACGCTGATGTGCATGTTGCACATTACAATGGTGGCATCTCGGAAATCCGCGATCAGGTCGAAAGCGCAAATGTGATTTGGGATGTGGTCGACCTTACGCAAGCAGATTCACTTCGCGCCTGCGAAGAGGGCTTGCTGGAGAACATATCTGACATAGAACTGCCTGATGGCGTCGATGGCACACCATTTCGAGAGGATTTTGTCGAAGGTGCCCTAAATGATTGTGGCGTAGGAGTCATCGTATGGGGCACCGCATATGCGTATAACAATTCTCAATTCGCAGAAACGCCTCCATCAACCATTTCGGATTTCTTCGACACAGAAACCTATCCTGGGCCACGTGCCATCCGAAATGATCCGACAGTGATCATGGAATGGGCCCTTATGGCCGACGGCGTAGCCCGCGATGATGTGTATCCAACGCTAGAAACCGAAGAAGGTGTTGAGCGCGCGCTGAAAAAGATGGACGACATAAAAACCGGCCTGCAAATCTGGGAAACCGGGCGTGAACCCGTACGTCTGCTGAACTCTGGCGACATTGCGATGTCATCGATCTGGGCCACTACCGGTGCAACGGCCGCCCAGGAAGACGGTTCCGATTTTACGGTCAACATGGACGGCCGTGTGATTGAGCTGGATCTGTTCGGAATACCAAAAGGAAGCCAGAATAAAGAAGAAGCCATTGATTTTATTCGCTTTGCTAGCAGCTCAAATTCGCTGGCCGATATGGTCGGGTACCTGCCAAATGGTCCAACCCGAAAATCTTCGATGACACTCCTGTCAGACGACGTTTTGGAGCGCATCCCGAACGGTCCGGCGTATGAAGACAATCTTTACATTCTGTCGGACGCCGAGTGGTGGGCCACCAACCACGGGCGCCTGGAAGAGGCGTTCCAGTCCTGGCTCGCAACCTCCGCCCGTCAGGGCGCTGCGGGTTCTACACGGTAAGCCGAAACAACAGGTCTAAGAGGTGCAAAATGAGTGATCAATCAACACAGAAACCTGACAATCTTGTAGCAAAGAGCGGCTTGTTCAAAGGTATGAATCCGACGATGGGTATCGCGTCGATGGTGATGATATTGGGGTTTGTGTTCTTCACGATCCGTGATGTTGAAGCTTCAAGTGCGATCTTTGCGACAGGTAAAGACTTCATCATCGGTAGCCTGGACTGGTTCTATGTACTGGTCGTTAACGCGGCACTGTTTTTCGTAATTTGGCTTATGATCAGCCGGTTCGGACACGTGAAGCTGGGCAAGGATGATGACGAGCCAGATTTTTCAACGTTTTCATGGATTTGCATGCTGTTTAGTGCGGGCTTGGGATCTGGTCTGATCTATTGGGGCGTTGCAGAGCCAATGTTCCATATCCAAGGCAGCCCATTCCTTGAACGGGCGGGAATTGAACCAGGTTCGGTTGACGCGGCGGTTTCTGCGGTAACGATCACGAATTTCCACTGGGGTTTCCACGGTTGGGCCCTTTATGTGCTGGTTGGCCTCTGCCTTGCATATTTCTCGTACCGCCATGGGCTTCCTCTGACTTTGCGCACCGCTCTTTATCCTGTCCTGAAGGAACGGATCTATGGTCCCTGGGGTCATCTCGTCGATCTGATTGGCGTATTTGGTACAATCTTTGGCCTCGCAACCTCATTGGGGTTGGGCGTCACACCAATCGCCGCCGGTCTTGAGGATCTTGGCTGGATGGCAAACACCCAGACAAATCAGTTGATCCTCGTCGCAATCATCACCTGTCTTGGCACGGCTTCTGCTGCATCGGGTGTTGGCAAAGGCGTGCGTATCTTGTCTGAAGCCAACGTTATGGCAAGTGTTGGCCTGCTGCTCCTGTTCATCATTCTGGGACCAACGGCATTCCTGTTGGGCATAACCATATCCGGATTTGGAGATTACCTCTGGACGGTGATACCCATGGGTTTCTGGATCAACGGTGAGCCCGAAAACCAATGGCAGAGCTGGTGGACGATCTTTTACTGGGGCTGGTGGATCGCATGGTGCCCGTTTGTTGGACTGTTCATTGCGCGGGTATCAAAGGGGCGGACGATCAAGCAATTCTGCTATTGCGTTCTTCTTATTCCAACCTCAGTCGTGATGCTCTGGATGGGTGTCTTTGGTGGCGCAGCAGCCGGGGTTGATCTGTTCTACGACGCAGGTGTCGTCGAGGCGGTCAACAATGACTACGCCGCTGGCGTATTCCAAACGGTCAAAGGATTTGGCTACACATGGTTGGTGTACCCGATCACAGTGTTGATTACTGTTCTGCTGATTTCGTGGTTTGTCACGTCTTCTGACTCGGGGACACTGGTGATGTGCACAATGCTGTCGATGGGTGACGAGCATCCGCCAATCAAGTTCCGTGTGTTTTGGGGTATTACCGCAGGCGTTGTTGCCGGTGTCCTAATGCTGGCCGGTGGGTTGAGCGCGCTACAGACAGCGTCCATCGTCGCAGGGCTACCAATCGCTGTGATCTTGTTATTCATGATCTATGGTATTGTCTCGTCGCTTCACGCTGAGCATCCAGTGCCCGATGTTGAGGATAAGTACGAAATGGAGTTCCTCAACAGATAGGCAGCCATTGTGGTTCAATTTGTCGAGAGGCAGTTACATCTGCCTCTCGACAATTACAGACATGGGTTTCGACCTGTCCGCGAAGCTTTCCTCGTTCTGATGTGAAGTTTGCCAAACTTTCTGGGAGCAAACGAATACGAAAGAACCTCTGCCTAATGGTTTCCACCAGCATCTCTGCTACCCGCGTGGTACAGCAACTGGATAGGCTTGTCGGCTCTCCATGGTGAGCCTCTCACACAATCTCGACCCGTGAACCAAAGGTACATTGTGGGGGATAGTCCGATCCTGGTCGTGATGGAGCGGTTTCTTTCGCCCATGCCTTCCATTGTCCCTTAAAGGTAATGCCCAAAGCCAAAAAACCAGGTTCGGAATGGAATGCAGGCTAAGTCTTCCGCCGTTTCGGGACAGAATCGCCACCTTTTGTAGATTTGGCCGCTGCGACTCGCGCTCGGTTCTTCTTGCTGCTTGACTTACCTTTGGGTGGAGGTGGACCCTTTGATGCTGTTCGGGCAGATTTGATATCGCCGCCTTTGGCTTCAGATTTACCGCCCTTACGTGCCTTTGGCTTTGCACCAACCGGTTTGAACAAGGCATCTGCCTCGTCTTTCGAAGCACGCTGGCGTTCTACTTTGGCTGATTTGACGGCCCTTGTGGGACGTTCTGCAGGGCTGGAAGGTGCCCGGCCCTCGGGTTCAGGCTTGCGACGTCCATAGGTTGCAGTGCCGCTCCGTTCGGTCGGAGTCGTATCTCGTTTGCTCGTAATCGGTTTGCCTTTTTGCTTTCCGATGGGCTTGGTCCGGCCAGTTGCAGCAAAGTCCGGTGCCGTGTCCAGACGCACGAGATTCTTGACCTTTTCGATCTTCATCTCGGGCCCAACGGCTGTCAGAAACCCTTCGACGCTGGGCTCACGGATCTCGAAATAGGTCACATCATCGGCAATCCGGATGGCCCCAATGTCATCCTTCGTCAGATTGCCTGACTTGCAGATCATCGGCAGCATATAACGCGGCGACGCATTTTGATTGCGCCCCTCGGACAGCGAAAACCAGACGCTGGGGCCAAAAGCCGCGCGCGGTTTCTGGCTTTGCCGATCGACCGTCGACAACTCTTCTGGCGCGGAATGACGCAGCTTGTACTGCCGCAGGTAAGCTGCTGCAATCTGCTCAGGGGTAAAGCTTTCTACCATTTTCTGAACTGCTGCGCGTTCACTTTCCGTGATCTCTGCTTGCCAGTCATCCGATGCGAACATCCTCACCTGATCGCGTTCGGTCACCTCTTCGGCTGACGGGGCTGTCCCCCAATCGGCGGTCAGCTTGGCGAATTTCAGAATACGTTCCGCCTTTTTCCGCGACGCGGGTGCAACCACTAGTGCGCTGACACCCTTGCGCCCGGCCCGGCCTGTTCGACCCGAGCGGTGCAGCAGTGTTTCATGGCTGTTTGGCAGTTCCGCATGGACCACCAAATCAAGGTTAGGCAAATCAATACCGCGGGCGGCAACATCCGTTGCCACACAGACCCTGGCACGCCCATCGCGCATGGCCTGCAAGGCGTTCGAGCGTTCGCTCTGGGTCAATTCTCCGGATAGGGCGACAACCGAAAAGCCCCGGTTTGACAGGCGCGCTGTCAGACGTGACACCATCGCGCGGGTATTGCAGAACACGATGGCGTTCGGCGCCTCATAATAGCGCAACACATTGATAATTGCATTCTCGCCGTCGCGCGGGCCGACCAACATAGCACGATAATCGATATCGGCGTGCTGCGTCTTTTCGCTGACGGTGCTCACACGTTCTGCATCGCGCTGATACCGTGTCGCCAGATTGGCAATCGCACGTGGGACAGTGGCAGAAAACAGCAAAGTCTGACGGTCTGATGGTGTTTCATCCAGAATGAATTCCAGATCCTCTCGGAACCCGAGATCCAACATCTCGTCGGCCTCATCAAGAACCACGGCGCGAATGGCCGTCAGGTCGATCGAGCCCCGCATGATATGATCCCGCAGCCGTCCCGGAGTGGCAACAACAATATGCGCGCCACGCGCCAACGCGCGACGTTCATCCCGAATATCCATGCCTCCGACGCAGGACGCCAGAAACGCGCCCGCATCGGCGAACAACCAGCTCAGTTCACGCTTTACCTGCAGCGCCAGTTCCCTTGTTGGTGCTACAACAAGTGCCAGCGGTGCGCCCGAGGTTTCGAAAGTCTCAGCGTCACCCAAAAGTCGCGGCGCAATCGCCAGACCGAATCCGATGGTTTTACCCGATCCGGTTTGGGCCGAAACCAGCATATCCTTCCCCTCCAGTTCGGGCCGGGTTACAGCCTGCTGAACTTGGGTTAAGGTGTCATAGCCCTTGCGAGCCAGCGCATTTGCAATGGTTTGTTTCACAGCGGTGGTTCTTTTCATCGGTCAGGAGATGGGATTGTGCGGTATTGCAATCAATGCATCATCCATGGGTAAAGACAGCCCCTTAACGAGTGTCTTGTCTATTGTATAGCCACGAACCGGGGCAGATGCGCTGAAAATCCCGTATCCTGTCCGTATTGCTCCCTTTCAGTAGCGGCTTGAGACCCTCGCCACTTTCGGTTCAATTTGTTGAGACGCGGCAGAAGCGCAGGCTTGGAATAATCAAAACAGGCGTTTTTCTGTAGAGCTTTCAACCGTCTGTAAACCAGCTGTCCCTGTCGGGCTGGCGGTCAACGTGACTACTCCTTCGGGAAATCTTCTACAAGCAGTCGGATTCGATAGCTTCTACGACCACGTTTTCTTCGAATTTAGGGCATGACGTTGAGCCAATGGCGCGGTCCCTCTTGCGTCTATGCTGACGCCAGCCGTTTCATTGCGCTCATGAGAGGCATAGCCCGCACACCTCCCGGCCCCGGCACTTCCTTGTCGTTGGCATAGACAAGGATGCGCTCTGAGACGTCCAATTCTTCTGTCGCGATGTGAAACCCACGCGTAACCTTCGCTGATGTCGTCCGCTTGATCTCTATGGCCCAGAGGCCGCCGCGGGGAAGTTTCAATAACAAATCCACCTCAGCCCCTGCTGAAGAGCGATAGAAGTTTGCTTCTGTTCCGCGCGGTGCCGCGGCGATCAGGTTTTCGATGCAGAACCCTTCCCAACTGCCGCCGACAACCGGATGCCCAAGCAGGTCTTCCGGTGTTTCGATCCCAAGAAGCGCATGGGCCAGCCCGGAATCGCGAATATAGACCTTGGGAGACTTGACCAAACGCTTTCCGGCATTGGAATGCCATGGCTGCAAACGGCGCACCAGCATCAGGTCGACCAGCAAATCAAGATAACGCGCAACGCTCTGGCCAGAGACACCCAGGTTTCCCGCAAGTTTCGCCGCGTTGAGTAGCCCGCCCTGTTCATGGGCAAGCATCGTCCAAAACCGGCGCAATGTTTCCGCCGGGATGCGCAACCCAAAAGCCGGAACATCGCGTTCCAGATAGGTGCGAATGAAATCCTCGCGCCATGCCAGGCTGGTTTTGTCGTTCTTGGCAAGGTAGCTATCTGGAAACCCACCCCGCAACCACAGCGCTGAGATCGAGTCCGCTCCGGTTTCCGACAAAATGAAAGGCGTCAGCTCGTGATAGCTGACCCGGCCAGCCAAGGATTCTGCGCTTTGGTGCAGAAGCGTGTTCGAGGCCGACCCCAGCAGCAGGAATTGCCCAGTCCGATACCCTTGTCTTCGTCGTCGGTCAATCTGACCGCGTAATGCCTTAAACAGGCCGGGCATAAGCTGAACTTCATCGATCACCACCAGGCGCCCAACCTGCTCGTCGAGATAGAGGTCTGGCTCTTCGAGCACCTGGCGATCAGCAGATCTCTCCATATCAAGATAGACAGCGTCACGGCTTTCAGCGATATCCTGCGCGAGGGTTGTCTTCCCAACTTGCCGCGGCCCAAGCAGGACTACACCCGCCTGGTTCTCGAGAGAGTCTTCAACTGACTTCCTATCACCGCGCTTGATCATACCTTGCATTTATTCCATTTGATGGAAGATTTACAAGGTTAAAATTCCAAATTACTGTCCAGTGAAACCCTATCGTCTCGGCCCTTCACCCCAGAACCATGACACGCAAGTCTGGACCTTAGGTCGAGCATAATCGTGGAAAGCTGCGTCCCATTTGATCAAGAGAAAATAGAACCTGAGTACGTTCTTCTTTCTTAACTATTAAATTCGAAGAGTCCTCTTTGCATCCCTCAATTTCATTTCCATTGCCCTGAAGGGCGAAGCCAACTAGGTACTTGCCGCGCACAAACCCCTAAGAATCTGCGAAAAATCAAATCGCAGAAAGGACCAGGATCATGACCATACCAGCAATCAAAAACGCTGACACAGGCACGCTGGCTGGCTCGGGAATGCATATTCTGGTCGATCATTACGGCAGCCTATACCTAACCGACGTAATGCACATCGAAGAGGCACTGACCCGCGCGGCGCGGGAGGCTGGCGCAACGATACTGTCGGGCAAGTTCCACAAATTTGGCGGGCATGGCGGTGTGACCGGAGTGTTGTTGCTGGCAGAATCCCATATCTCGATCCACACTTGGCCGGAAAATGATTATGCCGCCATCGACATCTTCATGTGTGGCACAACGCAACCGGACAAAGCGGTCGCATATCTTGAGAAGCACCTGCGCCCTGCCCGAGTTGAAATTACGCGCGTCAACCGCGGTTTACCGGAACCAGTAGTCCCAACCGTCTAAGTAATATCCCATCAGTGCGTGCGATTGCAGTGTATTAGGTTCGGCATCGACCCGGTCGGTATCACCGCCAAAAATCTGTGCCGCGCGCCAAACATCATCGTCGAGATAGCTCAGCCCATCAGGCAGTTCGATTCTACGGTCGGTCAATGGTTCAAATGTAGCCAGAACAAACCCCCATTCGCCGAAGCTCGGCACGTAGCTGTGATAGGGAACCGCCTGCAGTCCCCGCCCGGGTCTTTGCGGATTGCGGCTGCTCTCGATCGTTTCGGCCACCGACCAAAAGGCCTGTCGGGCAAAGAACGGTGATCCGGCCTGAGTGACAAAGACCCCCTGCCCGCTTAGCCGTTCGGCCAGCAAGCCGTAGAATTGCTTGGTGTATAGCCTGGACAAGGCGATGGATTTGGGGTCTGGCAGATCAATGATCACCACGTCGTAAATCTGGATTTCCCGCTCCAGAAACCTCCAGGCGTCTTCGTTGACAACCGTCACGCGCGGGTCGCTGAGAGCATTGTCGTTCAGCTTGGACAGATCTGGATGGTCGCGAAACAACTGCGTCACACGCGGATCAAGATCCACCAGCGTCACGGACTGCACCTCGGGATAGCGCAGCACCTCGCGCGCGGCCATGCCGTCTCCACCCCCTAGGATCAGAATGTCACGCGCGCGCGGCGCAAGGGCCATGGCCGGATGCACAAGAGGCTCGTGATAGCGGTGTTCGTCAAGGGAATCGAACTGGATCGAATGATCCAGAAACAGGCGCACCCGGTCGCGGTACCGGGTGACGGTGATCTGCTGATACGACGTGGCCTCGGACAGGATGACATCATCTTCGAACAGTTCGGCCTCGGCGACCGAGACCAGCCGTTCGGACTGCCACAGTGCGCCCAGTGTTGCCACAAAGGCCACCGCCCAAACCGCAACCTGGACTCGCGTGGCCCATTCCCGAAACACCAACAGAGATAGGCCAGCGACGGCAAGGTTCAACCCTCCAAAGGCCAGGCTGGCCGACATCAGTCCCAGATATGGGATTACCAGCAGTGGAAAAGCCAGCGAGGCAACCAGCGCACCGATGTAGTCGACGCTCAGCACGTTTTCAAAGCGGAACTTCAACGCCCCAATCTGTTCCAGAACACGGGCGATCAAAGGGATCTCCATCCCCGACAGGATACCAATGGCAATCAAGGCGCCGTACAGCGGCAGGGCCACCTGCCCCATCCACGCGTAGTTCAGAAACAACACCGGCGCCAAAAATCCGCCGACAATGCCCAAAAGGATCTGAGCCCAGACAAATCCGGAAAACGCATCCGAGACAAAGCGCGATAGCCAGGCCCCGACCCCCATTGCTGACAGAAAGATACCAATCACCAGCGAGAACTGGCGGACGGAGTCCCCCAGCAGATAACTGGAGAGTGTGGCTGCAATCAGCTCATAGATCAGACCGGCGACGGCCACCAGAAAGGTGGCAAGCAACAACCACGCGGCGCGCGCCTCAACCGCGCGGGGCTGGGTCATGACAGGATGACGGCCGCGATGATGATGGACACCGCCACAAATAGCAGCCCGATCAGGATCGCCAACGCGATGTTTTGATCCTTTTCAATCTCGTGCACGACGGAAAACGGCGTCATCCAGTCGATCACCTTCCACACGACCCACATCAGCGTCACGCCCAGAAGGGTGTAGAAGATTGTGCTGATGATTTCTGCAATCTGAATTGCTGCTATATAATCCATTGATTCCTCACTATTTTATCCGATTTGACCGATAGTACCCGCCGCCACCGCTGCCGACCCGAACCGAGGTGTCCAAGTCACGGCTTTCGGCCCAATACCCATGCCACGAGACATAACCTGTGGCAGCCACGGCCAGGGTTGAAATGACGACGAAAATGATCCTGAAAGCTGTCACTTTAATCCTCATTTACCCAATCAGTTCCCGACCACCGGGCGCGTTGATGCAACCATTTGCGCCCGAACTGAAACAGGAACAGCGCTCCAAAAACCCCGGCCAGCGCGAATGTCCAAAGACCACTGGACAGTCCGGTTTTGACACTGACCTGCAACTGGCTGAACGGCTGCCCCGGTACATGGCCTACGCCCGACCCGGTCCAAAGCCCCTGCTCAGGCACGTCTAATACCAGTGTGTAATCGCCTGTGCGATCTGGTCGAAACGTCAGGCTCGCAAATTTGCTGCCTTCGCTCCACGATCCTTCCGAGTCGCGCCCGGTGTAATATTCGATCGTTCGGCCCGCCTCGAATACTGGCTCTCCTTCGGGATCAAGCAGCTCGATGTCCAGATAGATCCAACTGTTTTTGACATTGCCCGAGAAGGAAACGCGCGTCAGTTGGCTGTCGGCTTCAAGCGGGATTGTGATCTCGGCCGGGAAGTCGCCACGTTTTAGCGCCTGACGCTCTATCGCCCTCTCTCCTGATCGTTGAGAGAAAGAGACCGCCATCACAAGACAGAGGATCGTAAACACGAATGATACGACCAGCAAAAATCTATAGTTTGGGCCCTCGATGAAAGATTGCAGCGGATGCACCCGATGTGGGTTCAGGTTCAATGAAACCCCAAAAGCTGCTTCGGCCTGCTGTTTCGAAACATAGAACGAGCGATAGGTCTCACGCTCGGACCCGGTGGTCGAAAACCCCAGCATCGCCGTATCAGACATCGCCGAAATTGTGGTTGTCTTTTCCCCCAGTGACGGCGGCCAGGTGAATTCACCCTCAACATAGGTGACCGCGCTTGTGGTGGTCTCGTAATACACAAAGCGCCCAACCTCGGTGGTCACAGAGGGAGGAGATTCCGCGGTCTCAACCCACCTCTCCGACATCCAGGCCGATCCGCGATAGCGTCGTGAGAACACCAGATGCCCCGCCTCAAGCGTCAGCCAGGCATAGCCGTGGGTTGGCGAATAAAGCTGATGGTCTATCCATTGATAGACCCGTCCGCCCCAGCGTTCGGCATGCTCGATCAGACCAATTATGGTGAACTCGGCACCATACAACGACCCACTCATCCCAATCGAAAGCGGGGTTTCCGGGCGTTTCTGATCCTTGAACTGCCGCAATGTCCGATAGTTGTTCTGTGCATCCAGCTCGGCCCCGCAATACGAACAGATCTGCACGATCACCCGGCCACCGCCCAGTACATCCAGACCGGCGCCGCAGCAGGTGCAGTTGATCGAAAGAAGACTTGGATCTCGGGTCATGACTGCCGCTGAACCTTCACATCAAATGCGTCATACCACCGACCGTAGAACCAGATCGCATGACCGGGCCAGAATTCGCCGGACAACAAAGCTTCGTCCCCGGCGGAAGCGTTCACGAATTCATGGCTTTCCCCGACCTGAAGCACCTCATCGAACTGTCCACGCAGCGCGATACATTCGGCATGTTCAACTTCGGTAACCGTGAATGTGGCCGCGTCGAAATCCAGCGTTTCGCCCAGCTTGAACGGAGGCATGAATTTCGGCGTGTCCTTTTCGGTCAAGCGTTTCTGCCGAACGACATCTCCCTCATCGAGCGATATCCAGCAGGTGCGGCCATCACCATCGACACCGCAGAACTCATCCCAGAACCCCCGCCCGTAGGAATAGCGCGCATGACCAAGAATCAATGTCGACGTTCGACCCAGTTGCACTTGATCGCCTATCCCGAACAAAAGCGGTGCATCGTGCATCTCACCCTGCTGGCCCGCCGATTGAACCTGGACATCATTGATCATCAACGTCGTACCGCAGGACGCACAGGTGGCAACCTTTATCCCTTTCAGCGCAATCGGGGTTTGCGCACCGCAGTTTGGACAGTTCAAAGTCTTCATGCTTTCAAGTCGCGCAAAGAAAATGAAAGTTCAAGCCGTTATTGGTTCTGGAGAATACACGTCCGGTGCCGCCTTGCCCTTGTTGCCAGAATTCAAACAGGACCACTTAGGTGGAACTGAACATGCTGGCGGTTCTGTTAGAGGTGCCGTCAGCCCCAGCAATCATCTGAGTTAGTCGTGAAATAGGGTTTCAGCTGCGTCTTTGCTTATGGTTGTGCCCTTCCTGCCCGCAACGATATCCGCCAGATCGGCCAGTGCGCCGATGGCTGCAGATTTGCCGGTAAGCCGCGCAAACTGGGCGGCGGCCTCGACCTTTGGGCCCATCGAACCGGCGGCGAAATTGAACTTGGCCATGGCATCTGGTGAGGCGGCTTTTATGCCACGCTGAGTATCGGTACCCCAGTCCAGATAGGCACAATCAGCATCCGTTGCCGAAATGAACAAATCGGCCCCGACCTCTCGGGCCAGCAGCTCTGAGGCCAGATCCTTGTCGATCACCGCTTCTATCCCCTCCAGATAACCCGGAGAAGTATAGGCCGTGGGAATGCCCCCGCCACCGGCACAGATCACCACGGCTTGCCGTTCCAGCAGCCATTTAATCGGCCTGATTTGAAAAATCCGTTTCGGCAGCGGAGAGGCAACAACCCGTCGCCATTTGTCACCATCCGCACGAATTTGCCAGCCCTTGTCGGTGGCCAAACGTTCAGCCTCGGGTTTGTCATATACCGGACCGATGAATTTTGTGGGGTCGTCAAAGGCGGGATCCTTGGCATCTACCTCAATCATGGTCAGCAGCGTGGCCAGAGGCGTCTCGGGCGGCAGACGGTTGCCCAGCTCTTGCTCGATCATGTACCCGATCATGCCCTCGGTTTCCGCCCCAAGCACGTCCAGCGGATAGGCCTCATCCGGTTTATAGGCGTTGCCCTGTAGGGCCAGCAATCCCACCTGAGGGCCATTCCCGTGGGTCACAATCAACTCGTTCCCCTCGGCAATGGTGGCCAACGCCTGCGCGGCGATGGCTGTGTTTTCACGCTGGTTCTCGGCGGTCAGGGCCTGACCGCGCCGCAGCAGCGCATTGCCCCCAAGGGCGACGACGATCCGCATAGCTCAGGCCCCCAGAGTGGCGACCAGAACGGCCTTGATTGTGTGCATTCGGTTTTCGGCCTGTTCGAACTGAATACCGGCGGGGCTTTCGAATACCTCTTCGGTGACCTCCATTTCGGTGATGCCGAATTTCTCGTGGATATCTTCGCCCACTTTAGTCTCGGTATTGTGGAAGGCGGGCAGGCAATGCATGAATTTGACGTTTGGATTGTTTGCCGCTGCCATTAGCGCGCTGTTGACCTGATAGGGGGTCAGCTGCTTGATCCGGCTGTCCCAGACCTCGGGTGCTTCGCCCATCGAGACCCAGACATCGGTGTGGATGAAATCCACGCCATCCACGGCGGCCGCAGGATCATCGGTGATGGTCAGCGTCGCGCCGTAGCGCGCGGCGGCTTCTTCTGCCGGACGGCGGAATTCGTCGGACGGCCACAGATCACGTGGGGCGGCGATGCGGACGTCCATCCCCATCATGCAGCCCGCGATCATCAGCGAATGGCCCATATTAGACCGCCCGTCGCCCACATAGGCGTATTTGATGTCATGCAGGGGCTTTTCGCCAAATTCCTGCATGGTTAGCAGATCGGCCAGCATCTGGGTCGGGTGGAACTCATCGGTCAGCCCGTTATAGACCGGCACGCCCGCATTGGCGGCCAGAGTTTCCGCCAGTTCCTGCCCAAAACCGCGATATTCAATGCCGTCGAACATGCGGCCCAGCACGCGGGCAGTGTCCTTCATGCTTTCCTTATGCCCGATCTGTGACCCCGAGGGCCCAAGATAGGTGACACCGGCACCCTGATCCATCGCGGCCACTTCAAAGGCGCACATGGTCCGGGTCGAGGATTTTTCGAAGATCAGGCAGATGTTCTTGCCTTTTAGATGCTGGATTTCAGACCCCGCATATTTTGCGCGCTTCAGATCGCGCGACAGGTCCAGCAGATAACGCAGCTCACGCTGATCAAAATCGAGCAGTTTCAGAAAGCTGCGGCCCTTGATATTAAATGCCATTGGTCAATCTCCTTTTTCAGTAATCCGGTTCAATAATCAACGGGGTCACGCCAGATCGGGCAGGTCATGCAATGCCCGCCGCCTCGCCCACGCCCCAGTTCCGAGCCCGAGATCGTGATCACCTCGACCCCCGCCTTGCGCAGCAGCGTGTTGGTATAGGTGTTACGGTCATAGGCAACGACCACGCCGGGCTCTAACGCCACCACGTTGTTGCCGTCGTCCCACTGCTCGCGTTCCTGATTGAATGCGTCTCCGCCTGTCTGAACGATGTTCAGAGATTTGATCCCCAAGCATTCGGCGGCCACTTCGAACAGATGTTTGTCATCGCGCCGGAAGTCGATCGTGTCCTCTTTGTTTCCGGGGCGCAGGCTGATGCACTGGATGTCGTTACAGACATCAACATAGGCAGTCGCGGTCTCACGGTCGCAATGGCTGAACACTGTATCCAGATGCATAGCCGCGCGGCTGCGGGGCATCTGACAGGCAACAACCCTCTCCGCCGCGCCTTTGGCAAACAGAGCGCGGGCGACTTGACCAACCGCCTGCGGACTGGTGCGTTCGCCCATGCCAATCAACACACTGCCATTGCCCCAGGGCATGACATCACCGCCTTCGACCGTGGCGGCACCGTGATCCTTGTCTGGGTCACCCCACCAGATCTCGAAATCTGCGTCGCGGAACTCGGGGTGGAACTTGTAGATCGCGGTCACCAACAGGGTTTCGGGGCGCCGCGCCGGCCAGTACATCGGGTTGACCGTCACGCCGCCATAGATCCAGCAACTGTTGTCACGAGTGAACTGCGTATTTGGAATCGGTGGAATCACAAAGCCCAATGGCCCCAGATAGCTGCCGAACATACCTGAGGGTTTGAACGGCATATCTTCGACCGCGATGCCGCCGATCAGATATCTGGCCAGATCCTTGGCCGCCATCTCATCCAACCAGCCGCGCAGCTCATTCAGCATACCGACGCCCACCTGATTTTCGGTAATGCGGCGGTCCAGAACCCAATTACGGGCTCCCTTGTCCTTCAGCGTTTCTGCAAGCAGCGTCTGGAATTCTAAAACCTGAACCCCGCGATCCTCCATCTTCATGCGGAAATCGGCATGGTCAGAGCGGGCTTTGTGCACCCAAAGGACATCGTCATAAAGCAACTCTGCCGCATTGCCGGGGGTCAGGCGGGAATGGGCCAGACCCGGTTCGCAGACCATCACCTTTCGAAGTTTCCCAATCTCGGAATGTGCGCCAAATCCAGTCATGATATCTCCTTTGATGTAATCGCGCCGGACTGCCAACGCAGCCAGACATGGATGGGCAACCCAGCCAACAGCAACAGGACGCCCCAGAAAACGACGTCTTTTCCAGCGCCGAAAATCGCCCAGAATGAATAGACAAAACCGAGACCCGCCAGCACAAAGGCCTGCGGTGGCAGGCGGGTGCGTTCTTTGCGTTTTGCGCGGATCATAATCTCGGCACCTGCGCACAGCAGGTAGGGAACCAGCGTGGATAGGGTGGCCAACAGAATGATGAATTCAAACTGTTCAGCCAGGGATCGGGTATAGTTCATAGCGATCAAAGCGCTGGCTAGCAGGCTTGAGGAGATCAGGCCAAATGCCGGCGTACCAGTCCGTGACACCCGGGCAAAACCGGCCGGGAACAACCCGTCACGCGCCGCGCCCAGTGGCACTTGCCCGGTCAGCAGCACAAATCCGTTGAGCGTGCCGAAGGTCGAAACGCAGGCCCCGACCGCGATGAATACCGCACCGCCAAACCCCCACATCACATGCGCAACATCCGCCAGCGGTGCGTTGCTTCCGGCCAGCGTGCCGGATGGCACCACCCCAAGCGCCACATAGGTCGTGGCGATATAGACCAATGCGGCAACACAGGTTCCGACAATCGTCGCAAGAGGGATCGTTTTGGTAGGGTTCCTGACATCGCCCGCCGGAACCGTTGCGGATTCGAGCCCCACAAAGGCCCAAAGCGTCAACGCCGCGCAGGCCGAGATCGCCGATATGTTCGACATTCCACTAAGGTTGGCCGGCCGGAAGTTGGCCGGTTGGACATGGGACAGTCCCAGCAGGATCAGCACCAGCAGCGGGGCCAGCTTCATCACCGTGGTCACCACTTGCACAATCCCGGCCTGCCGAACGCCGCGCAGATTGACCCAGGTGAGCAGCCAAATCGCACCAAGTGAGACCGCCAATCCCGCGAGCGCAGTTTCCCCAATGGCGGGCACCATAAAGCTGAGATAGCCAGCAAAGGCGACGGCAACGGCGGCATTCCCAGACCACAGCGCGATCCAATAGCCCCAAGCAATCAGGAAACCGGCAAAATCACCAAAGCCCTCGCGCGCATAAGCGTATGGCCCGCCGGTATTGGAAGACAATCGCGCCAGCCGACCAAAGATCAGGGCCAGCACAATCGCGCCACCTGCGGTCAGAACCCATCCCGCCATCGAGATTGGCCCGAACACGGCCAAAGAAGACGGCAGCAGGAAAATACCGGACCCGATCATATTGCCCACCACCAGCGCGGTGCACATCCAGAACCCAAGGGTTCCTTTGGGTTTAGATCGGGTGTCGGTGGGCATAATGCGACCTCATGCCAACGCGGAAAGGCTGAGCCCGGCCATGATGATGACGATCAGGATCAGTAAAAGCGGCCAAATGAACCTGAGCCAGCGTTCATAGGGCACACGCCCCAGGGCAAGCCCGCCCATGACCACCGCAAAGGTGGGGTTAATCAGGTTCACCAAACCGCTGGCTGACTGATAGGCCGTCACGACCAAGGACCGTTCTACGCCGGAAAAGTCTGCTAGCGGCGCCATGATCGGCATGGTCAGAACCGCCAGGCCCGAGGATGACGGGACGAGGAAGGACAACAGCCCCTGCAAGGCGAACATCGCATTGATAAAGGCCACTTTGCCCAAACCATCCACGGCACCTTCGGCCCAATACAAAATGGTATCTGTGATGCTTCCTGCGTCCATGACCACTACGATCCCGCGTGCGATCCCGATCACCAGCGCAACGCCCAGCAAATCCCGGGCACCGTCAACGAAGGTCGAGGTGAACTCCTCTTCCCCGATCCGTGCGATCAATCCCACGACTATCGAGGACACAATGAACAGGCCGGACATCTCGGCCATCCACCAGCCTCCTGCCGCGACACCCCAGATCATCACGCCAAAGCTGGCCGCAAAGATCAAAAGGATCAGCCCATGCATACTCGTAAAGGTCGGAGCTTCACCGCCCGTGCGGCCACCTTTGAGGAAATGCGCCTCATTGCTTTCGCGCTTGTCGGCAACGAAGGACAGATCCGGATCGGCTTTGACCTTGGCTGCATATCGCATGACAAAAACCACACAAGCCAACCAGCATGCCAGCAACAGCGCAAAGCGCAGCATTATGCCATTGGTGAAGGGCACCCCCGCCGCATCCGAGGCGATGACTGTGGCAAACGGGTTAATCGTCGATCCCAGCGTGCCAACCCCCGCCCCCAGCATGATGATGGCCACACCCACTACCGCGTCATAGCGCGCGGCAATCATCACTGGGATGATCAGCGCGTAAAAAGCCAGTGACTCTTCGGCCATGCCATAGATTGTGCCCCCCGCAGCAAAGAAGGCCATCAAGATGGGGATCATCCATTTCTCGCGCCCCTTCAGACGCACCATTGCGCGCGCAATCCCGGCGTCAATCGCCCCGGTTCGCGTTACAACTCCCAAAAAACCGCCAATCACCAGCACAAAAAGTGCAACATCAATCGCCCGCGCTTCATAACTGACAGGGTCATAGAACCCCCCGATAGGGGCCAGTACGACATCATAGAACCCCTGCGGATTGGGCTCGACAACCTGATAGCTGCCCGGTACCGGAACATCGCGTCCCAGGGCTTCGTTAGCGACGCGGTCATATTGGCCAGCGGGAACAAACCAGGTTGCAATGGCGACCAGTGCTATCAACGCAAACAGAATTGTATATGCAGTTGGAAACTTGAGCTTCATGTCATCAAACTCCTAAAAGAGCTGAGATTGGGTTTCGAAACTTCCGGTCTCTTCATACAGTCTCAATATGAGATTTCTAAGGATGAATGACCCCGAGGCGACCTGAACGGTTCTACATGAACGCCATTCGCTGGCGCTGCGCATTGACCTGCATCAATAGAATTCAGGCTGACGCCGGATTCAGGTTCGTCAGTTTTTGCTTTCCTACAGATCGTAAGTTGCTCATCTGAGTGCAGCGGTTAGCACCTTGCGATCCATCGCCCCAGTCTGGCAGAAACCCGCTTGAGACTGTGGTGATCATGTTGACATATCAGCCCATTTCCCTGAACCGGTAAGTCGCACATTTGCATTAGGCTTACCAAAGGCTAATGTGCAAGAAATTAAGGCGCAAATGCCCGTATCGAACAGTAACCCAAGGCTAACAACGTGAGCTCTGAAATTCCCAGGTCCCTGCCTGCCAGACATGAGTTGCGCAAGGTGCGCAACAAGGGGCTGTCATTTCTGGCACTGGCCTTCCTGTTCAGCATCTTTGTCAACCTGCTGATGCTGACGGGGCCTTTATTCATGCTGCAGGTTTATGACCGGGTCCTTGCCTCTCGGGCGGTTGAAACCCTCACGGCGCTGTTTCTGATTGTCGCTCTATTATATAGCCTTATGGCCATGCTGGATTTTGCGCGAGGACGTATCGTTGCGCGGTTCGGAGCGAGGTTCCAGTCGCAACTGGACGAGCGGGTGTTCGAGGCAACGCTGCGAAAATCTCTTGTTCCGCAGGCCCGTGCAGCCCCAGCCACTGCCTTGCGCGACCTTGAGGCAATCCAGAACCTGTGTTCCTCACCTGTTTTGCTGGCCGTAATGGATATCCCCTGGACACCGGTTTTTCTGGCAGCAATCTTCCTATTCCACCCGATGCTTGGATGGCTTGCGGTTGCGGGTGGCGCGATCCTGATTGTCATCGCTCTGCTTAATCAGGCGCTCACTCATAGAAAGGTTGCCGCTGCACAGCAGGCCTCGGCGCGGGCAGGCTCATTCTCGGAACATGCCAGACAAGCCGCAGAAGTTGTCCGCTCGCAAGGAATGCAGCACGACATCTCGCAACGCTGGCTGACCCAGAGGACCGATGCGCTGAGACAGACCATCTCGGCCAGCGATTGGACCGGAAGCTTTACCTCATTAACCAAGTCGATGCGGCTGTTCTTGCAATCTGCCATGCTGGCATTGGGAGCTTTGCTGGTTTTAAGAAACGAACTGTCCCCTGGGGCAATGATTGCAGGGTCCATCCTGCTTGGGCGCGCATTGGCCCCGGTCGAGCAGGCGGTGGGCCAATGGGCATTGGTGGAGCGTGCGCGATCTGCGTGGATTTCACTGAACCGATTCCTGGACACCACCCCGCCCGAGCCGGACCGGACCAAATTGCCTGTACCAGATGCGCGCCTGATCGCCAAAGGACTGACCGTTGTACCACCCGGCGCCGATTTACCGACACTCAGGAACGTTTCACTGAAACTAGAACCGGGCAAAGCTTTGGGCGTGATCGGCAAAAGCGGGTCAGGAAAATCCACGCTTGCCAAGGCCCTGTTAGGATTGTGGAAACCGGCCGTTGGCGAAATCAGGCTTGGAGGCGCTACACTGGATCAATACGGGACTGATGATTTGGGCCAACACATCGGCTATCTGCCGCAGGAAGTCACTTTGTTCAACGGAACAGTGACCGAAAACATCGCCCGGATGTCCCAAAACCCGGATTCGGAAGCGGTCATCGCTGCAGCCAAGAAAGCCAAGGCTCATGACCTGATCCTGACATTGGAAAAGGGGTACGACACGTTTCTGGAAGGCAATGACAGTCAACTGTCGGGTGGCCAAAAGCAACGTATTGCTCTGGCGCGCGCTTTGTATGGAGATCCTGTCCTGCTGATCCTGGACGAGCCGAACTCGGCTCTGGATGCTGATGGCACTGAGGCATTGAACACCGCTATCCGAGAACTGAAGGCCGCGGGCAAATCAGCCATCATCATGACGCACCGACCACAGGCCATTTCGGAATGCGACGATCTTGCTGTTGTTGAAAATGGCCAGGTCGTGAAATCCGGCAGCCGCGATGAGGTGCTAAGCGCCATGGTTCAGAACGCAAATGCGATCAAAAAAGGTCTGGCACGGGTGGGTGAGTAATGCAAAAGCCCAATCATAATGATACGCGCCCTGTTTGGCGCATTACATTTCCTGCTCTGGTCGGGTTTCTCGCACTGGCTATTTTAATCGGCGGGTTGGGCTTTTGGGCGGTGCAGACCAGGCTGGCAGGCGCCATTGTATCGCAGGGCGTCATCGAAGTTCAAAGCAACCGCCAGGTAGTCGAGCATCCAGACGGTGGCGTGGTCGGCGAGATTTTTGTGCGCGACGGTGATTCCGTCACCGGCGGCGACATTCTGTTACGTCTGGATGACACGTTTCTGACCTCGGAAAAGACCATCATTGAGGCGCAGCTGTTTGAATTACTCGTCCGAAAGGCACGGCTTCAGGCCGAACGCGATGGCACTGATCTGACTGTTTTGACATCCGCGCTGAACGACGTACAGAAACAAGAAGACATTGACCCTGAGCTGATCGCCGGCCAGCAACGCCTGTTCGAGGCACGTCTGAATACCCTAAATCAGCAGACTCAGCAGTTGAGCAAGCAACGCATTCAGATAGAAAGCGAGATCGAGGGCACCTTGGCGCAACTGGTCTCGCTGCGCCGTCAGGTCGATCTGATACAGGAGGAGCTGCAGGACCAGCAAAGCCTGCTTCAACGCGGCCTGACACAAGCCAGTCGGGTATCCGCCTTGCAACGCGAAGAAGCCAGCCTGACAGGTGAAATAGGCAGGCTCGAAGCGGCTGCCGCGCGGCTCAAAGGCCAAATCGCGGCAACCGAGATCAAGATTGTAGAACTGCAGGCGACACGCCGCGAAGAAGCAATCACCGCCCTACGCGATGCGCAATCGAAAATCGCGGAACTGTCTGAACGCAGGCTCTCGTTGGCTGTTCGTCTATCGCGGCTGGATATTAGGGCGCCGGTTTCCGGTACAGTCTATGGAAGCCAGGTGTTTGCACTGCATTCGGTAGTGCAACCGGCAGAACCGATGATGTATGTCGTACCGCAGGAAATTCCTCTGCTGATCGCCGCTCGCGTAGATGCGATTCATGTGGACCAAGTGTATATTGGGCAGCCCGCCCTCCTGCGATTTCCCGCCTTCAACCAACGCGAAACCCCCGAAATCGAAGGGCATGTTGTCACGATTTCTGCCGATACGTTCACTGATGAGAACACCGGACACACATTTTATCGCGCTGAAATGTTACCTGATGCCAACCAGATCGAGCGCCTGAACGGGCAACGCCTTGTACCCGGCATGCCAGTCGAAGCGATGATCAAGACGGACGAGCGATCCCCGTTTTCATATCTGATAAAACCGATGGCCGATTACTTTAACAGGGCCTTCCGGGAATAGATTCCGTCGTCTTTAAACCGCTTCGAGATTGCCCAACAGGATCGAAGTCATGTCAGTCGTGATCACTCCGTCTACCGCGACGACATCGACACCGGTTTCGTAGGTCACGTTTGAACTTGTGATCCCCGACAAATCGGCATCTGCGTCCAGAAACACCCACTCTGCCTCATGCGCTGTGGGCAATCCGACGGCGATCTGCAAGATAGCCAGCGCATCCAGAGCGTTGATGAGGCCATCTTGATTTATATCGGCCGCAATCAGGTTTTCCGGTGCTGCCTGCCCCCATGTCGGGTCCAGTCCCACGGAAAGTCGCAAGACCTGCAATGCGTCCAGAGCGGTGATCTCGCCGGTCCCAGCCGAATAGGACTTTATGATATCCAGTTCACCGATAAATGTGCCCGAAGGCAGATCCAGATCGAACCTCCCTTCATCGTCGGCTTGGACACTAACCGCGCCGCCCCCTTCCGGGTTGAAACGTATTTCAGCGTTTGACAGGCCGGGATTTGCAGCTTGTGAATCAATGGTAATATCCCCTTGAATGCCTGCCGAACTGTCCGGGTCGAGCCCGCCCAAACCGTTCAAATCCACCGGAATATGGTCTGGTCCGCCAAATCCGGCGCCAAAGACATCTGAACTGGTCAGCGGAGCACCTGACGCCGAAAACACCTGAACCACATTATCCAGATACTCGATCTGCGCACCTTGCACGGTGGACGTAAAAGTGAGCTGTCCAGGTGAGCGCAGAAATGGATAGTCAAACAGATCCAGCCTGTCCGATCCGACTTCAAAATCGGTAATCGTTGTCATCGCGGTTCCGGTCTGCATCACAAAGATATCAGACCCGGAACCGCCGGTCATCGTAGTGGCCCCAATCCCCGCTATCAGGATGTCATCGCCGCCGCCGCCAAGTAGAGAGGCATCAAGGATGCTGCCACTGAGCATATCGTTCTGCGCGGTGCCAGTGACTGTCCCATAACCGTCCGCGACGATACCCAGGTCAGCGACCGAAAAAGTAAGCTGCGTCAACCCAGCCTCTTCTTGTGAGGCCGCAAAGATCTGAATTTCGTCCCCGACATGGGCCACGCTGAGCGATTCGACATTTTGCAGCCCGGTGCTCAACGTATCGGCAAAACTGTCCAGATAGACCAGTTGACCATCCGGTGTCAGGGTAAACAGTGTCACCCCATCATCGCCTCCCCCGGCCACGACAAACACCTGACCATTCACTTCGACCACGGCCAGGTCCTGAGCCGATTCAAAGCGGGTATTCAGTGTATCCAGGACATGATCGGTGGGTATCAACCGGCCATCACCAGACAGCTCCATGACGCTGATCGTGTTGCTTTCGCTGCCAGCAACGATGACCCAGGATTGGCCATGCGCCTGCACAATTTCGACGGCCGTTGGGGCGCCAATGCCCAAGGTCGAGACCCCATCGCCGGAATCTGCGAGGCTCAAGGTTCCCGCGCTGCTGTCCACCAAATAGGTCGTTATCGAATTGCTGGTGGCGTCGGCTGCGACGACAAAATGATCCGACCCGGAGTGAGCGGTCTGGATCGAGTCGGCCTGACCTGCAACGGCCCCTGCAAAGGTCAGTGAGCCATCTGAGCCGACCGTATAGGTCGAAATCAACCCGCTGCCCTCTTGCGCCACGGCCAGAATGTCGACCGATCCAAAGGAAACCTGCACTAAGGCCGAATAGCCACCCCCACCGCTCAGGGTCCCGGTTTCCTGTAATTCTCCGATAGATCCGTCTGGAAGGATTTCGTAGCTGACAAGGCCGGCTGCGGACCTGACATCCAGAACGATGTGATCGCCCCCCAACAGAGAAACCGTTACCCCGGAACGTCCAACTGTGCCCGAGATTGTACCACTGAAATATTCTATGTCTTGCTGCTGGGGAACCGCGCCTTCGACGAGGTGCCATACAACAATGCCCCCTCCCTGTCCGGTCAGGCTGTACAGATACGTTTCCCCGTTAAACGTTTCTAAAGCCGTATCGCCGATACCTGAATCGAGCGCTGCGCTCCCTGTTGCAACTACTCCGCCGAACTGAAGCATCATACCAAATCACCCCACGCCAAAATCTGGCTCTTGAACAGGATGATCTGATGCCCGGTCCAATACCAAAGCGGGATTGTGGTGAAAACGAGGAGTTCGGTTTCAGTTTAACACAATTTTTTCTGGTCCGACCGCATGAACATCCGATGGGCAACACACATGAACAAAACGTGGCTGCCCATGATTTCAGCGCGGAAACAGCATGTGAGGGCAAGATGACCAAAACACCTGATATGACACGCAATCCTGCAAGTACCCGGCCCGATGCGGGTCAGCGGCAACAGATACGCAAGTGGATCGACAACAAAATGCGCCGCTGGGTCGGGCGCGGCATCGCAGGCAGCCTAAGTTCGGCCTTGCTTGCCCTTCCTGCGTTGGCACAGGCCACGACCGAAGAACTGGACACCTTCCAATTCGCTGATGCGATTCCCGGCGTTAACAGCGCAAAGCTACTGGCAAATGGCGATGTTCTTCTCAAATTGGAAGATGGGCGCACGATTTTGGTCTCGGCAGAGAATGTTCATATCCTGGATGGCGGCTCCATCATGATTGCCGAAGATGCGGCGGCGGAAATCGCGCAATTCGCACTGGCCGCCGAAGCCGGGGGAGCCGCAGCAGCCGCTGGCGGCGTTAGCGGCGCCGGTGCTGTTTTGGGGGGCCTTGGTCTGGCGGGTGCAGCCGCAGCAGGAGGAGGTGGTGGCGGTGGCGGTGGAGATGACGAGGCTCCGGCGCCCGCGCCGGATATCCAAAGCCTGAACCTTGCTGGTCTGCAAGCGAACGCATTGAACAGCGCCAGCGCAAACCTGATGGCACCGACCGGAACCACAACGGTCGAGGTGACAATCGGGTCACTGACCAAGACGGCAACGCCCAATCCAGATGGCAGTTGGAGTATTTCCCTTACGGCGGTTGAGGCGGCTAGCCTTCCTCAAGGTGTGACAACAGTCACCGTCCGCAACCTGGATGGAGCGGGTGAGGAAGTATCGGTCGAAACGGTAAGATTTGATGTGGACACTCTTCCACCGACGGTCAGCATTACGGGCTTTTCGGTCGGGGCCATTCTGAATGCCGCCGAGCAAGCGACTGATCTTACAATCTCGGGCACTTCTGACGCCGAGAGAGGTCAAACAGTAACGGTATCTGTAAACGGGCAGACTTATACTGGGACAGTGAATGGCGGCGGCCACTGGAGTGTTACCGTGCCAGCCACAGACCTGGCCGCCCTGCCTGACGGGGTGACCGTTTCAGTGACTGCCGATGTCGACGACCGCGCGGGTAATCCGGCGGTACAGACAAGCGCAAGCTTTGACACAGACTTTAGCGCTCCAACGATCACGCTTGATCCGGTCTCTGGCGGCTCGATCGGCCTGGGGGACATTAGCTCTGATCTGGTTGTGTCCGGGTCAACGTCCGCCACAGACGGTCAGACGGTCACTGTGACGTTCGATGGCCAAGCATATACCGGCACCGTGTCAGGCGGTACTTGGAGTGTCACCATACCCAGCGGCGACCTCGGCTCGCTTTCCACCGGAATTCCGGCCACGGTAAGTGTTGTCGTAGATGATGTGGCAGGAAACCCATCGGTACCGGTCACCGCCTCGGTTCCGGTCGATCTGACGGGACCCTCGGTGAATATCGCGCCATTGTCAGTTGGCGCGGTCATCAACGCTGCCGAAACCGCCTCCGACCTGACCATCAGTGGCACAACAGGAAATGTTCAGGACGGCCAGGTGGTGACAGTCACCCTGGATGGACAAACCTACACCGGTTCAGTCAGCGGCGGCAGTTGGAGCGTCACCGTCCCTGCAAGCGATCTTGCATCGCTGGCAGATGGGGGCGATTTCACGATCACGGCGGATGTGCTTGACACAGACGGCCTATCTGCACCGCAGGCAAGTGTCCCGCTTTCGAAAGATGCCACCGCGCCGACTGTAAGCATCGACAACTTTTCCGACGGCGCTGTCATGAATGCAGCCGAACAGGGCACTGATCTGACAATCTCTGGAACAACGAACGCTGAGGATGGTCAAACCGTAACCGTTTCCATGAATGGGCAGGACTACACCGCAACCGCCTCTGGCGGTACCTGGTCGGCGACCGTCCCGGCGATAGATCTTGCTGCCCTGTCCGATGCAGCAACCGTCAATGTTACCGCAGATGTCTCGGACGCGGCTGGAAACCCTGCCCTGCAGGCCATCGGCAGTTTCACAACGGATTTCACAGCACCGGCGGTCTCTATCACCGGGTTGTCGGATGGGGCTGTCATGAACGCCGCGGAACAAGGAACCGACCTTACAGTGTCCGGAACCTCTGATACGGCAGATGGCACGGTTGTGACCGTAGAAATCGTTCGGCAGGACGGCACAGTTGACGTCACCGGCACGGCGACCGTAACGGGCGGGTCCTGGACCTATACCGCCTCAGCCGCGGATTTGGCCGGACTTCAGGATAGCGAAACCTACGATGTCGAGGCATCTGCTTCGGATGCGGCTGGGAACACAACAGCGACATCAACCAGTTTTGACACAGACTATACAGCACCAGCGGTCACCATCGACCCTCTTTCGGTCGGGTCAGAGCTGGATGTATCCGAAAAAGATAGTGACCTGACGATCACCGGGACTACGGATGCCGCCGATGGGGAAACGGTTACAGTCACACTGAACGGGCAGTCCTATACAGGCACCGCCTCAAGTGGCACCTGGTCAGCAATCGTTCCGTCCGGTGACTTGGGAGCGTTGGCAGACAGCACAACCTTCCAGGTTTCAGCGACGGTTACGGATTCCGCCGGCAACATCTCTACCGCCGCCGCCACCCCGTTAGCCACGGATTTCCGGCCTGTCCTGACAATCAATGACACCGGAACAAACGGTGCCGTTTCATTGAATGACGCCCAAAATTCAGGAGTCGTTGTCTCTGGCACGTCAATAGGCCTTGCCGCAGGCGAGGCTGTAGATGTGACGTTGAATTCCATGTCAGTCGGAACCGCTACGGTCGGTGCCGACGGAACCTGGACACTGTTGGTAAGTGTTGCGACCTTTGCATCAGTCGAGGCGGGGGATGATCTGGACTTTGGCGCAGAGGTATCTGTGGCAGGTGGCCCTGATCCTTTGCCAGTTACGGATGAAAACACGGCCCATGAACCTGCAGCCTATGTGATCACTGAAGCCGGACAAAGTGGATCAACAGTCACATTTGAAATCTACGCAGACCCTGATACGGATCTGTCCAGCGGTCTGGCGATCACAGCCGAACTGGGTTTCGATCCCTCAGTGGTGACGTTTGACACCGGATCAGATGTCGAGAATGGGGCATTCGATTTGTTCCTGACGAACCCGGTGAGTGGATCAGCCGTCAGTTTTGCTGGCGCGGCGACCACCTATTCCGACCTGTCCCAACCCATCGTCACATTCACGATGACAGTTCTAGATGCCTCTGAACCGATTGTTCTGACGTTGACGACTCCGGATGGTGGTCCATCGGTGCTGCAGATCGGGACGTCAGGCGACGACACATTGATTGCAACCAACATCGACAACGTCATTCGTGGCCAGGACGGCGATGACACAGTGGATGTCTCAGGTGCTGGTCGGGACATTGTCGTGTTCGAGCCGGACCCAACAGCAAATGGCGTTGATACGATCACTGGCTTCACGACTGGACCCGCGACTGACACCGCTGATGCGATCATGTTCAGTGGATTGGATGTCGACAGCCTGCGCGGCGACGGAACAGGTGTGGAAACGCTTTCAGTAGGGGATGCACTAGGCGCGGACACCGGAGTGGTTGGTTTGACGACAGAGCTGAGCGATCTGACTGCTCAAACCATCGAGACAGCGGTCGAAAGCCTTACCGGCGCCGAAGCAGGTGACGAGATCTATGTCCTGGCTACGGATGGAACTGACAGTGTGCTGGTCAAGGTCGACTATTCCGCATCCGATGCGGCGACAGTCGAAACGGTGGCCCATTTCACCGGATTGGATGACCTCAGCGGGCTTACTGCTGACAATATTCTGCATACCGATCCAACCGGGGCCAGTGCCTGACGCTCGACTACGCTGCCACCCTACGCGGGTGGCAGTACTCTCGATTTTCAAGAGGTAGAAATGGCACAGAATGGCCTAGTTCCGATCAATTTCAACCGTCACAGTCATCGGTATTGGAAGCGTTTCACATCTTATGACTTTGCAGCTGAACGCACCGAGAGCGTGATCGTGGAAGAAGAGGTGCTCCAGATTGCAGCCACTTTTCCAATTGTGTTTCGCAGGACCGGCCCAGAAATTGAACCGATTGCTGTATATTCACTTCTTGCTGGTGAACCCTCGCCATTTGTTTCAACAGAAGGGCGTTGGCTGGCCAGCTATATTCCGTCCGAACTGCGCAGCCACCCCTTTTCGTGCCGCCGAATGGATAACGGCAGCACCTTTCAGCTGGTGGTAGATGAAGGTTCAGGCCTGTTGACCGAAGAGTGCTCTGACAATCCCTTTTTTTCAACTCCGGATACGCTCGGCACTGAATTGAAAGAAGTTCAAAACTTCTTGAAAGCGCGCGCAACCTCTCAGATTAGAACAACCGAAATTTGCAAAATGATAGACGCCTTTGGGCTGTTTGAGCCCCTGAGCGGTAATTTGGAATTCGGCTCTGCACATAACTGGTTGCAAATCAACTCTGCACGCCTGGAACAGCTATCGGCAAAACGCAAATTGGAACTGGTCGAAACAAAAGGCTTACGCCTGATCTATGGCCATCAGGCTTCATTATCCAATCTCAGATGGCTTTTTCAGGCGCAAAAGCAGATTTCCCAGGCCGGTGCATCTGTAAAATACACCGAAAATTCAGAACTTACCGGTTTCATGAATGCATTCGCCCAAGCCCAAACCGATGACGTAATCTGGTCCTAATGAAGTGTGAATGACAAATGCCCACATGCGGTCGCTTTTTGAGTTTTCTGATTTCTGCTCTCTCTTTCAGCATAGTATCGGCCTGTACCCAACCACCTGACATTGCCGGTGTCGAGGCTTCTTTTTCAACCGGGGCCGTGGGTTTCCGCACACATGAACCATCTCAGAAACTGACCACCAGTTCCTTTGGCAAGCGCGTACGGCACGCTGTCGAGACCAGCCCCAACCTCGCGCGATCTATGTCCGCGCTGGATGTGGCGGTAGCCAATCACGACGCGGCAAAAGGGGCCTTTCTTCCGCAGGTTTCACTTGGAATCAACGCCAGATCCGAGCGGGTAGACTCGGACACAGCCGACGTGACCCCTTATCTGCGGATCTCACAGCTCGTTTATGACGGGGGGGCCGCATCCGGTGATTTGACTGCTGCAAAAGCACGGGTTTTTGAAAGTCGCAGCGGCCAGTTATCAACAGCCTCGGCAACCGCTCTGGCTGCGATTGAGGTCTATATAGTGGTCTTGGATTTACGGAAAATCCTGGATATTTCGGTGAAAAATGTGGAAGTCCACCAACAGCTCGTTCAACAAATTTCCGAGAGGGCTGCATTAGGCGCTGGTTCGAACGCCGATGTATTGACAGCGCGGTCGCGGATGGCCGATGCACGGACGCGACTGGCGGATGCAAAAGCCAGAGTGGACCTCGCAGATGCCCGGTTTCGTGAAGTTTTTGGCAGCCCGTCAGGTGATCTTCAACCCCCAGTCAAAGCGCCGACGATCTCACAATCGGATCATAGTATCGTAACGGGAAGCCTGCAGATTCGACGTTCGGAAGCGGCCCTGCTTGCCGCCAAGGCAGAACGTTCTGCCGCTTTGGCACGCCGTCAACCCGGCGTGAATGTTTCGGCATTTGCGGATCGCGATGATAGCAATGACGCAAATTTCGGGGTCGACCTGTCCTTCAATTATGAGCTGGACTCTACTGGACAGCGCCGTGCCACCATCACCGCGGCTGAAGCCAAAGTTCGCGAAGCGGAATTCGTTCATCAATCCCTAACGCGAGAAATACAAAGAGAGCTGGACACAATTCGCACTGACCAAATTGCTGGAGCACAACGGCTTAAAGAGGCGCGAATAGCTGCGCAGGCGAATGCTGACAGTGTTGCAGCGGCGCGCGCGCAATTCACAATCGGACGACGCAGTCTGATCGAAATCCTTGACGCACAGCGCGACTATGTGAATGCGCAGGAAAGACTTATCCTAGCCGAACAGAACTATTTCCTGACAGACTACGCAATCCTTAGTTTGACTGGTGACATCCTGGATCTCCTTGGGATTTCAATCAGTTCCGTTGAGGGTTCTCAATGAAACAATTGACACCTGCCTTCGCAACGCCCGAATTATCGTGCTTTGAAAAATGTCTGATGCACGCTGCGGCCCATCTTGACTGTCCAATCACTTTTGCCGGGATTCTCGCGGCCCAAACAGGGTCGAACGGAGAGCTTACAATCCGCGATTCATTGGAACTGGCACGGCGTGTTGGGATCCAGGCGGGATACGGAAGAAGGGCTTTGTCAGCTTTTGACAACACTTTGGTTCCTGCGTTGTTGATTCTTGAAGGGGGAAGATCCGTTGTGTTTCATGGCCGAACCTCAAATGGTCGGGTTCTGATCTATGATCCAGAGGTTGGTTCGGAAATAGGTGAAATTCAGCAAACCGATCTATCAGATGTCTATACAGGGTTTGCGATCCTGCTGCGGCGCAATCACCGTGAGGATTTAGCCACGGGGTCCAGTTCTGCTTCGGGCCACTGGTTTTGGTCCGCCATGACGGCAAATCGTTGGTCTTACACTCAGGTTGCGCTTGCGGCGGCGTTGGCAAATCTGCTTGGTCTATCTACCTCGGTCTTTATCATGGTCGTCTATGACCGTGTTTTGCCAAACGAAGCCACAGAATCTCTGATTGCTTTGACAGCAGGTGTTGGGATCGCGCTGCTTTTTGATTTCGTACTCAAACTTCTGCGGGCAGGATTCATAGATCGGGCTGGCCAGAAAGCAGATATTTCGATGGGCCGTAGAGTCTTTGACCAGGTCCTCAACATTCGCATGAAGGCGCGCACAGGTTCGACAGGAGCCATGGCCAGCACCATTCGTGAATTTGAAACACTCCGTGAGTTTTTCACATCCGCCACCTTGGTGGCAGTCGTGGATCTACCCTTCATAGCATTGTTTGTCTTTGTCATTTACTTGGTCGGTGGCCCACTTGCACTTGTTCCAGCTCTGGCTGTGCCTGTCGTTTTGCTAGCAGGCATCATCGTGCAACCTATACTTTCTCGCCTTGCCGAGAAAAGCTTCACCGATGGTCAATCCAAGCAATCGGTTCTGGTCGAAACTGTATCCGGGTTGGAGACCATAAAAACGACAGCGGCGGCCCGGCCCATGAGGTCGCGGTGGGAGGCTGCCATACAGCTTCAGTCATCACATGGCGCGCGCAGCAGGGCAGTGACTCAATTTGCCTTGAATCTGACCGGATTTACCCAACAGGCCGCCCAGGTCCTTATCGTTTTCTACGGTGTTTTTCTTGTGATGGATGGTCAGGCAAGCATGGGCGCGCTTGTTGCTTCGGTCATGTTGACCGGGCGGGCTCTTGCGCCACTTGGGCAACTGGCACAGACCCTGACACGGGTTAATCAGGCCCGAAATGCCTATCAAAACCTTAATGCCTTAATGCAGGCCGACAGTGAACGCCCCGAAGGGCGGAGCTGGATCAGTCGCGATCGCTTTGAAGGGAGATTAACCTTCGAAAATATCCAGTTTGCTTATCCCGAAAAACACGACAACGTCTTGTCCGGTGTTTCATTCACCATCTCGCCCGGAGAGAAGGTTGCAATCCTCGGTCCGATCGGCTCGGGGAAAAGCACGGTCGCGCGGCTAATGCTTGGCTTGTACGATCCAGACGCCGGGTCTGTTCAATTGGATGGGGTCGATATCAGACAAATTGATCCAGGTGATTTGCGGCGCAATATCGGCTCTGTTCTGCAAGATATTTGGCTGTTTTCCGGGTCAATCCGCGACAATATCAAAAGCGGCGCAATCAGGCCAAGGGATGAGGATCTGATTTGGGCGGGCCAAGTCGCTGGGGTCGAGGATTTTGTCTCTCGCCATCCCGGAGGCTATGACCAAAATCTGGAAGAGCGCGGTGAGGGATTGTCAGGGGGACAACGGCAGGCCATCGCCTTGGCCAGAGCCCTGATTGGTAAACCTCCGGTTCTTCTTCTCGACGAGCCAACAAGTGCCATGGACGTCAAAACCGAAGCTGAGGTCATTCAGCGGCTCAAAAAGGCGACCCCCGACACAACTATGCTGATCGTAACCCATCGAACCAGCCTATTGGAACTTGTCGATAGGGTTATCGTCATAGAGGGCGGCAAAGTACGGGTAGATGGACCAAAAAGCATACTGTCACAGCATTCCGGAAAGCAACGGAGGCATCTGAATGTCGCAGCATCATGACCTAGCCTCGCTTGCCCGGGAAATGCGAGGCGGGTCACCGGTCAGGAGTTCATTGCTTCTCTTGGTAATCCTGACTTTCTTGGCGGCTGCAGCGTTTTGGGCCCATTTCACTGAACTTGATGATGTCACCCGTGTAGAAGGCCGCATCGTGCCGTCGGCGGATGTTCAGATGATTGAAGCTACGGAGTCCGGCATTCTGCAGTCATTGAATGTCCGAGAAGGCGAGGTTGTTGAAAAGGGGAAGTTGCTGATGGAGTTCGATACCACCCAAATCGACAGCAAGCTCAGCCAAGAGGAACAGCGTGCATATGGCTTGAGAGCCCGATCTCAGCGCCTGCAAGCTGAGATAGACGGGACCGAGCTGACATTTGATACGATCCTGGTCCAAGGTGCGCCGACTGTTGTTCAGTCTGAGACAGCTCTGTTTCAAGGCCGGCGATCAGAGTTGCAGGCAGAAATCTCAATTCTGATGAGCCAACGGGAACAACGGTTAAGAGAATACGAAGAAGGGCTTGTCGATACGGTGACCGCGTCCGAGACTTTGAAAGTTCTGGCCGAGGAACGGGCAATCATTACCCCCCTAGTAGAACAGCAGATGGAACCCGCCACGACACTATTGTCATTGCGACGCAGCGAGGCTGAGTGGCAAGGCCGCCGGACCAGGGCTGAAGCCGCTACCAACCGTCTGAAGACAGGATTGGAGGAAATTGATGATCGGGTTCGGGCGACACAAAGCAGGTTTCGAAGCGCGGCTTTGACCGAACTTGCATTGGCAACTGCGGAACTGGCTACTCTGGAACCATCGCTGCCAGCCTTACGAAACAGAGCGGAACAGGCGCAGATCAGGTCGCCGGTACGCGGCATCGTAAATCGCATTCACCGCACGACCATAGGCGGTATGGCACGGAGCGGTGAGGAACTGATCGAAATTGTACCGCTGGATGAGTCTTTGTTGGTCGAAGCCTATGTCCGCCCCGAAGACATCGCATTTCTGCACCCTGAACAGTTGGTTCGGATCAAGATTACTGCCTATGATTTTGCTCGATACGGGGCCTTGGACGGGCAAATTATCCGTATCGGGGCTGATACCGTGACGCGATCTGAGCGGGACGATGAAGAAGTTTTTGTCGTGGAAATCCGGACCAACCACTCGATGTTGGATGGGAACGGAGTAGCGGTTGAAATTATTCCCGGCATGATTGCCGAAGTGGATATTCTTGCGGGCAAGAAAACCGTTTTGGACTACCTTCTGCAGCCGATTGTCAAAGTCAAAGATCAGGCCCTTCGTGAGTAGTAATTGACCGGGCCAACGCCCATTACTTCTCGATGCCGTTCAGAATCTATGTGGGGCCCCGCCCATTCTGACTGAGCTTAGGATCCCGGAAGCTTGAATTGCTGGTCAAACAGTTGGCGGAACGTCCCGTTATGTTCGATTAGCGCATCAAGGTTGCCTTGTTCGATAACTTCACCGTCTTGAACAACCATAATGGTATCTGCCTGAAGCACAGTCGAAAGCCGGTGTGCGATAACAATGGTTGTTACATTCTCGGTCAACTTGTCCAGCGCAGCCTTAACAAGCGCCTCAGATTCCGCATCCAAAGCACTGGTGGCTTCATCCAAAAGCAAAATCTCGGCATTGCGCAGAATTGCCCGCGCGATCGCCAGACGCTGTTTTTGACCTCCAGAAAGAAACGCGCCGTTTTCGCCTACCTGCGTATCGTACCCATTTGGCAGTTGTGAGATGAACACATCAGCATGGGCAGCCTTTGCGGCCTCAATCACCTCTTCATCGGTGGCACCAGGTCGCGCAAAACGAAGGTTCTCCATCACGGTTGTCGAGAACAGGAACGTGTCTTGGCCCACATAGGAGATCTTCCGGCGCAAAGAGGCAAAACTTACATCGACAAGGTTTTGGCCATCGATTTCGACCTTGCCCTGATCGGGATCATAAAACCGCATGATCAACCCAAAAATCGTGGACTTGCCACCACCGGACTGACCCACCAGAGCTGTCGTCTTGCCTGCCTCGAAGGTCAGGTTCATATCTCGGATTACTTTTTGCTCACCCTGATAGCCGAACGTCACGTTGTTTAGACGGATTTCACCCGGGCCGGATTTCAGCTTTTCAGGGTTCACGCTTTCGACCATCGGGTCTTCCTGATCGAGCAGCTCGAACATCATCCCCACTGGTACCAGGGCCGTTTCAATCACGACCCGCATTTTTGACAGGCGTTTGGCGGGTTCATAAGCCATCAAAAGGGCTGTGATGAATGACATCAGCTGACCTGCCGAAGTCGGTTCGCCGCCGGTAATATCAAGGGTACTGATGATCAGAACACCCGCAATCGCGACACCGGCCAGAAGCTCCATCAACGGGCTGGCAATCGACTGCAATCTGGAAATTGAGTTCGCCCGTTTTTCAACCGACCTGATCGCCCCATTCATACGGTCAGTCATGTTGTCTTCCAAAGCAAAGACCTTGATGACCCGAATGCCCGCAGATGTTTCCTGCAGAACCTTGATGATTTCAGACAGCGCCTTCATTTCTGACTGCATGATCGACCGCACACCTTTGAGAATGTAACGCACACTCAAAAGTGCAACGGGACCCACAAAGAAGAACAGAATAGACAGCACAGGCTCTTGGTAAATCATCACGAAAACCAGCCCGACCAGAGTCAGGGCATCGCGCACGAAACTGGTAACCATGACGTCGATGAGCCGCCGCGCGGCCTGAGCCCCATGGGTCACACGCATAAGCAGGTTGGATGATTCAGTTTCAGCAAAGAAACCAACACCGCGTTTCAGCAGCTTATTATACAACCTTTCCTGTTGCACAGCGATAATCCGATTGCCCGCACGCGCCAGAAAGATTGACTGGATATAAGAGGCGACAGCCTTACTCAAAAACAAGCCGACGACCGCTGCGGCAATCAGGTAGACTTGCGACTTCATCTCAGGCGTGGTCATCGCATTGACGATGTTCTCCATCATCCATGCGGTTCCCGCAGTTGTTGCTGCGACGACAATCATCGCCACCATGGCAACACCGTACAACCAACCCTGCTTCCGAAGACTTTCACTCAAAAGTCGACCGAGATGGCTGGATCGCCAGTTCGCTAAGGTCTCTTTGATCATTTTACGCTCCAAAACCTTTTCGAATTCGATATCTGATCACGTTTCAACCCAAGTTAGCCTTAGCCAAAGAACCGCGCGGTTGTGTTAGTTATGCCTGACTGTGCCGAGAATCCAGTGCCTGCCGACAGATTATCAATACGCGACCGACAATAACGGGGTGGCGACCGCAATATCTACTTTAACGCCCCTACGTTCCGACAGCTTATGAGCCCGTTTCACACCGAACGCCAGATGCACCCAGCTTCGTCATCATCATCGCCAGGCGACGTCGCCCAAAAAGATGTACCCTGCCCCATAGATGGTTTTAATCAATCGCGGGTTCTTAGGGTCCTCGCCCAGTTTTGTTCGCAATCGGGATATTCGCACGTCCATGGCCCGGTCAAAGCTGTCGCCCGCGCCTCCCCCGAGCGCTTCTTGCATCTGCGACCGGCTGATCAACCGTTTAGGACTATCTAGAAACAGACGTAACACCTCGGCCTCGGCGTGGCTGAACGGCGTTTCTGATCCGGAACCGTCTTCAAGAACGTAGCGGTCGAAATACGCGGTCCAGCCGTTGAATTCTGCGATCTCTGACTGAGGAGCTGGTGCCCGCGATGATCGAAGCCGCGCCCGGATACGAGCGACCACTTCGGCTGGATCAAAGGGTTTGGTGATGTAGTCATCCGCACCAAGCTCCAATCCGGTGACACGATCCTGTACCTGTGCCCGCCCCGAAATAATGATGACTGCGGCACCTTGTTCCAAAGCCAGGCGATGAACAAGTGCCAAGCCGTCTGTGTCCGGCAAAGACAGGTCGACCAGACACACATCGGGCACCACTCTTTTCAACGATGCTTCAAATTCACGAGCACGGGAAAAACTTTGAGTGCGGAACCCCGCCTCTTCCAGTGTGTCGGTCAGGATACGACGTATCTCAGGCTCATCATCTAAGATGGTTACCAGCGGTTGGTTCATCATGCGGCCTCATTTCGGATTAAGGCAGTAAGCTGCGCTTGTGTGAACGGTTTGCGCAGAACTGGTGCCAAAGCCAGTGCCTGACGATGCAGCGGGTCGGAATAAGGCAGCGATGTCATTAGAATACACGGCAAGTCAGGGTTCACTTTCTGCAAAAGGTCAAGCCCCGTCTCTGGTCCTTCCAGCCGAATGTCGGACAATATCAATGCAATGTCTTCGATCTGGTTCACCAATGAAAGCGCCTCATCGGTTGAGGTCGCCTCAATCACGGTGAACCCCATCTCCACAAGCATATCACGGAAATTCCGACGAAGTTGGCTGCTGTCTTCAACCAACAGAACCAGCCCTTCCAGCGCAGGCGGCGCGGCGCGGTATGGTAACCGAAGAACCACCATGGCGCCGCTTGGTGTATTGCGCAGGCTCAGATTTCCGCCGGTCAATTTGACCGTATCGTAAACCATGGGCAAACCCAAACCCGATCCCTTATCACCCTTTGTGGTGAAGAAAGGATTGAGTGCTTTTCCAAGCGCTTCTTCCGAAAAGCCCGGCCCTGTGTCCGAGACGGAAATCTCGATCCAGGTTCCACCAATCGTATGCGCGCTGATCGTGATCTGACCTGTTTCTCCGCACGCATCTCGCGCATTCAGCACCAGATTCAGGATGGCGTCCTGCATCATCCCCTGATCCAACATAAGTGCCACATCCGGCAATGTATTCACGACCGAAAGCCCCATGCCACGCGGCAGTGACGGCGTGGCGAGAATACGCAAATCCTCGAGCAGAGCACGCATATCCGTGGCTTTGGGTTGCGGCGTTCGGCTACCGGTCATGCCTGCTATGCGGTTCAGCAACTGCCCGCCGCGTTTAGCAGTCTGGCGCGTGGCGGCCACCAGCTTTTGTGCGCCTTCCGGCAGGTCCATTTTATCAAGCTTGGCCTGCATCCCCAGTATAATTGTCAGCAAGTTTGAGAAATCATGCGCAAGACCGCTTGTCATTTGCGCCGCCATTTCCCGGCGGCGTGTTTGTTGCAGGGCCACACGGGCTTGCGTTTCTTCAGTGATGTCGACTGACATCACATAGACACCGCCTTCGCTGTCGGGCGTGAACGAAACACGGATTCGACGTGAATCCTGACCCTCTGTGAATTCAAATACCGTGGCTTCCCCGTCGTAGGCACGGTTCAGGTTCTGTTCGATCCGCGCAAATGCGGCCGGTCCCAAAGCGTCAGAAATATGCATCCCAAGAATTTCAGAGGGACGGCCGGGCAAAACCGAACTGAGCTTGCGATTGGAATAATCGTACCGCCCATCGGCATCCAGATGCGCAATATGCGCTGGCATCATTTCGGTTGTCATCCGGGTACGGGCTTCGATTTCGGTTAACTGACGTTTTGCCTCTTCCAAAGCCGAAATGGTCGACGCTAGCTTTCTGTTGGTCGCTGCCAATTCCTCGGCCCGGGTCAACAATTCGTCCGACAATTCTTCGGAACGCGCCCGCAATAGCGCTTCGGCCTGTTTGGTATCCGTGATGTCGGTATAGACCGTTACCCATCCGCCGTTGGGCAGCGGTGCACCCTCGACCGAGATCACCTGCCCATTCGCCCTGACGCGCTCAATATAGTGCGGTTCAAATGTGAGGGCTTGACTGACCCTATGTGCGACGATGTCCTCGACATCCTCATCATGGCCATACTCGCCGATGCTCGCCAGAAAATGTATTGTGTCACGGAACAACGCACCCGGCCGGACCAGATCATCCGGAAGGTCGAACATCACCTGAAAAGGCCGGTTGCAAAGCACCAGCCGCAACTGACTGTCGTAGATCGACAACGCCTGACCGATCAGATTCAGCCCAGCTGTCGTCATTGCCTTTATCTGGTTATCTGTGATGTTCAATCTGCCCCCTCTCTGAAGCTATGCGTAACATCAGATTGATCGCAGGTGTAGCAGAGACAGGGCAACATTCCCGACTAATGCCTGAGCTTGGATTTTGGGCCCTCTTTGGTGATGGAATGCAGGGAAAGCGTATGGTCCATATTTCGCATACGGTGCCGCAGCATCTCGCGCCCCAACCTGGCCAGGTCTGTTGCGTATTCCGGGTTGCTCGCCACGTTTTCCATTTCGCCGCGACGCAGGTGGTCAAACAAAAGCGGTGGCAGGTTTGCCGCAAACTCGACCAGCGTAAACCGTTCGTCACGCAAGATGGACAGGCATGAATCGCTACTGCCCGTTCCCAATTCCTGTTGCCAAAGGGTTGGATTTTCCGGCTCGGCAAAGTCAAGCTCGCTGAAAGAAAAGCTTCGCCAATCCTTGGGTCCCTGCCCCTGCAGAAACGGCATCAAAGACCGCCCATCAATAGAATTCGGGATACTCTGGCCCACCCAATCCAAAATGGTTGGCGTGATGTCAATCGACTCGGTCGGTGCCGTCACCACGGCTCCGGCCTGCGCCTGATTGCCTGGCATCCGGACCAGTAAAGGCGTGTGATAAGCTGCGTCATAGACGGTCATCTTACCCCAGCTATGTCGATCACCCAGCATTTCACCGTGGTCAGCTGTGATTACGATCAATGTCTCATCATATTGATTGCTGTCCTTGAGAAACTGGACAACGCGGCCGATATGATAATCGACCTCTGTTGCAAGGCCCAGATAAACAGAGCGCAGCGCCTGAATATTGGCCGTGGAGGGTTGCACCTCATCAAAACCCAAAACGAAATCCGAAGCCGAATACCGAGCCATCGTTGGTCGAAAAAACGGGTGTATTGCCAGTTCATCTTCTGGGCTGACATGACCAACCGGCCGCGGCAACGCGACGGGATCGTACATATCGTTATAGGGAGCGGGTGCGACCAAAGGAGGATGAGGCCGGATATAGGTCAGATGCGCAAACCAGCTTTGGTCGCCGAAGGCCGCGATACTGTCCAGAAAAGCGTTGGTCAAAAAGGCGGTGTCGCTGTCTTCGGCGCGGTACACCGCCGGGTCGTTCAATTTGGATGGCTCACCTGAGGTTGAAACAGGTTTGTGCAGATCCCAGTATGTGTCGAACCTGTAACCTTTTTTCAGCAGGTCAGCGCGCCAAGGATAAGATTCTTCAAGCCGCATTTCCACGACCTCTTCAAACCCCTCCATAGGACGTTCGTAAGATTTCAGGATCGGGTCATTGGCATCGTAAACCCGTGGGTCAGCCGAGGTGTCGGTATACCCGTAGAGCAAGGGCAGATATCCCGCCTTACGCATCTCGGTTGCGATGTTTGGCGTGTCGTGCCGCAAAGGCGTTCCATTGCGAACCGATCTATGATTCATCGCATATTGCCCGGTCAGGATGGACGCACGCGACGGGCCACAAGGGTTAGTAACCGAGAAATGGCGCTGAAACGTGATGGCCTCGTCCATAAAAGCGCGCAAATTAGGCAAATTGACATGCTCGGCCAGCGCGCCGGTCAGACAATCTGCCCGAAGCTGGTCAATCACGACAAACAAGACATTTCCGCGCTGCCGCATTCCCTGCCCCCGATTCCACCAAATAGGTCTCAGGGGCAGACTGTGTCGCGGTTCCGCCGCTTGCGCAACAGATTAGTCCAGCTCGTATTTTGTCTCGTAATTCTCCCTAAGCGCGGGATCCTGATCTTCCTTACGCAACAGGCAGTTCCCGATGGACAGGACCTCGATATCCGTTCCCATGAAACAGCGGAACGCATCTGTGGGCGTGCACACAATCGGTTCGCCGCGCACATTGAATGAAGTGTTCACCACCAAAGAGCATCCGGTCAGTTCTTTGAACTTTGAAATCAGCGCGTGATAGGCTGGGTTGGTCTCTTGGTGGACTGTCTGGATGCGGGCAGAATAATCAACATGGGTAACAGCAGGGATGTCAGATCGCTTGACGTTCAGCTTTTCAATCCCGAACAGAGCGTCTTCTTCCTCGGTCATCTTGCGCCGGATTTTTTCCTGCACATCCGCCACAATCAACATGTAAGGGCTATCGCCATCCAGTTCGAACCAATCGGCTACGTCTTCGCGCAGAACAGATGGGGCAAATGGGCGGAAGCTTTCGCGATACTTGACCTTCAGGTTCAGCGTTTTCTGCATCGAAGCTGACCGTGGATCGCCCAGAATGGAGCGGGCACCCAACGCACGCGGCCCGAATTCCATCCGCCCCTGGAACCAACCAACGGCCTTACCGTCAGCCAGCGCCTGCGCCGTCTGGTCAATCAACTCACTATTTTCATAGGTGGAAAATTTCGCACCGGCCGCCGCCAGTTCTTGCGCTATGTCGTCATCTTCATAGCGCGGACCAAGATAGGCCCCCAGCATCTGATCACCCGAGGTCACCTGCCGCGGCTGCGCTAGCTCTTGATGCCAGGCCGCATAGGCAGCACCCAGCGCCCCGCCTGCATCACCCGCTGCGGGCTGCACCCAAACATTATCGAAGGCGCCATCGCGAAGGATTTTGCCATTCGCGACACAGTTCAGAGCAACGCCTCCGGCCATACAGAGGTTGCGTATACCATGCTCTTTCGCCAGGTCCCGAGTGATCCGCAGCATGATCTCTTCGGTCACGGCCTGAACCGAGGCGGCAATATCCATATGGAACTGCGTCAGCTGGTCGGTTTCGGCTTTTCGAACCGGTTGGTCGAACAGCTCTTCCATCGCTTTGCTCGTCATGGTCAGACCAGCGGTATAATTAAAATACTTCTGGTTCAGGCGGAACGAACCGTCCTCTTTCAGGTCGACAAGATGCTCAAGGATCAGATCCTTGTATTTGGGGTCGCCATAGGGCGCCAAGCCCATGACCTTGTATTCACCAGAATTCACCTTGAACCCGGTGTAATAGGTGAATGCAGAATACAGCAGACCCAGCGAATGCGGAAAATGCAGCTCTTTCACCATGGTCAGCTCATTGCCGCGACCAATACCCACGGTGGTGGTTGCCCATTCTCCGACACCATCGACGGTCAGTACGACCGCGTCTTCGAAGGGTGAAGGATAGAACGCACTGGCCGCGTGACTGATGTGGTGCTCGGCGAACAGCAGTTTTTCGAGATCGAATTCCGGGTCGATTTTGCGAAGCTGCTTTGCAAGCAGATCCTTGAGAAACAGCTTCTCTCGCAGCCAGACCGGCATTGCCATGCGGAAGGAATTGAACCCGCGTGGCGCCACTGCAATGTAAGTCTCGATCAACCGTTCGAATTTTAGAAACGGTTTGTCGTAGAAAACCACATTGTCGACGTCTTCAAGCGCAACCCCCGATTCGGCCAGCACGTAATTGATGGCTTCTACTGGAAATCCGGGGTCGTGTTTGCGCCGTGTAAAACGCTCTTCCTGCGCGGCCGCAACGATCTTGCCGTCGCAAAGCAACGCCGCTGCGCTGTCGTGATACAGCGCCGAAATACCTAAAATGTATGCCATGTGATCAGAACAACGTGTAGACGAAAGGTGCAATCGCCGAGCCTTGGCTCAACACGATCAATCCACCAAACACACCCAAAACGATCAGAATGGGCAACAGCCAGAATTTCTTTCTGACTTTCATAAATGACCAGAGCTCGGATACGAATGTCACGCCTGGTACTCCCTTGTTAAAATTGCTGTTTCATGCTGCCGGGCTGCTCTTCACGAACAATCCAGTAGCTATCTGATGAACTGTCCAGTTTCTGTGACAGCAGGTCTTTTCCCAACAGGCGCGTAACCAGCCCAAACGGGACAAACGTAGTGACAAACACCAAAAACATGACGATTGGGGCCACAATCGCACCCAAAAGCATGCCGAGTTTGAACCAAAGCCGGTTCGGCACCTTCAGAGTGGCGGGTGCAAAAACTGTCAAAGCCAGAATAACCCCAGCGATAACCATTGGGATCAGGCGCACCGACCCTCCGCCCCACAAGGGCCAAAGAGCGATAATTAAGAAGACAGCGGTGAAGACGTAACCAAAGCCCCGTTCGGACCCGATTTCGACTTCTACCTTCGCGTGATGATCAGACATTGAACACAACCATAATAACCAAACAAAAAACCTGCGCAAAGAATAACACTACTGGTTGCCGAAACAAGCCTTTTGCAAGCTCAAACCATCATTCTTGCGATGAATGCCATCTTGCATCGCCTGATGGCTAAATACTTGAAGCGTGACAAAAACCCGTTGCAGCACCATGCAGATTCACATCAGATACCCCCATGACCCCGCCTACATTCACAACTGACCTGGATACGGATCAGGTTCACCTGCAGATATCGGGTGATCTTCACACCCAATCTCTGGATATGGTTGAGCGTGAATTCGCGAATTTCCATCCCAACGGCGGAACGGTCATAGTTGATTTGACAGGCGTTAAGGCACTCGACACTGGCGGGGCTTGGCTGATTGCCAGCCTTGTCCGCAAGGTGAAGTCCAGCGGCGGGCAGGTCGAGCTGCACGGTGCAACCGCCGCGCATTCCGCGCTGATCGAAACGGTTTCCCGCAACATGCCGGACGAATCCGCCCCTGATCCCGGAAAGCCAGATTTTCTGGATTGGGTGGCACGTGTCGGCGAGCGTACAGTTGGTGGCTGGAAAGACAGCTTGTCGTTGCTTGAGTTTCTGGGCCTGACGCTACATCGGCTGGTCCGCACAATCTTGATGCCGCGGCGTCTGCGGCGGGCTGCGCTGGTATCGCAGATGGAAGAAACCGGTTTGAAAGCGATTCCGATCGTTGCCCTTATGGGTTTTCTGATCGGCGTTGTACTAGCATTTCAGGGGGCCACGCAGCTCAAGCAGTTCGGGGCCGAGATATTCGTGGTCGAATTGATCTCGATCTCTGTGCTCCGTGAGCTGGGCATTTTGTTGACGGCAATCATTGTTGCGGGTCGCTCGGGATCTGCCTTTACAGCTTCCATCGGCTCGATGAAGGTGCAAGAAGAAATAGATGCCATGCGGACGCTGGGCCTGGATCCGATCGAGGTTCTGGTCATTCCACGCGTTGTGGCGTTGCTGATCATGCTGCCAATCCTAGGGTTCATCGCCGATATCGCCGCCTTGATTGGCGGCGGACTTATGAGCTGGATCGACCTTGGAGTCAGCCCCGGAATGTTCGTGACCCGCCTCAAGGAAAACACCGGCATCTGGCAATTTGCCATCGGTATGATCAAGGCACCTTTCTTTGCGCTGGTCATCGGTATCATCGCCTGTTGGCAGGCCTTACAGGTTAAAGGATCGGCACAAAGTGTTGGGCAAAGAACCACCGCGTCCGTGGTCCAGGCGATCTTCTTGGTGATCGCGCTGGATGCCATGTTCTCGATCTTTTTCTCGGTACTGGGGGTCTGAAATGGACGGTGTAACCCGCGAACAGATGCCGATTGGCGACACCCAGCGCGAGGCGGTGATACGGGTCCGCAATCTGACCAACCGGTTCGGACCGCAGATCGTGCACCAGGATCTGAATCTGGATGTCTGGCGGGGCGAAGTACTGGGCATTGTCGGCGGCTCGGGCACGGGCAAATCCGTCTTGCTCCGCACCATCGTCGGCCTGAACAAACCGGCCGCGGGAAGCATCGAAGTTCTGGGCGTCGACGTCCTGAACGGCCCCGAACAAGAGAGGCGGCGCATCGAACGCCGCTGGGGCGTCGCCTTTCAGGACGGCGCGCTTTTCTCGTCGCTCACCGTGTTGCAGAATGTCGTAGCCCCCCTGCGCGAGCATACAGGAATAAGTGAAAGCCTTATGTCGGCGCTTGGCGGTCTGAAAATCAGCTTGGTCGGACTGCCGCAGCTGAGCTGTGGCAAATTCCCGTCTGAACTGTCGGGCGGGATGCGCAAACGTGCCGCTTTGGCGCGCGCGCTGGCGCTGGACCCTGAGATCGTATTTCTTGATGAACCAACGGCCGGTTTGGATCCCATCGGCGCCGCTGCTTATGACGACCTGATTGGCGAACTTCAGCAAGCGCTGGGTCTGACTGTGTTTATGGTCACGCACGATCTGGATAGCCTTTATGCGATTTGCAACAGGATCGCAGTTCTTGCAGAAAAACGTGTTCTGGTTGATGGTCCGATTGAAGAGATGACCAAAGTCGATCATCCTTGGGTACAAGAATATTTCACCGGCCCCCGGGCGCGCGCAGCACAAAAAAAGGGTCAGGACAGGTAACACCCATGGAAACCCGAGCAAATTATATCCTGATCGGTGCATTCACCCTGGCTGGAATACTGGGTGCGTTTGGCTTTTTTCTATGGCTGGCCAAATTCGAGGTTTCCCGGCAATACGCCTATTACAATGTACTGTTCGACAATGTTTCGGGCCTGTCTGCGGCAGGTGGCGTCAGTTACAACGGACTGCCAGTCGGGCAGGTAATCTCCCTTAACTTGGATGACGAGCACCCATCCAAAGTGCGCGTCCGCATTGAAGTAGACGCAAGTATCCCGGTGACAGAGGATACCGTCGCCCAGTTACAATCGCTTGGGGTCACTGGGGTCAGCTATGTGGAACTGACCGGAGGCTCGGCCTCGGCCAAGCGTTTAGAACAGGACAGCCTGATCAAAAGCAAACGCAGCACCATCCAGTCCTTGTTCGAAGGTGCCCCTAAACTGTTGGAAAAGGCGATTACGCTGATCGAGGATATCGACAAGGTGGTGGATGACAAGAACCGCCAGCAGGTATCTCAGATTCTGGAGAACGTATCTTCGGCCACCGGAAGGCTGGACAAAACCCTTGCAGATTTCGAAAACTTGTCCTCAGATTTGGGTGGCGCAGCTAAAGAAATTTCAGCCTTCTCAAAACGCCTCGAAAAATTGGCAGACACCGCAGAAACAACACTGGAAGCCGGAACAAATACATTAAATAGCCTGAAAACCGCATCCGACACGGCTGTATCGGCCCTAGACAGCGCAAAAGATACTTTTGACGCAGCAGATCGCATCATGCAGCAGGATCTGCAGCCCTTCATCGAACGGGCCTCGACCCTGGCAGACCGCCTTACGGTCCTGACCGAAGATGGGCGCGTCGCGCTGGCCACGGTTTCCGAGACTTTCGTGAACGCAAACAAAACGCTCGGCTCCGTCACTGGTGCGATGGAAACAGCAAAGGGCACTTTGACCTCAGCTGAACGCGCATTTGACTCGGCCAATGAGGTGATCAACAAAGATATCGGCGTCGTCATGGATGATGTCCGCAATGCCGCCAACCAAGTGGCGTCCACGGTGACGAAAGTGACAGACAGGCTTGATGATATTTCAGCCGACATCCTCAGCGCGTCCAAATCGGCCTCGGAACTTTTGGGAACGATCGACGGCATCGTTCAGGACAATCGCCGTCAACTGTCCGATTTCATGCGGGTTGGCCTGCCACAATTCACGCGTTTCATAGAAGAATCCCAACGACTGGTGATCAGCCTCGATCGTCTGGTGGACAAAGTTGAACGCGACCCCGCCCGTTTCCTTCTTGGGACCCAAGCATCGGAGTATCGTCAATGATCAGGCATTTGATTATGACCGCAGTTTTGGCGTCTTTGGGGGCGTGTACTGGACTGGAAACGCTGCGGCAGGCCTCAGAACCCAATGATCTCTATCTGCTGACACCCAAAAGCACGTTTTCTTCTTCGCTGCCACGCATCCAGAAACAGATCGTGGTCCAAGAGCCAACCGCGACTGCCGCGGTAAATACCGATCAAATTGCAGTTCAGCCGACACCTTTGCAGGTTCAATATCTGCCGCGTGCCAGATGGGTGGATCGTGCGCCGCTGATCGTCCAGGCGCTTTTGGTCGAAAGCTATGAAAACAGTGGACGGGTATCCGCCGTGGGTCGTTCGACCGTGGGGCTTCGTCCGGATTATGTGATTGTTCCCGATCTACGCGAGTTTCAGGGCATTGTCGTTAACCAGGATGGTGAAAGCTCGACCGTACGCGTCGAAGTTCGCATGAATATCAAGATCGTGGACGAGTTCGACGACAAAATCATCGCTTCGAATTCGTTCCAAGAGAACATAATTGCCAAAAGCAACCAGACCGAAGATCTGGTTACTGCCTTTGACGTTGCTCTGGGTAAAACCATGCGGGATGCTGTCGAATGGAGCATTCGTAGAATTAGTGCCCATACAGCCAACAACCCTAGGTCATTCTAGTTTCTCCCAAGCCCGGACCTTACTCAGCCAGCGTCTGGGCCAGACGCATCAAGGTGACAGCTTCAGCCCGATATCCGAAAGAATCCTCACCTCGGGACAGCGTGGCCAGATCAATGGCATCCGCATAGGACCAGCCGCCAAGATATTCTCCGCCCCGGAGCAACTGACCAAATCCTGCAATCGCATAGGAAAAGCGGATGTCATCCGTGACTGTCCCTTGTCCGGGTAAGATAGGCTGCTCCATCAGATTGCTTTGATCTTCACCAGGAAGCTTGTAACGCATTTTGAAGAAACCAATTTCCGCTGAATCATCCGATATGGATTGTTCAGCATACCGCAACGGGCCGTTTCTGATCGCATCGGAACCAACTGGCGTGACCTCGTAGATTGCCGTTACGGTGTGACCTGCTCCAATATCACCAGCATCCACTTTGTCATTTGAAAAGTCCTCGCGCTGCAGGGATCGGGTTTCATAACCGATCAGTCGGTATTCAGCGATCTGTGACGGGTTGAATTCGACCTGGATTTTGACGTCGTTGGCGATGGGGAAAAGCGCCCCGGTAAGTTGATCGACCAATACCTTTTGCGCCTCAACCAGCGTATCGATATATGCCGCCTGCCCGTTTCCGTTCTGGGCCAGAGCCTGCATGGTGGTATCGTCCAGATTGCCTCGGCCAAAACCCAGAACGCTTAGGAATGTACCACTGTCGCGCTTGCGGGCGATAAAATCCTTCAGGGCATCAGGGTCTGACAGACCCACATTGAAATCGCCATCGGTGGCCAGAATTACGCGGGTCACCTCACCGTCCGCAGCCATACCTTCTGCCACTTGATAGGCTTGCTGCAACCCGGCCTGCCCCGCTGTCGAGCCACCGGCTTCGAGCCTGTCGAGGGCTGAGAGAATGGTCGTCTTTTCGGCTGCCGCGGTCGGTGGCAAAACCTGCCCGGCACTTCCCGCATAAGTGACGATCGAAACCTGATCTTCCGGACTGAGTTCAGACAGCATCAACCTGAAAGACTGTTTCAGCAGCGGCAATTTGTTAGCATCCTGCATTGAGCCCGATGTGTCGATCAGGAAAACCAGGTTCAATGGAGGACGGTCTTCGATCTGGGGCATGACCCCTTGGATGCCGACATGAACAAGCTGCGTCCCCTCATTCCAAGGCGTCGGTGTCACGGTGATCGTAGAACGGAACGGTTCCGCCCCATCAGGCGCCGGGTAGGAATAGGGGAAATAGTTCACCATCTCTTCAACCCGCACCGCATCCTTGGGCGGCAGATGGCCATTCATCAAAGACGACCGAACAATGGCGTAAGAGGCGGTATCTACATCAATCGAAAAAGTCGAAACCGGTTCGTCCGTCGTGATCTTCAGCGAGTTGCTGTCCGCGTTGGCGAAAGTTTCGGTATTCTGTTCCGGCGAGGGAACAGTCTCATGTTGAAGGTCAAATTTCCCGACCGCCGATGCCGGCGCGCGCTGTAAAAGGTCCGCAGCCCCCAGCTGCGCAACGGCCCCCTGCCTCTTGGTGGAAGGTTCGATTGTTTCTTCAATCACAACAGGCGCCTCAACAACTGGTTCTTCGAGATTGGCCTCGGGCATATCCGCCACCAATAGGTCAGACTCCTGCCGTGCGTCGGCGCGGTCCTCGGACCAGGGCAGTGGCGCAACAACCTCGTCGCGCGTCTGCGGCAAGATCACAATCAGAGCCACAGCAGCAACTGCGGTGGTAGCGGTCAGGACACCGCGATAAGAGAGGGCATTCAACATGGCTTTCGCTCCTTCTGTCAGGCGGGCTATGAGGCCGCGCTTGACAGTGGGACGTCGCGCAGAGGTCGATCCTTGGATATTATCGAATTTTTTTTGCGCCTGGCTCAGATTTTCAATCCGTCGCGACGCATCCGGGGTCGGCGTGGCGGCGTCCATCAGCATCTTCAGCTTGTCCAGTTCATCGGTCATTGTGCCAGTTCCTCTTGCCGCAAGGCGCGCAGCCGTTTGCGGATATCTGACATCCTCCAGGACACTGTCCCTTCGGAAACACCCAGCACCTCTGCAGCTTCTGCATGAGTCATCTCATCCTCGAGGGTCAGGGCCAGAGTGTCTTGCAAGTCCTGTGGCAGGGACCGCATGGCCCGTTGCAACCAATCGACAGCCTCGGCCGTTTCCTGCACCTCGGCCCGGCGCATCTGCTCTACATCCCCCCAGCCGTGGGCCGCCTTTGTGTGACGGGTCGCGCGACGGCGTGCATCCTCGGCTGCATTGACAACAACACGGTACAACCATGTCGTAAACCGGGCTTTGGCACGAAAACCTACGATCTTTGACGGCAAGGTGGCGCATATATCCTGCGTCAGATCTTCGGCCTGATCCGCGCGTCCTGTCAGTCGAAAAGCCAACCGAAAGACCCTGTCGTAGTGGCGTGCCAATAGCGTGGCAAACGCATCAGCGTCCCCTGCAGCAGCGGCCTTTGCCAGATTCTCATCCGATGTTTTCATGCGCATCACAATGGGTAAGACGAACCAAAAACATCAATCCTTGGCAATGCACACAAAAAAATCAGAAATGATCCGCCGATGCGCGATTCCAGTCCTCTGCATATTCATCCGGAAGCGGAGCCTTCAGCAAAGCGCCTTCTTCAAGATGCAAATAGAGTTCAGCATAAGAGCGATCTCTTTCATCTGCAGTACGCCGAAGGATGTCCGAAGGGTGAAGTTCGGAGACCTTTTCCTTGCCCATGGCGCCCAGCAGCTCACGAAAGCTCTCTAATGTCGCGTCGTGATAGCGATGTACCCGTTGTCTTTTTTGCGGAACATTCACAGCGCGGCCTCGGACCGGATCCTGTGTGGCCACGCCGGACGGGCATCGGTTTGTGTTGCAGTGAAGCGCCTGAATGCATCCCACTGCAAACATCATTGCCCTTGCCGCATTACACATATCGGCCCCAAGCGCGCATTTCTCGATGATGTCATAGCCTGTGGCGACTTTGCCCGAGCAAATAATGCGGATCTTATCGCGCAAACCCACACCGCGTAGACAGTTATTCACGAAAATCAACGCCTCGTTCAAAGGCATGCCCAACCGGTTGGTGAATTCTACTGGGGCCGCGCCCGTGCCGCCTTCGGCACCATCAATGGTGATGAAATCAGGCAGGATGCCTGTTTCCAGCATGGCTTTGCATATCGCTAAAAACTCGGACGGACGACCAATGCACAACTTAAACCCAATAGGTTTGCCACCGGACATCTCGCGCAGATTCTGAACGAAATTCATCAATCCGGTAGGTCCGTCAAATGCGGAATGAATTGGCGGAGAGATCACGTCCTGATGCAGGGGAACTCCGCGTATCTGCGCAATCTCTTCATCCACCTTCGCCGCAGGCAACACCCCCCCATGCGAGGGCTTGGCCCCTTGCGACAGCTTGATTTCAATCGCCTTGACGACCTCGTTCCTGGCTCTTTCGGTGAATTTGTCTTTGTCGAACCCGCCATCCGGTGCGCGGCATCCGAAATACCCAGTGCCAATCTGCCAGATGATATCGCCACCTTCGGCCAGATGGTGCGGCGACAGACCACCCTCACCCGTATTATGCGCAAAACCTCCATCCTTTGCCCCACCATTCAATGCTCGGATTGCATTGGCGCTGAGGGCACCAAAGCTCATCGCTGAAACGTTCAGGCGCGAGGCACTATAGGGTTGGGAACATTGCGGCCCGCCCAGCATCACCCGTTCTTCGCTTTCGGGCACATGTTTGGGCGCAAGCGAGTGATTGGCCCTGTGGTATCCAACGGTTTGGATGTCGTATTGGGTACCAAATGCCTGGGTATCAACCTGCCCTTTGGCACGGGAATAAACCAGGCTGCGAATGATCCGATTATAGGGACGGCCGTTTTCGTTGGTTTCAACAAAATATTGCCGTATCTCTGGGCTGACAAATTCCAGCATGTACCGGAAATGCCCCAGAACCGGATAGTTGTTCAGCACGTTATGCCTTGTGGTCAGGATATCATATAGCCCGACCACCGCGTATGGGATCAGGAAAAGCAGCAGCCAATGGGCCGGGGGCCAGAAAAACCCGGCCACGATTGTCAGTGGCAGGCACACGAGGCTCAACACGTAATAGAGTCTGCGTATAATCATTCGTGCTCTCCCACTGTGGCTGTTAGCTGAGTCACCGTGGTACAAATTCGCGATTGCACGCAAGCCTTTGCGCCCGAAATCACGCAAATGGTTGAACTTGTGATCCGCCAAGTGCGGTTGATCCCGGTCGCACCAATCGGTATCCCCGATAACAGGCTAACGCGGGTGGGATCAGCAGCTGTGAAAAAATCGCAAACAGCATGGGCCACGGCTCTCATGTTCTGCGCCGTTTTCACGGGTGGCGCGACTGGGTCACTGGTCAGAGAAGCGTTGTCGCTCGGGATCTCGGGTCTGCCGATCCTAACCGAGACCTTTGGCATAAATATAGCTGCATGCTTTGTGCTTGGCTGGTTATACGCCATCCGGCACCGGGTGCATGCCCACGTCCTGCATCTGGGCGCGGTTGGGTTTTGTGGCGGGTTATCTACGTTTTCCTCATTTGTCGCGGAATTGGAACGTCTGGCAGAGGTCAGTTTCGGGCTTGCCCTAACCGCAGCGGTTTTGGAAATTGTGGCGGGTCTTTTTGCGGCGATTTTGGGTGAAACCGCCGGGCGTCGCTTTTCCCCGCGGAGGTCGTGAGAGTGAGCGATCTCTACCTGCATGCAATGTTTGGTTTGGGCGGCGGTCTGGGCGCGGTTCTGCGGCACTGGATCGCCATTCGAATTCGCCATGACCTGCCCGTGGCAACGCTGATCGTGAACGTCTTTGGCAGTCTGTTGCTTGGGCTTTGGGTCGGGTATCTGGGCGGACCGGCGGGCGTCAGCCAGGAGGAACAGCGCCTGGTGTTCGGCTTTTGTGGCGGCTTCACCACTTTCTCCAGCTTTGCCTACCAGTCACTGGAACTGCGGCGCGAACGCACAATCGCTACGGCGGCGGGCAATATCGTGCTGAGCCTCTTGCTGTGTTGGGGCGCACTGTGGCTTGGGCTGATGGCGATGCGCTGATCCGGTGCGGCCGGACCTACATCGGATAGGTATGCATCCGCACCGCAAGATTCCCCATTATCCAGACCGTCCCAACAATAATGATCAATAGAACCATCGTGGAAAACAGGACTAGATCCAGGTCCTCGCGGCTGCTGCGTCGACGGTCGATATGCAGGAAATACACCAGTTGAACAATCAACTGCGCCAGCCCCAACAAACCGATCGACAAATAAACGCCCTTGGTCTCGATCCCGAACGTATATGCAATGGTAAAGACCGCCAGTGTCAGCAGCAGCGATCCGCCATAGCCAATCACATATCGGCGGCGTTCACGTCGGTGCATTTCGCTGCGCCTATCCATAGGTCAGCCCTCCGAAATAGACGATCGTGATTATGCCGATCCAGATGAGGTCGAGAAAATGCCAGAACAGGGCCAGACGAACCACCCGTGACATCAGAACGTCGGTTAGACCAAACACACGCAGCTGAATACCCAGAACGATCAACCACAGGCACCCCGCAGCAACATGCAGCCCGTGCAGCGGCACTAGCCCGTAAAACGCTGACAGAAACCCGCTGCGCTGTGGAATGCCACCCTTTTCCGCCATAGCCAGAAAGTCACGTATCTCAAGTACCAGAAAGCTGAGGCCCAGAACCAGAGTTACCGCGAACCAAAGCACGATACGGGGCCGTGGCAGGTTGTATTTCAACGCCAGCATCGCAAGGCCCACTGTAAGGCTGCTGGTCAACAGGATCAGGGTTTGGGCAAAAATGCTGGTCAGGTCGAACAGCTCATGCGGACCGGGCCCACCCGCCTGCGCGTCGATCATGGTGATATAGATCGCGAACATCAGGCCGAAATAGACCAGATCGCTCATCAGAAAGACCCAGAACCCAAAGGTGACCACTTCGCTGGCCTTGTCGGCACCCGGATGCCGTCGGCCCAAGTTTAGGCCCGGATAGCTGTGTGTCGGCGCGCGTTTCATGTAGTGGCCTCCAGATCGGGACGAGCCAGGCCGCGGTTCTCGGGCGCGTATTCATGATCGCGATTGACCGGAACCGATGCGCGCACGAAATCAAGCCAGGCTTCATGCTCTTTGCGGACCTGCTCGGCCGGTATAACCTCTTCGGTGTCGGTTCTGAACGTCCAGGCGATGAAGGCCGCCAACATCGCGGCTGTCGTCGCAATAGCAAGCCACCAGATCCACCAGACCAGCGCAAACATCCAGATACCGCTGAGCACGCACAGACCGAACCCGATCGCCGTATTGCGTGGCATGAGGATATCTTCATAGGCATCAAGGGACGGATAGGCTTTGCCGCGCTCTTTTGCGGCGGCAAAATCATCCCGGTCGGTCACATGCGGAATGATTGCAAAGTTATACGGAGGCGGCGGTGCTGGAATCGACCATTCCAGCGTGCGCCCATCCCAAGGGTCGCCAACCGGCACGCGGGTTTTTTCCCGGTCTCGAATGCTGACCCAAAGCTGGACAATGATCGACAGAAGCGCTGCGAGAATGACCAAAGACCCAAGCACGGCGACGATCATATAGGGGTGAAAGCTGGGATCTTCCCAACTGTAAGATCGACGCGGCATCCCCATCAGGCCGACAAAATAAAGCGGCAGGAAGGTCAGCATGAACCCAACGGTCCACAACGCGACAGATATCCGTCCCCAGCCTTCGCTCAGGCGGAAGCCAAAGGCTTTGGGGAACCAATAGTTGTATCCCGCAAGCAGGCCAAACAGGACGCCAGGCAGCAGCACATTGTGAAAATGCGCGACCAGGAACAGGGTGTTATGCACCTGATAGTCGATGGTCGGATTGGCCAGGATGACGCCCGACAACCCTCCGATCACGAACAGCATCAGGAAAGACAACCCATAGAGCATCGGGACCGAGAACCGGATACGCCCGCGAAACAGCGTGGCCATCCAATCATAGACTTTCACGCCAGTCGGTATGGCGATCAGCATGGTGGCAATCCCAAACACCGCATTGATCAGCGCGCTTTGGCCCATGGTGAAAAAGTGGTGCAGCCAGACCGTGAAGGACAGCACCGCAATCGACATCGTTGCAATCACCAAGGAGTTGTATCCGTACAGGCGCTTGGCCGAGAAGGTCGCAAAAACCTCGGAATAGATACCATAGGCGGGCAGGACCAACAGATAGACCTCGGGATGTCCGAACAGCCAGAACAGGTTGGCATAGTTCATCATGTTGCCGCCAAGGTCATTTGTGAAAAAGTGGAAATCCAAGTACCGGTCTGCGGCCAGCATCAGCGCCGCAACACCCAACGGCGGCATGGCAAAGACAATCAGGATCGAGCTGCAGATGATCGTCCAGCAATACATCGGCAACCGCATGAACTGCATCCCCGGCGCGCGCATCTTGTAGATCGTAACGGCAAAGTTGATTCCGGTCAGCGTCGTTCCGATCCCCGACACGACGATGGCCCAAATCCAATAATCCGGCCCAACGCCGGGATTGAAGGCCGCACCGGTAAAGGGTGGGTAGGCCGTCCAGCCCCCGGTCGAGAACTCTCCGACCACCAGGGAAACCATCAGCATCATGCCCGAGGACACGGTCAGGCCTAGGCTGATCTGGTTCATCACCGGGAATGCCACGTCGCGGGCGCCGATCATCAGCGGGATCAGGAAATTGGCGGCACCGAACACAAACGGAACAGCCACGAAGAAGATCATGATCGTGCCATGGGTACTGAAAAGCTCGGCGAAATGCTCGGCTTCCAGAAAGCCTTCGCCCGGGCCAGCGGCTTGTTGGGCGCGCATGACGACACCTTCCAGAACCCCCCGCGCCAACATCACGATGGCAAAGACGATATACATGATGCCGATCTTCTTGTGGTCGGCGCTGGTCAGCCAGTCATGCCACAGCGGCCCCCACAGACGGAACCATGTCAGCAAACCCACAACGGCAATGACGCCCACAATCACGATCCCAGCCGCGGCATTTGCCACGATCTCATTTGCGTTGGGCGACTGGATCAACCCGGTGATCGGAAAAGCATCCCAGTTTAGACGGCCGAAAAAACCAGTCTCGACATCGGTCATTGTGTTTTCTCCTGACCATATTCGGCAGTGCCCGGTTGCTGATCGGCAGGCAAGGGTGTGGCCCCGTCATAGCGGTGCAGGATCGACTGAAACAGATCACCATCGGCTAGTGTGAAATACAGCGCATCAGTCGGCATCTGATCATTGCCCAACATGGCCTGCACCTCATCCCGATCGGTTCGCATGGCGAGGGTTCGGTATGTTTCAGCGCTCAACGGAATCCCGTTTGTCCGGACCTTTTCGGCCCAGTCGTTGAAGTCCTGGGGCTCCATGGCAATCGCTTTGAATTTCTGCTTGGTAAAGCCACGCCCGTTATATTGCGTGTTCTCGCCCTGCATCGTTTCGGGCCAATCGGCGACAAGGTGCAGTTTGGTCGTCATCCCCGGCATGGCATAGATCTGTCCGGCCAGCGCCGGGATCATAAAGGACTGCATCACCGTATCCGTTGTCAGTGTGACAGCGACCTGTTGGTTAACGGGGAGGCCCATCTCACCCACGCTGGCGATACCAAGATCGGGGTAGATGAACAGCCATTTCCAGTCGAGACCAACAACCTGCACATTCAGCGCCGGGTCTTCCCCGAACGAAGTCGCGTAGGGGTCCAGCCGATGGGTGGCTTTCCACAGATAAAACGAGAGGATGGCCACGATAACAACCGGGATACCCCACATGAGGAATTCCAACCGGGCAGAAAAATCCCATTCCGGTCGATAATCTGCCTGCCCCTCCTTTCGCCTTCGATACCGTATGGCAATCAAAGGCACCAGGATCAGAACCGGAACAACTGCGACCAATATCAGAACAGTTGCCCGTAAAAGGTGGCTTTTCTGAAGGGCGGCGACGGGTCCCTGAGGGTCCAAGAAATTGTTGCTGGCTTCGGCAACCGGCACAAAGCCAAGACCTGCTATGGCGGCAGACAGGACAACCAAGGATGCAAAAGACGGTCTGGAATATGTCACGCCTGTTCATCCTCATTTCAAAATTGATTGGGACAACTATCGGCAGAGTCCTGAATTTTCACAAGGATTTTTACGCAGCTCTGCCTGTTTCCCGAGATTTGATCTTGCCACCCTGATCGCAGCGGCAGAAACGCCGTTCTGGTAGGTTGACTTAAAGTAGTTCGCAGGTGAGATCATAGGACAATGCGTTGGTTAATCCTTACTCTTGGACTTTGCTACCTGTCGACAAGTGCGACAGCACAGGATCGTGCGGCGATCGAGGCTCAGTTTCAGTCATGGCTGAAACACACAGTCTGGGCGCGGGCGAAATACGAGGGTGTTTCAAAACGCACGATGAACAGGGCCTTCAACGGCGTCACGCTGAACTGGAAACTGCCAGACCTGGTTCCTCCGGGTACGGCAACAGCGGTTCCCAAGGAACAAAAGCAGGCCGAGTTCGGATCACCCGGGCGTTATTTCAACGCTGGTTCGGTTCAGGGGGCCACTTCTGTCGGACGCAAGATGGCCCGGCGCTATGACACGACACTGAAACAGGTAGAATCCGATACCGGTGTACCAGCGCGCGTCATTCTGGCGATCTGGGGCCGCGAAAGCGGATATGGGCAGGTGGCTATCCGGCATAATGCGTTTCAGGTTCTGGGCACCAAAGGTTTCATGAGCACCCGCTCAGAATATTTCACGTCAGAGCTTATCGCCGCGCTCAAGATTGCCGAGGCTGGCCACATACCGCCGGATCAAATGAAAAGCAGTTGGGCCGGTGCGCTTGGGCAACCGCAGTTCATGCCATCGAACTACCTGACTTATGCGGCCGATGGAAATGGCGACGGGCGCGCGGATATCTGGACCTCGGCCGAGGACACAATTTCATCGATCGGAAACTACCTCGACCAACATGGCTGGGTCTCGGGTCGTGATTGGGGGTTCGAAGTAACTGTCCCGTCTTCGGTTTCCTGCACCCTTGAAGGGCCGGATCAGGGCCGTCCTATTCGCGACTGGGCCGGGTTGGGGATCACCCGTGTATCTGGCAGGCCGTTTCCAAAACAAGAAATGCAGGGACAAGGGTTTTTGATGATGCCCGCCGGGCGCAATGGCCCGGCCTTCATTGTCACCCCCAATTTTTATGTCCTGAAGGAATACAACAAAAGCGATCTCTACGCCCTGTTCGTCGGCCATGTTGGCGATAGGATAGAATATGGCGTCCAGGATTTCCGCGGCCGGTGGGACAAAGTCGGCGGTCTTTACCGATCGGATATAGCAGCCATGCAGCGCGCATTGGAACAGATGGGCCATGACGTCGGCGGCGCTGACGGCCTGCCGGGCTTTCGAACACGCCGCTCTATCGGGCGCTGGCAAGAGGCCACCAATCAGTCCGCCACATGCTTTCCTCAGACCCATATGGTCCGGGCACTGACCCAATAGCGATTCGCGCCAATTTTTGGAAAGCCGCAAAAGCGGACCTTGCGTCAACGCTCAACCGCTTACTCAAGAACTTCACAAAAATGTCAAGAAACCATCGCGTATCATTATAATATTTCCATTCTCCCGTGGAATTTTTTAGATTTCGGCCGCACCTGGCCATTTTGCACGCAAAGGCTTTAACCTTTTTTGAAATAGTGCCACGTTCTGCATCAGTGAAAGGCGACTTTCGCAACTACGTTTCCGACAGCAAACCGAAAGACTGCGACGCGGTGTTCATTGCGATCTGAAAAAGCAAAATTCGAACAAGTCCCGGTCTATCTGAGTCGGACAATCATGGTGGTCAGCGACCATCCTGAACGGATGTGCGTACCTTGCCACCACACAAATGGGAGTAGAAAGATATGAACAAATACATTCGGACATCTCTGGCGGGGCTACTGACCTCGACCATGATCACCGGCGCTGCATTTGCCGCCGGCACCCATCCCGAAACCGGCGAGGCGCTGGCGGATGATCAAACCTTCACCTATCGCGTTCTGGATGAGCACAGTTCGGTTGACCCGCAGGTTGTTGAAGACGTTACCGGTGCGGAAATTGTCCGCGACCTGTTCGAAGGCCTGATGAATCAGGACGAAGACGGCAATTTGGTGCCCGGCGTCGCAACCGGCTATACCACAAACGATACCAAGGACGTTTACACATTTACACTGCGTGATAACGCCAAATGGTCCAATGGTGATCCGGTCACGGCAGGCGATTTCGTCTTTGCATGGAAACGTGCCGTCGATCCCGCTCTGTCCTCGCCTTATGCGTGGTTCATGGAGCTGATGTCGATCGAAAATGCGGCCGAAATCATTGCTGGTGAGAAGCCGGTGGACGAACTGGGCGTAACCGCCATCGACGACCACACACTTGAGGTCAAGCTGAGCGCAGCACTGCCTTATTTCGCGCAAATGACCACCCATTCCACCACCTTCCCTGCCCCGCAGAAGGTGATCGAAGAGTTTGGCGACGCCTGGACTAAGCCGGAAAACATCGTCTCGAACGGCGCCTATGTTCTGACCGAACACCTGCCACAGGAACGCTCGGTCCGTGAGCGCAACGAGATGTATTGGGATAACGACAATACGATTGTCGAAAAAGTCGTGGCCCTTGTCATCAACGACGAAAACGTAGCCCTGACCCGTTACCTCGCAGGCGAGCTGGACCGCACTGAAGTACCTGCTGGTCAGTTCCCGCGCCTACAGAAAGAGCACCCCGAAGAGGCCATCAGCTTCCCGCGCCTGTGCAACTATTACTATACATTCAACCTGTCTGACAGCGGACCGGAAGAATTCAAGAACCCAAATGTACGTCAAGCCCTGTCTCTTGCAGTTGACCGCGACATCATCACCAAGAACGTTAAAGCCGGTGGTGAGCCGCCCGCATATACGTTCGCACCCGAAGCAACCGCTGGGTTCACCGTCCCCGAAGTCGAAATGGCTTCGATGACGCAAGCCGAGCGTGACGAGCTGGCCAAGGAGCTGCTGGCCGAGGCCGGATTTGGCCCCGACAACCCGCTGAGCTTTGACATGGTCTACAACACATCAGAGGCCCATAAGAAAGTCGCAGTGGCACTGAGCCAGATGTGGAAACAGAAACTGGGCGTACAGGTCGAGTTGGCCAATATGGAATGGAAAGTGTTCCTGGAAGAGCGCGGCAACCAGAACTTCGATCTGGCCCGTGGCGCCTGGTGTGGCGACTATAACGAAGCCTCGACCTTCCTGGACCTGTTGCAGTCGGATTCCGGCTATAACGACGGCAAGTACAACAACTCCAAGGTTGACGATTTGCTGACCCAGGCCAAGACAGCAGATGACGCAGCACCACTGTATACCGAGGTTGAGCGGATCATTGCACAAGAGACTCCGGTTATCCCGATCTATCACTATGCTGGCGTCTACATGATGGACAGCGATGTCGGCAACTGGCCGGTCAAGAACGTAGAGCAGAACTGGTACTCCAAGAACCTCTACAAGATCGCCGAATAACCTTCCTTAGACCACGCTTTGCCCCGAGGATCACCCCGGGGCAAAGCCAATAATGGGGGCATGAAATGCTTGCCTATATCATCCGGCGATTGCTGATCGCCGTTCCAACGATCCTGTTGCTGATCGTTGCCTGTTTCTTTCTGATGCACTACGCGCCCGGCGGGCCGTTTACCTCGGAACGGCCATTGCCGCCGCAGGTACTGGCCAATATTGAGGCGCGCTATGGTCTGGACCAGCCGCTGTGGAAACAGCTTTGGGACTATCTGTACAACATTGTCGTGCATTTCGATTTCGGCCCGTCCTTCAAGTTCAAGGACCGGGACGTCAATGATATCATTTCGCAAGGCTTCCCGATCTCGCTGACTTACGGGTCATTGTCATTCCTGCTGGCAAGTGTCGTAGGTATTGGCCTTGGGATCGCCGCAGCCATCCGACACAACAGCTGGATCGACTATTTTGCCGTAGGTCTGGGTATCGCTGCGCAGGCTCTGCCGAACTTCATCATGGGCCCGATCCTGATCCTGACCTTCACTTTGTGGCTGGGATGGTTGCCGGGTGGTGGCTGGAACGGCGGTCAGTGGCAATACCTGATCATGCCTGTCATCGCATTGGCCACCTCCTATATGGGGTCGATCGCGCGGATTACCCGTTCGTCGATGCTCGAAGTTCTGAACTCGAACTTCATCCGCACGGCCCGGGCCAAGGGTTTGCCTACCAGGACCGTAATCTGGCGCCATGCGTTGAAGCCCACGCTGCTGCCGGTGGTGTCCTATCTGGGGCCGGTCTTTGTCTATGTTCTGACCGGTTCGGTTTTCGTCGACATCTATTTCTCGACCGGCGGTCTGGGGCAGGCTTATGTCGGCTCGGCCCTGTCGCGTGACTATGCGGTGCTGCTGGGGGTCACGATCCTGTACGGCACGCTGACAGTGATCGTGAACCTGCTGACCGACCTGGCATATGCCTGGTTCGATCCGAAAATCCGGTACTGAGGGGCACAAAATGCTAGGAAAATCACAAAAAGCCGCCCATCTGGCCGAGGACATCACCGATTTCACGGCCGTTCAGGGGCGTTCCCTCTGGCAGGATGCGCGGATGCGGTTTGTCCGCAACAAAGCCGCAATGGCGAGCGTATTCATCTTGCTGATGATCGTTCTGTTCACAATCTTCGGCCCATATTTCGCCGTTTGGAGCAATGAGGAAATCGACTGGAACGTGATGGGTGACATCCGTGGCATGGGAATGCCGTCGATTGAGACCGGGCACTTCTTTGGCGTCGACGATCTGGGGCGCGACCTTTACAGCCGGGTCATTCAGGCCACAACAACATCGTTGTTGGTGGGGCTCGTCGGGGCGGCCACCGCGTTGATTGTTGGCACCTGCTATGGCATCGCCGCCGGGTATATTGGCGGGCGCCTTGACGGCGCGATGATGCGGTTCGTCGATATCCTTCTGGCCATTCCGACAACTCTGATCATCATTCTGTTGCTTGTGGTGGCCGGTCGGTCGTTCTTTACCCTGTTCATCGCGTTGGGCGCGGTTGGTTGGTTGACCATGTCACGGATCGTCAGAGGGCAGACTCTGGCCCTGAAAAACCGCGAATTCATCGAGGCCGCGCGCGCCGCCGGTGTCAGCGAATTCACCATCATGTATCGCCATATCCTGCCCAACCTGCTGGGCGTGGTAATCGTCTATGCATCGCTTCTGGTGCCTGAGATGATCCTGACCGAAAGCTTTATCTCGTTCCTCGGACTTGGCATCTCGGAGCCCTATACCTCGCTAGGCCGTCTGATCGCTGAAGGGGCAGGCACAATGGGGTACGGAACCCTCTGGCAGCTGATGTTCCCTCTGACATTCTATGTCGCCATTATCATCACGATGTTCTTCATCGGCGATGGGCTGCGTGACGCTCTGGACCCAAAGGATCGCTGATATGAGCTTGTTCTCTGTTAAGGACCTAAGCGTCCAGTTCGACACCCCCGATGGTGTGGTCGAGGCCGTCAAAGGCATCAGCTTTGACATAAATCCGGGCGAATGCCTTGGTATTGTGGGCGAAAGCGGGTCCGGCAAAAGCCAGACTTTCATGGCCGCAATGGGGCTGTTGCCTTCAGCGGGTCGTGCAATCGGTTCGGCCACGCTGAACGGCAAGGAAATCCTGAATCTGCCGATCAACAAGCTGAACCAGATCCGCGGCGATGACGTCGGCATGATCTTTCAGGATCCGCTGACCGCCCTGACCCCGCATCTGCGGGTCGGGCAGCAAATGCGTGAGGTTCTGCAGGTTCACGAAGGGTTGCAGGGTTCGGCCGCTCGGGCGCGCTGTCTGGAGTGGTTGGACCGGGTCCGCATCCCAGAGGCAAACCGTCGTCTGGATCAATACCCGCACGAATTGTCGGGGGGCATGCGCCAACGTGTCATGATCGCCATGTCGATGTTGTGCAGCCCAAAGCTGCTGATCGCCGATGAACCGACCACGGCGCTGGATGTGACGGTCCAGGCCGACATCCTGGACTTGATGGTGCACCTGCAAAAAGACGAAGGCACTGCCATTGCGCTGATCACGCATGACATGGGCGTGGTGGCACGGATGTGTGACCGCATTCAGGTCATGCGTCTGGGTCAGTTTGTTGAGGCCGGGGACACACGCGAGATCTTCCGCGCGCCGCAGCATGAATACACCCGCACCCTGCTTGAAGCGATGCCGCGCATTGATGCTGGTGACGCGCCAAAAGCACTGGAAGAAACCGACGCACCTTTGCTTAGGGTCGATGACGTGAAAGTGCATTTCCCGATCCACGTGTCGGGCGGGTTGTTCGGGCGCAAAGTACCGCTGAAAGCTGTGGACGGTGTCAGCTTTGACATCCGTAAGGGCGAGACGCTGGGCGTTGTGGGTGAATCCGGCTGTGGCAAATCCACACTGGCGCGGGCGGTTCTGCAGCTGATCGAACCCAGCAGTGGCAATGTCAGCTGGCTGGGCCATCCGATAGTCGGGCTAAAGCGGGCCGAGCTGAACAAGTACCGCAAGGACCTGCAGATTGTGTTCCAGGATCCGCTGGCCAGCCTCGATCCGCGGATGACCATCTCGGCCTCTATCGCCGAACCTCTGAAAACCTATCGCCCGGATCTGACAGAGCGTGAGCGCAAGAAAATGGTCGGGGAAATGATGGAGCGGGTCGGCCTGCAGGCCAACATGATCAACCGCTATCCGCACGAGCTGTCCGGTGGGCAGAACCAGCGTGTCGGGATCGCGCGGGCGATGATCAACAAGCCCAAGCTGATCATTTGTGACGAGGCGGTCTCGGCTTTGGACGTGTCGATCCAGGCCCAGATCGTAGAGCTTTTGAAAGAGCTGCAGCAGGAATTCGGGCTGTCGATGATTTTCATCAGCCACGACCTGTCCGTGGTACGGACAGTGTCAAACCGGATCATGGTACTGTATCTGGGGCGCATCGTCGAATTGGGAGATGGAGAGGTGATCTGTTCGCAGCCTCTGCACCCCTATACCAAATCGCTGATCTCGGCGGTCCCGATCCCCGATCCGGATGTGGAACGGCAACGCCAGCGCCTCAAATTGCCGGGAGAGCTGCCTTCGCCGATGGACCCGAAAGCGGCGCTCAGGTTCTTGCCCAGCCGGCTATCGGCCGGTCAGAACGATTATGTTCCACAGCTCAACGAGGTCGCACCAAACCATTTCGTGGCCGAGCATGATCCGCTTGAGACAATCCTGGCGAACACATAAATTCCCTGTCCCCGAGGCCGCATGAACAGCCTCGGGGACAGGTTTGGCTTTGCACGACTTCATGACGATTCTTGGCGCATTCTTGCCAATGAATGGACGAAGGGCCGGATTGTACAACAAAACACCGGTAAATGACGGGTTTCAAAGGCATCAAACGGCGGTTCGTTTTGACTTCCCCTACCCCCGGTGGCACCTTCCTGTCAGATTTTAGACTGCGGCCGCGATGTCATTGATTGTTCTGACTGCGCAGCCTAATAGGAAACCCCGGCCTGCCCTACGCGGTCGGGCAAGAATTGAATTTGAGAGGTAACATGGTACGCAAGGTCACCAAGGCGATTTTCCCCGTTGCGGGATTGGGCACGCGTTTTCTCCCAGCGACAAAATCCGTCCCCAAAGAGATCATGACACTGGTTGACCGTCCTTTGGTTCAATACGCAATCGACGAAGCCCGCGCCGCAGGTATTACCGAATTCATCTTTGTAACTTCGCGTGGCAAATCTGCGCTGGAAGATTACTTTGATCACAACCTCGTGCTGGAACAAGAGCTCAAGGCCAAGGGCAAGGATGACCTGCTTGAGGCGCTGAATGCAACGAATATGGAAAGCGGCGCCATCGCCTATATCCGCCAGCACAAGGCGCTTGGTCTGGGCCACGCAGTCTGGTGTGCCCGCCGTCTGATCGGCGACGAGCCATTTGCAGTAATGTTGCCTGATGACGTCATTGCTGCTGATAAACCCTGTCTGCAGCAGATGGTCGAAGCCTATGAGGAAACCGGCGGCAACATGGTCGCAACGATGGAAGTGCCAAACGAAAAAACCAGTTCCTATGGCGTTCTGGATGTAGGCGAAAACGTCGGCTCCGTGGTACGCGCCAGAGGAATGGTTGAAAAGCCCAAGCCGGAAGAAGCCCCCTCGAACCTGGCCGTTATCGGTCGGTATATTCTGGGGCCGTCAGTGCTGTACAATCTCAACCAAAAGAAAACGGGCAGTGGCGGTGAGATTCAGCTGACCGATGCTATCGCAGAAGACATCTGTAACGGTGTGCCCGTGTTTGGCTATAAATTCGACGGCCAGCGATTTGATTGCGGCTCGAAAGCCGGGTTCCTTCAGGCAACTGTTGCCTTTGCGCTGGCCCGTAGCGATCTGCGTGATGACCTGAGCCAATATCTGAACGAGATAGTCGCCGCCGGGAAGGCCGCTCAATAGCGCCCGCAACCTTCAGCATGTCGTTTCTAAAGTGACAAAGTCCAAGAACCTTCGAGGCAAGCCGCAATGACCACCATCCATCCCATCATACTCTGCGGAGGGTCCGGCACCCGACTGTGGCCCCTGTCGCGCAAAAGTTACCCCAAGCAGTTCGTCCCTCTGATCGGTGATTCAAGCCTGCTTCAGGATTGTGCTGAACGAATGCAGGGACCCAAGGACGCGCCTTATGCCAAGCCGCTGATCCTTACCAATGATGCATTCCGTTTTGTGGTTCCGGAACAACTGGGCGCGATTGGCATAGATCCGGGTCCCATTTTGATCGAACCCGAAGGGCGCAACACAGCACCAGCGGTTCTGGCCGCCGCGTTGTATCTGGCCGCCAGCAACCCGGATGCGATCATGCTTGTCGCCCCATCGGACCATGTCATCCCGGACAAAGCTGCGTTTCATCAGGCAGTTACCGAAGGCGCGCGCGCGATTTCGGATCGTGGGGATCTCGTCACTTTCGGGATCACTCCGGACCGGCCGGAAACCGGCTATGGATATCTCAAGCTCAGCCATGCCCCAGATACGGGCAACACCGCCATTGCGTTGGACCGTTTTGTCGAAAAGCCTGATCTGCAGAATGCCCAAGCCATGATCGCCGATGGCAGCTATCTTTGGAATTCGGGGATATTTCTTTTCGCGGTCAAAGACATAATCGCTGCATTCAAAGAACATGCGTCCGCACTGCTGGACCCGGTCGGCAAGGCCGTCCGTGAGGCAAAGGCCGACCTCGGGTTTCTGCGCCTCGATCCCCGAGCCTGGGGCACGGTCGAGGATATCTCGATCGACTACGCGGTCATGGAGAAAGCCCGCAATCTGAGCGTCGTACCCTATGCGTCGGGCTGGTCGGATGTCGGCAGCTGGTCGGCAGTTCAAGAGCTGAGCAATCCAGACGCCGATGGCGTTGCCACTACGGGCCAGGTTACCACCATTGACTGCCGGAACGTATTGGTGCGTTCAGAAACCCCCACGCAAGAAGTTGTTGCGATGGGTCTGGAAAACATGATTGCGGTCGCCATGCCTGATGCGGTTTTGGTGGCCAGCATGGACAAGGCTCAGGACGTCAAACAGGCGGTTGCGGCCCTGAAGGCCAAAGGCGCCAAACAAGCGGAATCGCTGCCGGTCGATCATCGCCCTTGGGGCTGGTTCGAAAGCCTGGTTATCGGGGATCGGTTCCAGGTCAAACGCATACACGTTCACCCCGGCGCCTCACTAAGCCTGCAATCCCATCACCACCGGTCTGAACACTGGATCGTTGTTCAGGGCACGGCAAAAGTAACGATCGACGAAGATGTGCGCCTGATCTCTGAAAACCAGTCTGTCTACATCCCGCTCGGCGCCGTTCATCGGATGGAGAATCCGGGCAAGGTGCCGATGGTTCTGATCGAGGTCCAGACCGGGTCTTATCTGGGTGAGGACGACATCATCCGGTACGAGGATGTGTACGCCCGCAGCTAACCTTTAGCGGCGATTGGTAAGCTTAAGGGCAGCTTCGGCTGTCCTTTTTCGTTGAATCCAGACCTTTGGCTACGCCCCATGGAATCCTCCAAACGTTAGCAAATGATTATTCGAACGTTCGGTCAGATCAGACCGAATTCATCCTGGGCACGGCAATGTAGCGCGCAATGCAATAGTCGGACCGACAGCTACAGGAGGACGCCGCCCGTGTCACAAAACTCACCCAGATTGGATTTACCTTTCCTGCAACCTTCGCAGGCCCAGAAACACGTCACCCATAACGAGGCGCTGCGTGCTCTGGACCTGATTGTCCAGCTGAGCGTAGCGTCGACAAACGCCTCGGTCCCGCCTGCGGTGCCGGAACAGGGCGAGATTCACGCGCTTGGCGCCAACCCTACCGGGGATTGGGCCGCGCAGCCGGGCGCCCTTGCGGCCTGGTTGGATGACGCCTGGCATTTTGTGACCCCGGGAATCGGCTGGCGGACCTGGGATGAACAGGCCAACCGGTTGAAGATCTGGGACGGCGCAGACTGGTCCGAACCACAGGTCGCGACCCAGAACCTGGACGGGTTGGGCATCGCAACCGGGTATGACAGCACCAATCGGCTTTCGGTCCGGTCGCCTGCGACGTTGCTCAGCCATGACGGGGCTGGTCACCAGTTGAAGATCAACAAGGCGGCGTCAGGGGATACCGCGTCGCTTTTATTCCAGTCAAACTGGGTTGGCCATGCGGAAATGGGATTGTCCGGCAATACCGGTTTTTCCATCAAAGTCTCTTCTGATGGCGGATCCTGGACCGAGGCGCTGAGCTTTGACCCAGCCACCGGAACAGCCTCAGGCTCTGCCATTCAAAACGATGCCGAGGACATCACGGCGGGCCGCCTGATGCGGGCCGATTATGGCTATTGCCCCGGAAATCTGCTGGGCACTGTGTCTGAATCCGCCGGGGTGCCGACCGGCGCAGTTGTCGAACGCGGATCAACCGCCACTGGCGAATACGTCCGGTTTGCGGATGGTACACAAATCTGCACGGGCGTTCTGACGGCCACCGATTGCGTGAACGCCGAAGGATCGCTGTATTCCAGCGCCGAGACCACCTGGAGCTTTCCCGCAGCCTTTGCGTCCGGAACCTCACCCTCGGTCGGTGGCAGTGGCGGCGCGACAAGCCGGTTTATAGGTTTGGGCGCGGCCACTGAAACACAAGTGCCCTTTAAGGTTCTATCGGCATCCTCGGACACAAGCAGCCTGTCCCCAACGGTAGTCGCAACCGGTCGCTGGTTCTGAGCTTTAGACCGTCCGGAGCTATTCCCGGGCGGTCATTTGGCGCGCAAATCGGTGTCTGCCTGCTCCAGAAACCACGCATAGGTCTCGCGGATACCATCTTCGAGTCCGACGCGCGCGCGCCACCCCATATCGGCCAGTCGGGACACATCCATCAACTTGCGCAGTGTCCCGTCAGGCTTGCTGACATCCTGAGTGATCTTACCCGTGAATCCGGTTGTTCCGGCCACCAGGGCCGCCAGCTCAGCGATTGAGATATCTTCGCCGCATCCCACATTGATATGGCTCAGCATCGGCTGGGTATTCGCATCATAGATATCGCGCGGCAGATCGAGCACGAACAGCGATGCCTCGGCCATATCATCAACATGCAAAAACTCGCGCCTTGGCTTTCCTGTGCCCCAAATCACCACTTCTTCCAGCCCGTCACGCTGCGCCTCATGGAATCTGCGGATCAGGGCCGGCAGGACATGGCTGTTTTCGGGGTGAAAATTGTCTCCGGGTCCGTAAAGATTGGTTGGCATAACCGACCGGTAATCGACGCCATGTTGGCGATTATAGCTTTCACACAGCTTGATCCCGGCGATCTTTGCAACGGCATAGGGTTCGTTGGTGGGTTCCAGCACGCCGGTCAGCAAAGCGTCTTCACGCATGGGCTGAGGGACAGCCCGTGGGTAAATGCACGAACTACCCAACTGCAGCAAATGCTTTACCCCCGCTGCAAAAGCCTGATGGATCACGTTGCATTCAATCATCAGGTTTTCGTAAATGAAATCTGCGGGGTACGTGTTATTCGCGTGAATCCCACCGACCTTGGCCGCGGCTAGGATCACCATATCCGGACGCTCAGTCTGCATAAAATCACGCACGGCGGATTGGTCGGTTAGATCCAGTTCGGAATGCCTGCGCGTGATCAACTCCAGCTCTTCGCCTTCGTCCTTGCGGTTTTGCAAACGGCGCAGGATTGCGCCGCCAACCATACCACGATGCCCGGCAACATAGATCTTACGCATGAGGGCCTCCTCAGCCGTTTTCCAGGCTCATTGGCAGCTCAAACCCGTGCTCTTTCAAAAGCGCGTGACGTTTGGCCGTCTTCAGGTCTTCGGTCACCATCTCAGCGCACATTTCCTGCACGGTCAGTTCTGGTACCCAACCCAGTTTGTTCTTGGCGTTTGAGGGATCGCCCAGAAGGGTTTCGACCTCGGCCGGGCGAAAATATTGTGGGTCTATCCGCATTACGACGTCACCGGGTTTCAATCCCGGGGCTTTGTCCCCCTCGATCGAAACGACAGTCGCGGTTTCGTCAACGCCTGACCCGGTGAATTCCAGTGAAACGCCAAGCTCGGCTGCCGACCATTCAATGAACTGTCGTACCGAATACTGAACCCCGGTCGCAATCACGAAATCCTCAGGATTGTCCTGCTGCAGCATCAGCCATTGCATCCGCACATAGTCCTTCGCGTGGCCCCAATCCCGCAGACTGTCGATATTGCCCATGTACAGGCAACTTTCCAATCCTTGCGCAATATTTGCCAAACCGCGTGTGATCTTGCGGGTAACAAAAGTTTCGCCCCGGCGCGGGCTTTCGTGGTTAAACAGGATCCCGTTACAGGCATACATGCCATAGGCCTCACGGTAATTGACCGTGATCCAGTAAGAATAAAGTTTGGCAACCGCATAAGGTGACCGTGGGTGGAACGGGGTGGTTTCGCGTTGCGGGGTCTCTTGCACCAGACCGTAGAGTTCCGAGGTCGAGGCCTGATAGAAGCGTGTCTTTTTCTCGAGCCCGAGAAAACGTATCGCTTCCAGCAAACGCAAAGTACCAATGGCATCCACATCCGCAGTGTATTCCGGGGATTCAAAACTGACGGCCACATGGGACTGTGCGCCAAGGTTATAGACCTCGTCCGGCTGCACTTCGCGAATGATTCGCGTCAGGTTAGACGTATCGCTCAGATCACCATAGTGCAGGTGCAGTTTGGGATTGGGAACGTGTGGGTCTTGATAGATGTGGTCGATGCGTTGCGTGTTGAATGAGGACGCGCGGCGCTTAATGCCGTGAACTTCATAACCTTTTTCCAACAAAAACTCGGCCAGATACGATCCGTCTTGTCCGGTAATCCCGGTGATTAATGCCGTTTTTGTCATAGTTCCGCCCTACGAAAACAAATGTGTATGATTGCCGACCCAAAAACAGCAAGAATCCCCGGAATGCAACCCAAGCACGCTGACAGGCATTGAAACCGGCGGAACTTTCTTCGAATGTGTGCGCGCCAAAGGCGGTATTTGTTAAGAAGGGTATTTTAGTATGCGTATTGCGATGATCGGAACCGGCTATGTAGGTTTGGTGTCCGGGGTATGTTTTTCCGATTTCGGCCATGATGTCATTTGCGTCGACAAGGCCGAACAGAAAATTGAGATGCTGCAGGCTGGCGAAGTCCCGATATATGAGCCCGGGCTTGACGTCCTGATGGCCAAAAACGTAGCCGCTGGTCGGCTCAGCTTTTCCACGGACCTGGCCGCAGCAGTGGATGGTGCGGATGCTGTTTTTATTGCCGTGGGCACGCCCACACGTCGAGGGGACGGTCACGCCGATCTGACTTATGTGATGGCCGCCGCAGAAGAAATTGCGCATGCGATTACGGGCTACACTGTGGTGGTAACCAAATCGACCGTTCCAGTTGGCACCAATCGCAAGGTGCATCAGGTCATTTCTGCCGCCAACCCGAAGGCCGAATTCGACGTCGCCTCGAACCCTGAATTCCTGCGCGAAGGGGCCGCCATTGATGATTTCATGCGCCCGGATCGTGTGGTTGTCGGCGTTGAATCAGACCGCGCCGCCGATGTCATGGCGGAAATATACCGCCCGCTTTACCTGCGGGACTTCCCGATCCTGACCACCGATCTGGAAAGCGCAGAGATGATCAAATACGCCGCTAACGCGTTTCTTGCGACCAAGATCACCTTTATAAATGAGATCGCAGGCCTGTGCGAACGTGTTGGCGGCGACGTGAAAGAGGTCGCCCGAGGCATCGGTCTGGATGGGCGCATTGGCAATAAATTCCTACATGCAGGTCCGGGATATGGCGGATCGTGCTTTCCAAAAGACACCGCCGCTTTGGCCCGGATCGGTCAGGAACATGCCCACCCGATGCAGATCACCGAAACCGTCATCCGGGTGAATGACGAGGTCAAGAAACGGATGATCCAGAAAATCCGAGATGTCTGCGACGACAGTTTCAATGGAAAAACGATCGCTGTTCTGGGCGTGACCTTCAAACCCAATACCGACGATATGCGTGATGCGCCCTCGTTAACTATAGTGCCTGCACTGATCGGTGGTGGGGCAACGGTGCGGGTTGTCGACCCTCAGGGGCGTTCCGAAGGTGAGGCCCTGCTGCCCGGCGTCGAATGGTGCGAAGACCCCTATGCTGCTGCTGCAGATGCGGATGTCGTTGTGCTGTTGACCGAATGGAACGAGTTCCGTGCGCTCAATCTGAGCGAACTAGCTGGCACGATGAAATCCCCCCGAATGGTCGATCTGCGCAATATCTATTCCGAACCCGCCGTCAAGAAATCCGGCTTCGATAGTTACGTCGGTATTGGGCGCTGATCTTCGGATCAAGTTTGGATGGCCGATTCAAAACAACCGGCCATCCTTCATTCATTTTGTCAAAACGCCGCCAGATCCCTGAGGAACAGGGCGATACCTGGGAAGTAGATCAGCATAGCCGTCATCAGCGCCAGGATCGCGAAGAACGGCAAAGTGCCCCGGATCACCTCAAGATAAGGTCTGTTGAAAATCGCGATTGCGGTGAAGATATCGCAGCCAAACGGCGGTGTTGCTGATCCGATGGCCATCTGCAGCGTCACCATAACCCCGACAAGAACCGGATCAATCCCCGAGGCATCCACGATCGGAACGAAGATTGGCGTAAGGATGACAAGCACGACCAGCGAGTCGACGAACATACATCCCACGAAGAAGCACAGCGCTATGATGAACAGGATGTATTCCTGCGACGCGCCTTCCAGGTTCAGCGGCTCTAACAGGCCCTGTGGAATCTGTTCGAAGGAAATATACCAGGAAAACGCCTGACCGATCCCGACAAGGATGAACACAACCGCCGTAATCAATCCTGTGCTGAGAGCGGAATCCAAAACGTCGTTGAGTTTCAGTTCCCTATAAATCACGCATTCGACGATCAGCGCATAAAGCACCGAAAACGAGGCTGCTTCGGTCGGGGTCACTGCGCCGGTGTAGATACCGCCGACGATCAGGACCGGGAAACCAAGCGGCAGTATGGCCTTGCGAAACGCTGCGCGCCGCTCGGCACCGGATTTCTTTGGCACCCGCGCGATCAGATCGCCCTGCAGGACGCTGTAGAAATAGCAATAGACCGAAAACATCAGCGCCAGAACAACGCCCGGACCAATTCCTGCAATGAACAGTTCGCCCACGCTGGTATTGGCCAGCGTGCCATATAGGATCATCCCGATGCTTGGAGGGATAAGGAAGGCGATGTCGCTGGCATTGATGATCAACGCCATGACAAAACTGTCCTTGTAACCGGCCTTCAGCAGCTTTGGCCGCATGATCTGACCAATCGAAACCACGGTCGCCTGAGTCGAACCCGAAACCGAGCCGAACAATGTGCAACTGATGCAGGCCGTGATCGGCAATCCGGCTCGGCGGTGACCGACAAAGGCTTCGATCAGCCCAAGCAGATTATTGGCCGTATGACCTCTCGCCATGATATCGGCGGCGAATATGAACATCGGCACAGCGATCAGCGCGTTTGGCGAAATGCCAGTGACCATCTGTTGGATGATGACGCCAGTATCGCTTTGCGAGAAATGAACAAGGCCAATCAGCGTGGCAACCGCTAGCGGAACAACCATCGGGTAGCTGAGGAACAGCAGAACCACCATCGCCACGACCAGAGCAAAGGTGATGACATAGATATCCAGCTCACCAGCTATGACATCGCCAAGGAAATCAAGGAATCCGGGCATCTCAGACTCCTACATCCACTGCGTCATTGTCCTCGACTTCGTACGAGTGCCAGATGCCGACATGAGTGACATTCATGATGAATGCGATCAGATATTGCAGGCTGGCCATAAACAGGCCGACCGGGATCACCGAGTAGATGATATAGACCGGAAACTGCAGCGCCGGGCTCAGACGGTTCAGCTCTTTGATCTCAAGCACGTAGAACACGGACTTATAGGCCAAAAAGGCCAGCAGCATGCTGGTCGTGATCGAAATCAGCGTCAGGATCACCTTCTTGGATCGTCGGGACAGCGTGTCATAAACCGCCGTCATCCGAATGTTTCGACCTTTCCGAACCGCATAGGCAAATCCAAAAAAGGTCACGCTGACAATCAGAAACTGGTTCAGCTCTTCCGAGAAGAACAGGCTTTTGCCAAAGGCGTAGCGGCCAATAGCGTTTGCGGTCGAATTCACCATCATCAACAATATGGCCAGAATGATAACGAATTTCTCGATGAACTCGGTGCCCCTACTTAGGGCGACCAAAGCGCTTTTCATGATTTTCCCTCCCTCGGCCCGCCAGTCAGCGTTCCGTAAATGAAAGACGCGACGTCTGAATGAGACGCCGCGCCTTTCAGTGATGTCAGCTTTTATTGCGACGCATTGCTCACCTCGTTAAGCAGGCCGTCGAGGATCTTCTGGGCTTGCGCGCGGGCCGCAGGTTTCTCGGCGTCGTCATAGGCGTTTTCGACCACATCGAAGAATGTTTCGTGCAATGTGGCGCTTTGGGCTTCAAAGACAGCGCGCTCGTCCTCAGTCAAGACGATGACCTGCAGATCGGGGCGCTCGGCCTTGATCTTGTCCATGTTTTCCAGATTGATCTTGATCTGATAATCATGCGCAGCCTGCTCGCCCTTGGCGATGGCGTTCTTGACCATCTCTTGCTGATCCGCGGGCAGACCGTTGAACCATTCACTGTTGGTGGAAACGGTGCCGACGTAAGGAAGCTGGCCCGGGAAGATCAGGTAATCCTGAACCTCATGCCACTTGGCGTTGTAGATGAAATAGATCGGGTTCACCATGCCATCGACGGTCTTCAACTGCAGCGCGCCATAGACCTCGCCCCAGGACAAAGGCGTCGGGTTGGCGCCAAACGCCTTGAAGGTTTCCACCGGAATGGTCGAAGTGAAGGTACGGATTTTCTGGCCTTCAAAATCCGCCGGGCTGCGGATCGCCTTGTTGGCACCCCAGGCCATGTCGCCTTCCGAGATCATGGTGAGTAGCTTCAGGTTCACCTTCTCGAATTTCTCGCTGAGGTCTTCATAGATGGTCGGGCTGGTGGTCAGAACTTCGCGGATCACGTCGATATCACCGCCCAGAACATAGGGCAGATCAAGAACCTGTGCCTCGGGCACATAAGACCCCAGGTGACCGGTGCCCACCGATACGAACTGGACCGTACCCTTAGATGTCAGCTCGACAATATCGTTCTCGGTACCCAACTGACCGTAGTAGTAGATACGCACTTTGATGTCGCCATCGGACTGCTCTTTGACACTTTCGGCGAAGGCCTGTGCAAAGATATCCTGTACGTCGCCTTTGTCCTCTTCCGAGGCGAATTTCCAGGTGTCCGCAAAGGCAGCAGTCGACAGACCTGCCGCGAAAACCGCCGAGGTTATCAGCTTGCTAAAAATGGATGTCATTCTGTTAGTCCTTTCTTGCCCGCTCATGCGAGCCCTTCTGAGATGATGACAAGAGGACGTAATTCCTGCGTCCTCGCCTGTTGGTTGGTTCTCTTGCACAGGGCGCCGTAACCGGCCGCGCCTGACGGCGTGGTCGCGATTCCAAGTGCTGTGACAGCTTCTGCGGCTGCCTGGCCTTCTTCTTCGGAAAGGGTTTCGTAGCTCACGCCGCAGCGCTCGAGCACATCCCAGGCCACGATCGACGGTGCCTTGCAGTCAAGCCGACCCATATTCGAATCCGGCCCATCGCTGCGGGTGGCCCGTCCGGCCAAGTGACTGGCCCGCAAACAGGACGCAGCGCCGGGTTCGACAACGATCAGTTCAGGCTGTTCCGCCCAGTTCAGACGGATCATATGCGACATTGCGGCGGCCAACCCACCGACACCGGCCTGCAGATAGACATGCGTAGGCCACTGCCCCGAAGCCTCGAACCGCGCGCGCAACTCTTCGGCGATGACGCAATAGCCCTCCATCACCAGTTTCGGAATCTCGGTGTAACCAGGCCAGGTTCCGTCGGCCAAAAGCGTGGCACCGGTGGTTTTGGCGTCAGCAATAGCGGCGGCGACGCTTTCGTCATAAACATCGCCCGAACGGACAACCTCGGCACCGAAGGTTCTAAGACGGTCGCCGAACCCTTGCGGTACGGTCTGCGCCAGATGAATTCGCGCCTTTGCACCCATCGCCCGCGCCCCAGCCGCAACGCCCATTCCGTGGTTGCCTGCACTTGCGCAGACGAATGTGTGGCCAGATGCGAATTCTCGAAAAGCGGCATCCTTCATCCGCGTGAGGGAGAGCGTTTCACCGGTATTCTCGAGCCATGCATCCTCGAGAAGGCGTGCAACCGCATAGGGCGCCCCCAAAGCTTTGAACGCGCCAAGCCCCATACGCTCTGTCTCGTTCTTGACCAGAATGCTCTGACCATCAGGCCCCGTGATTTCAATCAGCGGCGATACAGCGTAGGTCTCTTGCCCCTGAAAAAACTCCTGCGCACGGACGAAATCCGGGGCGAAGCTTAGGTCGTCGGTCGCTGTCATGTATTTTTCATCCGCTTTTTCCATGTGCAGAGATTGTGCATGATCGACCTATTTCTATTTATCGTATTTGACCCTAATCTCGATAATATGTTTCAAACCTGCCTCTTCCATCGCGAGGATTTTTCATGAACCAACAACTTGATGATGCAGACACGATAATCCTCAGAACCCTGCAAAGGGATTGTCGAATCGGGCTGGAACAGCTGGCGCAAGAATGCAGTCTTTCAGTTCCCTCGGTGCAGCGGCGGCTCAAGCGGTTGCGAGATTCCGGGCTGATCCTGAAAGAGGTCGCGGTACTAAACCCGTCGCGCTTTGATTATAAGATGACCTTCATCGTTCTGGTCGAACTTGACCGGGAATCGCTTCAGCAACTCGATCTGTTCCGCAAACGCGCCAGGAACGAGCCGCAAGTTCAGCAATGCTATTATGTGACCGGTGATGCCGACTTTGTTCTTATCTGCGTCGCACAGGACATGGAGGATTTCGAGGACCTGACCCATCGCTTGTTTTTCGATAACTCGAATGTCCGCAGATTTCGCACATCCGTCGCGATGGACCGAACAAAGATTGGTCTGGAACTTCCGATCTGAACTTGGCGCTTTTGTGCAATTTTTTCTGCTTTAGGGTCGGAAATTTGATGCGAAACACGCAGCCCTATCCTGTAGAACCGATGCAACTCACACGCGGATGAAGAAATGAGCGATTTAGAAAACCGTATGATCGCGCTTCGGCGGGATTTGCACAGGCACCCGGAACTGGGCTTTCAAGAGACGCGAACCAAGTCGGTTGTCGCTGAACGGCTGCGCGCCCTTGGGATCGAAGTGCACGAAGGCGCAGGCGTTGTCGGTGTGCTTCGATCCGGCGGTGGCAACAAAGCCATTGGCCTGCGTGCTGACATGGATGCGCTTCCAATCACCGAAACCTCGTCCCATGACTATGTCTCGACCTCACCCGGTGTGATGCATGCTTGTGGCCACGATGGTCATACAACCATGCTGCTTGGGGCGGCAGAGCGTCTGGCGAAAGAACCTACCTTTGACGGTACGGTTGTTTTTCTATTCCAGCCAAACGAAGAGCACGGCCTGGGCGCGCGCGCGATGATCGACGACGGTGTGCTAGAACAATTTCCGGTCGAAGAAATCTATGCAATCCACAATTTGCCAGGCGCTCCAACCGGTCAGATTTCGACCCGCGCCGGTATTATCTGTAACAGTGAAACCCTGTTCGAGATCACGGTTAAAGGCCAGGGCGGTCATGCCTCGATGCCACAAACCGGCGTTGATGCAATTACCGTAGGGTCCGAGATTGTGGTGGCATTGCAGACCGTGGTGGCACGAAAGCTTGCGCCCGCCTCTGGCGCGGTAGTTTCCGTGACCGAATTCCTGACGGACGGCCAGCGAAATGTCTTGCCGGGCAACGCCACTCTCAAAGGAGATTTTCGCGCCAGATCGCCCGAGGACCGCAACGCCATCGAAGGTTTCATGCGTCAGATCACCGAAGGGATTGCGGCAGCACATGGCATTCAAGCATCGGTCAGCTTTGATACGCAGTTCGTCGAGACCATCAACGCCGCCACCCCGGCCCTTGCGGTATATCGCGCAGCCGAAGCCGCCGGTTGTGACCTGATCAAAGATCGGGCACCGATGAGTTTTTCTGAGGATTTCGCCCAGTTTTCGGCCGCCGTGCCGGGATGTTTCCTGTTGCTGGGCAATGGCGAGGCCGGGCCGCATGGCCAACCGCTCCATGCTTCTGACTATGATTTCAATGATGAACTGCTGCCGATCGGAGCTGAATTCTGGACCCGATTGGTTCAGGACCGGTTGCCCCCGCGAAAGGATCAAGAGTCATGAACGCCCCACGACGTGGTTTTGACCAACAAGAATTCGCAACGCGTACCGCAGCGGCCCAGACAAAGATGGCCGAAACCGGTATGGCGGGCATATTGCTGACAACTGAACCGGATGTGCGCTATTTCAGCGGGTTCCACACGCTGTTTTGGCAAAGCCCGACTCGCCCATGGTTCCTGTTCATCCCGGCAACCGGCAAGCCCATCGCAATCATCCCTGAGATCGGCGCAGACCTTATGCGGCGAACCTGGGTCACAGATATCCGCACCTGGGGCGCACCTGCACCAAAGGATGACGGTATCGGGCTGTTGACCGATCTGCTGGCGCCACATGCCAGCCGTGGTGAAACCGTTGGATTGATGAAGGGGCACGAAACCCATTTGCGGATGCCGCTTGGCGATTATGAGCGGCTGTTGGCGGGCCTGAATGGGCTAAAGATCACTGACGCGACCGAGATCGTCCGAGGCTTGCGAATGGTGAAATCCGAGGCCGAGATCGAAAAACTCACCTATATCTGCGCCATCGGGTCGCGCACATTTGAGCGGGTGCCCGAAATCGCCCGCGAAGGGCAGCCGCTTGAGGATGTGTTCCGCTCCTTTCGGCGCGAAGGGCTGGCGCAGGGTGCCGATGATGTTCCGTATTTGGTCGGCGGTGCGGATACGGGCGGCTATCACGACGTCATCTCGCCCCCGTCCCGCCGACCACTGGCGCGCGGCGATGTGCTGATGCTCGACACCGGTTCCAACTGGGACGGGTATTTTTGCGACTTCGATCGGAATTGGGCCATTGGCCGCGCCGATGACGCCTCACGCCATGCATATGATGTTCTTTGGCGCGCGACTGAGGCCGGGATGGCCGCAGCTCGCCCCGGAGCGACTTGCCGAGAATTGTTTCAAGCGATGCAGAAGGTGATCACGGAGCTCGACGATCAGGGTGGTGACGTCGGCAGGCTGGGTCATGGGCTTGGCATGCAGCTGACCGAATGGCCCTCGCACACCAGTTGGGATACAACCGAGATCGCCGAAAATATGGTACTGACCCTTGAACCATCGCTTGGCTATGGCGACGGTCGGGTCATGGTGCACGAAGAGAACATCGTCATACGTGCAAGTGGGGCGGAGCTTTTGACCAAACGCGCCGCGCCTGAACTACCAATCATCTGAGGCCAATCATGAAGCTTGATTTCGAAACAGACGAAGGCATTGGCACCCGCGCCAATCTGGGTGTGATTGTTCTTGAGACTGACGAGACGTTAGAGAACGAATTCTCTCGGATCATGTGCCTAGCTGGTGTCGCGCTCTATCACAGCCGGATTCCGATGGTGCCCGAAATCCGACCCGACACATTGGCACGGATGGAACAGGACTTGCCTGCGACGGCACGGCTTTTGCCACCATCGCTCAGCTTTGATGCAATCGGATTTGGCTGTACCTCGGCCTCGACCGTGATCGGGTCCGAGAATGTGGCCAAGGTGATAAAGACGGTCTGCCCGGATGCACGTGTGACAGATCCGTTGGCGGCAATCATCGCTGCCGGTCAGCATTTAGGAGCCCGACGATTGGGCTTCGTCACCCCCTATATTCCCGAAGTTTCCGCTGGGATGCGCACAAAGCTGGAACAGGCCGGTTTCGAAATCGCAGGTTTCGGGTCGTTCGAGGAAGGAAATGATCGCGTTGTTGCGCGGATCACAGAAGGGTCGATCCTTGACGCTATTGAAAAGGTCGCGGCTCAAGCGCCCTGCGATGCTGTCATTGTCTCTTGCACGAATCTGCGATGCCTTGACGTCATTGTTCAGGCAGAAGAAAAGATCGGGATTCCAGTCATTTCCAGTAATCAGGCGCTTGCCTGGCATATGCTTCGATTGGCCGGCATTGAGGACCTCAACCCTCAGTTCGGACGGCTCTTTGGATAGAGCGAGAAGGGTGTCCGCCTAGGGCGCTTTCGTTCAAGCAGGCGATTTGAGGCCAAGCGTTGCCAGAGTTGCAGCCATTGTCTGGCCCCAACGGTCCTGCAATGCGCTGTTTGTGTTGCGACGCAGGCCCATTGATTTCAACAGCTCGAACCGTTTCGGGTCATCGCCGCCGAAGGACACCGCAACCCGAGGCCACCAGTAAGTGACCGAGTTCTGCATGTCGTCCGCCGCACCGTTCTCGATCAGTTTGACCGCCCCTTCCAACGCCAGCTCGCCATGATGTGCCTCGACCGGGGCGATGGATCGGAAGGCTTCGGCCAGAGGCTGATACGAGATGGTGGAATACTCGGCCAGTTGTTCGGCCACCGCGCGGCTCATCAGCAGGTTCATGACTACAGCGTCCGTCCAGCCGGACAGCGGATAGTTGAACACCGCCAGACGCATGTCATGCTCGGACCGGGTGGCCCCTATATCCGCATCCCGCGACAAGCGCATGGTCCAAGGATGGTGATTGGCATAGCGTTCGGTATCTGCGCCAAATTCGCCCATGATGCTGAGAACACAATTTGCGTGGTCTGACTTTTCCAGCACGATCTTTGCGGCGGCGATCCGTTCCTTGATCCCCGGCCCCTGATTGATGATGTCGGCAAACCCGGCAGCCCCAGCCAGTTCGCTGTCGACAAATGTCGCCATCAGCTTCATCAGCTCGGCCCGATAGCGAGGCGGCACGTTCGATGGGTTGGTCAGAACACCGCCTGCGGCCAGATAGCTGTCGAGTGTCATTGAATCGGACATATCTGCCCCCTTTCTACCGGTCGTAATCGACGACCACGCGGTCTGTTACCGGATAGGCCTGGCAGCTTAGCACATAGCCTTTTTCCACTTCGTAATCTTCCAGCGCGTGATTGGCGAGCATCTCGACCTCACCCTCAAGCACCTTGCAGCGGCAGGTCGAACAGACACCCGCCTTGCAGGCAAACGGGGCATCCATAGCGTTTGCCTGGGCCGCCTCAAGGATGGATTGGTCCTTGGGTATGGTCACGGTCTGAGTGGATCCATCCAGCGTGATCGACGCGCTGCTTTGATTGCCCTGCGTACCCGTTTCTGCCGAAACGGGCTTAGCCTTGGCCCGTCCGGGCTGGGCGCTGGCGAACAGTTCAAACTTGATCTGGCTGTCATCCAGTCCGTGTTCGCGCAATGCGGCGGCAATGCCCAGAATCATCGGTTCCGGGCCGCAGATAAATGCGGTGTCGACATGGTCGATATCGACCCAATGTTTGAACAGCTGCGCGCATTTTTCCTGGGTCACCAAACCGGTGAACAGCTCGATCTCTTGTGAATCCGTCTCAAGAACGTGGATCACGTTGAGGCGACCCATATAGAGGTTCTTGAGGTCTTCGAGATCCTCGCGGAACATGATCGTGTTGATGCCCTTATTGGCATAGATAAGGGTAAAGCGTGATTGCGGTTCCTGTGCGAGGGTCGTTTTGAGGATCGACAGCACCGGCGTAATCCCCGAGCCCCCTGCAAAGCCCAGATATTGCTTTTCCGCACCCGCATCTATCGGAGTATGAAAGCTGCCCATCGGCGGCATTGCCTCGACGATGTCGCCGACATTCAGTTCAGTATTCGCCCATCCGGAAAAGGCGCCGCCTTCAACACGTTTGATGCCAACCTGCAGCACGCCTTCATCCTTGCCCGCGCAGATCGAGTAGGACCGGCGCAGTTCTTCGCCCTCAAATTCGCGACGAAATGTCAGATATTGACCGGCGGTGAAATCGAACTGATCTGCAGCGCCGTTCACAGGTTCCAGTGTCACCACCACCGCATCGCGAATGGTTTTGTGGATATCTGTGACTTTCAGGTCGTGGAAACGTGCCATCCGGTGGTCCTCCTCAGATGCACTTGAAATAGTCAAATGGTTCCAGGCAGTCGGTGCATCGCCAATGCGCCTTGCAAGGGGTCGAACCGAACTGGCTGACCTTCTCGACCGCTTTGCTACCGCAGCGCGGGCAGCGATCCGGGCCGCCCGCCGGTTGCGGTGGGGCAATGCCATAGTCCTCCAACCGGGCGCGGCCCTTTTCGCTGAGCCAGTCGGTGGTCCAGGCCGGGGCGATGCTGGTTTCGATCTGCACGTCACTGATCCCGCGATCGTGCAAGGCGGTTTCGATATCCAGGCTGATAATGGATGTTGCCGGACAGCCGGAATAGGTTGGAGTGACCGTCACCTTCAACGTCTCGTCCTGCCACTGCACATCGCGCACAATGCCAAGATCGACCACCGAAATCACCGGAATTTCAGGGTCAGGAACAGCATCCAGCCATTCCCAGATTTGTTTGGTCGATGCCCGATCCATCGGCGTTACCAGCTTGCTTCGGGATAGGCGCGTTGCAGCCACTGCATCTGTGTCAACAGATGACCCAGATGTTCCGTATGCATCCGCCCGTCACGCCCACCTTTATGGGCAAACGCGCCTTCCGGGATCGTCAAGGTCGCCTCGGACAGGATCCGCTGCACCAAAGCGTCAAACTCCGCGCTCAGATCCGCGGGGTTCGGCGCAATGCCCGCCGCGACCATCTCGGCGTCAACTTCGTCGCTGGTGAACATCTCGCCTACATACGGCCACAGGTAGTCCAGAGCCGACTGCATCCGGGCGTGGCTTTCCGCTGTTCCGTCCCCCAGACCAACCACCGTGTCGCCCGAGCGTTCCAGGTGATATGCCACCTCTTTACTGGCTTTCGCGGCAATGGCCGCGACACGGTCATCCGTAGAGTTGAGCAAGCGTCCCAGCATGATGGAATGCCATGCATCGAACAGGAATTGGCGCATCAGGGTCCGGCCAAAATCCCCATTGGGAACCTCGACCAGCAGCACATTGCGGAAATCCCAGGCATCGCGCAGAAAGGCCAGATCGTCAGCAGTTTTGCCGCCTTGGATTTCCCCCGCCAGACCCAACCACATCTGAGTCTGCCCGATCAGGTCCAAGGCCGTGTTGGCCAGTGCGATATCCTCTTCCAGCACCGGCGCATGGCCGCACCATTCGCTGACGCGATGGCCAAGGACCAGGTCGTTGTCGCCCATCCGTAGAAGGAATTGTACAAATGCCGTGTCCCGGTCCATCACATGGCCCCCACTTCATCGGGGATGTCGAAAAAGGTTGGGTGACGATAGACCTTGCTTTCGCTGGGCTCGTATAATGGGCCCTTGTCGCTGGGCGAGGAGGCCGAGATATTATTCGCCTCGACCACCCAGATCGACACACCTTCATTGCGGCGGGTATAGACATCGCGCGCGTTCTTGATGGCCATCTCCGCGTCAGGGGCATGCAACGAGCCGACGTGACGGTGGCTCATACCATGCTGACCGCGGATAAAGACTTCCCACAGGGGCCATTCGTTTTTCATCGGGTTTCCTCCTCAGGGTCGGCTTATTCGGCAGCCACTGTGCCAGAGCGTTTCTTTTCGGCATAGGCCATCAGCCCGTCGCGCACCCATTTGCCGTCGTCCCAGGCTTGGTTTCGGGCGGCCAGCCGGTCGGTGTTGCAGGGGCCATTGCCACTGATGACATCGAAGAACTCGGACCAGTCAGGTTCTGAAAAATCATAATGGCCGCGATCGTCGTTCCAATTCAGCTTTGGGTCAGGGATGGTCAGGCCCAGATACTCGGCCTGTGGCACAGTCTGATCGACGAATTTCTGACGCAACTCGTCATTGGTGTTCATCTTGATCTTCCATTTCATCGACTGCGTCGAATGCACCGAGTCCTTGTCGGACGGTCCAAACATCATCAGCGATGGGTACCAAAAGCGGTTCAAAGCGTCCTGCGCCATTCGTTTCTGGTCCGGCGTGCCTTCGGCCATCTTGCGGATGGCGTCATAGCCCTGACGCTGATGAAAGCTCTCTTCTTTGCAGATGCGGATCATGGCGCGTGAATAGGGACCGTAAGACGTGCGCTGCAACGGCACCTGGTTCATGATCGCGGCGCCATCCACCAGCCAGCCAACGGCACCAACATCAGCCCAGTTCAGGGTGGGATAGTTGAAGATGGACGAGTATTTCATGCGCCCGTCCAGCAGCATTTCGGTGATCTCATCCCGGCTGACACCCAGTGTTTCGGCGGCGCAGTAAAGGTACAGACCATGCCCGGCCTCGTCCTGAACTTTTGCCAACAGGATCGCCTTGCGTTCCAGTGTGGGTGCCCGTGTGATCCAGTTCGCCTCGGGCAGTTGTCCAACGATTTCGGAATGGGCGTGCTGGCCGATCTGGCGGATCAGCGTCTTGCGATAGCCTTCGGGCATCCAATCCTTGGGTTCGATCTTTTCGTCAGCGTCTATGCGCGACTGAAAGGCAGCGAGCTTTGCAGGATCTTCCTGTGTCGCCTCGGACTTAACCATCTGAGCATACATGTCCCGTCATCTCCCCTATACGCGTTCAAGAATAAGCGCTGCGCCCTGACCGACGCCGACACACATGGTGCACAGCGCGTATCGCCCGCCCGTGCGCCGCAACTGATAGGCCGCGGTCATAACCAACCTTGCGCCGGACATGCCCAACGGGTGGCCAATGGCAATCGCGCCCCCATTCGGGTTCACCTGTGGCGCGTCGTCTGGCAGACCCAGTTCGCGCAGTGTCGCCAGACCCTGGGACGCGAAGGCCTCATTCAACTCTATCACGTCCATTTGCTCGATGCTCAGCCCGGCGCGGGCCAAAACTTTGCGGCTAGCCGGAACCGGGCCAATGCCCATGACACGCGGCTCAACCCCGGCGACAGACATGCCCACGACTCGGGCCATCGGGGTCAGGCCGTTCTTTGATGCTGCCGCCTCATTGGCCATCAAAATGGCCGCAGCGCCGTCATTGACGCCCGAGGCGTTGCCAGCGGTCACCGTCGTATCCGGCCCGTTGACACCTTTGAGACCAGACAGTTTGTCCACGGTAACATCTGGGCGCGGATGTTCATCCGTATCAACAATGATCGGATCGCCCTTGCGTTGCGGGATCGTGACCGGGGTGATTTCATCCCGGAACAGACCTGCCTCATGCGCGGCGGCCCATCGGGCCTGACTGCGCGCCGCAAAAGCATCTTGGTCATCGCGGCTGATACCAAAGTCTTCGGCCACATTGTCGGCCGTTTGCGGCATCGAGTCGATGCCATAGGCCTGTTTCATCTTCGGGTTCACAAAGCGCCAACCGATTGTGGTGTCATAGACCGCATTGCTGCGGGTAAAGGCCGAGGTCGCCTTGGGCATCACAAAGGGCGCGCGCGACATGCTTTCGACACCGCCGGCCACAGCCAGATCATAATCGCCCGCCTTGATGCCCCGCGCTGCCATTCCAACCGCATCCATTCCACTGGCGCACAATCGGTTCACTGTTGTTCCAGGCACATCAACCGGCAATCCAGCCAACAAGGCCGCCATCCGCGCCACATTGCGGTTGCTTTCACCCGCCTGATTGGCATCGCCATAGATCACATCATCAACGCTGGCCCAATCAACCTGCGGGTTGCGCTCTTTCAGGGCGGCCAATGGGATCGCGGCCAGATCATCTGTCCTGACTGACGACAAAGCCCCCCCATATCGCCCAATCGAAGTGCGCGTCGCGTCGCAAATGAATGCGTCCATCACTTAGTTCTCCTGTAGGTGCTGATCCGTATCATTGACCGCATGGTCGGTTTTTAGGGCGTCCATCGATTCGAGGCAAGCTTAATGTTACGAGTTCTTCTTCTTTTTTAGTTTTTATGTAACATTAAGCGCGAGAGATACGCCCGCAATGATCGCCGAATGACCAGCATCGGGCGGATCAGATAGGTGACGCTAAAGAAAACCTAGCTGTCCAGCTCGGCTTCCAAGGATGTTAAATCCGGGCGCGGCAGTTTTTCCAACAACTGAGATACAGCCGCCCGGCATGCAGGGCCTTTCCAGTCAGCGGGCAGAAACGCTGCAGGAAAGGCGGGATGGCGCAGAACAATACGGCGCCAATTATGCACGATCAGGACACGCAGAATGGCCGTCTTCATCGGGTCGCCCGCCCCCTCAGATGGCATCTCTTGGTCGATGATCTGTGTCGATCTCAAGAACTGATCATAGGCGGTTTTCAACGCCTCTGGCCCGCAGAGATCCCGAAGCCAGCCAGGAACAGAGATAGCGCTGCTTTCCACGCCCATCAGCTCTTCAAGACCCGCCGGAACCTGACCCGGAGCCATCGACGTTGCGGGATTGAGAGAGATGTAGTCCCCAGTCAGCATCAGGTCAGCCAATTCTTTGCGCGATGAGTCCGAATTGCTGGCGATAAGTACATGCCAGAGGCCGGGTTCCGGCGCTTCCTTGGCATAGATACGCGGTGCGGCGGTCACACTCTGATGACGGCCAAACGCGGTCAGGCGGTGAAAGCTGCTGCGCCCTTTGCGGGTGCTTTCAATCCAGCCATCCTTGCGCAGCCGATGCAGGGCAACACGCGTGGCTTCGGCCTTGATCCCGGCAAGGCTGGTCAGTGCGGTGATCACCGCACCACTTATCTGATCTGTTTCTTCCTGCGCCAGATCACCGAATATCGTCACCAGCACGGACCACACCCGTTGCGTACCCTCAGAGGTCAGATGGCTAACGCAGGTTTCAAACCAATCGGGGGCTGAATCTTTCATGCAGCAAGTATAATCGGGCCAGATCGAATTACCATCCGGCCCAAGAATCTTAGTAGGCCACCATGGTCAGCAGCTCATATTCGGCCACAGGCTCATCATCTTGCTGGGTCAGGGTGACATGCCAGCGCACCTCGCCATATTCATCATTGCGGCGGGTTTTCTTTTTAACCGTCAGGCGCACCTTGATGCTGTCGCCTGCCTCTACCGGTTTCATAAAGCGCAGGTTATCGAGCCCAGTATTGGCCAGGACCGGCCCCTCGTTCGGTTCCACAAAAAGACCCGCCGCGAATGACAGCAAAAGATATCCATGCGCGACCCGGCCCGGAAAGAACGGGTTACGCTCAGCTGCGGCCTGATCCATATGGGCATAGAAGGTGTCGCCGGTGAATTCGGCGAAATGTTCAATGTCTTCCATGGTCACGGTCCGCGGTGCGGTGTGGATCGTCTCACCAATGGCCAGATCGTGATAGCGGCGTGTAAATGGATGGGCTGGCGCATTGACCTCGGCTGCACCCGGCACCCATCTCTCGCCAATAGCTGTCAATATGTCCGGCGATCCTTGAATCGCCGTACGTTGCATATAATGCATCACACCGCGCACACCGCCCATTTCCTCGCCACCGCCAGCACGGCCGGGACCGCCATGGACCATATGCGGTAAAGGAGAGCCATGGCCTGTGGATTCTTTCATCGAGTCTCGGTTGTTGAAATAGAGCCGCCCATGATAGGCCCCTGCCCCCATAACAAATTTGCGGGCAACATCAGCATCATGTGTGATGACCGAGGCCACCAGAGACCCCTGCCCTCTGTTCGCCAGCTCAATCGCGTGGTCGGTATCGCGATAGCCCATGATTGTACTGACGGGCCCAAAGGCTTCGGTATCATGCACACGTAGCGCGGCATCGGGATCGCTGCAATGGAACAGCATCGGTGGCAGAAAGGCGCCCTTATCTGCATCGGCCCCATCGACCACGAAGTCGTCCGGGTTGCCAAAGACGCACTCGGCCTCGTGCCCTATAATCGCGGCCTTCTCCAAAACATCGCGCTTCTGACTGGCCGAGACCAGCGCACCCATTCGGGTGGTTTCCAGTTTCGGATCCCCGATGGTGGTCTTTGCCAAACGCGCGGACAGCGCCTCAATCACGGCCTGCACATGCGGCTCGGGCGCGATGATCCTGCGGATGGCAGTGCATTTCTGACCCGCCTTGGTGGTCATCTCGCGCTGAACCTCTTTGACGAACAGATCGAATTCGGGCGTTCCCGGCGCGGCATCAGGGCCCAGGACCGAGCAGTTCAAGCTGTCCTGCTCCGCCACGAACCGGACCGAATTCTCCAGGATTACGGGGTTCGCGCGCAGCTTCAGCGCCGTATCCGCCGAGCCTGTAAAGCTGACCACATCCTGCATGGTCAGGCGATCGAGCATGTCGCCCAGCCCGCCTGACACCAGTTGCAATGCACCGTTGGGCAATATGCCCGACTCGAGCATCAGCCGAACGCACAGCTCGGTCACATAGCAGGAATTTGTGGCCGGTTTGACGATAGCCGGAACCCCCGCCAGAAGAGTCGGAGCCAGCTTTTCCAGCATGCCCCAGACCGGAAAGTTGAAAGCGTTGATATGGATCGCAACACCTTTCAACGGGGTGCAGATATGTTGCCCCAGAAAGGTGCCATTGCGCGAAAGCTGCTCGACCTCGCCGTCGAGATAGACATGCCCGTCCGGCATCTCGCGCCGCCCTTTTGAGGCAAAGACGAACATCGTGCCAATACCGCCGTCAATGTCGATCAGATGATCCGCCTGGGTTGCGCCGGTATTGAAGGACAGATCGTACATCGCCTGCTTGTGCTTGCCCAGATGAACAGACAGCGCCTTGAGCATCTTGGCCCGCTGGTGAAACGTCATCTTGCGCAGCGCAGGACCACCAACATTGCGCGCATGATCCAGCATTCCCTGAACGTCCAAGGCGTTGTTTCCGGCTGTTGCGATCACCTCTCCCGTCACCGCGCTTGCGATGTTGCGGGCACCTGCCCCCGGCGCAATCCACTCGCCCGCAGCAAAACTGGAAATCTGTTGGATCGTCATAGGTTTCTCCTTACTCGCGGCAGGGCTAGCGCGCGGGGCATTTGCGATATCTTATTATTAACCGTACGGTCGGTCAATAAATTTCAGAACAAGCAGCACGGCTAGTTCAAACCTGCGCGGGCAGGTAGGCGAACCCCCGAAACCGGATACGCCCCCCACGCTGAGCACTTTCCGTGATCTGGTAATCAGGGAACCGGTTCAAAAACCGGCTAACGGCAACCCGACCTTCCATCCGGGCCAAGGTCAAACCAACGCAAGTATGCGGTCCGCCCGCAAACGCGTGGTGCTTGTTGGGACGGCGATCCAACATCATGTCATCGGGGAAATCAAATTGTCGCGGATCGCGGTTGGCCGCGCCGATGCAAAGATGCAGATCGGTTCCTGCTGGAATGACATGTCCGTGAAATTCCACCTCTTCAGTGGTCAGGCGATTGCCGAACTGGTTCGGGCTTTCCAGACGCAAAAACTCGTCCACTGCGGTAGAAATCAGGTCTGGATTAACCAACAGCTCGGTCCGCTTATCCCTGTGGCGGTCCAACAGATCCAAAGCGTTGCCTATCAGGTTTGTCGTGGTCTCATGCCCGGCATTCAGAATGAAGATGCAGTTCTGGTACAGTTCAACCTCGGTCAGGCCGCCCTCGGTGTCATCCTGTATCAACCTGGTCAAAACATCGGTCTCCGGGTTGCCCGGGTTGGCCCTGCGGTCGTCGATGATATCGCGCAGAAAGGCTTTGAACTCGCGGACTGCGCGGTTGCCCCAATCTTCCTGCTCGGGCGTCAGCTGCGGTTCCAACGCCCCGAGAATGGCCAAGGACCACTCACGCAACGGCTCACGCTCGGACCGAGGGATGCCCAGCAGGTTGCCGATGATCTCGATCGGGATCGCCCCGGCAAAATCCTCGATCAACTCAACTGTGCCCTTGGCCTGCATTTGATCCAGCAGCCCGTCGACAAGTTCAATCAGACCCGGCTCCATCTGCGCCAAAGCGCGCGGGTTCATCGCGCCGACCATCACCTTGCGGACACGCGAGTGCAAGGGCGGATCATTGAACACAAGACTGGTGGTGTGATGTTCAAACAATGGGCTATCCACCCCGTATTTGGGGCCAAACACGGCCTTCTTGTCCGAAATGAATCGCGTTGTGTCCCGATAGATGATGTCCAGATCCTGATGTCGTGACAGGATCACCGACCCATCGGGTTGCAGGCAGACGGGCGTATCTTCACGCAGCGCCCTATAGGTAGGATAGGGATCATCGTGGAACCCGTCAGGCAGCTTGGTCAGCGCAAACATCAGTGGCCCATCGCCCCCATCTGTTCCGGCAGAACCAGCACAAGCCAGGGCACCAGAACGATCAGGACCAGCCGGAAGATATCGGCGATCCAAAACGGCGTGACGCCTCTGAAGATCGTCCCGGTCGACACATCCCCGACCACACCCTTCAGAATGAACACGTTCAGCCCCACGGGCGGGGTGATCAGGCTGATTTCGGTGACGACGACCACAACAATGCCGAACCAGATCGGGTCATATCCCAGCGATGTGACCAGAGGAAAAAAGATCGGCACGGTCAGCAATAGCATCGACAGGGATTCAAAAACACACCCCAAAATGATGTAGATGCCCAGGATCATCAGGATCACCACAAAGGGCGCAACGTCATACGCTGTGACCATGGCGATCAGCGCTTCGGGCAAACCGGCGAGGTTGATGAAGTTCGAAAATATCTGCGCCCCGATCAGGACCGAGAACAGGGCCGCAGCGGTCGCGGTGGTTTCCTTCAAAACCTCGAATGTTGAACCCAGGCTAAGCCCGCCGCGCGACAAGGCAATCAAAAAGGTGCCCATGGCCCCCATCCCTGCCGCCTCGGTCGGGCTGAAGGTCAGGTTCAGCGGTTGAAAATCGAAGGCACCATAAAGCCCGCCAATGACCAGAAAGAACAGCAGCAACACGGCCCAGACCGAGCGCAAGGCCCTCAGGCGCTCGACCCAACCGTGGCGTTCGCCTGCCGGTCCCGCCTCTGGTTTGCGCCAGACGGTCCAGCGCACCGCGAGAAGATAAAAAAGAATGCCAAGCACACCGGGGATAATGCCCGCAACAAACAGTTTGCCAATCGAGGTTTCTGTCAGCAGGCCATAAATGACCAGGATCACCGAGGGCGGGATCAGGATGCCAAGCGTGCCACCCGCTGCAATCGACGCAGTCGAAAGCTCATCCGCATAACCATACCGGCGCATTTCCGGCATCGCGACCTTGGACATGGTGGCCGCGGTCGCCAGAGACGATCCGCAAATTGCCGAGAACCCGCCGCAGGCCGCGACAGTCGCCATGGCGATGCCGCCCCGGAAATGGCCGAGAAATGCATTGGATACCGCATAAAGCTCGCGCGCGAGCCCGCCTTTGTTCACGAACAGGCCCATCAGGATGAACAGAGGCACCACCGACAATCCGTAATCCTGTGCCGTATCGGTGATCTGGCGACCCACCATCGACATCGCCGCCTTCAAGCCGCGCTCCGAAAAGATGCTGCCGCCACGTTCGTAGGCGAACCCAAGCGTACCAACCAGACCCATCGCGAAGACGATAGGCAGACGCACCAGTACAAGCACCAGAACAAGGGCAAAACCGATAAGTGCGGCGGTCATTGAGAGGTCTCCGACAAGGATTGGGGGGAGAAGATAGTAATTAGGCCCGTGACAATCATCGCCATGGCCGTGATCGCGGTGAACCCGGCGATGAACCAGCCGACATAGAATACCGGGATCGACAGGTATTCAGTCACATCGCCATAGTCCCGTGCGCGCTCGGCAAGAATCCAGACGCGTTTGATCGGCCAGATGAGCATCACGCCCGACACAATATATACAACAGCGTCACGCGCTCGGCTCAGCCGCAAGCGGGAAAATACTCCGTCCGTCAGGTCGACGGCGATCTGACCCTTTCCGGCTGAGATCATCGGCAGAACCGAAAACACCATGATCGCCATGAAAATACGTGTCAGCTCAGTCGCTGCCTCAATCGGGGCGTTGAAGACAGAACGCAGTATGACGTCAAAAAAGGTCATCACCATCAGGATGAACAGCGCTATACAGGCCAGCAGCGTCGGAGCGATGCTGACGCGACGCGCAAAAGTCACGAGAGATTGCATGATTGGGTCCCGGCTGGTGAATATGGCTGGCGAAGAGACCCCGCCAGCCGGACTGTGTTACTGGGCAGCCATTTCATTTACGATCATGTCATAGGCCGCCTGTGCGTCAACACCGGTGCCGTTGACCTCGTCAATCACCTTGGCGCGGACATCAACGGCGATCGCGTTGAATTTTTCCAGATCTTCCGCCGAGGCCGCGTTGATTGCGTTGCCCTCAGTGGCTTCGGTCGCCTCGCGGCCGATCCCGTCGATCTCGTCCCAGATCTTGCCGATTTCGCGGCTCAACGGTTCACCGAACACATTCTCCTCCAGCGCCTGCTGCAGCTCAGGGGGCAGGTCGGCAAACGTTTCTTCGTTCATGATGAAGGCAAACGACCCGCGATACAGACCGCCCGGAACCTCGTAAACGTTCTGGGCAACCTCGGTCAGCTTAAAACCCTTGCGGGATTCAAACGGCATGACAACGCCATCGGCTGCTTTCGAAGCAAGGGTCTCATAGACTTTCGGTGCAGGCACCTGGATGCCGGTCGCGCCAAGCGCTGTGCCGACGTCACCGCCAACCCCACCCGGGATACGGACCTTGAGGCCCGACACTTCATCCAGCGTGGTCACCGCGCTGCTGGAGTGCAGCTGCGCCGGACCATGCGTATGCAGGGCGATCACTTTCACGCCGCGATGCTCGTCCGCGGCCTTGAGATGTGCGTCATAGGTGCGCCAATAGGCGACCGATGCGGCCTCTGCCGAGCCTTCATATCCGGGCAGTTCTATCATCTTTGTGGTGACAAAGCGCCCCGGCTGGTAGCCGTGGAAAATGATCGAGGCATCCGCCGCGCCATCCATGATCAGATCCATCTGTGCTGGTGGCGGCGCGATGCCCAACTTCAGTTCGGCGGTGACCTGACCGTCTGTGGCCTCTTCAACCATTTCCACGAATTTTGGCCACATCTTCGCGTTGATACCGTGGGTCGGCGGCGCCCAGCTGGATATGGTCAGCGTATAATCTGCGGCCAGCGCCACGGTGCCCGAAACGGCCAAGGCGGCTGAGGCCAATAGCGTGCTCAAACTGTTGAGTTTCATGGTTTTGTCTCCTCCCTCTGAAACATACATTGAATCTGCGTTAATAGTCCGTTTTGTAACCATCAATAGTCATGGTGATGTGGTCTGCCCCGCAATCCTCCAAGACCCGGGGCTTTCAGAGGCGACGGTCTCCATTATTCCCCGCGACAGCTGCGCCCCAATTTCATCCCGATAGTTCATCGGCCCCCCGCGCCAGCGCGGGAATCCGTAGCCATGGATCTGGACCATATCCACGGCCATCGCGTTTTCGGCGATACCCTCTTCGATGATCAATGCGCCCTCATTCGCAAGTACCGCCATCAAGCGCGACGAAATCTCGGTGCTCGCAAACGCGCGCCGGGTGATGCCATGTTCAGCCGAGTTGGCTTCGATCAAAGCCTCGACCTGTGTATCACGGATCGGCGTACGGTCGCCGTCATCATAACTATACCAGCCTTTTCCGGACCGCTGCCCGAAACGCTCCATCTCGCAAAGCTGGTCGGCCACAGAGACATAGCGCTCATCCGGTGGGCGTGTTGCGGCATTGCGCTTGCGATTGGCCCATGAGATCTGAAGACCGGTCAGATCCTGCAATTCGTACGGACCCATGGGCATACCAAAGTCGCGCATGGCCTGATCCACTTGATAAGGCAGCGCACCATCTGCCAGAAGATAATCAGCCTCGCGCCGATAGGCGGCCAGCATGCGATTGCCGATAAAGCCATCGCAAATACCTGATAGGACCGCCACTTTGCCCAGCTTTTTGCCAAACGCAAATCCGGTGGCGATGACCTCTGGGTCCGAATGCCCGGTATGTACGATTTCAAGCAGTTTCATGACATGGGCTGGGCTGAAGAAATGTAGACCTATACAGCGGGCCGGACTGTCGATACCGGCGAAAATCTGGTTTGGATCCAGATAAGATGTGTTGGTGGCAAGAATTGCGTTTGTGTCCATATGCCGGGCGAGTTCCGCGAAAACCTGCTGTTTGACAGATATGTCCTCAAACACCGCCTCAATGGCCAGTTGCGCATCCCGTGCGTCGGCATAGCTGTCAACGGCGCGAAATGCGCTCAGGCGGCTCTGCATCTGCGCCTCAGTCAGCTTTCCCCGTTTGGCAGCGCCTTCGAGCAGACCCTTAACACGCCCCAAGGCCGCCGCAGCGGCTTCGGCGTTCTGCTCAATCAACGTGACAGAAAACCCCCCATTCAGGGCGGCGGTTGCAATCCCGGCCCCCATCAGACCGCCGCCGACCACCGCGATACGGCTGATGTCGCGCGGGGTTACGCCTCTGATCAAAGAAGGTTTGGACACGCTCCGTTCGGCAAAGAAAGCATGGCGAAGGGCTCGGCTTTCGGCACCTTGTCGCAGGGCCAAATGGCGGACGCGCTCTTTTGGCAAGGCATCGGCAAAGGGTTCGGTTGCCCACCCCAATGCCGTCAGATTTTCCAGCGGAGACTGCTGACCCTTTGACCGTTTCAAAAGTTCCGCGCGCGAAACCTCTATCAGGTCCGGTGCAAAGCTGGTGAGGCTACGCTGACTGACTGGCACTGGTCGCTGCGGCAGGTTGGCCGCAAAGGCCTCAACGGCAGCCTCAGGCTGTTCAGCGACAAGATCAAGGCCACCCAGCCCTAGTAACGTTTCTGCAGTCAGGATCTTGCCCCGGCAGGCCATGTCAATCGCGGCCTCCATCCCCACAAGACGGGGAATACGCTGGGTGCCCCCTGCCCCGGGGATCAGGCCGACATTGACCTCTGGCAGACCAAATCTGGTGCCCGACGCGGCAATGCGCCAAGCGCAAGCCATGGCAATCTCGAACCCGCCGCCCAGAACAGTACCGTGCATGCAGGCGATAAAGGGAACTTCACTGTCTTCGATCATCTGTACTACGTCAGGCAGATGTGGCTCAACCGGTGGGGCGTCGAACTCTGACATATCGCCACCGGCAACAAAGGTTTTACCCGCACATCGCAGGACAGCCACGCGCGCGCCTTTGATGGCACCTACCGCGTCGGCCAACCCCTGACGCACCGCAGCGGATGTCGCGTTCACTGGCGGATTGTTGATCGTTACCCAGGCAACGTCACCCTTCCGCTCAACGCTCACCACCGGCGATTTTGCCATAACCCATCCCTTTGATTTGCTCAGATTCGGCTTGCGTTTATATATTGACCAACCGTTCGGTTAATGCAATCATAAAGTTGAAACGATACCGGCCGAGGCAGTGATGAGCGATACGATTCTTGTAGAAAATCACGGGAACTGGGTCGAGATTACGTTGAACCGTCCAGACAAGCTGAATTCGTTCAACGAAGACATGCATCATGCGCTTCAGACTGCCTTGAATTCCGCGCGCGATACAGGCGCGCGGGCAGTGCTGCTGACGGGCGCCGGGCGTGGCTTTTGTGCCGGTCAGGACCTTGGTGACCGCGATCCGTCGAAAATGGACGGGCCACCGGATCTGGGCAAGACCGTCCGCAGTTTCTATGCCCCCCTCGTGCGGCTGATCCGGTCATTGGACTGCCCTGTCATCTGCGCGGTGAATGGTGTCGCTGCCGGCGCCGGGGCCAATCTGGCACTGGCCTGCGACATGGTTCTGGCAGCGGAAAGCGCGAAATTCATCCAGAGCTTTTCCAAGGTCGGCCTGATACCGGACACTGGCGGCAGCTGGCACCTGCCCCGCCTTTTGGGCGAGGCGCGCGCCAAAGGGCTGGCCTTTACCGCACAGCCGCTGCCCGCCAAACAGGCCGAAGACTGGGGCCTGATCTGGAAAGCCATACCCGACGATCAGCTATTAGCAGAGGCTCGTAGGCTGGCTGATCAACTGGCCAATGGCCCGACCCTTGGGTTGGGCAAGACCAAACACTGTATCCAAGCAGCGGCGACGACCTCTTTGTCCGATCATCTGGAACTCGAGGCTGATGCGATGAAAATCTGCGGCGAAAGCGCGGATTATGCCGAGGGCGTGTCCAGCTTTCTTGAAAAGCGCGCGCCCAATTTTCAGGGTAAATGACGATGACACCAAAGGAACGTGCCAGCAAATCAGCCGCTGCGATGTGGGCGAGTGACGAAGCCAGCAAATGGTTTGGCATGGAGCTTGTCGAGGTGGACGAAGGCTGCGCAGTTCTGGCGCTGACCGTCGTTGCGCATCACTGTAATGGGCACGGCATGTGCCATGGCGGCGTGACCCATGCCCTGGCCGACAGCGCCTTCGCCTTTGCCTGCAACAGCCGTAATCACGCGACCGTTGGCCAGCACACGATGATGAGCTATCTCGCCCCCGGCAAGCTGGGGGATCGCCTGACGGCCACCGCGACCGAGGTCTCGGTTACGGGCCGCAGCGGCATCTATGACGTGCGCGTCACCAATCAAGACAGCAACGTGGTCGCCGAATTCCGCGGCATGTCCCGCGCGATTGGTGGCACGAATTTTCAAGAATAGCTTCGCGACCGAAGGAGTAACGCGATGGAGGACCTGTCCCCTAACAAAGCTGACCTGGACCCGATCGAGATCGCCTCGGTTGACGAAATCCGCGCCACCCAGTTGGAGCGTCTGAAATGGTCCCTGCGTCACGCTTACGAAAACGTGCCGATATACACCCAGCGCTTCGACGATGCCGGCGTGCATCCAGATGACCTGCAACAGTTATCTGACCTTTCGAAATTTCCATTCACCTACAAGAACGACCTGCGTGACAACTACCCGTTCGGCATGTTCGCCGTGCCGCGCAGCCAACTGGTTCGGCTGCATGCCTCATCCGGGACAACCGGCAAGCCAACCGTTGTGGGCTATACCAAAGGCGATATCGACAACTGGGCCGATCTGGGTGCTCGGTCGCTGCGGGCCGCAGGTCTGCGCAAGGGCGATATCGTGCATAACGCTTATGGCTATGGCCTGTTCACCGGGGGTCTGGGCGCGCATTACGGCATCGAACGTCTAGAGGCGACCGTCGTTCCGATGGGTGGCGGGCAAACCGAAAAGCAGGTTGGACTGATCACAGATTTTCAACCCGATGGGATCATGGTGACCCCATCCTACATGCTCAACATCCTCGAACAATTCCATAAGGTGGGCCTTGATCCGCGCGAAAGCTCTCTGAAGGTTGGTATCTTCGGCGCGGAGCCCTGGACCGACGCGATGCGCTCGGAAATCGAGGCTGCATTCGACATGCATGCGGTCGACATCTATGGCCTGTCGGAGATCATGGGGCCCGGCGTTGCCAGCGAATGCGTCGAAACCAAGGATGGCCCTGTGATCTGGGAAGATCACTTTCTGCCAGAAATCATCGACCCCGCCACCGGCGAAGTACTGCCCGACGGTGAAACTGGTGAGCTGGTCTTTACCACCCTGACCAAAGAAGGGCTGCCGATGATCCGCTATCGCACGCGCGATCTGACCTGCCTGCTGCCCGGAACGGCCCGTTCCATGCGTCGCATGGCCAAGATCACCGGCCGCAGCGACGACATGATGATCCTGCGCGGCGTCAATGTCTTTCCCAGCCAGATCGAGGAACAGGTCATGGCGACCGGAGGCCTTGCGCCTTATTACCAGGTCGAGCTGTATAAATCCGGCCGGATGGATGCCATGCGGGTCTTTGTCGAAGCCTCTCCGGGATCTACCGATGAAATGTCCAAGACGGCGGCCGCCCGAATGCTGACCAAACGCATCAAGGACATCGTTGGAGTTTCAACTGAAATTGTTGTAGGTGAGCCGGGCGACGTCGAACGCTCTCAGGGCAAGGCGAAGCGCGTCATCGACAACCGCGATAAGGATTAAGCCTTGGCCCGGACAATCGCAAAAGACCACGACCAAAAGCGGGAACAAATCCTGAAAACGGCAGCCAAAGTATTTGCCGACCAGGGGTTTGATCGCGCTTCGATGACCCTTTTGGCCAATGAGTGCGGAATCTCCAAGGCTAACATCTACCACTATTACGACAGTAAGGATGCCATCCTGTATGACATCCTCGAAACCTATCTGCGCGAGCTGCGCGACCGCATTTGCGAGGTCGATTTGACGGGTCTTACACCCGAGCAAAAGCTGCGAAAGACCGTGCGTGAGATCCTGTTCGCTTATCAGGGTGCGGATGATGAACACCGGGTGCAGATCAGTGGCATGAACGCCCTGCGCGACGATCAGCAAAAGCTCTTACGAGGGTATCAGCTGGATCTAGTGAATTTCGTCCGGGACATCCTGAAAGACCTGTCTCCGGACTCGTTTGGCGATGACAAGGACAAGCTGCGCGGTGCCACGATGTCGGTTTTTGGCATGCTGAACTGGTATTATATGTGGAACACAGGCGCAGGCACCAAAGCACGTGAGGATTACGCTGATCTGGTCAGCACCCTAACGCTCCACGGAATACGCAAACTCTAGACCCAGGACGGGCCGCTTCGCAGGACAGTTGCCTAACAGAATAATTTTGGCTCACCCCCCAATTCCGATCCATACCATTGGGTCAGAAATAGGGGGATAAGCCTGCTTTCAATCTGTTACAGCTGGATGCGGAAGGCCGCAAAGCCATCTGCGCCCTCACCGGCATCCTCGATCGAAACACCTTTGACGTCACTCATATAGTCACGCGCCTTCGGGCCTGTTTCGAACAGGACCGTGGTGCCGTCCAGCGGCGCAAACGACCAGTTGGCATCTGCTTTGGGGTCAATCGTGCCCTGTTCGACGATATAGCGGACAATCACGTCGCGGTTGGTGTCCGGCGCCTCGAACACAACCGTGTCGCCCATCGCGCCGGGGAAAGATCCGCCACCGGACGCTCGGTAATTGTTGGTGGCGATAATGAACTCCATGTCATCCGTGACCGGAGAACCATTGAAGGCAAGGTCCACGATCCGGGCCGCGCCAGGGTTGACCTCTTCACCCTTGGGTCCAAACCGCGATGGCTGGGACAGGTCGATCTGATAGGTGACGCCGTCCATCACGTCGAAATTATAGGACGGAAACTCTGGGTTCAGCAGGACCGCGTCGCTTGCGCCCGGTTCGACCTGATTAAACATTCCGGCAGACCTCTCCAGCCAACCTCGGACCTGCGCTCCGTTCACCCGTACGGCGCGAACGGTGTTGGGATATAGATAAAGGTCGGCCACATTCTTGATGGCAACGTCACCCACCGGGACATCGGTGTAATACTCCGGGCCACCACGACCGCCGGCCTTGAAAGGCGCCGCGGCTGACAATATTGGCAGGCCTTCGTGTTCCGTGCCCTTCATCATTTCTTCGACGTACCATTTCTGCGCTATCGACACGATCTGTACAGATGGATCATCCGCTACCAGCGCGAAATAGCTGTGCAGCGGGGCCGACGTCTTGCCGACCGCTCTGCGCACATAGGCTAGTGTTTCGTCGTGATCTTTCGCGACCGAGGCCAGCACGGCCTGATCATCCTCGACCAGCGCCGTGATCGAGCGATCTTCGTTGCGAACCGAAATCGGGCGTGCCTCAGAAGTTGTGGTCACCACACGCCACTCGTTCCCATCGCGCTCCAGCAGCAGGTCCAGAAGGCCAAGATGTGATCCCCAGAACCCGCCCATGACGGCGGGTTTGCCCATCAACGTCCCTTTTGCAACGTCAATACCGGGACGGTCGGCAAATGTCTCGGACGGGAAAACAAGGTGGTTGTGACCGGTCACCAGCGCGTCAATCCCGTCAACACCGGCCAGCACGACCGAGGCGTTTTCCATACCGTCGGAATGGTCGGCATCGCCAATCCCCGAATGCGAAAGCGCGATAATCAAGTCGCAGCCCTGCTCTTTCATCTCAGGCACATAGGCCTGCGCTGTCTCGACAATGTCGCGGGCCTGCACGTTGCCTTCGAGATGCTTGCGGTCCCAGTTCATGACTTGCGGCGGCGTAAACCCAATGACGCCGACCTTGATCGGGTGTTTGCTGCCATCGCCCATTTCAATCTGGCGGTCGAGAATCGCATAGGGTTTGACCAGCGTTTTATCCTCACGCGGGTTTGCCCCCTGTTCCTTTGCGACGTTGGCCAGTACAATCGGGAAATCCGCGCCAGCAAGCGCCTTTTCCAAAAAGTCCAAACCGTAGTTGAATTCGTGATTGCCCAATGTGGCGGCGTCATAACCGACTGTGTTGAAGGCGGTGATAATCGGGTGGCTGTCGCCCTCTTTCATCCCCCGCTCATAGGCGATGTAATCGCCCATTGGGTTGCCCTGCAGAAAGTCTCCGTTATCGACCAGCAGAGAATTCGTCGCCTCGGACCGGATGCCGTTGATGATCGAAGCGGTGCGGGAGAGGCCTACCGTGTCGCGAGGCTTGTCGGCGTAATAATCATAAGGGAAGACATGCACATGAATGTCCGTCGTCTCCATTATCCGTAAATGCGCCTGATTATTGGCAGCCGCCGCAGAAAAAGGGTGAAGTGTAATGGCCGCGGCGCTGGCGGTGGTGGTCGCAAGGAACTGACGGCGGGACATCAAGCTGGGGTTGGAAAATGGCATGTGACACCTTTCATTTTCGTTTGTCGACGCGACTTGTGCAGGCCCTGCGAAACAGTGGTGTGACACTGGCTGGCAGGTCCTGCCACGCGTCGAACTGGGCATGAACCAAGTCAGTTTGCCCACAAGTTTCAGGGCGCGTAAAGCAATCCCGGGGTCTCAATTCGATTTTTGTAAAATCTTGCCAATGCCCAAAGCCGCGTTCAGGCAATCAATCGGGCAACGCTTGCGACTGTATCCAGCTAAGGATCGGCGATGAAAGGTCCAAGGCTGTCGCTGAACTGTTCTATGAATTCCAGCGTGACCAGCGATGGTTGCTTCAAAACCGGTCGCACCAGCGACAGCGTATGAGGCAGAAATGGCCTGAAAGACCGATAGCTCAACCCCCTGTTCTGATATTGTACTGCGTCCAGTTCGCTAACGACAGACACCCCAACGCCCTTCACCACCAATTCGCAAGCGGCCGTGAATTGCCGAACCTCGATATGCGAGTTCAGTTCGACATTCGAGTTTTGAAATGCACGCGACAGGCGCGCGAAAAAGTCGCTGTCGCGCCGGGTGTGGATGATCTTCTGATCGGCAATATCTGCCGGTGTCACGGTCGAAAGGTCTTCCAGCGCATGGCCTGCGGGAAAGACGCAAACTGTGCGGATATCAATATGGGTGCTTTCGACAGCCGGGTGGCCATTAAACCCATCTGTGATTCCGAAATCATATTGCTCGCCGATCATCCACTCCAGGATGCGCTCGGGCCGATCCGGCTCTATCGTCATGGTGACGCCAGGCCGGTCGCTCAGAAATCCGGCTACAACATCTGGTAAGTGACTGGTGGCGAAGCCAGGAAGGCAGGCGACGCGAATATGCCCGGCTTTGCGTTGCGTGATGTCCTGACTGACATCCGAGATCTGCCGCATCAATTCCAGCACGCGCTCTACGCTGGGTTGCAGATAGCGGACCTCTTGCGTCGGAACCAATCGACCTTCGCGGCGGTCGAACAGTTGAAACCCAAGCGATTTTTCCAAGTCTGAAAGCAACCTGCTGACCGCGGGCTGGCTGACACCCAGATCGGATGCGGCAGCCGTGACCGAGCCATTGACGGTCACCGCCATAAGCGCTTCTAGCTGCCGGATTCTCAGGGTTTGGCTCATGGAGCGTCCTGTTTTTGCTGCAAATCTCGGTCACTTCATAACATCGTATTATATTTTTTGCCAGAAAATCAGGCTTGAATTATATTTCTGTAACGTTAACGTCGTGAAATCGTCATGTGTGCCGATTACGCGTAGCGCTCGGTATTCAACGAAGCATCGCCTTTGATGCATGGGAGGAATCATGAAAACGAAATTGCTTGGCGCTCTTGCCGTATCGACAGCCTTGTCCCCGATCGCGGCAATGGCGCAAACCGAAGTTCAGTTCTGGCATGCCTTTACCGGCCGCCTGGGTGAGCTTGTGAAAGCTCAGGTTGAAGAATTCAACGCCAGCCAGGATGAATATGTCGTGGTTGAAAGCCACAAGGGCAACTATTCGGAAACCCTGAATGCAGGCATCGCCGCGTTCCGCGCCGGTGAACAACCGCAGATCCTGATGGTATTCGAGGTTGGCACCGCAACTATGATGTCGGCCCAGGGCGCGATCAAACCGGTCTATGAGGTGATGGCTGAAAGCGGTGCGTCATTTGATCCGGACGCCTATATCGGCTCGGTCAAAGGGTATTATACGACCACGGATGGCGACATGCTGTCCCTGCCCTTCAACTCGTCAACACCGGTTCTTTGGGTCAACCGCAATGCGTTCGAAGCGGCGGGCGTTGATCCTGACACCGATCTGTCGACCTGGGAAAAGGTCGGGGAAACGCTGGAGCAGCTCAAGGCCGGTGGTGAAGATTGCCCGTTGGTCACTGCATGGCAAAGCTGGATTCATCTTGAGAACCTGTCAGCCTATCACGACGTCCCCTTCGCCTCGCAGGATAACGGCTTTGCCGGTCTGGATACCGAGCTGATGCTGAATGGTCCGGCCCAGGTTGCACACCTGACCGCGATGGGTGACTGGGCCAAGGACGGCAAGTTCATCTACACGGGCCGCCGCAACGAAGGTGGCGCGAACTTCCGGTCCGGCGAATGCGCCCTGTTCACCGAAAGCTCGGCGGGATACGCCGGAATCAAAGCCGAAGCCGAGTTTGATTTCGACGTGCGCCCACTGCCCTATTGGGAAGCTGTCACGGCCGAGCCGCAGAACACCATCATCGGTGGTGCCTCACTGTGGGTCATGGAAGGTCATGAGGCCGATGAATACAAAGGCGTCGGCGAGTTCCTCAGCTTCCTGTCCTCGTCTGACGTTCAGGCGGCCTGGCACCAGAACACCGGCTATTTGCCCATCACTACTGAGGCAGGTGAGGCGACCCGAGCGTCTGGTTTCTATGACGAAAACCCGGGCACTGACATCGCCGTCATCCAGATGACCGCGAAAGAGCCGACGGCAAACTCGAAAGGTCTGCGTCTGGGATCATTCGACCAGATCCGTGGGATCATCGACGAAGAGCTTGAGGCCATCTGGGCCGGTGAAAAGACCGCCCAAGAGGCGATGGACAGTGCGAAGGAACGCGGCGACGCGCTGCTGCGCCGGTTCGAATCCGCCAATCAATAAGTCGTAATCTGATGCGGGCCTCGTTGGGCCCGCATTCTACTCTGGTGGGCCAATAGAATGGAAAAACGCGTCATTTTTCGCGGCTGGCTGCTGCCGCTTGCGCTGATCGCCCCGCAGGTCATCATTTCCGCCGTCTTCTTTTTCTATCCTGCTGGTCAGGCCGTATGGCAATCGTTGTTCATTCCCGACCCGTTCGGGCTGTCGTCTCAGTTCGTCGGACTGGGCAATTTCGAATTCCTGCTGAGCGATAAATACTACCGCGCCTCATTCGTGACGACGGCGGTGTTTTCGACGCTTGTGACCTTGTGCTCGATGATCCCGGCCTTGTTTCTGGCGGTCATCGCAGACCGGCTGATCAAAGGATCAGGCGTGTATCGGACCCTGCTGATCTGGCCCTACGCCGTTGCCCCTGCCGTGGCCGGTGTGCTGTGGCTGTTCATGTTCAACACCCGCGTTGGTGTGGTCGCATGGTATCTGGGCCAGCTTGGCTATGACTGGAACCACGTCCTGAACGATGCCGAGGCCATGGGGCTGGTCGTTGTCGCCTCGGCCTGGGGTCGCATCAGCTATAACTTTCTGTTCTTCTTTGCCGCGCTGCAATCCGTGCCTCGCTCGGTCATCGAAGCGGCGGCGATTGATGGGGCCCATTTTTGGCGCCGGTTCTTTACCATCGTACTGCCGCTTTTGTCGCCGACCGCGTTCTTCCTGCTGGTCGTGAACATTGTCTATGCCTTCTTTGAAACTTTCGGCGTGATCCACACGATCACCGGAGGGGGTCCGCAACAAGCCACAACCATCCTGGTCTACAAAGTCTTTTCCGATGGGTTTGTGGGCCAAGATCTGGGGTCGTCTTCGGCCCAGTCGGTCATCCTGCTGGTGGTTGTCGGCCTACTGACAGTGATCCAGTTCAAATATGTTGAGAAGAGGGTGCATTACTGATGGCGGCCCAACAACATGGAATGGTCGAGAAACGTGGTGCGGGCCTGTGGCTGACCCATGCGTTTATGATCCTTGGCGTTCTGGTCATCTTCTTCCCGATCTGGCTGGCCTTTGTGGCCTCGACCGTCACGCAGGCCGATATCATTTCGCCCCCGATGCCGGTTGTGCCAGGTGATCAGTTCTGGGTGAATTACAAGGCGGCCCTGTTCTCAGGCGTGAACGTCCCGGTCGCAACGATGCTGTTCAACAGCCTGGTGATGGCGATTGGCATTGCCGTGGGCAAGATCGTCATCTCGCTCCTGTCAGCCTTTGCCATCGTCTATTTCCGCTTTCCCGGGCGGAACACGTTTTTCTGGCTGATCTTCCTGACCCTGATGCTGCCGGTTGAGGTGCGGATTGTCCCGACCTTCGAGGTGGTGGCCGGGTTTGGTATGCTCAACAGCTATTCGGGGCTGATCTTTCCGCTGATCGCCTCGGCCACGGCCACGTTCCTGTTCCGCCAGTTCTTTCTGACCATCCCGGACGAACTGGCCGAGGCCGCGCGGGTGGATGGCGCCCGCCCGATGCGGTTCTTCGTTGATATCGTGATCCCGATGAGCCGAACCAACATCGCGGCCCTGTTCGTGATCCTGTTCATCTATGGGTGGAACCAATATCTCTGGCCGCTGCTGATCACCACCGATCCTGAGATGAACACCATCGTGATGGGCATCAAACAGATGTTCCCCTCGGGCGATGATTTTGCCCATTGGCCGACGATCATGGCGACCTCGATCCTGGCTATGATCCCACCGGTCCTTGTGGTGGTGTCGATGCAAAAGCTTTTTGTCCGCGGCCTTGTCGATAGCGAGAAATAAGAAATGGCAACAGTATCCCTTGAGAACGTCAAAAAGAGCTTTGGCCCGACGGACGTCATTCATGGCATCGACGTCGATATCGCGGATGGCGAGTTTATCGTGATCGTGGGCCCCTCCGGCTGCGGCAAATCCACTTTGCTGCGGATGGTGGCCGGGCTTGAGACTGTGACATCCGGCGAAATCCGGATTGGCGAAGAGCGCGCCAATGACAAGGAGCCGATGGACCGGGACATTGCGATGGTGTTCCAGAACTATGCTCTGTACCCCCATATGTCGGTACGCCAGAACATGGGCTATGGTCTGAAAATCGCCGGATTGCCCAAGGCTCAGATTGACCAGAAGGTGACCGAGGCCGCTAAGCTGTTGCAGCTTGAGCCGCTGCTTGACCGCAAGCCCCGTCAGCTTTCAGGCGGTCAACGCCAAAGGGTTGCCATGGGCCGCGCTATTGTCCGTGAACCTGCCGTGTTCCTGTTTGATGAGCCGCTCTCAAACCTGGATGCAAAGCTGCGTGTCCAGATGCGCCTGGAAATCCGCGAACTGCAAGAAAAGCTGGGGATCACCTCGCTATACGTGACCCATGATCAGGTCGAGGCCATGACCATGGCCGACAGAATGATCGTGATGAACGGTGGTGTTGCCGAACAGATCGGCACCCCGCTTGAGGTCTATGAGACGCCGCGGACGCTGTTCGCTGCGCAGTTCATCGGCAGCCCGGCGATGAATACCTTTGATGCAGAGCGCCAGGGCGGAAAGATCAGGATCAACGATGCCGAGATTGGCCCATCAGGCGGGCCCGATGGCCCGTTCAAATTGGGCATACGGCCAGAGCATCTGTTCTTTGATGAAAACGGGCCCTTTGATGTCGTAGTACAGATAGCCGAACCGCTGGGGGCGAATACTTTGCTGCACGGTCAGGTGTCAGGCTCTGGCGCGGCAATCACGATCAGCCTTCCGGGTGTTCATCCGATCGAAGGCCGTCATCCCAATATGCGTTTTTCTGTTGCGCCAGAGCATATGCATCTGTTTGACCCGGCCTCTGGCATAAGGCTCGAGGGCTGATGCCTTTCCCTCAGGTCGAGGCGTTTCGCGGCGGTAAAAACCTGATCCGTGTAGTAGGGCACCGGGGGGCACGCGGCGTCCTGCCCGAAAACAGCATGATCGGCTTCGATTTTACGCTGTCCATCGGGGTTCCACTTCTTGAGTTTGACGTGGTGCTGACGGTGGATGATGTGCCCGTCATAACCCATAACCATCGGCTACATGCGCCGACCTTTCGGGATGCCAGCGGTCAGTTTTTGACCGGAAAAGAACCCAAAGTCTCGTCCCTGTCCTTCGACCAGATTCAACAGTTCGAAATCGGGCGCTTGGACGGACACTCGGATTATGGTCGACGGTTCCCCGATCAGGCCCAACTGGACGGCGTTCGCGTACCAAAGCTGCAGGATCTGCTGGATCTGATCAATCGGCCGGAATACGGCGAAGCCAATCTGATGCTCGAACTGAAATCTGATCCGGATCTGGCCCATGACGCAGCCTATCTGGACCGCTTTGTCGCATGCGTGGTACAGCAGGTTCGGGCCGCTGGCCTATCCGATCGCGTGTTGCTGCACAGCTTTGACTGGACCCTGTTGGAAGTCTGTCAGCGGCAGGCGCCTGACATGCCGTCATCTTACCTGACGCAGCTTCCCGAAAATGCCGATGACGTTGGCGAGGATTCCTCCAAGGCCGTTTGTCCGGACTTTCGAAGCCAAAGCGAAAAAATCCCGCAAATGGTCAAGCAAGCGGGCGGCGCGCTTTGGTGTCCGTATTTCGCAGATGTGATATCTGAGGACGTCGCGGTTGCCAAAGAACTTGGGCTTTGCGTAGCCGTATGGACGGTCAATGAACCGACGGATATCAGCAGGATGATTGATCTGGGTGTCGATGCCATCGTCTCGGACTATCCTGGACGGGTTCAAAGGCATCTGTCGGATTTGGGCATGAGATGGGTGTGATCCAGCCGCGATTTCCGACACGATCGCCATCGCTAATGACGGGTCTATTCAGGATCACATCGCCTCGCTGCCGGGTTAGTCTATGGCTGGGCCGCGCGGTTGTTGCCGCACTACGTGCGCGAGGTTTCGAACGCCGCCCATGCTTGTTCAAAGGCCTCAAAATCAAACTCTGACGCGCGTGCTGGGCCAAGAATAAGCTTTTCGGTTTCAAGCAATTTGCGGATCGCCTGTTCCAGGCTGTCCACCACTTCGGGCGGAATCACCAAAGCGCCGTGCCGGTCCGCATGCACCAGGTCCCCGTCCTTGATCGAGAGGCTGAAGATGGTCACCGGGGTGCCCACCTCTTTGACGTGCACGAACCCGTGGCTTGGACCGACCGAGCCCGCCACAACGGGAAACCCAACCGGCAAGTCGCCCAGATCCCGCATCACGCCGTTGGTCAACGCACCGCTGATGCCAAACCCTTTGTGGACCGTGGTATTGATCTCACCCCAGTAAGCACCGATGCAGTCCGGGAAATCCAAATCTTCGACAACCGTAACAACCGGGCCTGTGCCCGTTGCCATGTGCCGGTAGTAATCCATCCGGCGCTGACGGATCACTTCGGGAGGGTCGTCGGGAGGGTTCACCGCCGCGATCTTTGCCGTTCTGGCATAACCGACCATTGCCCCCGCATCGGGATCCGAGCACAGCATTGTGCCCCGCGTGAAATTGTCGAACCCACGCTTGCCTTGCGCCACTTCAATCGCATTGCAAACGGTGGGGGTGTCGACGGATTTCAAAAGATCCAGCAAGGGTTTTTTCATAGTGCCTCCAGCCAACGGCACAGAGCCGCTGTCGTCCGTTCGGGTTGTTCAAGCGTAGGCAAATGCCCCGCCTGCTCGATGACCTCGAAACAGCTGTTGGGCAGAAGTTCATGCATCAAGGCGTGTCGCGAAACCGGGCACAGAGCATCATCTTTCCCGCACAGGATCAGGGCCTGCCCGGTATAACCGCGCAAGGTATCGCTTTGATCGGGGCGATCTCGCAATGCTTTGGACTGGTTGATAAAAACATCCGGTCCAAGACCCAAGGCCATATCCATGCACAGGTTCAGAATTGCCTCGCGGTTCGGGCCATCGGTCAGGTAATTCGGTTTCATCTCCTCGGCCATGACCCGGCCCAAGCCCCCACTGGACACAGAGGCGATTTGTGGACCACGCCTGGCTTTGACGTCATCCCGTTCGGCCAAGTGGTTGGTATCCATCAGCGCCACGCTGACGACGCGCTGCGGTTGCTGCCGGATTATTTCCATCGCAACGATGCCACCCATGGACAGACCCGCAAGGACAAAGCGCGGGGGCGCATAAGACAACACTTCGGCGGCCAAAGCCTGCACCGTGTCATGCCCCCCAATCGGCGCGTAGAGGACAGGATTGCTGCTCGAAAGCGCCGCGATCTGCGGGGCAAAAAGCCGGGCGTCGCACATCATGCCGGGCAACATTACAAGTGGTTTCATGTGACCAATGCAGCCCCGTCGGCCAGAGATCCAAGCTTGGCAAAGGCGATATCAGGATCAACCGCACCAAATCCGGCAAAAGTGCCAAATCCGCAATCCGAGCCCGCGATCACTCTTTCGCCGCCGACAATATTCGAAAACCGTTCAATACGTTGGGCGACCAGTTCCGGATGTTCGACAAAATTTGTCGTGGTGTCGACAACGCCAGGTACAAGCACTTTGTCCTCTGGTATTTCGGCTTTGCGGTCACGGAACACTGTCCATTCATGCGCATGACGGGGGTTCGAGGTTTCGAACAGGACATAGCGGGATTTGGTCGACATCAGCGTGCCGAACACTTTGTCCATTCCAATGTCGCAACAATGCGGTCCTTCGTAATTGCCCCAGCAAATATGGACGCGCACCTTGTCAGCGGGAACGTCCTGCAATGCGTGGTTCAGGGCCTCAACATGCAAATTGGCGACTTTGACAAATTCTTCGTCCGAAAGGTCAGAGAACAGCATATGGCGAGACAAGGCCAGGTCGGGGCAATCCAGCTGTAGATCCAGACCGGCCCCCACAATGGTTTCGTACTCTTGCTTCATCGCATCGGCGAGTGCAGCCAGATAGGCTTCACGCGTGGGGTAGAAATCATTTTGCAGAAACAGCGAGATGACACCCGGGCTGGCCGCGTTCATAAAACCACGCTCGACACCATGCGCGGCCATGGCGACCTTGAGGTTGTCGATGTCTTTTTGCAGTTCACCTTGCCCTTTTGACCGCACCTCACCCACACACATTGGGCGCGCATATTGTGGCGTACCGCCATCATCAGCCAGACGTTTCAGGAAGCCGGGAAACATCTTCAGATCCGCTGGCGCGTTGCGCGGGCTGTCCCCGTCAAAGCCGGTATAGCGGTCTTTGACATAGGTGGCGTATGAGATCTTCGATGTCTCGCCATCCGATACGATATCGACCCCGGCTTCGACCTGTTTGCGCACTGTCTCGGACACGGCCGAGGTCATACAGGCATCAAACGCATCCGCGTCAAATGGCTCTGCACGCTCGCGCGCAAAGATGAAATCCACGACCTCCTGACTACGCGGAAGGCTCCCTACATGTGTGGTTGAAATGCGGGTCATTCCTTCTTCTCCCTCTGCAAGTCTAATCTGCGCCGCCCGGAAGGCAGCGCAGTTTGTTTCATGCACCTGTCCAAGTTGTACCTGCCGGATCTTCGGTTGCGGTAACGCGATAGAGCCCCGCGTCACCGGTCATCGAAGGCGTGACGCCATAGCTTTCGCCGGGCAGAACCAGTGCGGTATCCCCATTTGTCAGGGTTGTTTCGACATCCTCAATCGTAATCCGCCAGTGGCCACTGGCCGGCATCAAGACCACAGGCTTTTCGGCTTTGACCGGATCAGACACGCACGAGCCGCGACCAAGGAAATCAACCTCGAAACCCGGCTTGTCTTTGATCAGGCCGTTTTCACCGATCACAACGGCAGGCTTGTTTGATGACAGCGCCATCAAATCCCAATAGCGGGCCACGTAATTGCCAATCACATTTTCGACGGGGACCTCGGGATAGGCTTTCAACTGCTCTTCAGTCAGCAAGGGCATGGGCTGTACGTTATGCGGCAGCGTTTCCCCTTTTTTGCTGTCGTAAAGAACCCCATTGTTTCCCAGCATCAAGCCATGGGCCTGCGCATCCTGAATAACCTGCGGCGCCCAGGTGACCCCGCCCCCGGCATCGTCACCACCAAGGACCGCCATGATCATCCCATAGTCCTGCCCCACATTTTCAAACCCGCGGAAGATACCGGTCGGGATGTTGAAGATGTCTCCTTCTTCGGCAATGAACTCACCAGCCGATCCGTATCTGCCCCAGAAGAACCGCCAACGGCCTTTGGCGACAAAGAACACTTCGGCCGTGGTGTGGCTATGCAGAGAGTTCCGGCATCTCGGCGGTTGGCCTGCGGCACCGATGTTGAAACCAATCTTGTCGGTGATGTGGACATGCTGGTCGGGGCTTTCAGATACGCCCCCGCCGATGATGGTGAAGTTTTCCTTTTGATCTGACCCCGGGGTATGGGCGTCGATGAACGCGGTTTTACAGGGTTTCAATTCGCCATAACGGACGATGCGGCTTTGGATGGTACTCATTTCAGTCTTCCTTTTGGTTGGAGTTCGCTGCGGTCAAACTCCGAAACCAGGCGGGCGGTTGTTCAGTCGCCGGGCACGCAGGCTGGCCCGGTGGGCGTGAAAAAGCCGCAGGGCCTGCCCAGCCTCCAGATTTGAGAGACGATGCGACATTTTACAGATCACCGGTTTTCAAAAGGATCTGTTTCCAGACCGACGTTTCATCAAACAGAGTGTATTCACGGCGCAGGCCCCAGGGGCCGAATTCGGCGTGGCTGATACCCAGCACAAAGACCTCGGCCCCCGTCGGCGTGCCGAACACACCCCATCCATCATGCTTGCCATGCAGCGACCAGCGGATCGCGGCGCGAGGCGGCATCATTGGGTCATCGCGACCGATCTGATGTTGAATTTTGAACTCGGCATTCGGGAAAGAGGCGCGAAGTCCCATCCAAAAGCGATCGACCGGAGCCCAGCTGTGACCAGTCGTGCCGCGCGGATATTCCGATTGCACGGCGCGGTCATACTCGGCACTGATCACGCTCAGGTCTGCAGACATGACCCGGTTCAGAATGTCGGCGTATTTCTGACCCCATTCATTGTCATTACCACGCCCTTTGTAAGGTCCAGGCTGATCATTCGCCGGCGTGTAAGGCTGGGCGCAAGCCTCTGGGCCGCCTTCGCGGGCGATCAGATCGCGGGCATATTCTTTTGGGTCCCAACCCATCTGTTGGACAATCGCACCCTGGTCGCGGATCAGCCATTCATCGTTGATCTGGTTGTTGATGGCGTGACAGTCAGCAAGGATACGGTAGACCAGCTTTTTCCCGGTAGCCTTCCCATAGACACCGTCGCCCAGATGGGTCGCAGTCGACAAAAGCCTGTGCGAGGACAGCATGCCATTTTCCGGTGTGCCGGACCAAATCACATCCTCACCCAGCAATGTGCGGTCGGGGAACTCGGCAAGCGTTGCCATGGTAGCGGCAATGACGCCCTGATTGCCAACGACAACTGACCCCGGGGATCGAACCACGATATCGGGTGCATAGTAATGGTGCAGCGTGGCAATGCCCCGATCTTCCCAGATTTCTTTTGTGATCCCAATAATATAGTCAGGGAAATCTTTGAATTTCGGGTCAAATCCCTTCATGTCTTCCATCCTTCAGGTATACGTGCAGAACCGCGAACAATCAGCGGTCCATCTATTTCCAATCGGTGCGGACCAACATCGGGCCCTTCGATTTTGCTCAGCAAAATGTCCACGGTTTCGGCAACCATACGGTTTGCAGGCTGTCGTACAGTGGTCAGGCTATAGGTTGGCCATGCTGCAACGGCCACATCGTCATATCCGACAACCGAAACATCTTCGGGAATCCTTAGGCCCAACTCGAATCTGAGGGTGTCCATCACTGCAATAGCCATGTGGTCATTGGCCACAAAAACGGCGTCGGGCGGGTCCGAAGCAAACATCTCAAGCGTTGCCGCCCGCGACTGTTCGCTGGTGAAGTTCCCAACGCCGCGCGCATGCAGTTCCGCCCCCGCATCATGCAAGGCGGCCCTGAAACCTGCTTCGCGGTCGCGCTGGGTCGACGCGCCTTCCCAACCGGCGATGTACCCGATCTTTTTATGCCCCCCGGCCAAAAGGAATTCGGCAGCCTTGCGCCCACCCGCGATATTGTCCGAGGTGACCGCCGACATGGCCGGGTCGTCCTGAACCCGGTTAAACAGCACCATCGGCACACCGGCAGCCAGACAACGATCCGACAGATCCGACGACAAAGCCACCGAAGCCGCGATAATCCCATCAACCTGAAAATCCAGTATTTCTTCGATCACGTTGTCTATGTTGCCGGCTTGATGCGACGCCATGAAGACCAGCACGTGGTAGCCGCGCTCTTGCAACTTGTTTGTCAGCTTTTCCAACGCTTCAGGATAGAACTGATTGTTCAGATAGGCGACCACAAGTCCAATGATCCGGCTTTTGCCCGAGACAACCGCACGGGCCAGAAAATTTGGCCGATATCCCAGCTCATCCGCTGCCTTGCGCACTTTCGCGACCGTTTTTTGCGAGGCAGATGCACCAGGCGTAAAGACCCGGCTAACGGCGGATTGGCTGACCCCGGCCAGCCGGGCAACGTCCAACGATGTAACCTTCTGAGTAACCATCAGTCTGCCGTCCAGCCTCCGTCCACCAACATTGCTGTTCCTGTAACCAAAGCCGACGCCTCTGATGCCAGGTACACTACCGCGCCCATAATATCCTCAATCTCTCCCGGGCGGCCCAGCTTGATCTTGTCCAAAATCCAGGCCCGTTTGGTCGGGTCCGCGAATGTAGGCCGGGACAAATCCGTCAGGATGAAAGTCGGGCAAATCGTGTTGACACGGATCTTTGCGGGCCCGAATTCCAGCGCCATCGCCTTGGTAAAGCCCTCGACCGCAAACTTGGAGGCGCAATAGACCGCGCGTTCCTGCCCGCCGACATGGCCCATCTGGCTTGAGATATTTATCAGCGATCCGGGACGCCCGGCCTCAAGCAACCCTTTGGCAACGGCTTGGGTTAGGAAATAGGCCCCCCGGACATTGACGTTCATGACCAAGTCAAAATCTTCGGGCACCGTTTCGACCGCCTTGCTATGACGTGCAAACCCTGCCGAGTTCAAAAGGATGTCAAACGGCCCGTTTTCGGCGACAGCCGCGGCAGTTCCTGCGACATCGGTGACATCCATCTCAAGCACCTTGGCAGACCATCCCCTGGCAGTCATCTGATCGGCTATCTCTTGTAACGCACTTGCGCGGCGCGCCGCCAATGTGACCTCGGCCCCATGCTCTGCCAGCGCTACGGCGCAGGCCAGACCTATGCCCGACGATGCCCCGGCGACTAGCGCACGTTTGCCGCCTAGACTGAAACTAGGGGTACTGGGAAAATTGAGCATATCAGACCTCGCCGACTGGGTATGGAATTTCACCTGCGACACGCGCTTTGTTGAATTCGCGCAGGCGGGCAAAGACATCTACGCCCAGTTGCCGGTACACGTCCAGCAGGTCGACCAACACCCAGTTCTCCCGGATCAGGCCATCTTCCAATCGCCAGAAATCCAACGATCTCATAGTGATGCGCTGGCCAGAAGGGGCGATACCCATCCAGCCGTCATGAGTGATGGTCTGGATCATGTCCGGCCAGCCGGTAACAGCTGCATAATCACCGTCACCAAAGAAATGAAAGGTGATCTCGTCGGCGTATTTGCCTCGGTCCGGCATGCCACCTAGGAAAGGGATCTGGTGCCAGTTGCGAAACCCTGCAATGCCGCGCCCGGTGCCGATCCCAGCGGGGCCGTACCAGTTCATGCGCGGATGCCAGAACCTTTCCATCTCCATCACTTCGGGGCCACCCTGACTGGGATGCTTTTCCAGATGTTCAAGCATGGAAACGATATGGTCGCAGGAGGCCTTCGATTTTGCCTCATCCCAGGGGCCCCGCACGATACCGTCCAGCGTCGCCGGGCCGGGAATACAGAACTCCTTCCCCAAAGACGGGGCCATCGGCCAGGCCTTCGCCTGCATCATCACTTCGGGAATGTCCCAGAGTGCCTGGATTTCGACAACTTTGCGATCTTCGAAGCGGTAGAATTCGTGGAACCGCATATGGGTCAGATGCCCGGTCGGCGGGATGTCCAACCAAGGGGCGACGAAGGTGCCTACGTAGTGGCCGCCACAGCAGACCCAATCATCACCATGTTGCGTCGGCCCGCCCATCACAATCCAATCCCGGCGTTCCAGATCGGGCATGGATTTCAAAAGCGGTGTGTAGCAGGCATCATAGAGTTCCTGCGGCCCGGTCAGGTCGCCGAATGGATGGGGCATGTGGATGACGGCATCGGGCGCAATCACCGCCTGCAGTGCAGCTCGGACGCCGGTTTCGTCAAAGTTATACATGGCTTCGCGCAATGGCGCGATCAGGGCCTTATGGGTAGAATGTGTGTCCATTGCGAAATCTCGCATTGTGTTATCTGCTTTTCTTTCAAAACCCGTGGTGCCCGGGCAAACCCCAAGCGCAAGTTCTGCAGCAATGACCTCACTCTTATGAGGACGCGTCTGCAGCCTCGCGATAAGCCGCACCTTCGCCGTAAGGTACGTTGATGCCCCCATAACGCCGGACGCGAATATTGCATTGCTCGGCATGGCCGACAAAGCCTTCCAGCATACACAGGCGTGAGCCGTATTCGCCGATCATTGCCGCAGCCTCGTCAGTAACAACCTTCTGGTAGCTGTGAGTTTTCATGAACTTGCCGACCCACAAGCCGCCGGTATAACGTCCGGCCTTTTTGGTCGGCAGCGTGTGGTTCGTGCCGATCACCTTATCACCGTTTGCAACATTGGTCCGCGCCCCAAGAAACAGCGCGCCATAGCTGGTCATGTTTTCCAGGAACCAGTCGTCACGGTCGGTCATCACCTGCACATGCTCAGAGGCGATATCATCGGCAACTTGCAGCATTTCGTCATAAGTGTCGCAGACAATGACTTCCCCATACTCCTCCCAGCTGACTTTTGCGGTTCCGGCGGTAGGCAGGATACCGAGGATACGGTCGATCTCGCTCAGCGTTTCTTCGGCCAACTTGCGCGAGTTGGTGACCAGAACACAGGGGCTGTTGTAGCCATGCTCGGCCTGCCCCAACAAGTCGGTCGCACAAAGTTCGGCATCGGCAGCGGTTTCGTCGGCAATGACCATGGTCTCGGTCGGGCCCGCAAAAAGGTCGATGCCAACGCGACCAAAGAGCTGCCGTTTGGCTTCTGCCACAAAGGCATTCCCGGGGCCGACCAGCATGTGGACCGGATCAATGGTTTCCGTACCGATCGCCATGGCACCAATCGCTTGGATACCACCCATGACATAGATCTCATGCGCCCCACCCAGATACATGGCAGCGATCACGGCCGCATTGGGCTTGCCCTGAAACGGTGGCGTACAGGCGATGATGCGAGGCACACCGGCCACTTTAGCGGTCGCAACCGACATATGCGCCGACGCAACCATCGGGAATTTACCGCCAGGAACATAACAGCCAACAGACTGCACCGGGATGTTCTTGTGGCCGAGGATGACCCCCGGCAAGGTTTCAACCTCGATATCCAGCATTGAGTCGCGCTGCGCCTGGGCGAAGTTTATCACCTGTTTCTGAGCGAACTTGATGTCGGCGAGCTCGCGTTCGGTCAATGAGGCAATCAGCTCGTCGATCTGTTCCTGGCTCAGGCGGAAGCTTTCCGGCGAGTAATTATCAAACTTTTCCGACAGATCACGCACTGCCGCATCACCTCGGGTTTCGATGTCTTTCAGCGTCGCTTCAACGACAGCGCGGGTTTTGGCGTCATCTTCGGCCCGGTCGGCCTCGGGTTTGCCGCTTTTCAGATATTCGATAGCCATTGTCCTAATCCTCAATTTTCGGGCCGGGGCGGAATTTCTTCTCCCCGGTCAAATGTTTCCCACCCTTTGCCCTGGAACAGATCGACTCCAAGCTGCGAGGCGACATGGGCAAAATCGACATTCACCCAGTTGTCGACGATCTTGCCGTCGACAACTTTCCAGAAATCCATGTAACGGATCTCGACGCGCTTGCCGGTGGGCGCAATCCCCAGAAATTCGCCAGAATGGGTTGCTTCCTGGCGGCCAAAAGCTGCCGCCCACTCGCCCATATAAAGCCGGGCCTCGTCGATGCAGGTCTTGTCGGAAAACGCAGCCTGGAACGGGCGTTGCCAGTTTTCCTGGAATTCCTTCAGGCCCGTCTTGGTGCCGCAACCCTGGTTGCCAAGCCAGCGGAACCCTTCGGCGAAGAATTCGCCGATGTCTTCGATACGGTGGTCGTTCAAACCATCGACCATCCCCTCGATCACGGCGCGGGTCTCGTCGGTTTTGCTCATGTCCGTGTCACGTGTCAGCACGGCCTGTTCGGGGCGGGAGCCCTTCATGTTTCTCTTCCTTTTATGGTTACCAAGGGGTCTTCTGTGTGGAGGGCGAGGATTAATCCGCCGTCAGAAAATCCCTTGGCATCCGGTTGAGCGCCGGATGGCGCGCAACGGCGTTATGTCTGGCAGAGCAGCTCATGCAGCCTGCTCGGCGATTTCAGCAAAGAGGTCATAGCCCAGTTGCAACAGCACATGCGGGACATCGACAAAAACCCAGTTTTCGACCAGCAGATCGTCCTCGCGGCGCCACCAGTCGCAGACCCGCATGAAGACGCGTTTTCCACTTGCGGACTGGCCGAGGAAAGGTTTCACCTGGACGCCAGTTAACGAGGGCCAACCGCCCGAGCATACGTAGTTACCTTCGCCATAGCGGGTGAAATGCGCCGTCATACCGTTGCCCGCAGTGCCGCCGGACCAGCCTTCAAAGGTGGCTTCGAAAGGCACCTGGAAGCTGGCAAAACTCTCGATCCCGACGAAAGAACCGAAGGCGCCGGGGCCGTACCAGACCATGTTGTCATGCCAGTAGGGGCGCCAAGCCTCGTTCTCGGTAGCAAGCCCGGCCAGCATTTCTGTGACCATATGATAGCTCTTGGCACCCTCGGCAGGATCCTGCGGAGTGGTCAAGATGCCATCATGGCTGGCAGGGCCCTGAATCATGCCGGTGAAGCCGCGGGTCTTGCCCGGGCTGTCGGGGATCGGCCATTGTCCAGCGGCCAGCATCAGCTCTGGAATATCGAGGAAGATATAGCTTTCCACCGCCTTGCCGTCCTGCATCCGGTGGAACTCGCCAAAGCGCAGATAGGCAAGCTCGCCTGTGGCCCGGATGCCAAGCCAGTCGCGCGAGAACCGACCAACGAAATAGCCGGTGGCGCTGATCCAGTCCTGCCCGTCAAATTCGCCGGCCATGACGATGTCATCGCGCCGAAAAAGCCCGTCGAAGGCAGCGGCGAGCGGGGCGATGACGTGATCGTGCAGCCCGAGGCCGCCCGCGACCTCATTGAAGGGATGCACCACGTTGACATGTGCACCGGGGGCGAAGAAAGCGTCAAATGCCGGCCGGAAGTTGCCAGGATGGCGTTGTGCTTCGGTGAATCTCAGAAAGGGTTTACGGTCGAGGTTTTTCATCTTCTCTGTCTCAATGGGGTCTGTTCGGGGCGTGTTCGGAGAAGCGCCCCGCAAGGTCCCGCGCGCATCAAAGCAAATGGAATTCGTCCCGGCCGCCGGGTCCTGCGCGCAGCCACATTCAGTCTGGCAGTATGCGCATGGGCAGATACGGACTGAGGATGAGTGCGTCCCATCAGAGTTAGCCTTTCACAGCCCCGGCCGTCAGACCGCCCACAATCTGTCGCTGGAAGAACATGACCAGAATGAACAGTGGAACTGTGGCTGAAACCACAGCCGCAACCGCGAACATCACGTTACCTTCGGTCTGCGTTGTACCAAGAAACGCGGCAATGGCAGGCACCATCGTGCGGTTGCTTTCGGACAGAAGCATCGCCCCGACGGCAAAATCGTTATAGGCCAGCAGGAACGAGAACAGCCCGGTGGTGATCACCCCTGGCCACATCACCGGAATGATCACCCGACGAAATGCCTGGAACTGGTTGCATCCGTCGACCTTGGCACTTTCATCCAGCTCGCTTGGGATGTTCTTAAAGAAAGAATGCAGCATCCACAGAGTGAACGGCTGGTTTATCGCCACAAGCACGATGATCGTGGTTGGAAGGATCCCCCAGATGTTCCATTCGAAGAAAGGCAGCAAATATCCCGAGACCAGCGTAATCGGTGGCATAGCCCGGAAGATAAGTGCCGTGATCAATAGCCAGAACGTATAGTTGTAGGTCGACCGGGACAGGGCATAGCCCCCCAGCGTTCCGATTGTGAGCGAGATGGTGACAACAAAGAAACAGATGATCCCCGTGTTGAGAACATTCCGCCAGAATTCTTCCTGTATCCAGGCGCCCTCGTACCCTGTGGTTGTGAAGGGCGAGCCATAGACGGCTTCGGTCCGTGCTCCGGTGATGGCATTGGTCCAGTCGGCGATCGAAAAGAAATCCAACTCTACCTTGAACGAACCCCAGACCGTCCAGAGGAACGGGAAAGCGGCCAGAACGAACCATAGGATCACAAATAAGGACGTGGCGATCCGGAGACTTCTAGGCATTCTTTGTGCGCGGCTGGCCATATTATCTTGCTCCTTTGAAGTCGCGCCAGGTGCGGACAAGCACCGGTGACAGCAGAATGGCGACTCCGATTATCGTGATCACAGAGGTCGCGGCCGCGGAAGAAAGCTGCCGGGTTTCACCGCCTAAGTCGTTGAAGATGAATGTACTAAGGGATTGTGCGTGCGCACCTGCGCTGAACCCGATTATCGGTTCAAACACCTTGAAGTTGTCCATCAACTGAATCAACGCAACAAATGTGACCAGTGGCATGAGATGAGGAACGACCACGAACTTAACCTGTTGCCAGCGGGTTGCCCCGTCTATCTGGGCGGCCTCGATTTGATCCTGGGGCAATGTTTGCAACCCCGCATAGAACACGACAAATGCAAATGGAGCGGCGTGCCAAACTCCATAAACCATCAGCGCCACCCACATCAGCCCGGTTGAGGCCTTCAGGCTAAAATCCGGATCCCCGGCCAGATATACCAGGGCGTTGCCGATGACCCCGCGGCTGTCAATCATCCAGAACAGGATAAGCGAGCCAATCAACGGAGTGACGATCATCGGCAGAAGCGAAAAGAAGATCAGCAGCCCTTTGAGATTTCGGTGCAGGGAGTTGATTGCCAGCGCAATCACCAGCCCCAAAATGATTGTGAGCGGCGTCACAACAAACGTGAAGGTCAGCGTAAAAGCCATTGCCCTGTAAAAGGGCAAATTACCGATCTTTGAGAAGAAACCGCCCCAGGTTTCATTCGCAGCCCAGATCTGTCCAATTTCCTGGATCGCCAGGTGGCCACGGTCCAGGTAAATGTCCAATCCGACAAATCGGCCCAGTGGTTTCTCGGCGCGAAGGGCGGCTGTTGCCTCTTGATCAATCGTGGTCTCTGTCGTGCAGCCGATCAGGGGGGTGCAGCTTTCGACCTCTAACAAAACGGCCGGATGAGGCGCGAAAATGGATTGGGTCACCACCGAGACTATCGGCATCGCGATGAACAGCAGCATCGCAAGCCCGGTGGGCAGGAAGAACCACAGGAAGGTCTTATGGCGCATGTCGCAATCCCCACGTGAATTGGTTTGTGCGGGCGGCCCTTACAGACGCCCGCACGAGTCAGGCCCTACTGGAGGAAACCTTGTTCGATGGCAGCGGCGCGATATGCGGCTTCGACATCGGCCAGCGCCTGCTCAGCGCTTTCCTTGCCTTGCATGAAGTCTGAAAGTTCATTGCCTAGCGCGCTGTGCATCAGGCCCATGTAAGGCAACATCGGATAAGGCGGTGTGCCCATTTTGGCCGCCTCAAACACGCCTTCGGCGTCCGCACCAGGCTCGTAGCCTTCGATCAACCATACCGCCAGCGGCGTGGTTTCATCGTTCAGCATGTCAGGACGGATACCGTGTTTCATCGCGATGAACGTAGCCTCGGCTTCTTCATCCGAGATGTTCTTGCCGACGGTCCAGCCGTCCCACCACAGGGTCGATGCCGGCGTCGAGCCGCCGCCGACTGTCAGTGGTGCGCCGATCGCATGACCGTCGATCACTTCCTGAAGCACGCCTTCGGTCGTGGTTTGCTGTGATGCCCGTGAACCCCACATGTTCATGATTGCAACGTTACCAGCACGGTATTCGGCATTAGTGGCATTGGAATCGTGGGTCAGGAAGTCGGGGTTCATGTATTCCGACAAAGCCTTCATCATGTTCAGCGCATTGACACCAGCCTCAGAATTCACGTTGGGCTCAGCTGTTCCGGCTTTGAAGTGGCTGCCGCCATAGCCAAGAAAAATGTTGTTGAATTCCTGTGCCAGATTCCAACCCGACGCATAGGCGCCGCCAACCGGGTTTTGCATGATGCCCTGCTCGCGAATGGCTTTGGCCGCTTCGAGCAATTCTTCATAGGTTGTCGGCACTTCGACACCGGCCTGTTCCAACACGTCCTTGCGATACATCAGGTGCTGAGCATTCGCCATGAACGCCACGGCCATAATGTCATCACCAATCTTGATCAACTGACCTGGCTGCAGGTCCTGACCATGCTGTTCCACCAGATCGTTGAGCGGCCGAATAACATCTTCGTTCATCAACGCCACGATCGAGCTGTTGGCGATGATGGCACTGGTGTATTCAGACGGGTTTCCGGACAGACCAGCCACGTTGATGGTCTGGTGCTCGGAGGTCAGGTTTGAATCGACCGATGCGCCTGTGCATTCTTTCGCGCCGGTTGCGACGGCCTGAATGGCCGCAAATTCGTTACCGACGATATTCACGCGCCCGCTAATTTCACAGGCATAACCTGCGCTGGCGGCAAAGGCGGCCAAGGACCCAGCCAATGCAATTTTCTTCAGAAACATTTGTATTCCTCCCTAGGTAGATGGGTGCATCTTCGAAGTCTGCACCTGCGTTAAACCCGGCAATGCGGGTTTGGATTTTCTGTTCAGCGCTCCAAACGCGTTCCGGTTTGCGCATCAAACAAGTGGCAGTGATCGGTGTGGATATGGATTGAAACCTGATCATCGATTTCAGCGCGATAGGTTTTGTCGGCTTTGACCGAAACCAGCGCGCCACCGATCCGAACCGAGACCATCGTGCTGTCGCCCAAAAGCTCCTGCGTGTAGATGGGCCCGTTAATCTCGCCGCCGCTTTCCACGACATTGGCGTCCTCGGCGCGAAAGCCCAGCGTAATCGGGCCGTCCGACGCATTCAGCCCATGCACCTCAGTGTTCTGAGCCCGAAACACCCCATCCTGAACCTGACCATCGATAAGGTTCATTGCCGGATTGCCAATAAAGCTGGCCACAAAAGTGTTTGCGGGTGCATCGTAAATATCGGTCGGAGAGCCAACCTGCTGCACGATACCCTGCTTCATGATCACCACACGATCTGCAAGAGTCATCGCTTCGATCTGGTCATGAGTCACGTAGATCGTGGTCACGGCAAGCTCGTGGCTGAGGTTCTTGATCTGCGCGCGCGTCGAAACACGCAGCTTGGCGTCAAGGTTTGACAGCGGTTCGTCCATCAGAAAGACATTTGGCTCGCGAACAATGGCGCGGGCCAAAGCGACGCGCTGACGCTGGCCGCCCGACAGCTCTGCCGGTTTGCGATGCAGAAAGTCATCCAGTTCGACCATGGCCGAAGCGCGGCGCACTTTTTCGTCATGTGTGGAAGGGTCGATGCCGCGCACCTTCAGCGGGAACCGGATATTCTCATAAACATTCATGTTCGGATAGAGCGCGTAGGACTGAAACACCATGGCAACATCGCGGTCCTTGGGCTCCATGTCATTGACACGCTCGCCATCTATCAGAATATCGCCCTCGCTGGCGTCCTCCAAACCCGCAATCATGCGCATGGTTGTCGTCTTGCCACAGCCTGATGGGCCAAGAAGAACCAAGAACTCTTTATCGGCAATAGTCAGGTCGAAATTATCCACCCCCACAAACGATCCCCAACGTTTCCCAACACTGCGAAGTTGAATTTCGGCCATTCTGTCCTCCCATGTGCACTTGTCGTGCATACGTTTGCAAGAGCATAGACATCTGATGGAACATCAGGCAAGCTTTTTTTGCATGCGTTTGCAAATCTACGTTTCACTATACAGAAAACCTGTGCTCAATTCCTGGTAAAGCACTGAAAGAAAAGAATATGCCTTACGAAGCCGAGAAAAATATTGTTCTGGATCTTTATGAAGCTCTGAGCCGAGCTGAAGAATCAGCGGTCCCTGACGTGATCTCGAAATATTGCGCCGATGACTATCTGTGGCGCGGATTCCATCCCTTTGACGAACTGCATGACCCCAGTGACGTAGGTGCCCAGTTCTGGCTTCCGCTGAAACAAAGCCTGACCCGAATGCAGCGCCGTATGGACGTATTCATGGCCGGAGAAAACGAGATGGACGGTTTCACCTCGGTCTGGGTTGTATCAATGGGCCATCTCATGGGGCTGTTCGACAAAGATTGGCTAGGTATCTCGCCAAACGGCAAAATGACATTTCTGCGCTATTGCGAATTCAACAAGGTCGAAAACGGAAAAATCACTGAAACGGCGATGTATTTCGACATACCTCATTTCATGATGCAAGCCGGATTGCAGCCGTTCCCGCCTCAGACAGCCGCGCAGCTCGTGCAGCCGGGGCCCATGACCCATGACGGCCTGATGGTCGGTCCGCAACCTGCGGCGGAAGGAGAGCGGACTCTGGCGGCCATCAACTCTATGATCTCCGATCTGGGCCAATGGAACAGCGGCCTCAGCCTTGAGGACGAGCTACGGCGCACATGGTCCGAAGACATGATCTGGTGGGGGCCATCCGGGATCGGGGCGACCTACACGATCGAACGCTACGCCCAACAGCATGCAGGCCCTTTCCGTGCTGGTTTCACTGACCGGTCGAAAACCAAACACATATGCCGCCTGGCAGAGGGTCATTATGGCGGTTTTTTTGGCTGGCCGAACTTCACAGCCCGTCCAACTGGCGGGTTCATGGGAATGCCTGCAACTGACAAAGCCGGTGAATTTCGGGTGATAGATATCTATCGGCGAGACGGGGATAAGTTGGCCGAGAACTGGATATTCATCGACCTTTTGCATTTCTGGAAACAGCAGGGTGTGGACATCCTTGCCAGAATGTCCGAGCTACCGCGAACATAACCGGCAGGATTGACGCACATCAGACCTTGGCCCTGTGCACTACCCCTGGCTCATGGCGCGCAGGGTCAAAAGGTTCTTTGGCGACCCAGCGCCGATTCACCGGGAATACATGCTGAACGAGTTCCGGTCCGACGCCGCCCCAATCGGGGCGGCATTTTTTTTGTTTGCAAACGGAGCAAGCGCTGGCTCATATCCCAAGCCTCACATGGGCCCGGCGCCTGAGCGGGATTGCGTATCTGAGCGAACGAGAATGGGCCAAGCGGCGGCGTTCAGGGCGTCCCATTGACCGGGGTCAACCTCAATCCCCTGTTCCAAAGCTTGGTTATAGTTGGCTGCTAGCTGCGCCGCCGAAATTTCAAACCGCTGAAGTCCGGATTGCTCCACCTGACGTGTCACCGCGTCCGCCAGCAATGCAGGCTGATTTGTGCAGATGATAGTGACGATCGAGATTTCTTTTCTGTCATCTGCATTATCCAATCGCCAGTAATGCGGGAAAGTCGCGCCGCTTTCAAAGCTCGCTCCGTGTGATCCAACCTGATCTTTCCGATAGGCTGAGATATACACGCCCAACTGCGCGACCATCGACAGGCTTCGCAGGATTAGACCAGGATAGCGGCAGTTGGCCAGTTCGATGATCGCAAAGCCCGACTTGTTGGCCTTGGAGTGCATCAGATAGGCCGCCAATGAGCCGTGCTCGCAGACATCCGCGCCACCTGCATCAAGAACGGCGATGTCGTCATTTTCGAACACCAACCGCGGAGTCGCTCCACCCTTGGGGGCCCGTGGTGGCAGGCTGATACGGTCGAACCCGCTCAGACCCGCCATTTGCAACCAAGTGACCAATTGGCCAGCGTCCTCATAGTCACCGATCTCGTGCCCGGCTCCTTCGTAGGCGCGGGACAGCGCGGTGATCATTTCGTTACGGGATACTTTCATGCCTGTGCCTCCTCAATCTGCGGTTTCAGTGGCAGGAACCAGCTTTCATAGGTCTGGCCGATGTCATCAATCAGCGGTGCCCCCTGATACATTGTGTTACGTACCCATAGCTTCGAACGAGGGTCGAACTTGCTGACGCCAAAGAAGGCAAGCTTGCAGCGCAACAGGTCCATGGGGCGCACGTTCCGGTCCGCAAGGTTGGCTCGGATTTCGGCGTATTTGTGCCTGCTCATGGTTTGGATGCGGCGCACGATGCTTTTCAGAGCTGGGCGGCGCAACAGGAAATGAATGACGTCACTGCCTGGATGCTCTTCAAGGTCTTCCAACAACACGTCATAGCAGGCGCGAACACGGCGCCCGATGGGCAGCGGCATTTGTTTCTCAATCCCCGGATCAGCACCGGCAAAACCCAGCCGCTGAGCCTCCCCAACTGAACTGGTCCCCCGTTATGTTTAGGAAACGGAGGACCTAGAATGGCAAACAAGA